>CANFXW010000017.1 GCA_947451145.1 Sphingomonadaceae bacterium | reverse complement strand
GGCGAGGCCGATGCCGGGGGCCTCATACATCGTCTCGAACATATCAGCGACGAGGATACGCAGCTGGTCATCGAAGTTATCGACGGGGGCGGAGATCTGCTTCAGGCGCGGATCGGGGATTTCGATGATCGGGAGAATAGCCATGGGGGCCAGATAGTTTGCGTTGGGCGGTTCGGCAAGGCCCACCCCCAACCCCTCCCGCCTGCGGGAGGGGAGCGAGACTTGTCGAGCCGCAGGCGAGCTAGTCGCAGCGGGGTGGGCTACCCCACCGGCCGCCTTGCCCGCAAGGCCTGTGCCAAAGTTCCCTCGTCGAGGTAGTCCAGCTCACCACCAACCGGCAGGCCGTGCGCCAGTTGCGTCACCCGCACGGCCATGTTTTCCAGTCGCTCGGCGATGTAGTGCGCGGTGGTCTGGCCCTCCAGCGTGGCGTTCATGGCGAGCACCACTTCGTCGATACCGCCAGCCGAGACGCGGTCGAGCAGCTTCGCGATAGTCAGGTCTTCAGGCCGCACGCCGTCGAGCGCCGAAAGCCGCCCGCCCAGCACATGATAGCGCCCGGCAAACAGCTTGGCCCGGTCGAGTGCCCAAAGGTCCGCCACATCCTCCACCACACACAGCGAGCGCGAATCGCGGCGCGGATCAGCGCAGACGCCGCAGGGGTTTGAAGTATCGACATTGCCGCATGAATCGCACTCAACAAGGCTTTCCCGCACCGTTTCCAGCGCATCGAGCAGCGATACCAGCGCGGTTTCGCGCCGCTTTACCAGCCACAGCACCGCCCGCCGCGCCGAACGCGGGCCGAGGCCGGGAAGCCGGGCCAATGCGGAAGCCAATGTCTCGATCTCTTGCGATGCCATGTCACGACAGATAGGGCGCAGATAAGGAAAGGCAAAGCCACCATGCGCATCATCTTCATGGGAACCCCCGATTTCGCCGTGCCGACGCTGAAAGCGTTGGTCGCGGCGGGGCATGAGGTGGTCGCAGCCTATAGCCAGCCCCCGCGCCCGGGCGGGCGGCGTGGCAAGGAACTGACCCCCTCCCCCGTCCAGCGCGAGGCCGAGGCGCTGGGGATTCCGGTGCGCACGCCCCTCACCCTGCGTGATCTGGAGGCACAGGCCGATTTTGCCGCGCTGGATGCCGATGTTGCCGTGGTCGCCGCCTATGGCCTGATCCTGCCGCAGGCGGTGCTCGATGCGCCAAAGCACGGCTGCCTGAACGTCCACGGCAGCCTGCTCCCCCGCTGGCGCGGTGCGGCGCCGGTGCAGCGGGCGATCCTTGCCGGTGATGTGCTGACCGGTGTCGGCATCATGCAGATGGAAGCAGGCCTCGATACCGGCCCGGTTCGCGCCGAGGGCAAGACGCCGGTGGATGGCAAAACCGGCCCCGAACTCACCGCCGAACTCGCCGAAATCGGAGCAAAGCTGATGGTGGAAGTGCTGGCAGACCTGCCCGGCCACCCGGCCAAGCCGCAGGTGGAAGACGGCCTGACCTATGCCAAGAAGATCGACAAGGCGGAGACCCGGCTCGATTTTCACCACAGCGCCGAACTGGTCGAGCGTCAGGTGCGCGCTTTCAATCCGATTGCCTGGTTCGAACTGGATGGGGAACGGTATCGGGTGCTGGCTGCCGAAGTGCTCGCCCGCGCTGGTGCGGCAGGCGAAGTGCTGGACGATGAACTGACCATCGCCTGTGGCTATGGCGCGATCCGGCCTACCCTGATCCAGCGCGCCGGGCGTCCGGTGATGACCACAGCCGAATTGCTGCGCGGACGTGCGATTGCGGCGGGCACGAAACTCGCTTGACCCGCTTCGCCCTCACCCTCGAATTCGACGGCACGCCCTTCATGGGCCTGCAGCGCCAATCGCATGGACCGTCGATCCAGCAAGCGGTGGAGGATGCTGTCCATGCCGTCACCGGCGAAACGGTAACGCTCAGCGCCGCTGGCCGTACCGATGCCGGTGTCCACGCGCTGGGCATGCGGGCGCATGTTGATATCGAGAAGACCATCGAACCCTTCCGCCTGTCCGAAGCACTGAATGCCCTGCTCCGCCCTGCCCCGGTGGCGGTGACGCATTGCGAGGTGGTGGCAGATGACTGGCATGCGCGGTTTTCCTGCATGGGCCGATCCTACCTCTACCGCATCGCCAATCGCCGCGCGCCGCTGACACTGGAGGCGAACCGGGCCTGGCTGGTCAGCCAGCCGCTCGATGCCGATGCCATGCACCGCGCCGCACAGGCGCTGGTGGGGCTGCATGACTTCACGACTTTCCGCTCGGTCCACTGCCAATCAGCCAGCCCGCTCAAGACGCTCGACCGGCTGGACGTTCGCCGCGAAGGCGAGCATGTTCTGATAGAGGCCGAGGCGCGCAGCTTCCTCCACCATCAGGTGCGATCGATGGTCGGTTGCCTTGCGCTGGTCGGCATGGGCAAATGGCGCGAAGAACAGCTGGCTGAGGCGCTCGCGGCCAAAGACCGGGCGGAACTGGGCCTTAACGCGCCGCCGCAGGGATTGTATTTCGTAAAAGCAACATATCCGGGAGAAGACTGATGGGTATTTCTGGCAAGCAGATCACCTCTACCCTCACCGCCGATGGCACGCTGACCGTCGCGCTGGAGGACCATGCCTTCCCCGAGCCCAAGGGCTTTGAAGTGCTGGTGCAGATCGAGGCCGCGCCGATCAATCCCTCCGATCTGGCGCTGCTGTTCGGCCCGGCTGACCTTGCCAGCGCGAGCTATGCCCCGGGCAAAGTCGTCGCTCCGATGCCTGCGCCAGCGGTTCAGGCCATGGCCGGGCGGCTGGGCGATACCATGACGGTGGGCAACGAGGGATCAGGCATTGTTATCTCGGCGGGCGAAGAGGCCTATGCGCAGGGCCTGATCGGCAAGCGCGTCGCCTGCCGCAGCGGGGCGATGTTTGCCAGCCACACCATTGCCGATGCCCGCGCCTGCATTCCGCTGCCCGATCACATCAGTGCCGAGCAAGGCGCAGGGGCCTTCGTCAACCCACTGACCGCGCTGGGTTTTGTCGAGACCATGCGTGCCGAGGGCTACACCGGCATCGTCCACACCGCCGCCGCGTCAAACCTGGGGCAGATGCTGGTGAAGCTGTGCAAGACTGAAGGCATCCCGCTGGTCAACGTGGTCCGCTCGGCCGAACAGGTGGCGATCCTGAAGGCGATTGGTGCCGAGCATGTCGTCAACTCGAGCGAACCGGACTTCATGGAGCAGCTGGTTGAAGCCATCGCCGTCACGGGCGCAATGATGGGCTTTGATGCCATCGGCGGCGGCAAGATGGCGAGCACAATCCTGACCGCGATGGAACAGGTCGCGGCAAAGTCGATGTCCGAATACAGCCGCTATGGCTCCAACGCCTCGAAGAAGGTTTACATCTACGGCGCGCTCGACCTTTCACCCACGGTGCTAACTCGCGGCTTCGGCTTTTCATGGGACCTCAGCGGCTGGCTGCTGATCCCCTTCCTCGCCAAACAGGGTCCGGAAGGCCAGATGAAACTTGCCATGCAGGTAATCGCGGGCCTCACCACCACCTTTGCCAGCACCTACAAGGCGAAGATCGGGCTGGAGGAAATGCTCACCCGCGATGTGGCCATGGCCTACAATGCCAAGGCGACGGGGGAGAAGTATCTGGTGGTGCCGTAATTCCTCCCCTGCAGGGAGGATTTAACCCCGCCCGACCACGCTCTCGGGCAAGTCCTTGCCAAACACCCGCTGAAAGTATTCCGCCACCAGCATCCGCTCGGTTTCATCGCACTTGTTCAGGAAAGAAAGCCTAAAAGCGAAGCCCGGATCCTTGAAGATCGCGGTGTTCTGCGCCCAGGTGATCACGGTGCGCGGGCTCATCACGGTGGAGATGTCACCGTTGATGAAGCCCTGACGGGTCAGCTCGGCGACCTTGACCATCTGCGCCACTACATCTGCGGCGATGTCGGTCGATTTCTTGAGCACGATCTCGGCTTCCACCTGCGCTGGCAGATAGTTGAGCCCGACGACGATGTTCCAGCGGTCCATCTGGCCCTGATTGATCGCCTGCGTGCCGTGATAGAGGCCGCTGGTATCGCCCAAGCCAACCGTGTTGGCCGTAGCGAACAGGCGGAAATGCGGGTTCGGGCGGATCACCCGGTTCTGGTCGAGCAGGGTCAGCTTGCCCTCGGTTTCCAGCACGCGCTGGATCACGAACATCACGTCGGGGCGACCAGCGTCGTATTCGTCGAACACGAGAGCGACGGGGTGCTGCAGCGCCCAGGGCAGCAGGCCTTCGCGGAATTCGGTAACCTGCAAACCGTCGCGCAGCACAATGGCGTCGCGGCCGATCAGGTCGATACGGCTGATATGGGCATCAAGGTTGATGCGGATGCACGGCCAGTTAAGCCGGGCAGCGACCTGCTCGATGTGGGTTGATTTGCCGGTGCCGTGATAGCCTTGCACCATCACGCGGCGGTTGAAGGCAAAGCCCGCAAGGATCGCCAGCGTGGTGTCAGGATCGAAAACATAGGAATCATCGAAATCGGGCACGCGCTCGTCCGCTTCGGAGAAAGCGGGAACCATCATGTCGGTATCGATGCCGAACAGTTCGCGGGCCGAGACCATGCGGTCTGGCGCTTCGAGGACGGTCGTGCCGGATGTGCCGGCCTGGATGTTTGGAATGTCTGTCATGGCTCGACAGCGCCTATAGGCAGAGGCGCGCCGCTGCAATACGGATTGCGCGTTTGTCGCAAAAAGCCGCGCCTATGCAGCGTGGCGGAAATCGGTGGCCTTGCAGGCGCGGTCCCGCCCGTCTGACTTGGCGCGATAGAGAGCGGCATCGGCGAGCCGGTAGAGGCGTTTCCAGTCGTCTTCGCTTGATACCTGCCCTTCGGACATGCCGATACTAACGGTCACAGTAACGCCCTGCGGCATCGCCGCGCTGCGCACAGCATCGAGCAGCCGCTCGGCGCACTTCTTGTCAGCCAGCGCCCGCGGGATCAATACGCCGAACTCCTCACCGCCGAGCCGCACGGCCAAGCTGCGTGGCGGGCGGCATTCGTCGATCGCAGCGGCGACGGCTGCCAGCACGCGGTCACCGGCTTCATGCCCCAGCCGGTCATTGACGACCTTGAAATGATCGATGTCGATCAGCAGCAAGGTTTGTCGCGAACGCAGGCCAATAGCTTGATCGATGAACGAGCGGCGGTTGAGCAGGCCGGTCAGTGGATCGATGGCTGCCAGTTCCCGCGCCGATTGCTCTCCGGCAAGCGCGTGGTCGCGCTGCTGGGTTATCTCCCGCACCCTTGCCGTCACCAGCAGCGCGCTGAACATCGCTTCGATGGCCATCGCCAGCAGATTGCCGTTATCCAGCCACACCGAATAGGATACGAGGTTGAAGCCATAGGCCGCGCGCAGCACTGCTATGATCAGCGGGGTTGACCATGCCAGCATGAACAAGGGGAAATGCCGGGCGCGGCGGTATCCGGCCAAGGCCAGCAAGGGGAATATCGGGACCAGCAGCGCCGACATCATGAGGAAGTAGATCCGGTCGAGAATGCCGATATGCCAGGGCGCCAAAGCAGCGAAGGCCAGTGCCGAAAGCATCACGGCTATGCCAGTGATCATGATGGCATTGCGCAGCCAGTCTTCTCGCACCTCGCGTTCAAAGAAGGTCCGGACAAAGCGCACCCCGGTAAGCGCGCAAAATGCCAGCAGGATGTAGTTCACCCGCAGGCGATCATTGTTGGCCATTGTCGGCAAGGCCAAGAGCAGCGCACCGGACGAGGTGAAGGTATAGCCGATCAAGGCGGCGACCATCATCGAATAGTGAAGCTGAAAACGGTGCCGCAAGGCGCGCCAGAGCGACAGGTTGTAGATCAGCAGGGCAACCGCGAGGCCAGCAAAGGCGGAATAGATCGAGACGAACATCACGCCGCTGCGGGCGGCTTCGGACCGGGTCATCAAGTGCGGCCCGATCACCAGTCCGCGCAAATTGGCCGAACCCTTTGTTTCGATCAGGATCGAGGAAAGCGCCGCTTGCCGATAGGGAACAGGAAATTCCAGAATTGCCCCGAGCGTCAGGAAGCGTGAGGTGGTCTGGGATGTGAGCTCCAGCTTTGCCTCACTGCCATCCGCATAGAGCATATGAACAGTCTCGCCATCCTGCCAGACGCTGCCGGTATGCAGGACAAGCGGATCATCGGCGCTGGCTGTGACCGGATCAAAGCGCAGACGGACCGCGAAGTCACCCGGCCCCAGATCGTTCTGGCGGGTACTACAATCGAAACGGGCGGAATTGGCGCTGGCCTGCAAGGCATTTTCACCCGGAAGCAGCCGGGCGGCACAGCTCTGGATCGGACGTTCCAGAGCGAAAGCCGGACCGCCCGCAAACAGCGCGAGCACAAGCAAAGCCAAAAGCCGCCTGATTGTAATCCCCAATCCCATGTTCGCGGGTTAAACCACGGGAGCAAACAAGGGGTTAACATGCAGGACTTGTCGGCATACCGACCAGTTGGTATGTTTGCGTTTGATGATCCCGAATCGCCCCTTCCGCCCCGCCCCGGTCACAGCACGGGACAAGCTGCTAGAAGCGGCGGTGAAGCTGGTGCGCAGCAATGGCTATTCGGCCACCAGCGTTGACCAGCTCTGCGGTGAAGCGGGCGTTACCAAGGGCGCATTCTTCCATCACTTCCCCAGCAAGGAAGCGCTCGGCGTTGCGGCTGCGGAATACTGGTCGGCCAGCACCTCGGCCTTCTTCGCCGCAGCCCCCTATCACCACCACGCCGATCCGGTGGACCGGGTGCTCGGCTACATCGACTTCCGGCTCGCGCTGATCGGTGGCCCGGTTGAGGGCTTTTCCTGTGTGGCCGGAACCATGGTGCAGGAAGCATTCCGTTCCTCCGCCGCGATCCGCGTCGCCTGCGAAGCGAGCATCATGGGCAACGCCGCAGCGCTTGAAGCAGACCTTGCGGCAGCCATCGCCCAGCGCGGGGTAAAGGGCACCAGCGCCGCCAGCCTCGCCCGCCACGTCCAGACCGTCATCCAGGGTTCATTCGTCCTCGCCAAAACTCAGGATGGCGAGATGTGCGCCGAGATCGCACGTGAACAACTCGGTCACCTGCGGCGCTATTTTTCCATGCTTTTCAATGTGGATGAGGACAGGATCCTGCAATGAGCTTCCAAGCCTATCTGGACAACATTCAGACCAAGACCGGCAAGTCGCCTGCCGATTTCCGTAAGTGGGCGGCAGAAAAGGGCTTCAGCAATGGCTCCGGACTGGCAGACGGGGTGAAAGCCATGGCTATCGTTGCCGCACTGAAGAAAGAATTCGGCCTTGGCCACGGCCACGCGATGGCCCTCGTCGCGCTGTTCAAAGGCGCTAAGAAACAGGGAGACTGACCCATGTCCTATATCGACGGTTTCGTAATCGCTGTTCCCAAAGCCAACAAACAGGCCTTCATCGATTGCGCCAAAAGCGTGGACAGCAAGTTCCTCGAATGGGGTGCGACGCGCGTGATGGAATGCTGGGGCGACGATGTGCCCGAAGGCAAGCTCACCGACTTTTACCGCGCGGTGCAGGCCACCGATGACGAGACAGTCGTGTTCAGCTGGATCGAATGGCCCGACAAGGAAACCCGCGATGCCGGCTATGCCAGGATGCACAGCCCCGAGGTGATGAACGACCCCGCTTGGGACCCGGTGAAAAATCCCCCGCCATTTGACGGCAAACGCATGATTTTCGGCGGATTTTCGCCGGTTCTTGAACTGAAAGGATAAAGCGATGACTAATCCGGAAGGCAGCTTCATCTGGTACGAACTGATGACACCCGACGCCGGGGCTTCGGCAGCATTTTACAACGCGGTTGTCGGATGGACGGTAGATAGCAGCGCCAATGCCGCAGCCAGCGGCATGGACTATCGCCACATCCAGCGCAGCGATGGCGGGATGACCGGCGGAATGATGGGACTGACGCCTGAAATGCTGGCAGGCGGTGCCCATCCAGCCTGGGTCGCCTATTTCTACACCGCCGATGTCGATGCCAAGGTCGCGGCGATCACGGCCGATGGCGGCCGGGTCTATATGCCCGCCACAAATATGGAAGGCGTCGGCCGCTTCGCCATGGTGACCGACCCGCAAGGCGTGCCGTTCTACGTCATGACCCCCACCCCGCCAGCGGATGATCCCGATGCCTCAAGCGATGCCTATGACCGCTGGGTGCCGCAGCACGTTTCGTGGAATGAACTTTACACGACCGATCTCGATGCGGCCAAAGTGTTCTATGCCAAGCATTTCAACTTCGAATTCAATAGCTCGATGCCGATGGGCGACATGGGCGACTACTGCTTCATCGACTTCCACGGCGAAGGCATCGGTGCGATGATGCAAAAGCCTCCCCATGTGCCGGTGGCTGGCTGGAATTACTACATCCGCGTGCCCGACATCATGGCGGCCAAAGCTGCGGTTGAGGCGAATGGCGGGCAGGTGTTCCACGGCCCGCAGGAAGTGCCCGGCGGTGACTGGATCATCAACGGCATGGACCCGCAAGGCGCGAGCTTTGCGCTGGTCGGGCAAAAGCCCGGTTGACTCAAGAGGTAATGTTCTTTTTATGTTCTCGTTTGTTTGAACGGAGTTGACCCCATGGCCGCCTACACATTCTTTACCCACCCCATGTCGCGCGGCCAGATTGCCCGGTGGGCCTTGCATGAGGCTGGCGCCGATTACGAACAGGTCATCGTCGACTGGGCCAATCGCCCCCCTGCCCTCGCCAAGGCCAACCCGATGGGTAAAGTGCCGACGATCATCCACCACGACAACGGCACTGACCGCGTGGTAACCGAATGCGCGGCGATCTGCGCCTATCTGGCCGAGATGCACCCGCAAGCAAACCTTTTGCCTAACGACGCCGAAATGGCTGACTATTACCGCTGGATGTTCTTTGCCGCCGGGCCGGTCGAGCAGGCGATTGTCGGCAAGTCGATGGGCTGGGAAGTACCGGAAGGCCGCGCAGGCATGGTCGGCTTTGGCAGTTTCGAACGCACGCTGGGCACGCTGGAAGGCCACTTCACCGGCAGCGCTTTCGTCTGCGGGGATCGCTTCACCATGGCCGATGTCTATGTCGGCAGTCAGGTGGACTGGGGCCTCACCTTCGGCTCGATCCCGCCCGAGCCAGCCTTCGTTGCCTATGCCGAGCGGCTGCAAGCACGCGAGGCTTACAAGGCCGCAAAGACCATCGACAACGCTTTGATTGAGGAGATGCGGAAATGACGCATGCTATCCTATGCCTGTGGTTTGAAGGCACCGCCGAAGAGGCCGCGAACTTTTACGCCGCCACCTTTCCCAACAGCAAGGTCAACGCCGTCCACCGCGCGCCGGGTGACTATCCCGACGGCAAGAAGGGCGACGCGCTGACGGTGGACTTCACCGTGCTCGGCCTGCCCTGCATCGGCCTCAATGGCGGGCCGGTGTTCAAACACACCGAGGCATTCTCGTTTCAGGTCTCCACCGCCGATCAGGAGGAGACCGACCGCTATTGGAATGCGATCACGAGCGACGGCGGGCAGGAAAGCCAGTGCGGCTGGTGCAAGGACAAGTGGGGCATTTCCTGGCAGATCACCCCCAAGGCGCTCACCGATGCGATGATAGCAGGCGGCGAGCCAGCGGGCCGAGCCTTCAAGGCCATGATGGGAATGAAGAAGATCGACGTCGCCGCGATCGAGGCGGCCGTGCGGGGGGATTAGGCGATGCTTGCCCTCTATGGCCACCCCTTCTCGTCCTACACATGGAAGGCGCAGATCGCGCTGCATGCGCTGGGGCTCGACTATGATTTCCGCATCCTCGCCACCGAAAACCCGGAGTCTTGCCCGAACTGGACCTTCGTTCACGCGCAGGCGGGGCCATTGGGGCAGTTCCCGGTACTGGACCACGATGACACGGTGATTTTCGAAGCCACATGCATTGTCGAATACCTCTCGCTCCACTTCCCCTCTGACGTCCCTTTGATCCCGGATGATCCCGACGCGGCGATTGCCGTGCGAATGCTCGACCGGGTGTTTGATCTCAGTGTGATGAACGTGATACAGGCGGCAGTGAGCGAGGCGATCCGCCATCCCGGCGCGCCCGATCCTGCGGTGCTTGACGATGTGCGCGCAAAGCTGCACCGCACCTATGCGTGGCTCGAGAGCTGGCTGGAGCATTCCTACCATGCACCCGCCCACATCACCCTGATCGAATGCGCCGCTGCGCCCAGCCTGTTCTATGCCGATTGGGTCGAGCAGATCACCGACGCCTACCCCCGCCTGAAGGCTTGGCGCGCGCAGCTCAATGCCCTGCCTGCCGTTTCGCGCTGCATCGAGGCGGCGCGGCCGTTCCGGGCCTTTTTCCCGCTTGGCGCACCAGACCGCGACTAGGAGATTTGCCATGAACGAACTCAGCGTAACCCGCTTCATCGCCGCCCCACCAGCCAAGGTCTGGGACGTGATGGCCAACCGCATTGAGGAATGGTGGTGCCCCAAGCCGTGGCGCGCCGAATTCCGCCCGCTGGAGCGCCGCGCAGGCGGGGTTTCCTCCTGCACCATGTATGGTCCCGATGGTGAAGTTCACCCCAATCCCGGCATGGTCATCGCCTGGGATGAAGGCCACCGCTTTGCCTTTACCGATGCCATCGTCGGTGATCTGGAGCCTGCCGGTCCGTTCATGATCGGCATCTGGTCAGTCGAAGCCGAGGGCAGCGGCACCCGCTATACCGCCCGCGCCCGGCACTGGAACGAAGAAGCAGCAAAGCAGCACGCCGATATGGGCTTCGAACAAGGCTGGGGCGCCTGCGCCGATCAGTTGGTGGCCTTGTGCGAAGCCGACTAGGCCTTCAAACAAACACCGGCGACTTCCGCAGCAACTGGTAGGCTTCGACCACCCCCTGAAGCCGCGTTTCGAAGCTGCGATCACCGCCGTTACGATCCGGGTGATAGCGGCGAACCAGTTCCGAATAGCGGCTGCGAAGTGCCCGCAGATCCGAATCCAGCTTCAGGCCAAGCAGATCGAAAGCCCTCCGTTCGTCCGGTGAGATCGAGCGTCCGTCCTTGCGCTCGGCCGGCTTGCGCGCCCTTGCCCGCGCGGAAATGGCTTCCAGCGGATCGGCATAATCGGCCCAGCGCGGTGCGGCATCGATCCCGGCAGTGGGGTTAAAGGCGCGGGTTTCGCGCTCCCAGCCCGAGACCGGCGATTGCGCCGCCCAGATTTCCTCAGTGGTCATCCCTTTGAACGCATCATAGGCCGCGTTGAATTCGCGGACGTGATCGAGGCAGAACCAGCGGTAATCGCCCGGCCCGTCAAAGCCGCTTGAACGACCACCGGGCGCGCGGAATTCGCCGCGCTCTTCGCAGCCAGCCCAATCGCAGTCGCGACGGGAGTCCCTTATGCGGCCATGGAAACGATCATGATTCACCGGATGGCACATGGCAACGGATGCGCTAGAAGTGAAGCCCAAGGAGACAAAATGTCCGGACCACTCGCACAAGAAATCGAAGCGCTGCTCAAGGCCGCCTTCGCCCCCACCACCCTCGCCGTGATCAACGACAGCGCGCGCCACCACGGCCATTCAGGTGATGACGGCAGCGGCGAATCGCACTTTACCGTCGAGATCGAGAGCGCGGCTTTCACCGGCCAATCCCGCCTGCAGCGCCAGCGCATGGTCAACGCCGCGCTGGGTGACATTCCCGGCCAGCGGGTCCATGCTCTCGCCATCAAGGCAAAGGCGCCCGGCGAATAGGCGCCGCAAATAGGAGCATCCCATGCCCGCAATTTTTTCCAGCTTCGGTTTCATCCTCTTCGTGATCGCCGTCGTGCTGGCGCTGAAAAGCTTCGGCATCAATCAGGAATACCAACGCGGCGTGGTGTTCCGGCTCGGGCGTTTGAAAGAGACCAAAGGGCCCGGGTGGTTCTGGCTGATCCCGCTGATAGAACGGGTGGTGAAGATTGACCTTCGCGTCATCACCTATTCGCTCGCCACGCAGGAAACCGTGACGCGGGACGGCGTGGCGGTGAAGATCAATGCGGTGCTTTGGTTCCGCGCTGTTGATGCCGCCAAGGTGGTCACCACGGTGATGGACTGGACCAGTGCGGTGATTCAGGCCGCCGAAACGGGCCTGCGCGATGCCATCGGCCAGAGCGAGCTGGACCTGATCCTGAAAGATCGCACCTCGATCAACGCGCGGCTGCTCGAACTGCTCGGCAGTACGGTGCAGCAGTGGGGCGTTGCGGTTGATGCGGTGGAGATCAAGGACCTCGATATCCCCGAGCAGATGCAGCGCGCCATTGCCCGCGAGGCCGAGGCGATCCGCGAAAAGCGCGCCCGGATCATCAAGGCCGAGGGTGAGAGCGAGGCTTCAAAGACGCTCGCCAATGCCGCCCGGGTGATCGGCGAAGTGCCCGGCGCGCTCGAACTGCGCCGCCTGCAAACGCTGAGCGAGATCGGCGTGGAGCACAATTCCACCATCGTCGCGATGTTCCCCACCGAACTGCTCGAAGCAGCACGGAGGATCGGCCAGAAGAAGGACGATTGAGATGAGCGTGATCCAGTCCATCACGCCGGTCACGCACGATCTTGGTGCCTTTCAGGTGCGTCGGGTGTTGCCTTCGCCGGGGCGGACGATGGTGGGGCCGTTCATCTTCGTCGACCAGTTCGGCCCGGCCCAGCTTGCCTTGGGCGACGCGATGGACGTGCGCCCGCATCCGCACATCAACCTTGCGACGGTAACCTGGCTGTTTGAAGGCGCGATCGATCACCGCGATTCTATCGGTTCCTTCGCAACGATCCGGCCCGGACAGGTCAATCTGATGACGGCAGGGCGCGGCATCGTCCATTCCGAACGCTCTCCTGCCGAGGAGCGCGCTGCAGGGCCAAAGCTCTATGGCATGCAGACATGGCTTGCCCTGCCCGATGGCAAGGAGGAGATCGATCCCGCCTTTGAATCGCGCAAGGATTTGCCGCTGGTCGAAGATGCCTGCGTTTCAGCGCGGGTGATCATGGGGTCGCTGTGGGGCAAGACGGCAGCAACCACCTGCCATTCGCCAACGATCTATGCCGACATCGTGCTCGGCCCGACGGGTTCGCTGCCCATCGATGCCGAGGCTGATGAGCGCGCCGTGATGCTGGTGGGCGGTGAGGCCTCTATCGATGGCCAGCCGCTCTCGCTTTACACCCTCGCCGTGCTCGCCCCCGGCGCAGTGATGCGGCTGTCATCGGACAGCGGCGGGCGGGTAATGCTGCTCGGCGGCGAGGCGTTCAAGACCAAGCGCTACGTCTGGTGGAACTTCGTCAGCTCGCGCCGTGAACGGATCGAACAGGCCAAGGCAGACTGGACCGAAGGGCGCTTCCCCAAGGTTCCGGGTGACGAGAAGGAATGGATCCCCATTCCCGAACGCCCCCTGACGAGGAGCGAATGATGCTGCGTGCCAAGCTGCCCTCCGGCATCGAACTCGATTACATCGATGAGGGCCCGCGCGATGCGCCGGTGCTGATTTTCCTCCATGGCTTTCCCGAGAGCCACCGCACCTGGCGGCACCAGATCGCCCACCTGTCAGGCCGCTATCGTTGCATCGCCCCCGATCAGCGCGGCTATCGCGGATCGTCAAAGCCGCCCGCGGTTTCGGACTATGAACCCGGCAAACTGATCGGCGACATCTTCCAGCTCGCCGAAGTGCTGGGTGTGGAAAGCTTCACCATTGTTGGCCACGATTGGGGCGGCGCGATTGCCTGGGGCGTGGCCCTTGCCGGGCAGGCCAGCGGCAAGGTCACCCGCGCCGTGATCGCCAATGCGCCGCATCCAGCGCTGTTCCAGAAGCTGCTGTGCACCGATCCGGTCCAGCGAGCTGCCAGCCAGTATATGCGCGAGTTCCGCGATCCCGCCAACGATGCTCTGGTGCGCGAACACGGGCTTGGCGGCCTGCTGCTGAAGGCAGTGAAGTGGGAACGCTCGAGCAAGCTCGAACCCGAAGTGCGCGATGCCCAGTTCGCCGATTGGCAAGACCGCGATGCCGCTTTCGCCATGCTAAACTGGTATCGCGCCAGCCCCGTTGTCGTCCCGTCGATGGATGAGCCGTTCGGCCTGCCCGATGGCTGGCAGGATCCGCCGCTACCGCCGCTGACCATCCCCACGCTGGTGATCTGGGCGATGGACGATCTGGCGCTGCCGGCATGCAATCTGGATGGCATGGACGCGATCGTCCCGAACATGACGCTCTATCCGGTGCACGGCTGCGGCCATTTCGTGATCTGGGAAGAGCCCGAAGCAGTCAACGCCGCGATGGATGCCTTTCTGGGCTCTACTTAGAACTCGGCGAAGGATAGCGCTTGGGATCGGCAAAATATTTGCCCAGCGTTACCAGGAAACCAACATCATCCGCCGCCCCGCCCAGCTCGATGCTCGGCTTCGAAATGTCGGTTGGCCGGTGGTAGTCGGTATCGAAGTAACGCTCCATGCGGGTGATATCGCCATAAGCTGTGGTGACCATCACCGCCGGCACATCATGGCGCAACAGCGCCCAGCCATCCTGCCGTTTGACATAGGCATTGGCGGCAAGGCTATCGACCAGCTTGCGTTTGTCGGCCTTCGCCACAGCGGCGATGGCGGGATCAAGTGCCGTCATGCCTTTGCCGACTATCGCGAAAGGACCGCCCGCCGGGGCAATCGCCACCGAGTCTATGTTGAACGCGGCGACAATTGACTTGAGCGGGATCGGCGGGTTTTCGGCGAAAGCCTGAGCGCCGAGCAGGCCCAGTTCCTCGCCAGTTGTTGCAAGGAAATAGATATCGCGGTCTGGCTGCGGCAGCCGCGAAACCCGGCGCGCGACTTCGGTCAGCACCGCCAGCCCGCTGGCATTGTCGATCGCACCGTTGCAGATCAGATGCTCGGCTGGCGGCACGGCACAGGTGCCGAAATGGTCCCAGTGAGCCAGGTAGAGGATAGCGCCGGCTTCCGGTCGTTTGCCTTCGATTTTGCCGATCAGGTTGTGCGTCCGGATCGTAGTTTCGCGGGTGGTAGCTTCGAGCGTTGCAGACAGGTCAAGCGCGTGGGGCGCGAAGCCCGCTGCCTTCGCCTCTGCCTCCAGCGCAGCAAGCCCCTGCGGGCCATTGGCGAGAAGCTGGGCAAAGGCGCTGGCAGTCACAAAGCCTTCCAGATCGCCGCCGATCAGATCGGTGCCCAGGGCATAGCCGTTGCGCTTCCGGCGCGCCGTAACCTCGGCAATCGAGCGGTCGCCATCGAGTACGGTCAGCACCGCCCCTGCCCCTGCTTTGAGCAGCGCATTCTGGCGCGAACCATCGTCCGACGCCCCGGCCAGAAGCACCGCCACCCGCCCCGCCAGCTCGTTACGGCTGAGCGTGACTTGTCCGTTGCCAACGAAAAGCAGCGGTGCGTTCTCAACCAGGCTGCGCTTGCCCGAAGTCAGCATCAGAACATCGGCGGCCGCCAGCGTCAGCCGCTTGCCCTTGCGCAGGAAGATCGCTGTCGAAGAGGATGGCTCTCGCGCGACCAAGGTAACCGGCGCGAACCAGTCATGGCCGGGATCATTGGTTCCCGAAACCAACCCGGCATCAAACCACTGCTTGGCCAGATAGCGCAACGTCTTCGCTTCGCCATCCGTTCCGGGTTCGCGCCCGCCGAAATCATCGCTGGCAAGAGTCGCGATATGGGCGGCGAGTGAATTTTCCAGCACCTTGTCGCGCTTTGGCGCAGCAAGTGCCGGAAACTGGGCACAAATCAGCGCAGCGCAGGTAAGCGCCATTAAACGGTTCGTCGTGCCTGACAATCGCCTCATCGCAGAGCCTTTAGATACCCCGCACGACCGCTGGGCAAGTCCCCTTGCCCGAATTTCCCGCTATGTTGCTGATTGGTAACGGTCGTGGATCACTCTGCCGTCCAGCCGCCATCCATCGACATATTGGCGCCGTTAATTTGCGCCGCGGCATCGCTGCACAGGAACAGCGCCATTGCCCCAAGGTCTGATGGCTGGACGAACTGGCGCGTCGGCTGGCGCACGAGCATCACGTCCTCGATCACCTGCTCACGCGTCATGCCGCGCGCCGCCATGGTGTCCGGAATCTGGTTTTCGACCAGCGGGGTCCAGACATAGCCCGGGCTGATGCAATTGGCGGTGATGTTGTCCCGCGCCAGTTCCAGCGCGATGGTCTTGGTCAGGCCCGCAAGGCCATGTTTCGCCGCAACATAGGCGGCCTTGAACGGCGATGCGGTAAGCGAATGGGCGCTTGCCACCTGGATTATCCGCCCCCAGCCTGCGCGCTTCATATAGGGAATAGCGAGGCGGCAGGTATCAAAGGCCGCAGTCAGGTTGAGCGCGATCACCTGATCCCATTTTTCGACCGGAAAGCTCTCGATCGGGGAAACGTGCTGCATCCCGGCATTGTTGACGAGGATGTCGACGTCCCCCGCCCCGGCCATCAACGCCTCAACCCCTGCGCGCTGAGACAGGTCACCCGGCACGTGGATAGCATCCAGTTCTGCGCAAAGCCCGGCAATGACCGCAGGTTCACCGAAACCCGACAAGACGACCTCTGCACCTTCGCTGCGCAAAGACCGTGCCACAGCAAGACCAATCCCGGAGGTCGATCCAGTGATCAGTGCGCGCTTTCCTTTGAGAAACATTATCGACTCCGGCGGTTGGTTTTGACAGAAGCATGCTTTCGCTGTGCAGGGTCGTACTGTCCAGCCATCAAGATGGGGAGTTGGCGATGCGCCTTGATGAATTCGATCCCAATGAGGTTGAGGTTGACGATCAGCGCGGGCAATCCGGCGGCGGTGGCGGCTTTCCCCTGCCCCTGGGCGGCGGCAAGCTGGGCTGCGGCACGATTGTGCTGATCCTGATCGCGGTGTTCGTTTTCAAGGCCGATCCCAGCCAGTTGCTCGGGCAGATGCAGGGCGGCGCAGGCGGCCCCCTGCCCGGCCAGCAGGAACAGCAGGCACAAGGCGGAACAACCGCGGCGGAAAGCTGCAAGATCGACAAGGCCAGCCTTGAATCGTGCAACGCGCTGTCTTCTCTCAACAAGACCTGGGGACCGCTGTTCAAGGGATCGAACATCGATTTCAAGCGGCCGACGCTGCATTTCTATTCGCAGTCGGGCCGCTCGGGCTGCGGCGCGGCGCAGTCGGCAATGGGTCCGTTCTATTGTCCGACCGATCAGGGCATCTATCTCGACACCGAATTCTACCGCCAGATGGAGCAGGAGCTTGGCGCCGATGGCCAGTTCGCCCGCGACTATGTGATTGCCCATGAATATGGCCACCACATCCAGAACCTGCTCGGCACTTCGGATCAGGTGCGCAACCTGCAGGAACGCAATTCGGGCGCGGCCAACCAGCTGTCGGTCCGGCTTGAACTGCAGGCCGATTGCTATGCCGGGGTCTGGGCTGCGCGGAACCGTGACAGGCTGGAACCCGGCGACATGGAAAGCGGGCTGAATGCGGCGCACCAGATTGGCGATGACACCCTGATGAAGAATGCCGGCCAGCGCCCCGTCGAAGCCGCCTTCACCCACGGATCGAGCGCCCAGCGCATGGCATGGCTCAAAAAGGGTCTGGAAAGTGGCAACGAAGACGCCTGCGATACCTTTGCTGACATGAAGAGGTAGATTGATGAACCGCCTGCCCCTGTTTCTCACCGTCTCGGTCCTGATCGCCAGCCCTGTTGGCGCGGAGGACAAAGCCAAGGTCGCCGCGCCGGAAAAGGCGGTGATCCAGCAGGACGTGAGCGCCAAGGACGTGGCGGCAACACCGATCAACGATCTCAACATCAAGAAGACCGAAATCCCGCCGCTGCTGATCACTGCTCAGGAAAAGCCCTATGATCTCACCGGGCTTGGCTCTTGCGCCAGTCTCTCGGCGGCGGTGATCGAAATGGACAAGGTGATCGGCGACGATATCGACCTCGCCGCCGCCGCAAACTCCAAAATGCAGGCTGGCCGCGTGGCGCAGTCGGTGGTCGGGGCCTTCATCCCCTTTCGCGGCGTGATCCGCGAGGTTTCGGGGGCCAGCGCGCAGGATCGCAAGATGCGCGCGGCCATTCTGGCAGGTAATGCCCGGCGCGGGTTTCTGAAGGGCGTGGGTCTGCAACGCGGCTGTGCCTATCCGGCACGCCCGGCATCGGTACAAGACGCCGCGCGCGTGCTTGCCGAACAAGCTGCAGCCGATCCCAAGAACAAGGAAAAGCAGGAAGCCGCCGCCAGAGCTGCGGAAGCGGCCAAGGCGACTGAGCCTGAACTTGCCAAGACCTCGCGCAAGCGTAAACGGCGCTAGGTCCCCGGTGCGCCTTTCTGATTGCCATAACATCGCGGATTTCCGCGAGTTTGCCCGCCGCCGCCTGCCGTGGCCGGTGTTCGATTACATCGATGGCGCTGCCGATGACGAGCTGACCAAGGCGCGCAATACCGACGCCTTCAGCAGTTGCGATCTGGTTCCCGATGTGCTGGCCGGGGTTGCCGAAATCGACACATCGATCACCGTGCTCGGCCGCAAAAGTGCCCTGCCGATTATCCTATCCCCTACTGCCCTCCAGCGCGTGTTCCACTGGCAGGGCGAGCGCGCCGTTGCGGCGGCTGCGGAGAAATTCGGACTGTGGTTCGGCATTTCCAGCCTCGCCACGGTGTCGATCGAGGAAGTCGGGGCGATGGGGTCAAACCCCAAGATGTTCCAGCTCTATGTCCACAAGGACAAGGGGCTGAACACATCAATGATCGAGCGCTGCAAGGAAGCCAAGTTCGATTGCATGACGCTGACCGTCGATACCATCGTCGGCGGAAAGCGCGAACGGTGCCTGCGCAGCGGCTTTTCCTCACCGCCGAAGTTCACGCCCTCGTCACTCCTCTCCTACGCGGTTCGGCCGCGCTGGGCGCTGGATTACCTGCTGCGCGAGAAATTCCGCCTGCCCAATCTCGATACCCACGTCAGCGCGGGCACCAGCCAGTCGATCTCGATCCAGGGCTATTTCACCGACATGCTCGACCAGTCGCTCGATTGGGATATGGCGGCTCGGATCCGGCAGGATTGGGGCGGCACCTTCTGCCTGAAGGGTGTGATGAGCGCCAAGGATGCCCGCCGCGCGGTCGAGATCGGCGCCAATGCGATCATGATCTCGAACCACGGCGGCCGCCAGCTCGACGGCAGCCGCGCGCCCTTCGACCAGCTACGCGAGATCGTAGATGCGGTCGGCGGCGAGATCGAGATCATCTGCGATGGCGGCGTGCGGCGCGGCACCCATGTGCTGAAAAGCCTCGCCGCCGGAGCGACCTGCGCCAGCGGCGGACGGCTTTACCTCTATGCGCTGGCAGCTGCGGGCCAGGCCGGGGTTGAGCGGGCCATAGGCATCCTGCAGGAAGAGATCGTCCGTGACATGAAGCTGATGGGGGTCACCCGGCTGGACCAGCTGACCCCCGATCGGCTGCGGTGGCGGTAAAGTACAACCGGGGACACCGTATTCGGTGTCCCCTATTCTGCATACAAGGGGACACGGAATACCGTGTCCCCGCATTGTGTCAGGCGGCCGCCTCTTCCTTCCGCCCGACCGCGCTCCAATCGACATTGCGCGTGGTGTACATCACGCCCGCGAGCGCCACGAAGAGCAGCACCGAACCGATCACCAGCGACCATGCCTCAAGGTTGAGCAGTACGAACAGCAGGGCATAGAGCCCGACCAGCAAAGCACCGACAAAGCGCCCGCGCTTCCAGCTTTTCAGCACTGCGGCGCTATAGGCCGAGAGCAGGCCAATAATCGCTGCAGATGCGAAAACATAGCTCCCGGTAAAACCAATCACCTCGGCAAAGGCCAGCAGCAGCACGAAGAACAGCACGAGGCCCGCGCCGGTCAGCAAATATTCCGCCGCCGCCACCCGCGCCCCGCCGACAACATCGAAAAGCAGGAAGGCGAGGAAAGTGAAGCCGATGAACAGGAAGCCATACTTCACCGCACGATCAACCTTGGAATAGAGGTTCACCGGCTCGATCAGATCAACACTGATCGCGAGACTGGAACCAGTTATGTTCTCCGCTGCGCCGCCGGCGGAGATGTTGCCTGCTGACGGAGCAATGTTCGCAGCAACCGCATCTGAAGAAGTGGCTTCACGGAACTCAAACTTGGTTCCTAGTACGGGTGCGCCATAGTCCTCCAGCCCCACCGGCGGCTGACCCAGTGCCAGCTTGTCGACCTGATAATGCGCGGTAAAACCCTTGTCGGTGACATCGCGCTTTTCAGGCAGGAAGGCCCCGTTGAAGCTCGGGCTGGCCCAGCTGGATGTTACATCCCAAGTGGTCGAGCCACCGCGCGGAACCAGGCTGAGCGAACGCGCGCCGCGCAGGCCATAGCTATAGTCGACGGTCAGATCGCCCTGTCCGTCCCACGGCAGGAAGGCAAAGAAGCCCTGCCCGTTCGACGCGCCGGGACCCTTGCCCGGCTGGACGCTCAGCGGATTGCCATTGGCGCTGAGCGTGCCGCCCGTCGTCAGGCCGCGCGCATCGGACGCGCCCATGCGCAGCTCCGCCCGGTCCCACATCAGCCGCTCGCGGGTAACACCAAAGCGCGTAAGATCGGCAGGCAGGGTAAACTTGGCCGCACCCTTGATCTGCGCGGTGTAGAGGACCGAGCGATAGATCGATTTCACTCGCGCCTCGGGATCGACCTGCGTCGCCACTTTGTTTTCGGTCGGCGAGATATAGAACAGCTTCTCCACCTCCACCGCGCGGCTTACCTGACGGCCATCGACAGTTTCGGTCTGCGTCTCGGTCGTGCGGAAGGGAACGACGATCAGCGGCCCGGCGACAACCTGCGCCCCGCCCCAACCGGCGTTGATTTCGGCCTGCGCAGTCTGCGCCTGATTCTGCCGGTCATAGACCAGCGCATAGATCATCATCAGCGGCACAGTGAGCACCAGACCGATCAATGCGACAAACAACAGCTTTATTCCCGGCGATCGCTCGCGCCTGTTGTGCTCGGCCATAAATGCTTACTCCTGCGATGAGTTGTGCATTTCTATCGATAAATGGAGATATGGGAAGCCAAAATCGACGAACCGCAAAACGGCTAGCGGCGAGAGCGGATCAATCCACTCTCGCCGCCTGCCTTTCGGTCGGTGGGGGCTGTCAACCGGCCTTGGACAATTTCGCAATTTCCTCGTCGAGCGACTTCAGCACTTCGTCGCGGACATTGGCGGGCAGCTTGGGATCGTTGGCCAGCCGATCACGAGCGCTTTTCAGACCCGAAAGCGCCGACTTTTCGGCATGGGCCATCGAACAGATCTTGACCTTGACCATGTGGCCCTTGCCATCGCCAGCGCCTTCGTTGGTCACCACCGTGGCGGTCCCGTCCTTGTCGCTGCACGCCATGGCTCCGCCATGCTGAGCCATAGCCATGGCCATGGCTTCGTGGTTCGCCTTGCCATCGGCGCTGTTGATGATGATCCGGCGAATTTCGCTGTGGGAGGTGCCGGGTGCATCAGGCGGAACTGGACCATCATGGCGCACCATCACCATCGTTCCGCCTTTATCCAGCTCGGCCAGCTTGGCATCGAGTTGTTCGTCAGTCAGATCCTCGTCGGTGGTGATGGTGAAGGTCTTGCCATCGCGCGTGATGGTGCGGGTCTTCATCTTGGCGGGGTCATGCGCACCGTCAGTATGGTGGATGATCATCACCCGCTTTTCGACGTGTTTGCCATCGGGGGCTGCTGGAGCGGCGGGCATCTCGGGCGGAGTTGGCGCTGCGGGAGCCGCTTCCTGAGCAGCATAGCCAATGGTCGCGGTGAGCGGCAGGGCAAGCGCCGCACCGGCAATCAGGCCGAGGCCAAGGCGGCGGCGGCGAACAGTCGTTTCAGGCATAGTCAGACTCCTCAGGCGATGAATTATCGATTTCTCTCCCAGCACAGGACAGGCCATAGGCGCGGCTAGTGCCAGGCGCGGGCCACCGGCCAGACTGGCAATCAGGCGGCCATAGTCGGCGCGCACCTCTCCGCCCTGCCCGGCCAGAACGCGGGCATCACAGGCTGCCTCCTGATCACGGCGCATGGCCCGCCATCCGGCCCAGGCGAGCGGATTGAACCAGTGCAGCGCGAGCAGCGGCTGCGCGGCGATGTTGATCAGCAGATCGTGGCCGGCGTGGTGCTCCAGTTCATGCGCCAGCGCGAGATCGCGCGCCTTGGTATCGCTCCAGCCCATGAAGCCGGGCGGCAGCGCCACCACCTTGTCGAACACGCCAAAGGCAACCGGCGCAGCGACAGCGGGCGATTCAACCAGCCGCACTTTGCCCGCTCCCCCGACCGTCTCCGCGCCCGCCAACAGGCTGCGGCGCATGGCGAAATAGGTAACCGCACGCCAGATGATGAAGGCCAGGCATCCTGCCAGCCAGACCAGCGATAACACCTCCAGCCACGTCCAGACCGGCGCAGCGGCAACCGGCGGTGCGGCCGTATCGGCGAACACCACGTAGGTTTGCGCTGCAGTGCTGGCGGCTTCAACCGGTGCCCAGCTTGCGGGCAAGGAAAGCGGTGGCAGGATCAGTCGCAGCAGGGGCAGCAGCCACAGCGCATAGGCCGTCTGCGCTCCAAACAGCCGCGCGACCGGGCGGCGTAGCAGCAGGACGGCGGCAATGAGCAGTCCGGTGACGATCAGCGTATCGGTGAGCCAGGTCATTTGCCCTCCTCCTGCCTGAGTCCCTTCAGCAGAGCTTCGATCTCGGCGATGTCGGTGTCTGACAGGGCCTCGGTCTCGGCCAGATAAGCGAATAGCGGCGCGGCGCGGCCGCCAAACAGCCTATCGACCAACCGCTTCGATTCCCCGCCGAGATAGTCACTGCGTTCGATGAGCGGCGTGTATAGGAAGCGGCGCCCTTGCGGCTCGGTGGCAATCGCCTGCTTGGATACCAGGCGCGAGAGCAGTGTCTTGACCGTCGCCAACCCCCAGCCGCGCGCTTTGCCTACTGCATCGGCAACATCAGTGGCGCTTAGCGGGCTGCGCAGCCAGAGCGCCTCCATCACCGCCAGTTCGGCTTCGGTAATGCGCTCTCCTACCTCAGGCAGTTCCCCGGCCATTCCGACTCTCCCAACGTTTACACACGTAATCGACTACGTCTGTAAACATGAAGGCCGGATGAACGAAATTAACGGCGCGGAATGTCTGCGGGGAATGGGAAGGTTGCCGGATCATCGCTGGCGAAGAAGGCCTCGGCGAAGCTGGCGGGGGCATCGGGCTCACCGATCAGGCGGGCAAAGCGGTGGCCTTCGAAGGTCGCCGCGGCGAACATCCGGGCGGAGAGCGCATCGCCGATGGTGAAGAGCTGAGCCACCCTGCCCTCCAATGCGCGCGCAAGGCTATCCTGCGGCACCCGGCCTGTGGCGAGCACCACGCCATCGGCAGGTTCGCGGCGTTCCACTCCGGTGTGGACATCGTAGAGCACAACTGCATCGCGCTCGATCCGGCGCACCCAGGTGGCTGGGGCGAAGTTCACCCCGGCCTGCTTCATCCGCTGGATCACATGGCGGCCTTCAAAGCTGTCTGCCACGCGCTGCGAAATCGGCGTGAAGCCCGCGGTGACATAAAGCACCTGGCTGCCCGCGCTCGCCAGCATTTCGGCAAGGCCGGTGCTGGCGTGATAGCCCTCGCCATCGACAACAATGACACGGCCTTTTGGCGTGGCGCCGGAGAGCAACACTTGCTCGGGCCGGAAGACGTGCGGCAGATCGTGGCCGGGCATATCGGCATCGGCGGTGATCGAACGTCCGCCGGGACTGCAGGTAGCGCCTGTCGCAACCAGCACGGCATCGGGTTCAAGAGCCAGCACAGCTTCAGCATCCGCAGCGCAGCCGCGCCGCACTTCGACTCCCAGACGGTCCAGCTCACCCGCCCACCAGCCGATCGCCGTGCCGTAATTCTCACGCCCCGGCAGCTTGGCCCAGAGCGCCAGCGCGCCGCCAAGCTGCTCCCGCGCCTCAAACAGCATTACCGAATGGCCGCGCAGCGCAGCCACCCTTGCCGCTTCCATACCGCCCGGACCGCCGCCGATCACAACAACCCGCTTGGTCTCAGGTGCCGGGTCGAACTGCCCCCACAGCCGCTCGCGATAGGCCGCCGGGTTGATCGTGCAACCCTGCGCGCCCTCGCTGCCTGCCGCCGTACACCAGTTGCAGCGGATGCAGGTGCGGCCGAGGTGCTCGGTGCCATTTCGCGCATTCTGGACGAAGCGCGGCTCGGCGATCAGTTGGCGTGCGGCCCCGGCCATATCGACCACGCCAGCAGCAATCGCCGCCTCGGCATCGGCCAGATCATCGATCGAACCCAGCACCGAAAGCACCGGCACCTTGCCCGCCGCGCTGCGCACCTTTTCGACGAAGGGCCGATAGAACTGCCGGTCCGAAAAATTGGTCGGCATACCGTGGTGGAACTGCTGCGGCTCCAACCCGCAATCGAGATCGACGTAATCAACAAGACCGCTATCACAGATCCGCGCAACCACCTCGCGCGCGGTGTCGGTGCCATAGCCGCCGGGCACTTGCTCATCACAATTCAGCCGGATGCCGATCGCCAGCTTGCCCTCGCTGCCGTCGCGCGCGGCCTGCAGCATCTCGATCAGAAACCGCATCCGGTTATCGAGGCTGCCGCCGTATTGATCGGTCCGCTCGTTGAAATAGGGCGAGAGGAATTGCTCGATCATCGTCGCGTGGCTGGCGTGGAGCATAATGCCGTCGAACCCGGCCTCCATCAGGTGCCGCGCAGACTGGCGCATCGATTCCACCATCATGCGGATCTCATCAAGCCCCATCGCCCGGGTCGAAGCCGAGCGCTCCATGATCGAGAACTGCCGCACCGAGGGCGACAGGCTGGGCGCAGGCGTGCCCATCACCTGCCAGAACCCGCTCCCCAGCCAATGATAGAGGCACTGGGCAAAGGCCACTCCGCCCGCAGTGTGGATGGCATCGGCATAGGCCTTGAACGCGGCGACATTGCCGGGCGGATAGGGGCTTGGCTGGCGGGTGCGGGCGCGCTCCTGCGTCACCACCGGGATTACCACCATGCCGCAGCCGCCGCCCTCCACCCGCGCCGCGCTGTAGGCGATCAGGTCATCGGTGGGCTTGCTGCCCACGGTCAGCGCCGAGCCATGCGGTGCGAAGTAAAACCGCGTCGGCACGGTGATCGGGCCGAGTTGAAGCGGGGTGAACAGGTGCGGGTATTTGGGGTGGCTCACAAACCCTCACCCCTTGATATGCGGCAGCACCTTGTCGGCGAACAGCTTGAGCTGCTCGTAGACCATCTCATAGGGCAAGCCGCCGAAGCTGAAATTGGCCAGCATCTCGTAATCACCGACCATTTCCTTGCGCATCTGGTGGTGGGCGATGATCTCTTCGGGCGTGCCGATCATGTTGCCGCCGATATAGTCGGTATAGGCCTTGTGCGCCCCGCCCGCCGCCTCTGCCGCGCGGCCCATGTATTCGTAGGTGGAATAGCTGGGCAGCGACTTGAAGTGGTCGGACATGAATTCGTAGTGGTTGGCCACCGTTTCGAACATCTTGGAGAAATAGGTGTCAGTGCGGCGGCCGACTTCGGCCTTGTCCGGGTGGCAAAGCACGAAGTCCGAGATGATGAAGGCGGGCGCCTTGCGGTGGTGCACTTCCTCGAACTTGGCGCGGTAGGAGTTGATTTCGGGGATGGCGTTGCGCCAGTCACCCTGGCTGAAGCGCAACGCCTGCGTGCCGAGCCGGGCGGAAACCTCGACCGAGCTGGGCGACATCGTCACCTGCACCACCCGGCCCTTGAAGCTCTTGAACGGGCGCGGACGCACTTCGGTGCGGGGGATCTTGTACCACTTGCCGTCAGCCTCGACGATGCCGGTTTCGAGGCCTTCCATGATGATCACCGCCGCCTCGTCAAACATCTCGCGGCTGTCTGCCAGCTCTACGCCGAACGAGCGGAATTCGCGGCGCGCGGCACCACGGCCCATGCCAAGGATCAGGCGGCCTTCGCACAGGGCATCCAGCTGCAGCGCCTGCTCTACCACGCGCAGCGGGTTGTTCCACGGCAGGATCACCGCGCCGGTGATCAGGTCAATCTTGCTCGTTTTCGCCGCGACATAGGACAGCATGCCGAAGGGATCGGGGCAGGCCGCATAGTCGGTGAAGTGATGCTCGACCGGCCCGACATAGTCGAACCCCATCGCCTCCGCCTCAACCGCGAGCTTGGTTTCCCGCAGGAAGAACTCGTGATCGGGCACGCCCGCAAGGTTCTGAAAGCCGAGGTGCATGCCGACGCGCATTGAGCTGTCCTTTCCCGTGCCGCGAATCGTGGAAGCGTTCGCGCTGTTGGCGGAATAATGTCACCCAGACCGTTTCAATAGCAAGCGAAGAATTCGCCGGGCTGGTATGCTTGGTTAGGGCGATCACACTTCCCGCCAGCAGACATCCTTGTTACGCAGGATCACGAGCAGATGGCGGAGAACAAGCATGACAGTGGCAGGTAAATCCCAGGCAATCGCGAGCCTGGAAACAGTGCGCAGGATCTGCGAGCATTGGCCGGAAATGAGCCGCGACGAATTCCGCGCCCTGCTCGCGCCGGATTGCCGCTATGAAAACGTACCGATGCCCCACCTGACCTGCACCGGCCCCGATCAGGCCTACGATTTCCTGATGCCCTTCATGAGCAAATGGGAAGCCGTGGACTTCACCCTGCCGCTGATCCGGGGCGACGAGACTGCAGTTCTGGTTGAACGGGTAGAACGCTTCCGGAAAAAATCCGGCGATGCACCGGATGTTGTGCTGCGCTCTATGGGGGCCTTTGAGCTAAAGGACGGGATGGTCACCCACTGGCGCGACTATTTCGACCCGCGGGAATCTGCTGCGCTGGCGGGGTAAGGTTGGGCGGAATTCCGCCTGTTTTTGAGGCTGCTAAGGGGGACATGCTATTGCGTGTCCCCGCCCGACGTCGCGGCCGGGTTGGGACGGCGAGAGTTAAGGACTTAAGTAAACTGTCACCGCAATCCCCACCGCAATCCCGTAATCCTGATGGACCAGTTCAGGGAACAGGCACCGCCCCCTGAACTGTCACGACCATGTCTCCATCAATCTTGATCGAGCAGACCTCTGCGCTAGTGCCAGCACAGGCACCGCCCCAAGCTGCCCCGGAAATCTTTTGACCGCCGGCAATTGGGACATAGCGGGTGGCCCGCAACAAAATGGTCTTT
Organism: Sphingomonadaceae bacterium; assembly: GCA_947451145.1. GTDB lineage: Bacteria > Pseudomonadota > Alphaproteobacteria > Sphingomonadales > Sphingomonadaceae > Novosphingobium. The sequence goes on along the minus strand of CANFXW010000017.1, from coordinate 40,966 downwards.
CCTTGCGGGAAACCGCCAGAGTGGCAGACGCCGGTAAATTGGCTGCCCGTCAGGTTATAAACCTTCTTGTCGCAAATGAAGTTAGTGTTCGGGCTGCCGACGACCGTGAAGATTGCCTGTTGTTTGGTCAAACCGGGATAATAGACCGTGATCTTGTGCGGAATGCCGCCAAATCCTGCCCCGACGTCAAGCGGGCCGTTGGCAACCACAGTGCAGGTCTCCTCCGAACCAGAGCAATTGCCGACCCAGCCATAAAACTTCATTCCCGGCTGCGGCATAGCCTTGAAGGTGATCTGATCCCCCTTGGCGATGGCTTGGTTGCATTTCGTCTCAGCAGGCTCTCCAGACCCAGTGCAAACCTTGACTGAAGCGATCCGAACTGAACCGTTGCCCTTGATCCTGACCTGCACCGGAACTGTTTCTGTAGAGAGAACGGAAGCGTTGGCGACCTTGGCCGAGGGTGCGGGAATTGGCTTGAACATGGGAGCGGTCTGGGCGGCGGCGTGGGGTATCGACAGTGCCAAACCGGCGGCGGTAACGCTGAGAAGCAGGTTCATTTTCATCGGGCAGTTCCCTTCGTCCTACTGCGGCAAGAAAATTCCATCGAATGAAGCTCATCACGCGACCCGAGGCAACCATCTTGTTGCGCCGCATCGCCCACCATTGTCACTGACGCAAAAGGCCGGAGCATTTCTGCCCCGGCCCTCTAATACTAGCTCTCAAAGCAGGTTCTCAATAAACCCGCTTCTTCGGCTTGATGTACTCCACATCGTCCGTCAGCGTGAACTCGTGCACCGGACGGTAGTCGATTTTGACTTCGCCGCCCTTGCCGCCCCAGCCGTTGAACCAGGCGGCGGTGTGCTTCATCCAGTTCTTGTCGTCGCGATCGGGGAAGTCCTCGTGCGCGTGGGCGCCGCGGCTTTCCTTGCGGTTGTGCGCGCCGTGAATGGTGACTGATGCCTGAGCGATCAGGTTGTCCAGCTCCAGCGTTTCGATCAGGTCCGAGTTCCAGATCAGCGAACGGTCGGTCACCTTGATGTCCTGCATCCGGGTGTAGGTCTTGGCAAGGTTCGCCTTGCCTTCGCTCATCAGGGCATCGTCGCGGAACACGGCGCAGCCCTTGGTCATGGTGCGCTGCATTTCCAGACGCACTTCGGCCGTGGACGAGCCGCCATTGGCGTTGCGGAAGTGATCGAGGCGGGTCAGCGCGAGGTCGGCGCTGTCCTTGGGCAGTTCGGCGTGCGCCGTGCCCGGCTGGATCAGTTCCTTCAGGCGGTGGCCGGCAGCGCGGCCGAACACCACGAGATCGATCAGCGAGTTCGAGCCGAGGCGGTTCGCGCCGTGGACCGATACGCAGGCCGCTTCACCCACCGCGAACAGGCCGGGGACGACGGTTTCGGGGTTGCCGTCCGCGCCGATGGTCATCACTTCGCCGTGATAGTTCGTCGGGATGCCGCCCATGTTGTAGTGCACCGTCGGGCAGACCGGCAGCGGCTGGCGGGTGAGATCGACGCCAGCAAAGATCTTGCCGCTCTCGGTAATGCCGGGCAGACGCTCGGCCAGCACCTTGGGATCAATGTGATCGAGGTGGAGGTAGATGTGGTCCTTTTCAGGGCCAACGCCGCGACCTTCGCGCATTTCCAGCGCCATCGAGCGCGAAACCACGTCACGCGATGCCAGATCCTTCGCCGAGGGAGCATAGCGTTCCATGAAGCGCTCGCCTTCGGAGTTGGTCAGGTAACCGCCCTCACCGCGTGCGCCCTCGGTGATGAGAACGCCGGCACCATAGATGCCGGTCGGGTGGAACTGGACGAATTCCATGTCCTGCAGCGGCAAGCCCGCACGCAGAACCATGCCGCCGCCGTCACCCGTGCAGGTGTGGGCCGAAGTCGCGGTGTAATAGCAGCGGCCATAGCCGCCGGTTGCCAGCACGACAGCCTTCGAACGGAAGCGATGGATCGAGCCATCGTCCATGCACATGGCGATCACGCCGCGGCATTCTCCGTTCTCCATGATCAGATCGATAGCGAAGTATTCGATAAAGAAGTCCGCCGCATACTTCAGGCTCTGCTGATAGAGCGCGTGGAGCATGGCGTGGCCGGTGCGGTCTGCCGCGGCGCAGGTGCGCTGAACCGGAGGGCCCTCACCCATGTTCTGCATGTGGCCGCCGAAGGGGCGCTGATAGATCGTGCCATCGGCGTTGCGGCTGAAGGGCACGCCAGCGTGCTCCAGCTCGTAAACCGCAGCAGGCGCTTCACGCACCATATATTCGATAGCGTCCTGATCGCCCAGCCAGTCCGAACCCTTGACGGTATCGAACATGTGCCAGGTCCAGTGATCGGGCGTGTTGTTGGTCAGGCTCGCCGCGATGCCGCCCTGTGCCGCCACAGTGTGGCTGCGGGTGGGGAACACCTTGGTGATGCAGGCGGTTTTCAGACCGGCCTCGGCGCTGCCCATGGTGGCGCGCAGGCCCGAGCCGCCAGCGCCGACGACAACCGTGTCGTAGGTGTGGTCGATGATCTTGTATGCGGGGGCAGTGGTCATCTCAGGCGGCTCCGAGGGCAATGCGAATGATCGAGAGCAGGCCGAAGACCATGCCACCGAACGAAAGAAGATTGAGTGCGGCTTTGGCGGCGAAAGCGCTGCCGGCTTCGTGGACATAGTCCTCTACCACCACCTGCAGGCCAAGCCGCGCGTGCCAGAACAGGCTGATCACCAGCAGGCCGACTGCGGTCGCCGACACCGGCTTTGACAGCCATGCGTGCACGGCGACGAAGTTATAGCCCGGCAGCAGCAGGAAGCTGACCAGCAGATAGGTAAGCAAGATCAGGTTACCGATCGCGGTGAAGCGCTGCAGCAGCCAGTGATGCGCACCGTGATGCGCCGATCCCAGTCCGCGCACGCGCCCGATAGAGGTTCCGTTGCCCATGTCAGCTGCCCTTAACGAAAGAGGATCAGGGCCCAGAAGCCCGCGGTAAGAAGAACGGCCAGCACCGGGATCAGCATCGACCAGGTGGCATTTGTCTTGAGCTCATAGCCGGCCCCGACATCGAGCACGAAGTGGCGCAGGCCCGTGAGCAGGTGTTCAAAGAACGCCCATGTCAGGCCGATCAACACAACCTTGCCGTACCATGCGCCAGCGTGTGCCGAGAACGTCGCATAGGCCTCTGGCCCGCTAGCCAGCGCGCAAAGCCACCAGAGCAGCACGCCAAGGCCGACAGTGCCGAGACCACCGCCGGTAACGCGGTGCAGGATGGAGATGGCCATGGCCGGCCCCCATCGCCAGATTTGCAAGTGTGGTGACAGCGGTCGCTTGGCTTGGCTTGCCATCTTGGCCAGTTCCCTTTGGAATAGTGTTGCGAGCCGGATGCCCGCGCGACTCTCCCCTTAGTCAAAATGGTTCGCGGTGCAAGCCAGTGTGACTTGGCTTCAACGCTATCTCGCCCTATCGCTGCCGTGATGGCCTATATAACTGCACTCGTAACCGGATCATCGCGCGGGATTGGCGCGGCGATCACCGCTGCGCTGGAGGAACGGGGCGTGCGGGTGATCGGCCATGCCACTTCGGCGATCGATGTCGATACTGTTGCCGCCGATTTCGCCGAGCCTTCCGCCCCGCAGATGCTGTGGGAAGAGGCGCTGGCCCGCGCAGACGGCCATATCGATGTGCTGATCAACAATGCCGGGCTGTTTTCACCCAACCCGCTCGATAACTCGGACATTCTCTGGCTCGACGAGTGGGAAGATACCCTGCGCATCAACCTTACCGCCGCCGCTCAGCTTTCGCGCTTTGCCGTGAAGCACTGGCTGGCCGAGGCGACGGGCGGCCGCGTTGTCCACGTTGCCAGCCGCGCCGGGCATCGCGGTGATTCGCCCGATCACTGGCACTATGCCGCCAGCAAGGGCGGGATGCTGGCGCTGCACAAGACTATCGCGCGCGCCTATGCCCATGAAGGAATCCTCAGCTTTGCTGTAGCGCCGGGGTTCACTGATACCGCGATGGCCGATGACTATCTCGCCAGCCGTGGCGGTGAAGGCCTGCTGCGCGACATTCCGCTCGGCCGGGTCGCCAGCCCGGAAGAGATCGCCCGCATCGTCGCCTTCTGCGCGCTCGACGCGCCCGGGAGCATGAGCGGCGCAACGATTGATGCCAATGGAGCGAGCTATGTCCGCTAGACTGCCGATTGCTGCCCTGCTCGCTGCCGCGCTGGCGCTGCCCGCAACTGCGCAGCCCTTGCCGCCCCGCCCCGGCGCGACCCGCAACATCGCTGCCGCCTGTGCGGGGCGCGACGGCTGGGCAGATCCCGCCCCGCCAGCGCGGATTTTCGGCAATACCTATTATGTCGGAACCTGCGGCATCACAGCGCTGTTGGTGCAGACACAAGCCGGGCTGGTCCTGCTCGATGGCGGCGTGCCAGAGGCTGCGCCGCTGGTGCTGGCCAATATCCGCAAGCTGGGCTTTTCGCCGCGTGCCATTCGCTGGATTCTGGTCAGCCATGAACATTATGACCATGCCGGAGCGCTGGCAGAAATTCAGCGGGAATCTGGGGCTCGCGTTGCTGCGGGGCCATTTCAGGCGCAAGCCTTAGGCACCGGTCAGCCCGATCCCGGCGATCCGCAGTATCCTATGCTTGCCAAGCATAGCATGGCGCCTTTGCGCATCGAAAAGACGATGCTGAACTACGGCCGACTGACGGTTGGTGGCATAGACTTCACGCCTGCGGCCACCCCGGCCCATTCACCGGGATCGACCAGTTGGACGTGGCGGGATTGCCAAGGCATCGAATGCCGGACCATCGCCTATGCTGATAGCGCTACGGTCATTTCCGCAGAGAGTTATCGCTTTTCCGACAACCCCAAGCGGATCGCCGCCGTGCACACCGGGCTTGGCGCCATCGCGACCCTTCCTTGCGATATTCTGATCACCCCCCACCCTTCGGCAAGCAATCTGTTTGATCGCATGTCGGGCGTGAAGCCGCTCGTTCAGGCGGGAGCGTGCCGGGCCTATGCCCTTGCAGCAGCGAAACGCTTTGACGAACGCCTCGCCTCAGAAAACGCCACGGCATTGCCCCCCAAATGAGCTGGAAAATCACCGCCTTCGCCCCGCGCCCGATCATCGAGGGCGCGCTGCTCGCCCATGAGGATGCGTGGGACTGGGACCATGACATCGTCATCTCCGGTAGCGAGATCGCCGAAGACAAGCCCGATGACTGGCAGCTGGAAGCCTGGCTTTCGCGCAAGCCGACCAAGGCTGACAAGGCTGCGCTTGCTGCACTGTTCACCGGGCCTGCGCCGGACTTCGCCATAGAAAAGCTGCCCGATGTCGATTGGCTGACGCAAAGCCAGCAGGGGCTTGAGCCGATCCTCGCCGGTTGCTTCCACGTCCACACGCCCGAACACGCTGCCATGATCGCGCCGGGCATTCGCGATTACGCGATCCCCGCGAGCCAGGCCTTCGGCACCGGCCAGCATGCCACCACCGCCGGTTGCCTCGCCATGCTCACCCACATGAAGCAACAGGGACTGGTGATCCGCAACATCGCCGACATCGGCACCGGCACCGGCCTGCTCGCCTTCGCTGCGCTGCACCTGTGGCCGCGAGCCTTGGCCATCGCCAGCGACATCGATCAGGTCTGCATCGATGTGGTGGAAGATAATGCCCGGACAAACGGCGTGACCATGGGCGCGCGGGGTGGCGAGTTGACCATGCTCGCGGCCGACGGGATGAACCACCCGCTGCTTGAAGTGCGCGGCCCCTATGATCTGGTGATCGCCAACATCCTCGCCGGCCCGCTGATCGACCTCGCGCCCGATTTCGCGCATGCGCTGGTCCCGGGCGGGCATCTGCTGCTGGCCGGACTGCTGGAAACGCAGGAAGCGCAAGTCCGCAGGGCCAGCCGCCGCGCCGGAATGCGGATCGCCAAACGGCTGGTCAACGGCGACTGGTCAATCCTGTGGCTGAGGAAGCGCGCCGACTGGGGCCGCTGATGCGCACAACCCTTGGCATCTGCCAGAAAAAGGCCCGCTACCAGACCGAACAGGAGGCCACCGCAGTGGCCCTGCGCGCCGACGTGCCCTTGCGCCCCTATCGCTGCGAACTATGCCGCAAATATCACCTTACCAGCCGGACCAAAGGCATGCGGGTGTTGAAAAGCTCAGCTAGCTGATACGGCAATGTTCAGAACTTCGATGGCATCGTCATTGCCGGCAAAGTCCAGAAGATCCCCCACCTCTGCCCCGATCAGCGCGCGGGCGAGCGGGGCGGAATAGCTGATCAGGCCCGCTGCGGGGTCGGCCTCGTCATCGCCGACAATGCCGAGTTCGCGGGGCTTGCCGTTCAGGCGGAACTTCACGCGCGTGCCGATTTCCACGGTCTCGCAGTTGGCGGCGGGGACCAGTTCGGCCGTAACCTCGCGGGTTTGCCAATACCGCAGGTCGCGCTTGGCGGACTTGATTTCTGCTTCATCGCTGAGCCCTGCCAGCCGCTCCGTTATCTCGGCCAGCCGCGCGCGGATCAGCGCCAGCCCGCGCGGCGTGACCAGATTTGGCCCGGGCGGAATGGGTATCTCGAACTTGGGCTCAAGATGCTCCTCATCGCCCTCACGGCGGAACGCAACGCTCATTTCGGCTCAGGCACCAGCACCGGCGGCTCTACCGCAGGCTTCTTCGGCACTGCCTTGCCGTGCAAAGCATCGATCTCGGCCTGCCGCAGATTAAGATAGCGCTTTTTCATCGAGATATAGGGATCGGCGCTGTTCTCGCGGATATCGGTGAGCACCAGATCCAGCTCGACACGATCATCAATCGAGCGCCCCGCGCCATAGCCCAGAGTCCAATAGGTGCCCTTGAAAGGCTTCCCGGCGGCTCTTGGCAAAATGCCCATATCCAGAATTCGGCCAGCAAGATCGCGCACCGAGGTCGATCCGAACAGCGGCAGGAACAGGTAGGGCCCAGACTTCACCCCGTAAAAGCCCATGGTATAGCCAAAGCCATTGACCCGGTGCGGCAGATTGAAAGGCTTGCGCTTGGCCACATCGATCAGCCCGCCCAGCCCCAACGTCAGGTTGATCACCGTGCGGCCCAGCGTCTCGGCAGCCTTGCCGATCCTGTGCTGCAACAGGAAGTTGACGAAGACCGTCGGCTCCTCAAGCGTTACCAGCATATTGTGCACGCCATGCCGCAGCGGCGCAGGAACCGCCTTTTGATAGGCGCTGGCAGTGGGCGCGATAATCGCCTTGTCGACTGCCTGGACAACCTCATAGCTCTGCAGATTGAGGTTTTGCAGCGGATCTTCCGGCGGCGGCTTGCCGCGTGCACTGACGATGATGTTGCCGTGATCTTCGTGCTCGGCAGGCGGCACGTGTTCTGCAGGTGGCGGGCCGGGAGTTGCGGGCGGCGCGGCGGCATCTGCCACGGCAAGCGCAGGCACCGGCGCAACCGCAGCAGGCGCGGCCGCATCCGGCGTGGCTCCCGCCAGAACAGCGGCCATAGCTAACGGCGTAAAACCCAACACGCGACCTTTCGATCATCCGGAATGCGATTTGGCTTCCGGTATTGCGCTTTATGGCAAGGTCTTGACGACAAATATACAGTGGTTTGTCGGCATGTTGGCCGAAATGATACGATTAGTCTGCCGCAGCGACAATTTCCGCCCAGCCCGCCTCGTCGATCACTTCGATGCCGAGCGCGGCGGCCTGTTTCAGCTTTGATCCGGCACCGGGGCCCGCGACAACCAGATCGGTTTTGGCCGAGACGGAACCCGCCGCTTTGGCGCCCAGCCGCTCGGCCTGGGCCTTTGCCTCGTCGCGGCTCATGGTTTCGAGCTTGCCGGTGAAGACCACCGTCTTGCCGCTGACCGGGCTTTGTTTGGTCTCGACGACGTAGGGCGGCGGTGAGACTTCGCTGAGCAGGTCATCCCAGACCGCGACATTGTGCGGCTCGTGGAAGAAATCGCCCAGAGCCTCTGCAACAGCGGGGCCGATGCCATCGATGGCGGTCAGTTCAGCCCAAGCCTCTTCGTCACCGGCATGGGCGCGGGTGGCGACGTCGCGCAGTGCGGGCAGAGTGGTGAAGCGCTTGAGCAGATCACGCGCCGTCACTGCGCCTACGTGCCTGATCCCCAGCCCGAAAAGCAGCCGCGCAGCGTCAAACGCGCGTTTGTTTTCCACTGCTACCAACAGGTTGTCCACAGACTTGTCCTTCCACCCCTCACGCCCGAGAATGGCATCGCGGCGCTGGTGGAGGCGGAAGATATCGGCGGGGCTTCCCAGCCAGCCGAGTCCGAAGAATTCGTCGATCGTCTTCTCGCCCAGCCCCTCGATATCGAGCGCGCCGCGGCTTACGAAATGCTTCAGCCGCTCGGTACGCTGCGCCGGACAGACGAGGCCGCCAGTGCAGCGAACATCGACTTCGCCCTCTTCGGCGACGGCTTCGCTCTGGCATTCGGGGCAATGGTCGGGGAAATGGAAGGGGTCGCGGGGATCATCGCGGGTCAGGTTCTCGACCACCTGCGGGATCACGTCACCAGCGCGCTGGAGCACTACGCGGTCCCCCACCCGCAGCCCCAATCGGCCGATCTCGTCGCGGTTGTGCAGCGTGACGTTGGAGACAACCACCCCGCCCACCGTCACCGGCTTGAGGCGGCCAACCGGCGTCAACTTTCCGGTGCGACCAACCTGGATGTCGATCGCTTCCAGCGTTGTTTCGGCGCGCTCGGCCGGGAACTTGTGCGCCATGCCCCAGCGCGGCGCCTTGGCGACGAAGCCCAGCCGCTCCTGCCAATCGAGCCGGTCCACTTTGTAGACCACACCGTCGATATCGTAGGGCAGTTCGGCCCGCGCCTTTTCGATGCTGCGATAGTGCGCGAGCATGGCCGCGATGTCTTGGCACAGCACCAGCAACGGAGAGACCGGCACGCCCCATGCGGCGATCTTCTGCATCATCTCAAACTGGCTCTGCGCCGGAACTTCGCTCGCCGCGCCCCAGCCGTGGGCGAGGAACTTCAAGGGCCGCGAGGCGGTGATCGCCGCATCCTTTTGCCGCAAAGATCCCGCCGCCGCATTGCGCGGATTGGCGAAGAGCTTGTCCCCCTTCGCCTCCTGCGCGGCATTGAGCGCGGCAAAGTCCGCCTTGCCCATATAGACCTCGCCGCGAATCTCGAAAACAGCTGGACTATCGCCAACAAGTTGCTGTGGAATATCGGAAATCATCGCAACGTTGGCAGTTACGTCTTCCCCCACTTGCCCGTCACCGCGCGTCGCCGCGCGCACCAGTTTGCCGTTCTCGTAACGCAGCGAGCAGGACAGGCCATCGATCTTGTCCTCCGCCGTCATGGCGACTTCGGCATCCTCGGGCAGAGCCAGAAACCGCCGCACCCGCGCCACGAATTCGGCAACGTCCTCGTCGGAAAACGCATTGTCGAGGCTCATCATCCGAACCTCGTGCGCCACCTTGGAAAGCGGCGATGACGCCACCTCATGCCCCACCTTGCGGCTCGGTGAATCCTCGCGGATCAGGTGCGGAAAGGCAGCCTCAAGCTCGTTGTTGCGGCGAACCAGCGCATCGTATTCGGCATCGGAAATCTCGGGTGAATCATCGGCGTGGTAGAGCCGGTTATGATGCGCAATCTGGCGCGCCAGACGCATCAGTTCGTTGGCGGCATCGGCTTCGCTGATCGGCATCACACGCCCTCCAGCAACCGGTCCGCCTGCGCCCGAGCCTCTGGCGTCACCTCGGCACCAGAGAGCATCCGCGCGATTTCTTCCTGGCGTCCGGCGCTGTCGAGCAGGGCGACTGAGGTGCGCGTGACGGTGCCTTCGCTGGACTTGGCGATGACATAGTGCAGCCCGCCGCGCGCGGCGACTTGCGGCGAATGGGTTACTGCGAGCAGCTGCCCGCCCGATGCCAGCCGCGCAAGCCGTTCGCCGATGGCGCTGGCCACCGCGCCGCCGACACCGCGGTCGATTTCGTCGAAGATCACCGTTGCCGCCCCGCCCTGCTCGGCCAAAGCAACCTTCAACGCGAGGATGAAGCGCGATAGCTCGCCGCCAGAGGCGATCTTGCCGAGCGGGGCGAAATCGGCGCCAGGGTTGGTGGCGATGAGGAATTCGACCGCGTCCATGCCGCCCGGCCCCCAGCGATCCTCGTCCAAGCGAACAATGCGGGTGCGGAAACGGGCGGCGTCGAGCTTGAGCGGGGCCAGTTCGCCGGCCACCGCCTTATCCAGCCGCTGCGAGGCTTCAAACCGCGACACCGAGATCAGTTCTGCCCGCGCCTGATATTCCAGCCCCGCCTCATGCGCCTTGCGCGCCAGAGCCGCGAGATCGGCCTCGCCGCCCTCAATGGCATCGAGCATCGCGCGCATGGCGAGCGCCCGGTCGGGCAGCTCATCCACCGTGCAGCTGTGCTTGCGGGCCGCGGCGCGCAGATCGAACAGGCGGGTTTCTATGCCATCGAGCTGCTGCGGATCGTGGCTCAGCGCCTCGGCAGCGCGGGCGAGCTTGTCCTCTGCCTCACCTGCCTCGATCACCGCACGATCGAGCGCGTCGAGTGCTTCCTTGAGCAGGGGATGCTCGGCCGCGATTCTGTCCAACCGCCGCGCGGCACTGCGCAGGGTCGCCAGCGCCGAATCCGATCCGGCCCACAGGTGCTGCAATTCCGCGAGATCGCCGGACAGGCGCTCGCCCTTCTGCATGGTGGCGCGTGCTTCTGCGAGTTCGGTCTCTTCGCCTGCGACTGGCGCGAGAGCGGTCAGCTCCTCAAGGTGTGCGAGCAGCAGATCACGGTCTTCACCGGCCTTGTGCAGGCGGTTTTGCGCATCGGCCAGAGCATCTTCGGCAGCGCGCCATGTGCGCCACGCCGCCTCGACACCTTCAACGTCGCTGCCCGCGAACCGGTCCAGCAGAGCCCGGTGCCCGCGCGGATTGACCAGCCCGCGATCATCGTGCTGGCCGTGCAGTTCGACCAACGCGGGTGAGAGTTCGCGCAGCAGGGCGACGCCGACCGATTGATCATTGATCCACGCCTTTGACCCGCCATCGGCCTTCAATTGGCGTTTGAGGATCAGCGGTTCGCCCGCTTCTACCTCTATCCCGGCGTCATCGAGAGCGGCGGCGATGCCTGCGGGCAGATGCGCAAATTCAAATGTCGCTGAAACGCTCGCCTTATCCTCACCGGCGCGAACCAGCCCGGAATCGGCGCGATTGCCCAGCACCAGCCCCAGCGCATCAAGCAGGATGGACTTGCCCGCCCCGGTTTCACCGGTGAGCACACCAAGGCCGCCAGCAAAATCGAGGTCGAGCGCCTCGATCAGAACGACATTGCGGATGGAGAGCCGGGTAAGCATGTTCGCGCATCGTTCTAGCGACAAATATCGCGAACAGCAAAGGGCAGTCCCCATTTTCTCCCCTCCCGCATGCGGGAGGGGTCGGGGGTGGGTCAGTCGCGCAAGACCCTTAACTGGCCCACCCCTAGCCCCTCCCGCATGCGGGAGGGGGACCCTGCTGATCAGAAGTTGAACTTGATCGTACCGCCCCAGGTCCGCTCGTCACCGGGGGTGCCGGCGATCAGGCCGACGTTGCCGGGGGCAACCTGCAGCAGTTCGATGTAGTTCACGTCAAAGGCGTTACGCACCCAGGCGAAGACATCGAAGCCATCGCCACGGAAGCCCGCACGGAAGTTGGTGAGCGCATAGCCATCAACCTTGGTATAGATCGAAGGCGAGGCGTTCGAGTTCCAGTCCGAGCGATATGCCCCGTCGACGCCCAGATAGACCTGACCGTCCTTGGCGAGCAGCTTGGCCGGCAGATTGAACTCCGCGCCATAGGACAGGGCATACTTCGAAACGCCGGGCAGCGCCTGACCCGAAATATCGCAAGAACGCGGGCTGAGTGATCCCGGAACGCCAGCGGCGCCGGGGATCTGGCTGCCGTCAGCGGCAACGAAGGTTCCGCCGGAAAGCTCGGGCGGGCACGGCGCATTGGTGAACTTCACGTACTTGGCATCGGTATAGGCGCCATTGACATAGCCGGTGAAGCGATCGCTCGGCTTGATCTTGAAATCGACCTCGAGACCTTCCGTCCGCACCTTTTCGGCGTTGGCGAGATAGCCGCGCACCGTGCCGAACTGGCCGCCGTTCACTGTCGCCTGGAAATCGTTGATTTCAGTCAGGAAGGCCGTGAAGTTAAGCGTCGCCTTGCGATCCCAGAACTGGGTTTTCAGGCCCACTTCGAAGTGGTTGACCGATTCTGGCTTCACCGTGCTGGCGGTAAGGTCAGGCACGTTGGCCGTGGTCAGCGGCAGGCCGTTCTGGTTGATGCCCAGCGACTTGAAGCTTTTGGCATAGGTCGCATAGGCAAGGATATCGGGCGCGACCTTGTAGTTGATGTTCAGATCGTAGCTCAGGTTCCACTTACTGGCCGAGGGCGAAGTGGTCTGCGGCTGGTAAACGCCGCACTGGGCGGCGAGCACTGTGCCGGAAGCCGGCGCCGGGTTGCAACTGATCACCACGCCTGCACCCGTCGTCACAACGCGGTTATAGAAGCCTTCCTTCTTGTCATAGTTGATGCGGAGGCCCGGCTGGATGGTCAGCGCGTCGGTCACCTTGTAGCTGATCTGGCCGTAAAGCGCGGCGCTTGCGCTCTTGAGCCACTGCGTGTTGGTAGCCGTCAGTCCGGCAAGGATAGTCGGATCGGATGCCTGCGCACCCGTCAGGCTCCAGCGGCTGGCGTCGGTGCCCTGCTGCTCCTTGCCCTGCGTGTCGATCCGCTGCTTGAAGCCGAACAGGCCGACCACGAAGTCGATCTTGTCGCCGGAATAGTTATAGCGGAACTCCTGGCTGTACTGGTTCTGCTGCGAAGGGTTGTTCGATGCCGAAACGATCGACAGTCCCGAGAAATCGCGGTCATTCTGCGGCTTCCAGTCCCAGAAGCGCCAGGCCGAGATCGAGGTGAGCGTACCGCCACCGAGGTCCCATTTCACGCGCAGCGAAGCGCCGCCGATCTTGTTTCCGGCCTGCAGCGGGGCATCGATGTCGGTCAGGCGATCATAGACGTTGCGGCTGGGAACCGCATAGTTGCGGCCCGGCGTCGCGGCATTGATCGCCGCAACCAGCGCATCATACTGGCGGCTGAGCGCGCGCTGGGTCAGCCCGACACGGACGAACGAGGTGCCGAAGCCATAGGGATCCTGCTTGGAGTAATCGCCCGACAGGGTCACGCTGAGATCACTACTGGGCTTGAACAGCAGTTGACCGCGAATGCCGAGGTTGTCCTGTTCGTTGATCCACCGCTTCGAGGTTACGTTGTAGATCGTTCCGCGGCGGCTGGTCGAGGCGATGGCAATGCGCGCGGCGACCGTTTCGGAGAGCGGACCGGAAATCGCAGCCTTACCCTGCTTCAGGTCAAGATTGCCCAGCGTCAACTCGGCGCGGCCTTCGAATTCAAAGGTCGGCTGGTTGGTGGTGATGTTGATCGCGCCGGCCGTGGTGTTCTTGCCGTAAAGCGTGCCCTGCGGCCCGCGCAGCACTTCGACCTGCTCGACATCGAGGAAGTCAAAGGTCGCAGCGGCGACGCGCGAGTTGTAGACGTCATCAACATAGATGCCGACGCCCTGCTCAAAGCCGTCGCTGGTCAGACCGAACGGCGCGCCGATGCCGCGGATGTTGACCGAGGTGTTGCGCGGGTTCGAGGTGTAGACCTGCAGCGTCGGGGCGAGCTGCTGTAGCTTGACGACGTTGAAGTTGCCGGTGGCCTCGATCGAGTCACCCTTGACGACCGAGATTGCCAGTGGAACGGCCTGCGCGGTTTCCTTGCGGCGGCGGGCGGTGACGATGATCACGTCGCCGTGGCTGGCGTTATCTTCCTCGGCCTGATGTGCAGACTGATCAACCGCGACACCAGCGGCAGTGGCCGTCGCTGTTTCAGCGGCGAGCGCCCCGGTGCTCAACGCGGTTGTGGAGGCAAGAGTAGCGGCGAGCACAAGCCCGCGACGAACGACGAGACGCATATCCAATCCTTTGATATCGGGAATGGCCGCATCCGGTGGTCCGGTCTGGGCAGGTTCAGGGTAGGCCCTAGGCCAGCCCTATTGCAGTTTCAGGAAAAGCGGCGGCGCTCTGTGACATCAAGCTGGACGACCTTGCCATCATGCACGGTCAGTTCGATTGCCCCGAAACGCAGCCTGGCAATCGCATCGGCCACCGCCGCGAGTGCTTCCGCAGAGACGCTGTTGGCGTCTTGCTTCTTGCCTGCGGGGGTCTTGCCGGGCGAATCCATGGCTGCTCTCCTGTTGCTGCCATACTATCTCTACTGATTAGATAGACAATAGAAGAAACACTTTACCACGCCAAAGCGCGACTTGTTTGCGACGGAATGCTGGAGAGGTTCTTATCCAAAATTCGCGGAAGAGCGAATTTGGGTCCGGCACCAGCCCGCTCCCCCTCCCGGCCACCCATTCCAGAATATCCTGCCGATGGGTGGCCGGGAGGGGGAGCGGGCTGGTGCCGTTCTATCCGAAACGAAGTTTCGGATCAGACAATAAGGCTCCTCAGGCCTCTTCGAAAGGCGGCTCGACCTCAATCGGGTCTGCCAGCGTCATCCGGTCCAGCATCGCCGCCATTTCATCACGAAGGGTAAGCATCAACCCGCGCAGGCGGCATTCGGCCTCGGGCAGGCAGTTCTGGCAATGCTCATGCGCATTGCGTGCGGCGCAGGGAACGAGCGCAAGGCTGCCGCGTGTCAGCCGGATGATGTCACCATAGCGGATGTCGACCGGATCGAGCCCCAGCTCGTACCCGCCCTCGCGCCCGCGATGCGAGATGACCAGCCCTTCGCGCACCATCTCCGAGAGGATCACGGTCAGGAACTTGCGCGGAATGTTCTGCGCCTCGGCAATCGCGTCCAGCCGCACCGGGCCTTGCCGATACTTGTCGGAAAGGTGCTGAAGCGCGCGGATGGTATAGCGGGTTTTTTGCGAGAGCATGGGAGGGAGAAAACCCCCTCCCCCGGTAAATGTCAACCGGCACGGTAGAGGTCGTCGTCCCGGGCTTGACCCGGGACCGGTGGCAGTTCGGCACTACCGGTTCGGAATAGGCCAGCGGTCCCGGGTCAAGCCCGAGACGACGCGGAAGTCAGATCGCCTTGGTGCCGGGAGCGTGCTTCTGCATCAGGGTATAGGCGCGGTTGTACCATTCATTGCCGGGATAGTTGGCACCCAGCACCGAGGCGCTCTTCTGCGCTTCTTCCGGAAGACCGAGCACGAGGCTCGATTCAACGATGCGGTAGAGCGCTTCGGGCGTGTGGCTGGTGGCGGAATACTTCTCAACCACGTTGCGGAAGCGCAGCGAGGCGGCGAGCCACTTGCCCGAACGCTGGTAAAGGCGGCCGATTTCCATTTCCTTGCCGGCGAGGTGATCGTTGACGAGGTCCAACTTGAGCTGGGCATCAACCGCATAGCGGGTGGCCGGATAGCGGCGGATAACCTCGGTCATGGCATCGAGCGTTTGCTGCGTCGCCTTCTGGTCACGGGTAACGTCACCGATCTGCTCGTAATAGCACAAGGCAATCAGGTAGTAGGCGTAAGGCGCGTCCTTGTTGCCCGGGTGGATCGACAGGAAGCGCTGCGCGGCCTGGATCGACTTGGTATAATCACGGTCAACGTAATAGGAGAACGCGCTCATCAGCTGGGCGCGGCGGGCCCATGGCGAATAGGGGTGCTGGCGCTCAACTTCGTCGAACAGCGCCGCAGCCACCTTGGCATCGCCGCGATCAAGCTTTTCCTTGGCGGCGGCATAGAGCGTTTCGACATCGCGGGCGACATAAGCGGTATCGCGATTCTTGCCGCCCCGGCCGCAGCCGGCAGTGAAGAGCAACGCCGTGGTTGCGACGGACAGCAGGGCGATCTTGAGCGGGGAACGGGTCAGCATGGGCGGTGCTATAACCACGCATGGCATGAACGCCAAGTGAAAGCAGTGCCTCTTGGATCAGCGCCGGTGCGATCAAGCCTTAAGGCGCTTGATCGCGCAGATGTGCGCACCCTACGATTAGCCAGGGAGATTCCATATGGTTGAAGATGCCGAATTCGCAGAGCTCAAGCGCACCGTTACCGAGTTGAAAGACCGGCAGGCGATCCTCGATTGCATCCACCGCGAATCGCGCGGGCGCGACCGGCAGGATGTCGGCCTGATCGCCTCTTGCTGGTGGCCCGAGGGCATCGACGAACACGGCCCGGTCATCATGACCGCGCCCGACTATCCTGAGCGCGCCAATTCGGGCCATGCGCGGTTCTTTTCGGCAACCATGCACAACCTGACCACGCACAATTGCGAGATCGACGGCAACACCGCGCACAGCGAGACCTATGTTATCGGCACCATGCTCTCGCCCGACAAACAATCGATGAAGATCGCTCCGGGGCGGTACTTTGACCGGCTGGAAAAGCGCGGCAATGAATGGCGCATACTCTACCGCCGCTGCACGGTCGAAATGTCGATGGATGGCTCGGCCGAATGGGTCAACGGGCCGATGTGCAAGGGCTTCCTGCGATCGGTGTGGGGCAAGGAAGACAAGTCCTATCAGCGCCCTATCGAAGTGGGGACTGACGGCGAGCGCTGGTAAGCCGCATGGCGCATCACGTTGCTGTCACCGCTCTGACATAACGCAGTCTTTTCACTGACGCCGATCCGTCAACGGCGAGTCACGCGAATCACCTAGTCGCCCCTCAAGCACCCCGCCGGGTGCCAATGGGGCTACCCGATCTATGTCATTCCGCTCGTTTGCGGCAGCGCTTGTTGCTGCCTCTCTTGTCGCGTCTGCTGCCAGCGCACAGCAGGCGTCCTTGCCGGCCCTGCACTATCTAAGCGAAGCCGAAGCCAATCCTGACCGACTGGCCGCACCGCCGCCGCCAAAGGACTCGCCCGAGATGGCGCGAGAGATGCTCCATCTGCGCGGGATAATCGCTGCTGCCTCGCCCGAGCGGCTGGCCCAGGCCGATGCCGACGGACACAATGAAACACCATCAGTGTTTGATGACGCAACCGGCAAGACGCTCTCAAAGCTGCCCGTCACCAGCAAGCTGCTGAACGCCATCATCGAGGAAACCGAAGCGGTGGTCGAACGCGGCAAGCGCCACTTCGCCATGCGGCGCCCCTATCAGATCGACCCCGCCCTGCCTCACTGCGGCAAGGGCACCAGCCTATTCAAAAGCTATCCGAGCGGCCACGCGGGCTTCGGCTATTCCACCGGCTGGGCGCTCGCCCGGCTGATGCCAGAGCGCGCGCCCCAGATCCTCGCCCGGGCGAAGGACTATGCTTTTAGCCGCGAAGTCTGCGGCGTCCATTTTCACATCGATACCGAAGCCAGCCACGTGATCGGCACCGTGGTGGCCGAACGCATGCTGGCTGACCCGAGACTGGCGAAGACCGTCCGGGAAGCCCGGAGAGAGCTGGCGGCACAGTGACGCATTCTGACATTCACATGAGGGAAATAACGATGACGAAGTTCCAGACCCGCGCCCGCGCGCTGCTTTGCAGCACCGCAGGCTTCACCCTGATCGCCTTTGCCGCGCCCGCCATGGCTGCAGATGCCGGAGCAGCAGCAGACGGCGCAGACCAGAACACCACCGCCAATCAGGCGGGCCAAGCGAACGACAAGAACTCGCTGACATCGTCCGACATCATCGTAACCGGTTCACGCACCGCAGAAGTTGCACCGATCACTTCTTCGCTCACCACCACCCAGCCACAGGCCGCCGTGAGCCGCGAATTTATCGACAATGCAAACGCCGGTTCGGACTTCAACCAGCTGATCGCGTTGACCCCGGGTGTATCGATCTCGGGCACGTCAAACGGGGCGGGCTTCGGCGAAACCAAGGCAGTGATCCGCGGGTTTCAGGACGGCGAATACAACGTCACCTATGACTCGATTCCCTTTGCCGACACCAACAACCCCACCCACCACTCGACTGCGTTCTTTCCGTCGAACACCATCGAAACAGTCGTCGTCGATCGCGGCCCCGGCAACGCCAGCCAGCTTGGCCAAGCCAGCTACGGCGGCAACATCAACCTCTATTCGCTGGCGGCCAAGGACGCACGCGGCGGGCAAGTTCAGCTGCTGATGGGCACGATGAATTCCTTCATCGGCCGCGCCGAATACAACACCGGCAAGATCGACAGCCTGGGCGGCGCGAAGTTTGTTTTTGCCGGCCAGTTCCTGAAGTCGGACGGCGCGCTGACCTATTCGCCGGTCCAGTCGAAGAACCTGTTCTTCAAGGGCGTGATCCCGCTCGGCGCCTCGAACACGCTGACGGTGATGAGCACCTGGAACCGCAACTATTACTATCAGTCGGACGTGACCAAGGGCACCACCTGCGGCTCCGCGACGGCTGGCATCACCGGCTTCTCGCTCGCCGCGATTGACCCTGCGGGCAATGCGCTGACCCAACTGACCGGCACCAACTGCGCGCCGACTTCGGACTACGGTCTTTATGGCATCAACTACGGCATGACCAACGATCCGGCCAAGGCCAGCAACTACGCCTATAACCGCACCGACAAGACCACCGACTTCACCTACCTGCGCCTGCAGAGCGATCTGGGTTCGGGCTTTTCGATGGACAACCGGGCCTACATGTATGCCTACACCAACAACACGCTGTCGGGTAACGGCA
This sequence comes from Sphingomonadaceae bacterium, assembly GCA_947451145.1. Taxonomy (GTDB): domain Bacteria; phylum Pseudomonadota; class Alphaproteobacteria; order Sphingomonadales; family Sphingomonadaceae; genus Novosphingobium. The sequence continues at coordinate 22,303 of CANFXW010000017.1, read as the reverse complement.
CGACCAGCGTTGCGCTGGCAACCGGTACGAACGGGCCCGTGTTCACCCAGAAGCCCGGCACGATCGTTACCGGATTCAACACTACAGCTATTCCCTATGTCGCCATCGCTGGCCCCACGACCAACGTTTCGGGCTATGACAAAGGCAACAAGTACCGCGTGCTCGGCTATATCGGCCAGCTGAGCTACGAATTCTCGATGGGCAAAATCCGCGTCGGCGCATGGTATGAGCACGCCAACACCTGGCGCCACCTGTTCGACTTCGATTGGTCGAACAACAAGGCGCCGAACTACAACGAGAAGTTCAACAACGGCAACGGCACGGCTGCGCAGCTTGCCCTGCCCGGCATCGCAGTTGCCAATACCCGCTACAATCAGGATTCCAGCTGGAGCCAGTACCAGCTGTTCGGCGAGTTCGAATTCCGCCCGATGGACGGTCTGAGCATTACGCCGGGCGTGAAGTACGTTCACTTCAAGCGCGGGATCGATGCGGTGGTCAACCAGACCTCGCGCTTTCCGCTCACCACCAGCGCAACCTGGACCAAGACCCTGCCGTTCCTGACCGTGAACTGGGAGGTGATGAACAACTGGGCCTTCTATGGCCAGTATGCGCAGGGCATGTATGTGCCTGATCTCTCGAGCTTCTATTCGGCATCAGGCCAGCTTTCGACCGCGCTCGATGCTCTCAAGCCGATGACCACGACCAACTATCAGATCGGCACCGTCTGGCATGGCGAGAAGGTTTCGCTCGATCTTGATGCTTACATGATCAACGTCGATAACAAGATCGGCACCTGCACCACCACCGGGTGCGATACCTCGCTGCTTGTGAACATCGGGCAGGTTCGCTACAAGGGCGTTGAAGGCCAGGTCGCCTATATGCCGATCAAGGGCCTGACGCTCTATGCCAATGGTTCATACAACTATGCCCACTCGGTAACGACCGGTGCCCAGATTTCCAAGGCGCCGATCACCACAGCTGGTCTGGGCGTTTCCTATGACAATCACGGCTGGCGCGCATCGTTCAGCCAGAAGTTCACCGGCGTACAGTTCGCCAATGAATTCAACGGCAACCCCAACCTGCGCCTCTATCGCATTGCGCCCTACAGCACCGGCGAGTTCGCGATCAGCAAGGAGTTCGGCAAGTTCTTCCGGATTGGCGCGACCGTATCGAACGTGTTCAACAGCCGGGCGATAACCGCGATCTCCACCAGCTCTTCCGGCGCGCCGACCCTTACGGTTGGCACCACGACCTACCAGAACGGCTATGGCCAGCTTGACCAGTTCAACTTCCTGCCGCCACGCTCGGCGATGGTTGATGTCCGGGTGAAGTTCTAAAGCCTGACAGCGAGAGAATGCGGCGGCTTGGAGCAATCCAGCCGCCGCCTTCTTTCCCATCAAACCAGCGCAAAATTCGTCCGCGCAATCGGCGCCCCGGCTACCGGCGCACGCGTCCGGTAAAGCACGGAATTCATGTCGGTGAGCGGCGTTCCCTCGGCCAACCTTTGCGCACTGGCGGGATCGACGACGGTGACGAACAGATCCCGCATATCTGGCCCACCAAAGCGCAGATTGGTGCAGGCTGGCCCCGGCAGATCGATGCGCAGCGTCTCTCCGCAGGCGGGGTCTATGCCCAACAGGTGGTCACTGGAAAAACCGCAGATCCACACCCTGCCCCCGGCATCGAGCGCCATGCCATCGCAATCGTACATATCGCGCAGCGTTGCCATTTCACCGAGCGCGAAATCCGGCCCCACCGGAAAGCGGCGTGAGGCGGCGAAGCTTTCGTTGAAATAGAGTTCCTTGCCATCCGGGCTGAGCGACAATCCGTTGGCGAAGGCCAGCCCGTCCTTCAACACCGTCATCGCGCCATCAACACTCATGCGGCGGATCGAGCTTGGGCCGGGTTTGCGCCCCTGCAGGATAGCCGGAAGGTCAATTGTGCCGAACAGCATACCGCCCGCGCCATCGCTGCGCATTTCGTTGGCACCGTCGATGCCCGAGACCAACACACCCTGCGCGCCGGTCTTGGGATTGACCCATTCGATCCCGCCATGCCCTGCGACCAGCAGGCTTCCGTCGGCATTCATCAGCAAGCCGCCGATCATTGTACGCCCGGGCAGCACAATTTGGCCCGTGGTCAGGTTACGCACCCCGCCGACCACAACATCGGTAAGCCAGATGTCATCGCCATCGACGAGCAGGCCTTCGAGGTAATAGCCGCGCGCGAGTTCCTCAAATTCCGGCATCGGCTGCACCCTCATAGAGTTCCGGCTGCGGCTTTGGCAGGCTGGCGAGTGTCAGGCTGCTGATCACCATCATCGCCACAGTTGCGCCCAGGAACCCGTCATAGCTGCCCGAAAGGTCAAACACACGGGCGGCAGCCAGAGGCCCGAAGGCCGTGCCGACTGACAAGGCCGCCAGAATGCCGCCGTAGAGCGCACCAAAGCTTCTCAGGCCGAAATAGCGGGTGGTGAGGAACACCAACACGTCAACTTCTGCCCCCAGCGTGAAGCCGATCATCGCCGCCGCCAACCCGACGCTCAGCGCAGTCCCGCCACCATAGAGGAGAAGTACGGCGGCGGTTGCAGGCAGCAGGAACGCGACAGCGCCTACCAGCGAAGCGCGGAACCGGTCGAGCATCATACCTGTCGCCAGCCGCCCGGGAATCGAGAACCAGCCGATCAGCGATGCGAGACCAGCAGCATCAATCGAACTGTAGCCGAACCCTTTGAGCACCAGCGGGAAATGGACATTCAGGCCAATCGTTCCGAAAGTGAGCAAAATTGCCACGACGAACAGGCGCCAGAAGGTGCTCGTTTTCAGACCTTCGGACAGAGACAATCCGGTCAGTACCGCACTGCTTGCCTTGGCTGTCTTGGGTTGCCCTTTCTGCCGATCCTGCGCGCCACGGAACAAGAAGTAGACGACTGGAAAGGCTATGCAGCCCCAAATGAGCGCCTCAATCCGCATGGCCTGCCGCCACCCGTAGCCCTGGATCAGTTTGGCTCCGAGCCAGGGGAACACAATCAGCGCCACCGATGCACCGCACAGGGTTACCGCCAGTGCCAACCCCCGCGAGGCAGCAAAGCGCGAGGCGACTGCGCTGGCCCAGACCGTGGCTTGAATCGGCAACGAACTGAGCGACATCACAACCCACAGCAGGTACCAGTTGCCCGTATCGCCATTTGCGGTTGAGATGTTGGCAAAGGCAAGGCAGGCCAACGGAACGCCGACAAGCGCAAGAACGCGCGGCCCGAAGCGGTCGATTGCCAGCCCCACCGGGATCGCCGCAAATATCTGGATGATCGTGGAAAGCGTCAGCCCCGCAGCAACCTGTGTTCGCGACCAGCCGAAATCCCTGGCGACAGGTTCGATAAAGACACCGAGTCCATAGATATGGATGACGCACGAAGCATAGCCCAGCGCGGCAGCAACCGGCAGCAGGCCAAACCTGCGCCACTCGCCCAGCGCACCACCAGTGGCACTTTTCATGGAGTTATCTCTTCCCGTTGCTGCCGGTGATCCCGGCTTGTCGGGCGAGACTAGGTGGCGGGAATTGTTCGGGTCAAGCTATGCAGCAACTGATCGGTGGGGCGAGGATGGTCTGACCTTCGCTGCGATCAGACCCCAACCGGAAGGGTTACGCTTCCAGCGCCGCCGCCAACCGGTTCCGGATCGCCACCAGCCGCTCCAGCGAAACGCCGGACCCAGCTTGTGCGAAAGAAGAAACCGGCGCGGCAACCGGCGCAGCGGCCACCGCACCCTTGCCCGAGAGCACCGCCTTGGCACCTTTCAGCGTATAGCCTTCACGGTGCACCAGCCGATCAATCGTCTCGACCATCGCGACGTCTTCGCTGCGGTAATAGCGCCGCCCGCCGCTGCGCTTGAGCGGCTTGAGCATAGGAAACTGTTCTTCCCAATAGCGCAAGACGTGCTGTTTTATGCCCAGCGCATCGGCAACTTCGCCGATGGTGCGCAAGGCCCCCGGATCCTTTCGATCAGTGAACAGGGGGCCTTCCGATGCGCTCATCCTTTGGCGACGCGATCCTTGAGCAATTGGCTTGCCCGGAAGGTCATGACACGGCGCGGGGTGATTGGCACTTCAACACCGGTCTTGGGATTGCGGCCAACGCGCTGCGCCTTGTCGCGCAGCAGGAAAGTGCCGAATCCGGAAATCTTGACGTTCGCGCCGCCGGCGAGCGCGTCGCTCATCCGGTCAAGGATCGATTCGACCAAGGTCAACGATTCAGCGCGGGACAGGCCCATCTTGCGATTGATCGCATCGGCCAGATCAGCGCGTGTAAGTGTACTCATGGAGCGCATGTGCCCCTTCCCCTCTATGTACGCGACCCCCGAGTCGGGAACATATGCAATTTATCGAGAAACGCAACGCAATCGCTTGTCTGTGCACGAAAAAGATGCCGGACCGATTGACGGTCACATGCGCAGAACAGTCGCGCCCCAAGTGAATCCGCCACCCATGGCTTCGAGCACGACCAATTGGCCCGGCTTGATGCGGCCGTCGCGGACAGCAAGATCGAGCGCCAATGGCACCGAGGCAGCCGAGGTGTTGGCGTGCTGGTCTACCGTCATGATCACCCGGTCCATCGGCAGGCCAAGCTTCTTCGCCGTGCCTTCGATGATGCGGGCATTGGCCTGATGCGGCACGACCCAATCAATGGCTGCAGGTTCAATGCCAGCCATTTCGAGCACTTCGCTCAGCACGCTGGCAAGGTTGTTCACCGCGTGCTTGAACACCTGATTGCCGCGCATGCGGATCTTGCCAACCGTACCGGTGGTCGAAGGTCCGCCATCGACATTGAGCATTTCGTTATGCGCCCCGTCAGCATGCAGCTTTGTGGCGATGATCCCGCGGGCATCGGCAGCGTCGCTTTCCTGCGCCTCGAGCACGATAGCTCCGGCACCGTCACCGAAGAGCACGCAGGTTCCGCGGTCTTCGAAATCGAGGATTCGGCTCATGGTCTCGGCGCCGATTACCAGCGCGCGCGTTGCCATACCGGTGCGCAGCATCGCATCGGCCGTACCGAGCGCATAGAGAAAGCCCGAGCAAACCGCCTGAACATCGAAAGCCACACAGCCATTCGCGCCGATCTCGTTCTGGACGATCGTGGCGACAGCGGGGAAGGTTTGGTCAGGCGTGGTGGTCGCCAGAACGATCAGGTCGATAGTCGAGCCGTCAATCCCGGCAGCTACCAGCGCCCGTTTGGCCGCTTCTGTTGCCAGCGTGCCGGTGGTTTCGGATGGACCAGCGAAGTGCCGGTTGCGAATGCCCGAGCGATCGACGATCCATTCGTCGCTGGTTTCGACGATCTTCGCCATCTCGGCATTGCTGACCGCACGAGCAGGCAGCGCCGAGCCGGTTCCGATGATCACCGAACGACGGGTCATGCGTCACTTCCTTTTGCCTGACGGCCATTGCCGAGGCTGGATGCCCCCACCTGAGCAAGGTCAGCGGCGATGCGGTCAGTAATGTTGTTTTCCAGCAGCCGCGCGGTAACCGCCACGGCATTGGCCACTCCAACCGCGCTTGCCGAACCATGGCTTTTCACCACTACGCCGTTGAGGCCAAGAAATACGCCGCCATTATGGTTGTTGGGATCAAGGTGCCCGCGCAGCAGCTCTGTAGCCGGGCGCGAAACCAGAAAGCCGAATTTCGAACGGAGCGATGAAGAGAAAGCGCGGCGCAGCAAATCGGCAACGAATCGTGCCGTACCTTCTACTGCCTTCAGCGCGATATTTCCGGTGAAGCCGTCTGCGACCACCACATCGACGTCGCCGCGGCAGATCTTGTCCGCTTCGGTGAAGCCATCGAATGACAGGGCGAGTTCACCAGCCGCTTCTTTCAGCCGCGCTGCCGCAACTTTCAGTGTATCGGTGCCCTTGATCTCTTCGGTGCCGATATTGAGCAGGCGCACGCGCGGGCTTTCAAGCCCGGTGACGATTCGCGAATAGGCTGCGCCCATGATGGCGAATTGCACCAGATTGCGGCTGTCGCACTCGGTATTGGCACCGAGATCGAGCATGACCAGATCGTTTTCACCCAGAGTCGGCAACAATCCTGCCAGCGCAGGCCGGTCAATTCCCGGCATGGTGCGCAGCGCCAGCTTGGAAATGGCCATCAGCGCGCCAGTGTTGCCGCCGCTGACTGCCGCTCCAGCCTCGCCGGTCTTCACGGCGTTGACCGCCATGCCCATCGAGGTGTTCTTCGAGCGGCGCATGGCTTGGCTCGGCTTGTCCTCGCCGCTGATAACCTCAGGGGCGTGCAGGATTTCCGACGCAGCGCGCAGATTCGGGTGGTTTTCCAGCGCAGCTTTGATCTGCGCCTCATCGCCGACGAGGAGGAATTTGAAACGGTCATGCTGACGGCGCGCAAGCGCAGCGCCTTCAACCATGACGCGCACGCCTTCATCGCCGCCCATCGCGTCAATTGCGATACGCGGCAGACTCATTTCCCCAGACCCCTTTTCAGGAATTCAGCCTTACAGGCCGACGGCTACGATCTCGCGACCGTTATAGTGACCGCACGAACCACACATGTGGTGAGGGCGCTTCAGTTCGCCACAGTTCGAGCATTCATGGAATGCTTCGGCCTTCAGCCCATCGTGGCTACGACGCATACCGCGACGTGAGGGGCTGGTTTTTCTTTTTGGGACAGCCATTTCGGCACCTGTTCCTGCAAATTCGTGTCATCAATCGGGTGATCCGCATCGGGCAATGACGGGCCGGGCGGAAGCGAAGGCGCGCCTATAACGGATTTCTCGTGCGTTGCAACCCGCTTGGAGCTAGCATTCTTTCACCGAATAAACGGGGAGAGAATACCAATGATATTACAAACCACTTTATGCCTAACCGCCGCTGCGCTGGTTATCAACTTCTGGCTTAGCATGCGCTGCGGCAAAGTGCGCGCTGCCGAGAAAATTTCCGTCGGCGATGGCGGCAACGATTTGATGGCACGCCGCATGCGTGCGCAGCTGAACTTCATCGAACAAACGCCTATCACCCTGATCGGCATTGGACTGGTTGAAATAGCTGGCAAAGGCGGCCAGTGGCTCGCCCCGCTTGGCGCAGTGTTCCTGCTTGGCCGCGTCTGCCACGGCATCGGCATGGACGGCAATTTTAAGCCCGGCCGCGGCATCGGCATGCTGACGGGCATGGTTCTGCAATTGACGCTCGTCGTCGTCGCCGTTGGCACTGCCCTCGGCAAATTCTGATTATCTGTATTTAGCGTCGGCCACGAAGGGGTTAGTCAGCCTCTCGTGGCCGAACGTACTGGTCGGGCCATGGCCGGGGATAAAGGTAACGTCATTTCCCAGCGGCCAAAGTTTCTGCGTGATCGAATCGACCAGATCCTGATGATTGCCGCGCGGAAAATCGGTCCGGCCGATTGATCCGGAGAACAGAACGTCTCCCACCACTGCCAGTTTGGCCTCAGGGTGATGGAATACCACGTGACCGGGCGTGTGACCGGGGCAATGGACCACATTCATCGTAACCTCGCCAAAGGTCACCGTATCGCCATCGACCAACCAGCGGTCGGGCTCAAAGCTCTCGCCCGGAAGGCCATAGCGTTTCGTCGGGTCATCAAGGCTCTCGATCCAGAACCGGTCATCCTCATGCGGGCCCTCGATCGGCACGCCGAGCTCCTTTGCCAGAATGCCGGTCATGCCGCAGTGATCCATGTGGCCGTGGGTTACGAGCAGCTTTTCAACCGTGATCCCTGCCCGCTCGATCGCAAGCTTCAGCTTGTCGAGATCGCCGCCGGCATCAACCAGAACCCCGCGCATGGTCTTGGTGCACCACAGCAACGAGCAGTTCTGCTCAAACGGCGTGACAGGAACGATAGCGGCGCGGAGCGGTGTGGGCTGGGACATGGGGCGGGAAATGGCGCTTCAAAGCCGCCAATGCAACATCAAAGCCGCCCGCCTTTCCACACTACACGGCCAATCACCTGCAGCTCATCGATCGGCAGTTCGATCGGACGGTAGGCCGGATTGGCACTTTCTAACACGACGCGCCCTGCGGGCCCGGTTTGCACCCGCTTGACCAGCAGCGATTCGCCGACGCGAACGACATGAATGCCGTCACTCAGCGGGCGCGGGCGCTGGTCGACGAGGATATCGTCGCCATCGCGCAGCACTGGCTCCATCGAATCGCCGACAACCGAGATGGCGCTCAGGAAACCGGGGTCGAAACCATGTGCACGCAGCCAGCGGGTGGAAAAGAAGATCGTGTCGACCGGAACCTCGTCCCCCACAACAGCGCCCTGCCCTGCCGAAGCATCAAGCGGCAGGCGTGGAACCGGCACGTGGCTGGCATTGCGTTGTGTGGCAGGGGTTACCGCGGCGGGTACAGGAGAAATTTCCTCCGGCGCGCCCAGTTCCGATTCGGCGACACCAAAGAAGGCCGCGAGCTTTCGCCGGTCCGTCTCCTCCAGCTTTCGCGGGCTACCCTTACGGACATATTGCTGAAAATAGCTCGCATTTCTGCCGATAAATGCCGAAAGCCCGGCCAGACTCACACCGCGAGCCTCGGCCAGTTGCAGCAAACGGTTACGCGGATCGGTGCTACTCATGGTTTTTCCTTAGTCGAAAGATTTTTCCTAGACAAGTAGGATTTCCCACAGCACCAAAGGATTATTCCTACGGCGAATCACTCACCGATTCGCTCCCATTGCCAAACAGGAGGGCATGAATGCTGGTACGCAAAATCGAATTGTTCCTGCGTGAAACGGGATTGCCTTGGACCAAGTTCGGCCGTCTGGCCGTCCGCGACCCGCGCTTTGTCGAAGACCTGCGCAATGGCCGCTCCCCCACGGAACGCACCGAAAAGCGGGTGGAACATTTCATGAACAATTATCGGGAGACCCTGCGTGCTCAATGATCCTGCCCAAACCCGCACCATGCGCGAAGCTGTTCGCGAGTCCGGGCGCCTGCACGGCGGGCGCCGCCCGGCCAACCGGCTGATCGACGCGCTGATTGCGGTATCCGGCAGCCATGCCGAGCTGCTGAGCCACAGCGAACGCCCCTGGGCGAGCGCCACCTTCACCGGCAGCCGCCATCAGGTGACCTTGACCTTCACCGGGCTGGCGGCCGTTTCGGCGGCCGAGCACTTCATCGAGGCCGTGCCCGAACACGAATTCCAAATCCCCGGCCAACTGGTCGCCGATGCTGCGGTGATCGAGGCGAGCCTTGCCATGCTGCCCGAGCCGAAATTTACCGTAGCGCTGGAACTGCTGCTGCTGGAGGACGCGTGAGGCCTAGCCCCTATATTGCGCAGCCATTGGCGGATCATGCAGGCATTCGGTGAAGCTGAATGGCCGAGTGGTGAGCGGCGGGACTGCCGCAGCTTCAGGGTGCAGCGGATTCATCAGCACCACGTCCGCCTCTGGCAGTACGCGTGAGCGCACGGCGGCGAGGAGCGAGCGGCGCTCGTCGAGCCACTGGCCGATGAAGGTGCGGATCGTTTCCTCGTCGGGATCGGGCACCCGCAAAGGCACGGCGTCGACCTCGGTCCAGCCGAGCACGTAGTCATCGGGAATGCCCTGCAGGTCAGTCGGCTGGTAGCGCAGCGCCACCAGCACGGCGAGGCCAGCTTCGCTCGCGAGACTGACCACCGGATGCCCCGGCGGCGCATAACGCGTGCCCTTCTCCAAGGCCCCTGCCCCGTCCAGCGCCACAAAGGGCGCGCGGGTGAGACGCCAGAGCTTCACCCCAGTTTCCAGTCCCACCCCAGCGGATCGCCGTCCATCACCTCGACGCCCTGTGCAGTGAGTTCATCGCGCAGCTTGTCAGAGGTGGCGAAGTCCTTGGCGGCGCGGGCCTCTTTGCGGGCAGCGAGGGTAGCTTCGATTTCGGCTTCGGTGATGGTAGCGGCCTTGGGGCGGACGCGCAGGTCGGTGCGAACGATGGTGAGCAGATCCAGCCCGAGCACGACGTCCATCGTGGCGATCGCTGCGAGCTTTTCGGCTGCATCAACCTTTTTCAGCGCCACGACTTCTTCCAACACAGTCAGTGCCACCGGGCTGTTCAGGTCTTCAGCCATGGCGGCGCCAAAGCGTTCTAGGAAAGGCGCGAATTTCGGGCCAGATTCGGAAGCGGCAGCCGCTTGGGCTCGCACATTGCCAACCCCCATCACCAACCGCTTCAGCCGAACCAGCGCAGCCCCCAGCCCTTCCCAGCTGAACTCCAGCTCAGACCGATAATGCGCCTGCAGGCACATCATGCGGTAGGCGAGCGGGTGGTAGCCTTTGTCGATCAGGAGTTGCAGCCGCAGGAACTCGCCCGAGCTCTTGCTCATCTTGCCCGAGCGTTCGACGAGGAAGTTGTTGTGCATCCACACCCGCGCGCCGGAATTGGCGGCTAGGTCTAGGCCATTGGTGCAGCAGAACGCCTGGTTCTGCGCGATCTCGTTGGGGTGGTGAATCTCGCGGTGATCGATGCCGCCAGTGTGAATGTCGAAGGGAAAGCCGAGCAGTTCGCCCGACATCACCGAGCATTCGAGATGCCAGCCGGGCGCACCGCGGCCCCACGGCGAATCCCATTCCATCTGCCGCTTTTCGCCCGCGGGAGTCTTGCGCCAGATGGCGAAGTCCGCTTGATGCCGCTTGCCATCAACCTGCTCGATCCGCCCCTCACCCTCTTCAGTCGCGGCGCGGGCCAGACGGCCATAATCCGCCACGGTCGAGACATCGAAATAGAGCCCGCTATCCAGCTCATAGCAGTGCTTGTCCGCAATCGTCTTCGCGAACTCGATCATCTTCTGCACATAGTCGGTAGCGATCGACCAGTGCGCGGGCTGGCGGATGTTCAGCGCCTTGATGTCGGCCCAATAGGCCTCGGTATAGTGCCGCGCGATGTCCCAGATCGACTGGGCATTTTCCTTGGCCGCCTTCTCCAGTTTGTCCTCACCGGCATCGGCATCGTCGGTCAGATGGCCGACATCGGTGATGTTGATCACGTGGGTGAGTTTGTAGCCCTTGAAGCTCAGCGTCCGGCCCAGAATATCGGCAAATACATAGGCCCGCATGTTGCCGATGTGCGGGTAGTTATAGACCGTCGGCCCACAGCTATAGACGCGCGCTTCGCCGGGGTGGACGGGCTGGAATGGCTCCAGCTGGCGGGTCAGGCTGTTGAACAGCATCAGGGGGGCAGGTTCGGTCATTGCAGGCGGGCTTTAGGTGGCACGGGGGCGCGCGGTCAATCGCCCTCGAACAATCCCGCAAGCTGCTCGATCATCGTGCCGCCCAGTTGTTCGACATCCATGATCGTCACGGCGCGCTTGTAATAGCGGGTCACGTCGTGGCCGATGCCGATGGCGACGAGCTGGACGGGGCTCTGCCGTTCGATCCAGTCGATCACCTTGCGCAGGTGCTGTTCGAGGTATCCGGCGTTGTTCACGCTCAGCGTCGAATCGTCGACCGGCGCGCCGTCGGAAATAACCATCAGCACGCGGCGGTCTTCGGGGCGGGCGAGCAGGCGGGAATGGGCCCAGAGCAGCGCCTCGCCGTCGATGTTCTCTTTCAGCAGGCCTTCGCGCATCATCAGGCCGAGGTTCTTGCGGGCGTGGCGCCAGGGCTCATCGGCCTTTTTGTAGACGATGTGGCGCAGATCGTTGAGGCGGCCGGGCTGTGCTGGCTTGCCGCCGGCCAACCAGGCCTCGCGGCTCTGCCCGCCCTTCCACGCGCGGGTGGTGAAGCCGAGGATCTCGGTTTTCACCCCGCAACGCTCCAGCGTGCGCGCCAGCACATCGGCGCTGATCGCCGCGATCGAAATGGGCCGCCCGCGCATCGAGCCCGAATTGTCGATCAGCAGGGTGACGATGGTGTCCTTGAATTCCACATCGCGCTCGACCTTGTAGGACAGCGACGATCCCGGCGAGACAATCACCCGCGCCAGCCGCGCGGCATCGAGCAGGCCTTCCTCCTGATCGAAATCCCAGCTGCGGTTCTGCTGCGCCATCAGGCGGCGCTGCAGCCGGTTGGCGAGCTTGGTGACGATGCCCTGCAAGCCTTTCAGCTGGGCATCGAGATAGGCGCGCAGGCGGGTGAGTTCCTCATCGTCGCACAGTTCATTGGCGGCGATCACTTCGTCGAACTTGTCGGTCCAGACTTTGTAATCGAAGGTCGAGGGATCGTCGGTCCACGGGCGGTTGGGCCGGACGGGGAGCATCCCGTCTTCGCCATCTTCGCCGCTTTCGGCCTCGTCGGGTTCATCGCCAGATTCCCGCTGCGAATCGCTGTCGGCTTCATCATCGCCTTCGCTGGGCTGGGCTGCGACTTCCTGCGGCTGTTCCTCGGTGCCGCTTTCGCCGCCCTGCTCCTCGTCCTCGGTTTCCTCTTCGCCGTCCTGAGCGTCAGGGTCCGGATCGGTGGCTTCCTGCGGCTCGGCCTTGGTCAGTTCGAGGTGCTGGAGCATATCGAGCGCGAGGCTCTGGAATGCCTTCTGATCGTCAAGCGTTGCGGCCAGCGCATCGAAATCGCTGCCGGTCTTTTCCTCGATCCAGCCGCGCACCAGCTCGACCCCGCCGCGCGCTGGCTCGGGCACGGCCTGCCCGGTCAGGTGCTCGCGCAGCATCAGCGCCAGCGCGGCCTGTACGGGTACTTCGGCAGCATTGGCAGCGCGGGTGATCGGATCGGAGGCCAGCCGCACCTTGGTGGAGGCATCCAGATTGGCGCGCATGCCCGGATAGCTCTTCGCCCCCAGCGCCTCGAACCGCACCTGCTCGATGGCATCGAAAGCCGCGCGGGCAATGGGCTCGGCCGGGGCAGAGCGATTGTGCAGCGCTTCGTTGTGAAACCGGCGGCGCAGCGCGAAGCTGTCAGCAAAGCCGCGCACTTCGGCGACCTGATCCTTGGGCAGAGCGCGGCCCGGCATCGGCACGCGCATCGAATTGCCGGCCAGAACCGGATTGTCGGCCGTCCAAGCCACCTCAAGCTCAGGCTCGCGCGAAATCGCCCGGGCCGTGCCGGTCAGGACGTTCTTGAAACGATCGAGGGGGGATTCGTCGGCCATTGACCTGTTACGCTAACCTTTGCGCGGGGGCTTCGACAAGCTCAGCCTGAGCGGGACATATTGCTGGGTTGCAAAATAACGTCCGCTCATCCTGAGCCTGTCGAAGGATGCTGGCGCTACGCCTGCCTCAAATCTTCTGCCCGGTCTTCGCCCAGTCAGCGAGGAAGCCTTCGATTCCCTTGTCGGTCAGCACGTGCTTGACCAGCCCCTTGATCACCGCAGGCGGCGCGGTCATCACGTCGGCACCGATCTTGGCAGCCTCAAGCACATGGATGCCATGGCGCACGGATGCGACGAGGATTTCGGTGCGGAAGTCATAGTTGTCATAGATCAGGCGGATATCGCCGATCAGCTGCATGCCATCAAAACCGTTGTCATCGTGCCGACCGACGAAAGGCGAAACGAAGGTCGCGCCGGCCTTTGCCGCCAGCAGCGCCTGATTGGCCGAGAAGCACAGCGTGACATTGACCATCGAACCATCGCTGGTCAGCGCCTTGCAGGTTTTCAGACCTTCGAGCGTCAGCGGCACCTTGATGCAGACGTTGTCAGCGATCTTGCGCAGCACTTCGGCCTCACGCATCATGCCTTCGTGATCGAGCGCGACCACTTCGGCGCTGACCGGGCCGGAAACGATGCTGCAGATTTCCTTGGTCACTTCCATGAAATCGCGGCCCGACTTCATGATCAGCGAAGGGTTGGTGGTAACTCCATCGAGCAGGCCGGTGGCGGCCAGTTCCTTGATGTCGGCGATTTCGGCGGTGTCGGCAAAGAACTTCATGGCGTGGGCCCTCAATCGAATCTGTGTGCTTGAGCCTATAGCCCTGTCGCTGTCTCGCGCCACCCCATATAGGAGGAACAATGCGCCGCGTTCGACTCCTCGTATTCAACCAGGTTCTGGGAGTGCTCGACTATCGGGTGCCCGAGGGCATGGCTGTCGAGTATGGATCGCTGGTAATCGCCCCGCTGGGGCCCAGACAGGTGCTGGGCATTGTCTGGGAGAGCGAGCGATTGCCCGGTGAGGAAGTCGCCGAATCGCGGCTGCGCCCGCTGATCGAGGTGCTTCCCGCCCCGCCCCTGCCCGCAGCCCTGCGCCGCCTGATTGAGTGGACCGCAGACTATTACTGCGCGCCGATGCAATCGGTCGCGCGCATGGCGATTGGCTCTGCGGCAGCTCTGCGCGGCGGCGGGACGATGACCGAGTACCGGCTGACCGGCGTGGAACCCAAACGCCTCACCCCGCAGCGCGCCGCCGCGATGGATGCGCTGGAAGGCGAACAGGCGACGATCCGCGAACTGGCCGAGCGGGCAAGCGTGTCAGAAGGCGTGCTTCGCGGCATGGCGAGTTCGGGACTGCTTGAACCGGTGGCAGTCGATCTCGACCGCCCCTACCCCCGCGCCCGTCCAGACTTCGCCGCGCCTGATCTCAGCGATGGACAGAAAGCCGCCGCAGACAAGTTCGTTGCAGCGGTGCAGCAGGGCGGGTTCCAGCCCTTCCTGCTCGACGGCGTGACTGGATCGGGCAAGACCGAATGCTATTTCGAAGCCGTGGCCGAGGCGATTGCCCTCAAAAAACAGGTGCTGGTCCTGCTCCCCGAAATCGCGCTCACCGAGAACTTCCTGCGCCGGTTCGAGGCACGGTTCGGTGTCCCGCCGGTGCTGTGGCATTCCTCGCTCAAATCGACCGAGCGGCGGCGGGCATGGCGAGCGATTGTGAAGGGTGAAGCGCAGGTCGTCGTCGGCGCGCGCTCGGCACTGTTCCTGCCCTATGCGCGGCTGGGGCTGATCGTGGTGGACGAGGCGCACGAGGTTTCGTTCAAACAGGATGACGGCGTGCGCTATAATGCCCGCGATGTCGCGGTGATCCGGGCGCGGTTTGAACAGGCACCGGTGATCCTCGCCAGCGCCACGCCAGCGCTCGAATCGATGCAACTGGCCGAGGCCGGGGTTTACGAAAAGGTAGACCTGCCAGACCGCTTCGGCGGGGCCACCCTGCCGCATATCGAGATCGTCGACCTGCGCGCCGAACCTCCCGAGCGCGGCCGCTGGCTCGCCCCGCGGCTGGTCGAGCAAATGCAGGCGCGGCTGGAGCGCGGCGAGCAAAGCCTGCTGTTCCTCAACCGCCGCGGCTATGCCCCGCTCACGCTGTGCCGGAACTGCGGCCACCGTTTCCAGTGTCCCAATTGCACGGCATGGCTGGTCGAGCACCGGCTCTCGCGGCGGCTGGCCTGCCATCACTGCGGGCACGAGCTGCCGGTGCCCGAGACCTGCCCCGAATGCGGCACCGGCGATTGCCTCGTCGCTTGCGGCCCCGGGGTGGAGCGCATTGCCGATGAAGTGCGCGAGTTGATGCCCGAAGCGCGGATTGCACTGGCGACCTCTGACACACTGAACAGCCCTGCCAAGATCTCCGACTTTGTCGAGGCGGCGGAGAACAAGATGATCGACGTGATCGTCGGCACGCAGCTGGTTACCAAGGGCTATCACTTCCCCGATCTGACACTGGTCGGCGTGGTCGATGCCGACCTTGGCCTGGAGGGCGGCGATCTGCGCGCGGGCGAGCGGTCTTATCAGCAAATCGCCCAGGTCGCAGGCCGCGCGGGCCGCGCCGAGAAGCCGGGCGAAGTCTACATCCAGACCCGCCACCCCGAAGCGCCGGTGATCGAAGCACTCGCCAGCGGAGATCGCGATGCCTTCTATGCCGCCGAGGCCGAAGCCCGCCGCGATGCCATGGCTCCGCCGTTCGGACGCTGGGCGGCGATCATCGTCTCATCCGAAGACAATGCCGAAGCCCGCGACGCCGCCCGCGCCATCGGCGGCGTTCGGCCCGACGAGCCCGACATATTCATCTACGGCCCGGCGCCTGCCCCGCTATCGCTGCTGCGCGGCCGCCATCGCTATCGCCTGCTGATCAATGCCCGGCGCACGGCCGAGTTGCAGGCCATCATCCGCCGCTGGCTGGAACCGCTACAGTTCCCGCGCGGGGTTCGGGTGGCGGTGGACATCGATCCGTACAGCTTTGTTTAGGCTCGTTTCCAGCGCGGCGCGACAACCCGCCCTTTGCGCACCGCCAGCACCAGCATCACCAGACCGGCCGCTGTCGCCACCAGCATCGCGATGACCGAAGCCTCCAGCCCGAAGCCGCCACCAGTCAGCCAATCGGGCCCGCTGCGGTGGGTGAGCAGCAGGCCATCAGGGGCCTTGCCGCCAGAGACCGGTGCCGAGAAGATCCAGCCTTGGGTGAAATTCCACGCCGCGTGAATGCCGGCCGCCAGCCACAGCCGCCGCGTAAGCATATAGGCTGCGCCGAGCAGAATTCCGGCCTCTACCGCGATGGCAAAGGCAGCGAACAGCGTTGCATCAGGGTTCGCGAGATGGGCCGCGCCGAAAAAGGCCGAGGTCAGCGCCAGCGCCACCCACGATCCGGCCATGGCCTCGATCTGGCGGAAGGCAATGCCGCGAAACATCACTTCCTCGAACAGGCCCGAGGCGATTGCCAGCGACAGCACCGACCAGAACCGACCCAGTCCGCGCACGCCATCGATGCCAAAGCCGCCCAGCAGCGCGACAATGCCAACCATCACAGAAAACAGCAGGAAGCCAATGAGAAGGCCAAGGCCAAGCTCTTTGCCAGCCCCCGCAAGGGTGAATTCGGCATCCTCGCGCCGCTCGATCCTGCGCTGAAACAGCTTGAAGATGACTATCGCCAGCGCCGCACAGGCGAGCGTAATCAGCGATTGCAAGGGCGTGTTGCGCAGAGGCTTATAGGCAGAGGCCGCCGCGCCGGTCAGGACATAGAGAACACCAAAGAAAACAAAGCCGATGATCAGCAGCACCAGCGGATGCCGCAAAATCCGGCCTCCCAGACTGCTTTGCCCAATCTTGATTTCGCTCATGTCCCTGCTCTCCCATCCACCGCTTGATATAGACATCGGATATCTTGTCGAGCGGACAGCTGACGATCCCCCTTGCAACAGTTTTCGAGCTGAGCGAGACATCGGGCATGTGGGGGACAATGTTATGAAACGATTGCGACTTTTTACCGCCTGTTTGATCAGTGCGGCGGCTGGATTGTGGTCAACAACGGCGCTCGCCGCATGGACGCGCGCTGATACGCACAACTTCATCATCTACAGCAACGGCGATCGCGCCGGGCTTGAGCAGTTCGCCAACGATGTTGAACGCTTTGATGCCTTACTGCGCCTGCGCTTTGGCGTTGGCCGCGACGAGAACCCAAAGCGGCTGACGATCTATGTCGTCAGCAGCCAGTCAGATGTCGGCGCAGTTCTGGAGGGTCGGCCCGAGATCGTCGCCGGATTCTACATCCCGGAAACCGAAACCAGCTTCGCTGTTGTCCACCGCGGCAAGAAGGACGATCTGTTCGACCTTTCGGGCCAGGAAGTGCTGTTCCATGAATATGCCCACCATTTCATGTTCCGCCACTTCACCGCCGCCTATCCGGCTTGGTTCACCGAGGGCTTTGCCGAATTTGTCGCGACGGCAACGATAGCACCTGACGGCAACTGGACGCTGGGCAAGCCGGCCCGTTACCGAACGCGCGATCTGGTGACAGATTCGCCGCTACCGGTCGAAAAACTGCTCGACAGCAAGATATCCAAACTCCGGGGAGGCGAGATTTTCCAGTTCTATGCTCGGTCTTGGCTTTTGGCGCACATGCTCTACACCCAGCCGCAATATGCCGGGAAGCTCTCGCAGTATACCCAGTTGGTAACCAGCGGCACGCCCAGCCTGGAGGCGGCGAAGACCACTTTTGGTGATCTCAAGGGTCTCGAAAGAGCGCTGCAATCCTACGTCAGCGCCAAGATGCAGTTTATATCGTCAAGCCGGGCAATTGCAGTTGATGGTCCGATAACGGTTAGTCAGCTCGATCCCGTGCAATCACAACTGGTCGAGCTGCGCCTGAAGCGCCGGGCCGGCGGACAGGTCGTACAGGCGCGCGATACGCTCAAAACCCTCACCGCGCAGAACCCCCAGAATGCCGAGCTGTGGTCCGAGCTGGCCTTTGCCGAGCTGACCGTTGCCGCCAAAGTGGCGGCCAAGGCCGAGCACGAGAAGGAAGAAGCTGACCGCAAGGCCAAAGAAAAAGAAAAGGATAAGGCCAAGTCCGCCTCCAAGGACAAGGCAAAGGATGGCGACGATGATGAGATCGTTGTCACGGCGATCAAGGATGATGATACTGTGGCCGCGCACGCTGGCGATTCCGCTGCCGAGGCTGCTGCAGACCGGGCGCTTGCTGTCGATCCCGCCAATGTCATCGCCAACGACGTGAAGGGCGAGGTCACCACCTGGCGACTGAAGCAAGCGAACGATAATTCGGCATCGCACTGGCAGGCGGCGCGGAGCTGGTACCGCAAGGCAAGCGCTGCCGATCCCGACGATGCGCTGGCGGCGCTCGGCTGGTTCATGTCATTCAAGCGTCAGGGTAAGGCTCCTCCGGCCGGTGCGATCCAAGGCCTTGAACAGGCCTTCCAGCGCGCACCCGAAGCTGAGGACCTTCGCTCGAAACTGGCATTCGATCTGGCGCGGCGTGCACAATTTGATGCAGCGATCGAGTTGATGAAGGTCATCGCCTACAGCCCGCACGCACGCCCGCTCTCACGCGCCATGCTCAAGAAGCTGCAGAATATGAAGGCTGATGCCGAAGCGACAAAGGGCGACGCAAAGCCTGCTGCGACGGAACCAAAGCCAGCGGGGGATGCGCCAAGACCCGCAGGCTAGGCCTTGGCTTCCCGCTCCAGCAATTCCTGCTTGATCTCCAGCCCGTAGGCATAGCCGCCAAGGCTGCCGTCGCTGCGGATCACCCGGTGGCAGGGAATCAGCACCGCCACATTGTTTGCCCCGTTGGCCGAACCGCAAGCGCGAACCGCTCCCGGTTTGCCGACGGCGGCGGCGATTTCGGCGTAGCTGCGTGTTTCTCCCGGCGGGATGCGGCGCAACTCACGCCATACCGCTTCCTGAAAGGCCGTGCCCTGCACGTCGAGGGGCACAGCATGCGCCGTGCCCGGTTTTTCTACCGAGGCGACAACCTGCTCGACCAGCGCCGAGAATTCATTGCCGCCTTCGATCAGCTCGGCATGCGGGAAGCGTTCTTCCAGCGCCTCGCGGCCTTCGTTGAAGGACAGGCGGCAGACACCCTTCTCGGTCGCGGCGAGCAGCATCGGGCCAAGTGATGTTGGCACCACCGCCCAGCGGATTGTCACCCCCTTGCCTCCGTTTGCCCAAGCCGATGGCGCCATGCCCATGCGTTTCCCCGATGCTTCATAAAACCGTGACGGTGCCGAATAACCGGCATCATAGATAGCATCGGTCACCCGCTCGCCACCCGACAGCGCTTCCCGCGCCCGCTCAAGCCGCAGCGCGCGGCTATAGGCGGCGGGCGAAAGCCCGGTCATCCGCGTGAACAGGCGCTGGAAATGCGATACCGAATAACCGGCATCAGCAGCGAGACCCGCCAGTGCCGGAACCTCCTCGCTGGCCTTGATCGTTTCGATGGCAGCCAGAACCGCCTTCTCATCACGGCTGACATCGTCGGGGAGGCAGCGTTTGCAAGGCCGCAGGCCCGCGGCGCGCGCCTCTGCCCCGCCCGCAAAGAAGCGCACATTCTCCCGCCGGGGATGGCGCGCCGAGCAACTGGGGCGGCAATAAATACCGGTAGAGAGCACGCCCGTAACAAAGCGGCCGTCAAAGGCGCGGTCGCGGGCAAGAACGGCGATCCATGCTTCATCATCGGTAAGCGTTGTGTCGATCATTATGTGGTTCATGCCATTGTTCCTCCATCAGGCAAACCTTGGAGGGGATTCGAGCGAGCCGCTTCCCGCGTCTTGCGATCAAAAAGCCGGCAGGGAATTGGCATGGAGGCGCAATCGCAGAGGCGATCCTCCCCGAACGGCGCAAAATCGTGGTTCAGGGCGGGCTTCGGGGTCTGCGAAGCGCATTGGTATGCACCTTATCCGCAAGCCACCTTGCAATGCAGCAAAACGCTCGCTATGCGCGCCCCCGTCGACAGGAGGTGTGCCGCTTGCGGATCGCCTCATTCCCTGTCCGTCACCCGATGCAAGGAACCTAAGCGCGTGGACTCTTCCGGCGGCATTACCGCGAGTTTGCAGGGGCGTTATGCCTCCGCACTGTTTGACCTGGCCAGCGAGCAAGGCAAAGTCGCCGCGGTTGAAAGCGATCTCGATAGTCTGGGCGTTGCGATCAGCGGCTCGGATGATCTGGCCGCACTGATTCGCAACCCCCAGGTTTCCCGCGAAGCTGCGGCTGGTGCGATGGATGGCGTCGCCAAGCTGCTGAAGCTTTCGCCGCTGACCAAGAATTTCCTCGGCGTTCTCGCCGCCAACCGCCGTCTGGCTGCGCTGCCTGAAATGGTCCGCGCATTCGCTTCGATCGCCGCTGCCACGCGCGGGGAAGTTACGGCAGAAGTTACCAGCGCTCACCCGCTCTCCGCTACCCAGCTCAAGGCTCTCGGAGCCAAGCTCAAGGCGCGCGAAGGCAAGGAAGTAAAGGTTAAGGCCAGCGTCGACCCCGCCCTGCTGGGTGGTCTTGTCGTACGCATCGGCTCACAGCAGATCGATAGCTCGATCCGCACCCGTCTCAATTCTCTCGCAAACGCGATGAAAGGCTGAAAATGGATATCCGCGCGGCAGAAATTTCGAAGGTCATCAAGGACCAGATCGCCAACTTCGGCACCGATGCTCAGGTTTCTGAGGTTGGTTCGGTGCTTTCGGTGGGTGACGGTATCGCCCGCATCCACGGCCTCGACAAGGTTCAGGCCGGTGAAATGGTCGAGTTCTCGAACGGGGTTAAGGGCATGGCGCTCAACCTCGAAGCCGATAACGTCGGCGTCGTGATCTTCGGCTCTGACTCCGAGATCAAGGAAGGCGATCAGGTCAAGCGCACGCAGACCATCGTGGACGTTCCCGTCGGCAAGGGCCTGCTCGGCCGCGTGGTTGACGCTCTGGGCAACCCGATCGACGGCAAGGGCCCGATCAAGGCTGACAAGCGCATGCGCGTTGAAGTCAAGGCTCCCGGAATCATCCCGCGCCAGTCGGTGAATGAGCCGGTGCAGACCGGCCTCAAGGCTCTCGACGCTCTCGTCCCCGTTGGCCGCGGCCAGCGCGAGCTGATCATCGGTGACCGTCAGACCGGCAAGACCGCTGTCGCCATCGATACCTTCATCAACCAGAAGGGCCCGAACGCCGGTACCGACGAATCGAAGAAGTTGTATTGCATCTACGTCGCCGTCGGCCAGAAGCGCTCGACCGTAGCGCAGATCGTTCGCCAGCTCGAAGAAAACGGCGCCATGGAATATTCCATCGTCGTCGCCGCTACCGCTTCGGAACCGGCACCGCTTCAGTACCTCGCACCGTACACCGGCTGCACCATGGGTGAATTCTTCCGCGACAACGGCATGCACGCCGTGATCGTGTATGACGATCTTTCCAAGCAGGCCGTGGCTTACCGCCAGATGTCGCTGCTGCTGCGTCGTCCTCCGGGCCGTGAAGCCTATCCGGGCGACGTGTTCTATCTCCACTCACGCCTGCTCGAGCGCGCTGCGAAGATGAACGGTTCGCTGGGTGGCGGCTCGCTCACCGCGCTGCCGATCATCGAAACCCAGGCTGGTGACGTTTCGGCCTACATTCCGACCAACGTGATCTCGATCACCGACGGCCAGATCTTCCTCGAAACCGGCCTGTTCTATCAGGGCGTTCGTCCGGCCATCAACGTCGGTCTCTCGGTGAGCCGCGTGGGCTCGGCCGCACAGACCAAGGCAATGAAGAAGGTTTCGGGCTCGATCAAGCTCGAGCTGGCACAGTACCGCGAAATGGCGGCCTTCGCGCAGTTCGGTTCGGACCTCGACGCTTCGACTCAGAAGCTGCTGAACCGCGGTGCGCGCCTGACCGAACTGCTCAAGCAGGCCCAGTTCAGCCCGCTGGCATTCGAAGAGCAGACTGTTTCGATTTTCGCCGGCACCAACGGCTATCTCGATGCCATCCCAGCCAGCGATGTTG
This sequence comes from Sphingomonadaceae bacterium, assembly GCA_947451145.1. Classification (GTDB taxonomy): domain Bacteria; phylum Pseudomonadota; class Alphaproteobacteria; order Sphingomonadales; family Sphingomonadaceae; genus Novosphingobium. The sequence goes on along the minus strand of CANFXW010000017.1, from coordinate 241 downwards.
TTCGCTATGAAGCCGAAATGCTCAGCTTCATGCGCGAAAAGCACGCCGACGTGCTGGGCCTGATCCGTGACACCCGTGACTTTGGCGACGACGCCAAGGCCAAGACGGTCGCTGCTCTGGAAGCATTCGGCAAGCAGTTCGCCTGATCACTCGCTGACGGAGTAAGTTGGCGATGGCCAGTCTCAAGGAACTTAAAGGTCGGATCAACTCGGTCAAATCGACCCAGAAGATCACCAAGGCC
>CANFXW010000016.1 GCA_947451145.1 Sphingomonadaceae bacterium | reverse complement strand
GGAATTCGACCGGATCGACCTGATCCTTGTCGAGCTTCTTCTTGCGGTATTGCTCCTCAACCTTCCACTCGATCGGCAGGCCGTGGCAATCCCAGCCGGGCACGTAAGGTGCGTCTTTGCCCAGCAGGCTTTGCGTGCGGACCACCATGTCCTTCAGGATATGGTTGAGCGCGTGGCCGATATGCATGTCGCCATTGGCATAGGGCGGACCATCGTGGAGGATGAACTTTTCGCGGCCCGCACGCGCCTCGCGCAGCTTTGCATAGAGGTCTTCGGCCTGCCAGCGCGCAAGGATGCCCGGCTCCTTCTGCGGGAGGCCAGCCTTCATGGGGAAATCGGTCTTCGGCAGGAAGACAGTGTCTCGAAAATCGCGTGCTTCAGTCATATGGCGGGGGCCTTAGCCTCGCCGGTTGGCTTTCGCAATTTTTTGGTTCGCGCAAAGGCGCAAAGGAAAGAAGGCGCGAAGGGGTCGTGGTTGCGGCGAAGCCGCTTTCTCAATTGGGGCACGGCTCAAACCGGAAGGTCACGATTGAGAAGGCCTGCGGCGCATTGCGCTACATCTTCGCGCCTTCTTTCCTTTGCGCCTTTGCGCGAACCCTTCTTACTTCGCCCCGAGCACCACCCTAGCCGCATCACAATCGCGCCCGATCTGCGCGATCAGGGCGTCCAGCGAATCATACTTCTCTTCGCCGCGCAGGAAGTGGTGCAGTTCCACCTCGATCTCCTGCCCGTAAATCTCTTCGCTGAAATCGAAGAAATGCGGCTCCAGCAGTTCCTTGGGAGGATCAAAGGTTGGCCGCACGCCCAGATTGGCTGCTCCGTTCAGCACGCGGCCATCCGGCAGGCGCCCCTTCACGGCATAGATACCATAGAGCGGGCGCAGGTAGGTGCCGAGGTCTAGGTTGGCGGTGGGGAATTGCAGCAGGCGGCCGTTCTTGTCGCCGTGCTGCACCACCCCGCGAATCGCGAAAGGCCGGGTGAGCAGGCGCGCGGCCTCTTCGCAGTCCCCCGCTTTCAGCGCCTCGCGGATGCGGCTGGAGGAAACCGGACCGCCCGAATCGAGCACAGCCCCCACCGCGCGGGCCGAAATGCCAAAGCTTGCGCCAAAATCCTGCAACACCTGCGGGCTGCCGCTGCGGCCCTTGCCAAAGGTGAAGTCCTGCCCCGTCACAACGCCCGCCGCGCCCATGTGGCTAGCAAGGAATGTCTCGATCCATTGCTGCGCGGTCATCCCGGCGGTGGCGGCGTCAAAGTGGATCACCAGCATGGCATCGGCGCCCGCCGCGGCGAAGAGTTCCTGCCGCTGATCGAGTGTGGTCAGGCGGAAGGGCTCGGCATTGGGCTTGAACAGCCGCACCGGATGCGGATCGAAAGTCGCGACGATGGCCGGGCGGCCCTCGGCCTTGGCCCAGCCCAGCGCCTCGCCCACCACGGCCTGATGGCCAAGGTGGAATCCGTCAAAATTGCCGAGCGCGACAATGCCGCCTTTCAGGCTTTCGGGAACAGGTTGGTTGGAATGCAGGCGGATCATTGCGGCGGCCTATAGGCTCCGCTTGAGCGTGACGAAAGCGTAGGCTGGCTTGCCGTCCGCAGCTTCGTGTTCTTCGCGCGCCACTTCGTGCCATTCAAGGCCGAGCGGGGGCATCACGGTGTCGCCGTCAAAGCTCCCGCGCACTTCGGTCATTTCGATCCAGTCGGCGAGGGGGAGGAACTGGGCATAGATTTCCGCGCCGCCGATCACCGCCGCTGTTTCGCCTTCGACCAGCGCCAGTGCCTCGGCCAGCGAATGGGCGACTTCCGCGCCGTGCGCCTGCCAGCCGGTGTCGCGGGTCAGCACGATGTGGCGGCGGCCGGGGAGCGGGCTGGGGAAGCTGTCAAAGGTCTTGCGGCCCATAATCATCGGCTTGCCCATGGTCAGCGCCTTGAACCGCTTGAGATCGGCGGGCAGGTGCCAGGGCAGGTTGCCATCCTTGCCGATCACGCCATTTTCGGCGCGGGCATAGATCAGGAACAGTTCGGCGTTCACAGCGTCAACCGGGTAACATGGCCCATCTTGCGCCCCGGCCGCGCCGCTGCCTTGCCATAGAGGTGGAGGTGGTTGGCGGGGTCAGAGAGGATCTGCGCCCAATCGTGGACGTCATCACCGATCAGGTTGTTCATCACCACGCCCTTGGCGGCGAGGCGGCACTCGCCCAGCGGCAGGCCGCAGATCGCGCGGACGTGGTTTTCGAACTGGCTGGTGATCGCGCCTTCGATGGTCCAGTGGCCCGAATTGTGCACGCGGGGGGCCATCTCGTTGAACACCGGGCCACTTTCGGTGGCGAAGAATTCCAGCGTCAGCACGCCGACATAGCCCAGCGCCTCAGCCACTTTGGCCGCCAGCGCGCGGGCCTCGGCCACTTCGCCCTGAACCAGATCGGAGCCCGGCACGGTAGAGGTATCAAGGATGCCGCCGTTGTGGATGTTCTCCTGTGTGTCCCAGAAACGGATATCGCCATCCGCGCCCCGGCACAGCAGCACCGAGAATTCCGCGCGGAAATCGACGAAGCCTTCATAGACCAGCGGCTTGTCCGGCAGAACCAGCGCTTCGGCATCGGCGCTCGACATGATCCGCCATTGTCCCTTGCCATCATAGCCATCGCGGCGGGTCTTCAGGATGCCGGGTGTGCCGATGCGGGCAATTGCTGCGGCGAGGTCTGCGGCTGAATTGACTTCGGCCCAAGGCGCGGGCTTGCCGCCCAGCTGCTCGACGAACAGCTTCTCGTTCACCCGGTCCTGCGCCGTTTCCAGCGCGCGGGGGTGGGCGAGCAGCTTGTCGGCCAGCGGCGCCAGAGGGCCGACCGGCACGTTCTCAAACTCGTAGGTGATCACCGCGCAATCGGCAGCGAATCCGGCCAGAGCTTCGGCATCATCCCAGGCCGCGCAGGTGAATGCAGCACTGACTTCGGCGGCGATCGATTCAGGCTCAGGCGCATAGATGTGGCAGCGATAGCCTAGTTGTGCCGCCGCCATGGCAATCATCCGGCCAAGCTGGCCGCCGCCCAGAATGCCTATGGTTTCGCCGGGCGCAATCATCGCGTTACGAAGGCCGTTCTGCCACGCCTTCGCTCTGTGCGGTGCGGTAGGCCTTGATGCGGTCGGTCAGCTCGGGGCTGTTGGTGGCGAGAATGGCTGCGGCCAGCAGACCGGCATTGGTCGCGCCCGCCTCGCCAATGGCCAGCGTGCCGACCGGAATGCCGGCGGGCATCTGGACGATCGAGAGCAGGCTGTCCTGCCCCGAGAGCGCCTTGGACTGCACCGGCACGCCCAGCACCGGAATATGCGTCATCGAGGCAATCATGCCCGGCAGATGCGCCGCACCGCCAGCGCCAGCGATAATCACCTTGAAGCCTTCCGCCTCGGCGCCCTTGGCAAAGGCGATCAGGCGGTCAGGCGTGCGGTGCGCCGAAACGATTCGCACATCGTGCACCACGCCCAGCTTGGTAAGCGTGTCTGCCGCGCACTTCATGGTCGCCCAGTCTGATTGACTGCCCATGACGATGGCTACCTGGGCACCGGCTCTAAAAGGCATATGTCAGCGCTCCGAAAGGTAATACCGCGTCGTTGCGGCAAGGGTGTCATCAAGTTCATAGACAATCGGCTGACCGGTGGGAATTTCAAGCCCGGTAATTTCTTCGTCCGAAATGCCCGAAAGGTGCTTCACCAGCGCGCGCAGGCTGTTGCCGTGGGCCGAGATGATCACGGTCTTGCCGCTGGCCAATTCCGGCACAATCGCTGCCTCGTAATAGGGCAGAACGCGGGCGATGGTGTCTTTCAGGCTTTCGGTATTGGGGATGGCGATCCCGGCATAGCGCGGGTCCTTCGCCAGATCGAACTCGCTGCCAGCCTCAAGCACGGGCGGCGGAATGTCGAAGCTGCGGCGCCAGATCTTGACCTGATCCTCGCCATGCTTGGCAGCCGTCTCGGCCTTGTCGAGTCCGGTCAGCCCGCCATAGTGCCGCTCGTTCAGGCGCCAGTCCTTGGTTTCAGGAATCCATACGCGGGCCGCCGCCTCAAGCGCCAGATGCAGCGTGCGAATCGCGCGCGTCTGGAACGAGGTGAAAGCGACGTCAGGCAACATGCCCTTGTCGGCGAGCAGCTTGCCGGCCGCGCGGGCCTCTGCCTCACCCTTTTCGGTAAGGTCTACATCCCACCAGCCGGTGAAGCGGTTTTCGAGGTTCCATTGGCTCTGGCCATGGCGAACAAGGATCAAGCGCGGCAACTTTTTGCTCCGGGTTTATGGCACCAGCGCGTTCCACCGCCCGGCCGCCCAGAGCATACAATCTCGTTGGGCGGCCGGGCGGGGGAGCGGGCTGGTGCCATCTCCGCCGCAAGGCGGATGAATAACACGCGCCGCCCCCTAGCCTTTGGGCGGCACTTTGGGAAGGGGCGGGGTATCGCTGTTTTCTATTGCCCGCGCCTGCGCTTTGCGCCGCTTCAGGTTCTCGCGCAGCTTGGCAGCAAGGCGTTCTTCGCGGGTCAGAGGCGGAACATTCTGAGGCATCGCAGCGACTATTGCTGACAAATGCCCTGCGCCTCAAGCCCCGCCTTGACAAAGCAAGGGGCCGCAGCCATTAGCCCGCCCCTGCCTGAGGCCCTTTTGGCGTTTCGGGCGGTATGAAATGGTTGGCTGCTGTAGCTCAGTGGTAGAGCGCATCCTTGGTAAGGCTGAGGTCGGGAGTTCAATCCTCCCCAGCAGCACCATTTCACTGCCATTTGTCCGGGATTTGAGATCCCGTGCCATGGCCAGCCCCAAACCCGCGCAGTTCCGCGCCCTTGCGGCCCCAAGTGATTCGGGCTCAGGACAGAGACGCCAAAACAGCTGCTAGATTTGGACCTGAACAGGGCACGATTCTCCCATCGTCGCGGCCTTGCCTAAGCAAGGCGTCGGCGAATGGTGCGGCGAACCTCCTTGATTTACAATCTCAAATCTGTGTCATTGGCGCAGACGGGGAACAGAATTGTAGGCATAGCTGTGCCGTGTCATTGATGGCTCTGGAGCCAACCCGTCCGATGGCGAGGGTGGACCCGCGTGGAGAGTGACATGACGATCGAGTTAGGCACTGCCTTTCGCACAACCTTGCCTGTAGACCTTACGTCGCTGCCGCAGCTCGATACCGGTCGCTATCATTCGATCTGGCTTCCCGACCATCTCGTCAGCCTTTGGCCGGATGCGATCTGGACGACCGAATTCACCGATCTCGCGACGAGCTCACCTTCGCCGCACCGTCACCTTGACGCGCTGGCCATGGCAGCGGCGATTGCCGTGCGAACCGAGAAAGCCCAGATCGCCACGAGCGTGTGCGATACCGTGCGCCGTCATCCGGCCATGCTGGCGCAGACTGCGCTCACCATCGATCACCTCTCGAAAGGCCGGTTCATTCTGGGTCTTGGCGCGGGAGAGATGGAAAATACCGTTCCCTATGGCTTTGACTTCAAGACACCGGTTGGGCGCTTCGAGGAATCGCTGAAGGTAATCCGCATGCTGTGGGAGACCGAGGGGCCGGTCGATTTCGAAGGCAAGTTCTACCAGCTGCACCATGCGCGGCTGGATACCGAGCCATTTGAGGGCAAGTTCCCGAAGATATGGATCGGCGGTTCCGGCCCGCGCATGCTCGACATTGCCGGACGGAATGCCGACGGCTGGTGGCCGGTGGGTTCATTTTCGGTCGAGGGCTATGCTGGCATGCTTGCCGCGCTGCGCCAGTCGGCAGAGCGGGCGGGGCGCGATCCGCTGGCGATCACCACTGCGGCCTTTATGACCTGCCTGATCGGCGATGAGGGCGAGCTTGAGGAAATCGTCCAGGCCCCGCTGATCAAGGCCTTCCTGTTGCAGGTGCGCGGCGATTACATGCGCGAGCGCGGCTTTGCCCATCCGATGGGTGAGGACTGGAAGGGCATTCACGATATCAACCCCGCCACTCTGACACGAGATCGCATCATCGATTTTCTTGCAAATGTTGACCCGAAGGCGGTGCTGGCGGTCGTGCCGCACGGCTCGCCAAGGCGTGTTGCCGAGATCATAAAGCACTACGTCGATGCCGGACTGCGTGTGCCGCGCGTGCTCGATTACAGCGGTATGGCCGGCCTCGCATTTGGCGCACGCTCGGCGACCAAGGTCAGGGAATGCGAAGACGAGCTCCTGCGTCTGACGGGGAACGCGCTGTGATCGACGCCGCTGAATTGCTCCGGGCCGCAGAGGCGGAAACCGGCCTGTCGGACTATGGTGATCCCGGCTTGCCCGAGCGTTTCGGCCTGTTCGTGCAGCGTTTCAATGAGGCGGGACTTGATCACGCCGGCCAGCAGGCGGCAGCCCTTACTTGCCTCCAACAATTAGTGGCGCGGCTGCAGTTCTTCGAGGACCGCAAGCGCTACCCACTGGCTGACGAGGTGATTGAGAACCCGATATTCGCCACTGGCGAGCCGCGCTCGGGCACGACATTGCTCCATGCCCTGCTGGGTTGTGATCCTGATGGGCGCAGTTTTCGTTTCTGGGAGCTGATGTATCCCTCGCCGCCCCCGGGGCTGGCCGGGGCAGACGATCCGCGCCGCGCGCTTGCGGATGACGAATGGCGCCAGATCCTGAAGCGCATCCCCAAGTGGCTGGTCAACCACCCCTATAACGACATGCTGGGCGATGGCCTGCCGGAGTGTGAACGCACCTGGGCCTTCGATTTCCGCGCGATCGGCCCGATTGTCTGGTGGCGGGTGCCGATGAAGATGGAGATGGTCGGCCTGCCGACTGACCCGGCGGCCCAGTTCCGCTTGCACAAGATGGCGCTGCAGAACTGTCAATATGCCCGCCCGAAGAAGCACTGGGTGCTCAAGGGCTTTCACAGCGGCAGGCTCGACGCGATGTTTGCGGCCTATCCCGATGCCAAGCTGATCTGGACGCATCGCGACCCGGTGCAAGTCATCGCCTCGCGCATCGTGATGGCCGGAGAACTCGACGAAGGCATGTCGGGAAGCGTTGACTGGCCAAAGACCGCGAAGACCTATCTCGCGCAGAGCCGCGCCAGCATCGCTGCCGCTCTCGCCAGTCCCTATCTCGATGATCCGCGTGTGCACCATGTGCGCTACGCCGATTTCGTAGCCGATCCGATTGCGGTCATCAGGGGCTATTATGCGCGATATAACATGCCTTTCACGCTCGAGTTCGAGCAGGCGATGCGCGCCTATCTGCGTGACAACAAGAGCGACCGTTACGGCAAGTTCAAATACACAACCGCAGTGATCGGCGAGGACATCGCCGCTTTGCACGAAGAGTTTGCCCCCTATCGCGAACGCTTTGGCATCGACATCGAGAACAGGGGCTGAGGCCATGCACGAAAGAGTGAGCGTCAACGCCCTTTGCTTTCCCGGCGATGATCTGCCGCGCATGGCAGAGCATTGGCGCACGCTCAAGCCGGCGCGCATTGCCTTTACGAGCCAGCTTCTGCCTGCTGACTTGGGTGTGGCGCATGGTATTGTTGCCGGAGGCGGTTACCGGCTCGAGAGCATGACGCACGTCTTCCAGTTTGCCGGTCCGCAGGGCCCGGATGAGGAAGTCTGGGCTGAGCAGCGCGCCAAACTGGGCAAGGTGATCGACGCTGTTTCAGGGCTGGGCGGCCAATCGATCTACTTGATGACCGGCGGGCATGGTGACCTGATCTGGGAAGAGGCGGCGGGCCTCTTCGCCCGGGCCATTGCGCCAAGCCTCGCACAGACCAAGGCGGCCGGACTCGAGCTGATGATCGAAACAGCCTCGCCGCTTTATGCCGATGCCCACCTCGTCCACAACTTGCGCGATACAGTGGAGCTGGCCGAAATCGCCGGGCTCGGCGTCTGCATCGATCTTTTCGCCTGCTGGACCGAAGCCGGGCTCAAGCAGACCATCGAGCGCGCCGCGCCGCGCACCCACCTCGTGCAGGTGGGCGACTATGTTTATGGTGACCGCGGCCTGCCCTGCCGCGCTGTGCCGGGCGATGGCAATATTCCTCTCGAGCGCCTGTTCGACTGGATTTTGAGGGCCGGTTACACTGGCGCCTTCGACCTCGAACTGATCGGACCAAGAATTGATGCCGAGGGGCGGCTCGAAGCCACCCGGCGGGCTGCCGACAAGGTGAGCGAACTGCTCGTCAAACTCGGCGCCTGAACCACCAAGACAGACCCCTGAGGAGCAGAACATGGCTTATGGCGCATCGCCTATCGACAAGGACCTCAAAGAAGCGTGGGACGCATTTTGCGAGCGGCTGAAAGGCGCGGCCGATCTGATCTACAAGGATCTCAACCCGGCGACAGCGCTGCAGCGCGTTGATGGCTATCGCTATCTTACGCAAAACCTCAGCCAGGCCTTCGATCTGGCGCTGGAGACCAAGAATACCAGGTATCCGGCGCTTCAGGTCTTCTGCTCACCCACGCGCAAATTGGGATCGGACAATGCCGATTGCATCTACATGCAGGCGTGGATCGACGGGGAATCGGTTTACCGCATCACCGGCAACAAGGGCACCTGCCGTATGTGGAACGTCACCGTGCAGGGGCCGCGCAGTGCCGATGCCTATGGCACCGAGGCGCGCATCCTGCACGAACCCTTCGGCGACACGCCCGAGGCCAACCTGTTCGGTCATGAACTCGTCACCAACTGGGACGGATCGTTTGAACTCTACATCGGCGGCGAAAAGCAGGGGCAGAACTGGCTGCCAACCACCAAGGGCAGCCGCAAACTGTTCCTGCGCCAGTATTTTGACAGCTTTGATGAAGTGCCCGCAAGCTACCGCATCGAGCGCGTCGACATGGACACGCCGCGCCCGATGACCTCTGTGCCGGAGATGATCGAAGCCATGCGCTGGGCCGGTGACTTCGTTTACGATTGCGTCGATTTCTGGCCGGACTGGGTCTGGGAATCGGGCGACCAGATCGATCCGCTGGCGCTCAACGAGTTCAAAGGCAAGAACATCGCCGAGCAGAAGCCATGGTCTGCCGAAACCGAGGCGCGCGATCTTCGCCGCGGGCGACTGATCACCATGATGCACTGGTCACTGCAGAACGACGAAGCGCTGATCCTGGAATTCGATGCCTATGACGGCTTCTGGATGATCACCAGCGAATCCATGTTCGGCAATTCGATGGACTATCTTTACCGTCACGTCAGCTACACACCCAGCCGCACGGCAGTGGATTCCGATGGCAAGATCCGACTAGTGCTGTCCGCCAATGACCCCGGCTATTCAAACTGGATCGACAACCAGGGCTATACGGCCGGCATCATCAACTTCCGCAACGTCCATTCCCGCCACGTGCCCAATTTCAAGACGACGGTGGTCAAGGCTGCTGACCTTGAAAGCCACATGCCAGCCGATGCGCAAAGGTCTGGCCTCGAGGAGCGAAAGGCAGAACTTTGGGCGCGTTACAACGCGATGCGGCGGCGCTATCCTGTGTGAGCAATCGGGATTTGCGCCAAACGACATCGCGCGTTGACCTTTCAGCCGTCATGGCCGGATCAAGACCGCGTTGGTGCGCCCTGATAGCGGCGGCCGGGCAACAGGTGTTCCTGCTTCATGATGACGCTGTGCGGACCTACCCAGCAGGAATTGCCGATCACCGCACCGTAAAGCGGCACTGTCGCGGCAGAAAGCGTCGCGCCGGCGCCAACCGTCACGTAGTCAATCTTCAACACGCGGTCTTCAAAGGTGTGCGCCTGAAAAATCGCGCTGACCGTTGCGCCATCACCCAGCGCGAGCATGTCCGGATCGACAACCTGCGCAAAGCCCGGTCCCAGAACCACGCGCCTGCCGATCTTCATGCCGATCAGCCGGAGGTAGGCGTTGAGGAATAGTGTACCTTCCAGCAGTTCGAGCACGTGCCGCGCGTACTTGCCCCAGACGACATAGAAAAAGTCCCAGCGACTGGCCCAGCATGACCACAATGCATGCTGGCCGGGCTTGACCCTGCCCAGCAGGCCCCATTTGACCAGCAGGACAGCAAGGCACAAGGCGGCCGCGCTGAGGAAAGTAGCCACGGGCAGGGCCATCAGGAAGAAGGCAACACCGCTGAAGTGTGGCGCCATGGCCGAGACCCCGGCAAACCACGCGATCGTGATGAGCAGCGGGCCAATCGGCAGGGCAAAGCGCAAAGCCTCCCAGAACAGGCGGTCGATGTAACGGATCAGCGAAGGCTCATGCGTCAGCGTGCGGTCAACCTCAACCACCTCACGCCGCGGCAATTCGAATGAAGGATGGCCAAACCACGAGGTGCCCGGCCGGATGCGGCGGGCATCGGCGGGTGTTGAAATGCCGATCAGGATATCATCGGGCAATTGTTGGCCCGCGCGAATGACGACGTGGTTGCCAAGGAAGGTGTTGCTGCCAAGCCGCGTGTTCGCCAGCGTTACGGTGCCTTGCTGGATCAGCGGCCCGCCAAGATAGATGCCATCGGCGAAGAAGGTTCCGCCGCCGATCTCGACCAGTTCGGGCACGACATCGATGATCGTGCTGATCTCGCTGCCTTGGCCGATCTCCATCCCCGCCAGCCGCAGCCATAGGGGCCAGAACAGCGTGCCGCTCAGCCAATCGCTGGCCCGTATCAGCAGACCCGTCTTTAGCCAGACCCGAATGTAGCCAAGGCTCCAGCGGCTAATCACGCCGGGCCGCACTGTGCCGAGCAGGCGGGAAACCGTGGCCGACCAGATCACGGTTATCGGAACCGTCAGCACAGTGGTGGTGAGCAATATCGCCCAGAGCTTCAGGTCTGCCGTGGGGTGATAGAGCCAGTGCCACAGCGCCCAGCTGTCGATCCCCAGAAGACGGCATAGCAGAACAACCAACAGCTCAGCCGGCAGGGCGATCACCATGGCCAGCAGGCCTTCGGCAGCCAGCGTGAGCTGTCCGTGGAGGGCGGGCGAATAGACCCGCGCTCTGTGTGTCAGTTCCGGCGGCGGAGTAACCTCGCCAATACGGGCTGCAGGTACGCCGTCCCATAGCTCGCCATCCGGGATGCGCTGGCCTGGAGACAGCGACGAGAGCGCAGCGAGGCAGGCTCCCGCTCCAATCGCCGTATCGCCAGACATACCCGCCCGGGTTTCCAGAACGGCTCCCCGCCCGATAGTGATCGGCGCGATCAGCAGATGTCCGCGATCCAGCTCGGTCAGACGCAGCATGGCTTCCTGGCTCAGCGTAGCATCATCACCGATCTCGAGCAGATCCCAGCCGCCGCGTCGCAAGTCTACACCGCGGTGGATATGCACCCGCGCGCCGATCCTTGCACCGAGACCGCGCAGGATCATCTGTTGGGCGATCGTGCCTTCCAGCACCCGCCAGGGCAGCAGCCGAACCGTTTGCTGCACGATCCAGTGGCGCAGATAGAATGGACCCCAAACCGGAACGCGCATCGGCGTGTAACGACCCACCAGCAGGCGCTTGGTTGCAATCGCCAGCAAGGCGGCGAGCGGGGTGTATATGGCAAAGCCGAGCGCCGACAGCAGTGGCATCAACAGGATGAAGGTTATCAGCCCCATGCTGGAAAGGAGGCGCGGCAGGATCTCGAAGCTGATCAGCCAGGTGGCAAATCCACCCACCATTAACACCACCAGCAGCCATGCCGCCTGCACCAATGAAACCAGCAGCAGATTTTGACCGGGCAAAGGGAAGGGCTGCGATTCTTCCAGCTCGGAACGGGCCGGGGCCTTGCCAGCCAGCTTCGCCAGTTCGGCAACACTGCGCGCTTCGTAGATGTCGCTTACCGTCACCCAGTCCGTCGCGGGATCGTCCCGCAGCAGGGTCACCAGCATAGCGGCGCTGAGTGAATCGCCGCCAAGATCGAAGAAGTCATCCAGCACCGAAACGCCGTTCGGACGCTTCAGGATATCGGCGACCGCTGCCTCGATCTTTTGCTCCATCGCATCACGCGGGCGAACACCCGGATCAGCAGGGGCCGTGTGATCGAGTGCCAGCAGCGGCAATTTGGCGCGATCAAGCTTGCCGCCGATCGTGACGGGCAGAGCCTCGATAACGGCGATTTGGCGCGGGACCATGTATCCTGGCAGCACCCGTGCCAACTCGGCCTTGAGATCAGTTTCGCTCGGCGGAGCGCCCGGTTCATCAACCACGACAAAGGCAGTGAGCGCCTGCGCTCCCCCGGCATCCTGCACCCGGCAACCGGCAGCGCGAACGCCGGGGCAAGCCGCCAGCCGCTCCTCGATTTCGCCCAGTTCAATGCGATAGCCGCGCAACTTTACCTGTGAATCGATACGGCCATGGTAGAAGTGATTGCCATCGGCATCGCGGTGAACAAGGTCACCGGTGCGATAGATCCGCCCGAATTGCGGATGGGTGATGAACTTCTGCGCGGTTAGCTCAGGGCTGCGCCAATAGCCGCGCGCGAGGCCGGGGCCGGCGATGTGCAGCTCTCCTTTGGTGCCGGGGGCGACCTCCTGCCCCACTTCGTCGAGTACCAAGGCGCTGGCACTACTCACTGGAACGCCAATCGCTACCGGCTGCCCGGGGATCACATCGGCGCGCAGGCAGGTTACCGTGCATTCCGTCGGCCCATAGCCGTTCACCAGACGGGAGCCGCGCGACCAGGTTTCGGCGATATCGAGCGGCAAGGCCTCGCCGCCGACATAGAGCAGCTTCAATTCGGGCAGCGCGACTTCTGGGTTGGTGCAGCCGGTGGTCCGGAGCAGCGTGGGCGGCGGGCAAAACACTGTCACCCGCTCGTCACGCAACCAGTCGACAAGGTCAGGCCCAAGCCGCGCTGCCTGATCATCCATGACAACCAGCGTCGCGCCGACCGCAAAGGCCAGCCACACTTCCTCAATCGAGGAATCATAGGCCGCCGATGATCCCTGCACGACCCGGTCCTGCGGCCCAAGGCCGAAGTGGGCAACATCGCTGGCGACCAGATTGATGATGCTGCCATGCTCGATCATCACGCCCTTTGGCCGTCCGGTCGTGCCGCTGGTGTAGATGACGTAGGCGAGCGAAGTGCTGGTTGCAGTGTGGCCGGCTGCGGCCTGCACCTCGCCCAAAGCGGCGATTTCGGTTTTGCCCCCTTCTCCGCCGGGACGCAGCAGGGCAACGGCCCCGGAATCGTCCAGAATCTCCGCCGCGCGCTCGGGCGGAAAGGCCGGATCTATGCAAGTGAAGGCAGCGCCGGCCTTAAGTACGGCCAATTGGGCGATATAAAGATCAGGCGACTTTCGTGGCAGATGGATCGCGACGATACATTCGCCGGAAATCAACGGACGCAGACGCGCCGCGAGCTCGTCTGCCGCAGTATCGACCTCGGCATAGCTTACCTTGACTCTATCGGGGCGGTTTGCACCTGGGGGGACTTCGATGGCGATCCGGCGCGGGTGTTCGCGCGCAGTCGCGGCGAACACCTCATGGAGCAGGATGCCCTGCCGCGCTGCCTTATCCACCCCAGTTCACCCCGGACTTCAGTTCCATTGGCTGCCGCCCTGCCGCCAACCGGCAGGGTCGCGCAACCTTTTTAGAACTTCGCTCCGCCCTTGATCCCGATCGTCCGCGGCGTTGTGGTGACAATATAGGGCCGCTGGCCGCACGATCCGCATTCCTGGAAACGTGAAAGCTGGCCGCGTTCATCGAATATGTTGTCGACGAATACCTCAAGCGAATAGTTGCCAAATTCGCTACCCAGCGAGAAGTTCACCAGACCAAAACCCTTGATATCGCCAAGCTTTGTTGCCGGGTTTATCACATTGCCCGAGAACACCTCGTAAACTGCCGTGCGAATGTCGCTGGAGGCACTGCTCTGGTAGGTGGCGTTGAGCTGGCCGTAAACCTTGGCCGAACCCACCGGAACCGAATAGCGCGCCGTGCCGGACAGCTTCCACTGCGGGGTGATCGGCAGACGGGTGCCCTTCGGCGCGGAAACCAGATTGCCAGCAGCGGTGCAAGCGTAAGTTGGATCGTCAAACAGGCAGAGGTTCTTGGTCGTCTTCGCATCGGTATACGAACCGCCAAGGTTCAGCGTCAGCGGACCGCCGTTATAGCTGAGGTCCATTTCGACGCCTTGAATCCGGGCATCGGGGCCATTGTGAATCTCGGTGAAGCTGTTCGCACCGAGGAACGAGAACTGGAACTTCTTCCAGTTCTGCTGGAACACTGCGCCGTTGAAGCGCAGGCCGGGTGCCAGCGTGGTTTTCCAGCCGAGCTCATAGTTGATCAGGAAGTCTGCGCTATAGGGCGGCACGTCGGCGCGGCGGTTGATGCCGCCGGGACGGAAGCCCTTGGATGCCGTGGCATAGAGCATGATGCCGTCAGCCGGCTTCCAGGTAGCGTTGAAGCGCCAGGTTACGCCGGTATCCTTGGCACGTACCGGATCGATAATACCGTTGTTCCAGACGCCCAGATTGGTGCAGGGGCTGCCCGCGACCGCAGCCGGAGCCAGCGTAATCGCCCCGCCTGTTGCCGCAGCACGCACGCGAGCGCCGGTGCTGGTGAAGCAGCCAGCCACGCCGGTGCGCGAGCTTCCCGCGCCGTTATAGGGCGTTGAAGTATAGTTGCCGCTAGGATCGCGGCCGAACCCGAAGAAGCCGATCAGCGTGTTGTCATACTTGAACAGACGGGCACCAGCGGTCAGGGTAACCGTGGGCGCAACATCATAGCTCAGCTCGCCGAAGGCGGCATAGTCGCGATCAACGCGGTGTTGCTGGGTCAGCCACAAAGTGCCCGGGCTGCCATTGACCGACATGGCCGGGGCCAGGCCGGGGATCCGGTAATCCTGATGGATCTCGTTAGACTGGCGCTGATAGAACAGCCCGCCAACGAAGCGCAGGCTGTTGCTGCTAGGCGAGGCGATGCGCAGTTCCTGGCTCATCTTGCGGAAGTGATCGGTGCCCAGCACGTTCTGGCGCGGATCAATCGTCGCGCCGGCAGCATTGGTCACATAGAAATAGCCCGCGATGCCGCCAACCGAGGAATATAGCGAGTCATAGGCTTCGGAATAATCGGTGTAGTCGCTTGACGAGGCATCCTTGCGATCAAGGTAGTTGCCCGAATAGGTCAGGTCCCAGTTACCGATCTTGCCCTCGATGGTCAGCGCCGCCTGAATGAACTTGTCACTGCGGTATTCCGGATAGAAGTGCTGAACCTGCAGGTCGCCGACCTTGGGGTCATAGCCGTAGGAGCCGTGGCTTGCGGTGTTCTGGTAGGTAACCTGCGGGGTCACCGTCCAGTTGTCGTCAAGATCGACCTTGAGCGCGGCGCGGCCACCATAGATTTCGGTGTCGTTGTAGTTTTCCTTCACGAAGGCGGGGTTGGTGACGCAGATGCCGCCAACTGCCGGCAGAAAGCAGCGCTTGCCCGCGACATTATCGATGAAGCCGGCATCGCGCTGATAGAAGCCGACAACGCGCAGCGCTGCATTGGCTGAAAGCGGGGCATTGATCATGCCTTCCAGCTTACCGCCGGCGCCACCCTTGTGGACCGTGTTCAGCTCGGCATCGACCCGGCCTTCAAAGCCCGAGGCACTCGGCTTGTTGGTGATGATGCGGATCGTACCGGCTTCCGACGATGCGCCATAGAGCGTGCCCTGCGGTCCGGCGAGGCTTTCGATGCGGGCGATGTCGTAGATATGAATATCGAGGTTGCCACCAATCGTCGTGACCGGCTGCTCATCAAGGTAGACGCCCACCGAAGGCAGCGATCCAGAGTGGTTGCCATCGCCGCCGGAAGCCACGCCGCGCATATAGACCACGTTGGTTCCCGGGGTTCCGCCGAGTGCCTGGAACGATACCGAGGTCAGTTGCTGGGCATAGGAAGTGAAATCGCTGATGTTGAGTTCGTCGAGCTTCTTGGTGCCCAGTGCCTGAATCGAGATCGGCACACTCTGCATGTTTTCCGAACGCTTCTGTGCCGTGACGATGATGACGCCGTTATCTTCACCGGAGCTCGCCCCATCCGCCGGGCCGCTTTGCGCGAAAGCCGGAGCCGCGAGGGCAGTCGATGCGAGGAGGATGGCAAACGCTTGGCTGCGGCGGAAAATTTGCATGGAGCTTCCCGTTGGTTGGATGGCACTATTCCCAAGGCGTGGTTTCCCGACGTGGCGCCGTCAAGGCATCTCGCAGGTGCGGCGCGAATATGCTGGATCGCGTTGCAAAATTGCAACGAAACTGTCCAATTTGTATCAGCTTGCCATGCTTTCGGCGCGCGCAGCGGTCCCGCGCCGGGCAAGATAGTAGAGAGGCAAGGCAGCCAGCATCAGTGCGATACTGAGCGATACGGTTTCAAGGCCGGCTCCATAGAGGATGGCCACCGAGAACAGCAGCCCCAGAACCGACAGGATCCGCCGTACGCCGAGCTTAAGTGCCGTCAGGCAGGCGAATATGTAGAGCCATATGCCCGATGCGGCCGTCAGCTTCAGCATCAGGTCCATCAGCCCGGTCCCATCGGTCCAGCCGCCAACCAGCAGGATCAGAATGGACAGCGTGCTGGCCAAAGCCATTGGCGCAACAGCAATGTCCCCGGCGTTGGTGCGCGCCAGCCAGCCCGGCAGCATGCCAGCGCGGGCCAGGGCCAGAGGGACCTCGCCTTGCAGCATGATCCAAACGTTCAGCCCGCCCACTGTCGAGATCACGGCAAACGCCGCAACCGCATGGCCCGCCCAACTTCCCCAATAGCTGGCGATGAACAGCGCGATAGGCGCATTCGAAGCGGCAACCGTCTCCTGCGGCAGGATAAAGCTTACCCCGGTGCAGACCACGACATAGATCAGGCAGCTCAACACCACCCCGCTCATGGTTGCGAGCGGAACATTGCGTTCAGGATTGCGCACGCGCTGGGCAGCGATGCTGGCGGTTTCAAATCCGATGATGGCGACAAAGGCGAGCGTGGTGGCGGCAAAAAGGCTGGATGGCTGAAATGGGGCGTGCGGCTGGGCGCCAAAGGCGCCGGGATCGCTCAAGGCCAACCGGGCGAGGATCGCGATCACCGCAACCAGTGGCATCAGTTTGAGCAGGGTCGTCACCACTTGAAAACGACCGGAAGCCTTGAGGCCGACAAGATTGAGCCAGGTAAGACCGGCAATCAGCACCGACGCGCTGGCGGCCTGATGAAATGGGGTCTTCGCCATAAACGGCCACAGGTCGGACGCATATCGCACCGATGTCAGCGCGATATAGGCATTGGCACACCAATAGCTGACCCAGGCCCCCCAGCCGTTGATCAGGCCCGCGATGGGCCCCAGAACCTCGCCGATTACGGCCATCAGCCCCGGTTCCTCCGGTCGCGCTTCTGCTACCGAGGCAAGAACGCGGGCAATCACGATCGCTCCGCCGCCGCCCAGCAACCAGGCCGCCACTCCGGTCCAGCCAAACACCGCCATCTGGCTGGGCAACACGAATATTCCCGCGCCGATCACCCCGCCGATAACCAGTGCTGTGGCCATCCAGAACCCGAAAGGACGCTCTTCGTGTTGCATAGTTTCCCCTAGAGGAACGTTTGAACACAGCAGGCGGAAATGTGCCAGAAAGTTCTGGGGCTGGCGAAAGAGGCTGCATTCGGGCTAGAGCAGGCTCATGGCATTCGTCACTACCCAAAGCTGGATTTCCAGGCTCGGCCAGTATCATCCGCGCCTGCTCGAAGCGGCGATAGCGCTGAACGAGAACAACCTGCCGATTGCCGAACCCTTGTTGCGCCAGCATCTGAAGGACGATCCCTTCGATGTCGCCGCGATTCGTATGTTTGCCGAACTGGCTGGCCGGATCGGTCGTTATCGCGATGCGGAAAGCCTGCTGCGGCGCGCGCTGGAACTGTCCCCCTCGTTCACACCTGCCCGCGCCAATCTGGCACTTGTTCTCTATCGGCAAAATCGCGCGCCCGAAGCGATTGCCGAGCTTGACCGGGTGATCGCCGAAGAGCCTGATAACCCCGGTCATGCCAACCTGCAGGCTGCCGCGCTTGGCCGGCTGGGCGATTTTGCCGAGGCGATCGCACTCTACGAACAGGTTCTGCAAGACGCGCCGCGCCAGCCGCGGGTGTGGATGAGCTATGGCCACATGCTCAAAACCGTTGGCCGGCAAAGCGAGGGCATTTCCGCCTATCGCCGCGCGCTCGAATTGATGCCGGGGCTTGGCGAGGTCTGGTGGAGCCTCGCCAATCTGAAAACCGTGCGGTTTTCTGACGAAGACATTGAGGCCATGCAGGCTGCGCTGGCTGATCCGGCGATTGCCTCAGAGGACCGCTTCCACCTTGATTTTGCCCTTGGCAAAGCGCTGGAGGACCGCGGCGAAATCGCGCGCTCTTTCGGGCATTATGCGGCTGGCAATGCCCTGCGCCGTACCCAGCTCGTCTATGATGCCGACGAAACCGAACGTTTCGTTGAAGACTTGATCGCGCTGACCACGACCGAGTTTTTTGCGGAACGCGAGGGCAAGGGCTTTGCCGCTCCGGATCCCATTTTTATTCTCGGCATGCCGCGGGCCGGATCGACATTGGTCGAACAGATCCTCTCCAGCCACAGCCAGGTCGAAGGCACCAGCGAACTGCCGGATATTCCTGTACTGGCGCGACGCGACCAGACCTATCCGGCAGGTCTTGCCAGCCTGGACGGCGAAAAACTTCACGCATTCGGCGAGGAATATCTGCGCCGCACCCGCATCCAGCGCAAAACCGGGCGGCCGTTCTTTATCGACAAGCTGCCGAACAACTGGGCACACGCTGCTTTCATCCATCTGATCCTGCCCAACGCAAGGATCATCGATGCCCGCCGCCATCCGATTGGCTGCTGTTTCTCTAACTTCAAGCAACATTTCGCCCGGGGGCAGGCCTTCAGCTATTCGCTGGAGGACATGGGCCGCTATTACAGCGACTATGTCCGCCTGACGGCGCACCTCGATGTGGTGCTGCCAGGGCGTATCCACCGGGTCAGCTATGAGCGGATGGTTGATGATACCGAGAACGAGGTCCGCAGCTTGCTCGCCTATTGCGGGCTTGATTTCGAGCCGGAATGCCTGGCCTTTCACAAGAACGACCGCGCGGTACGTACGGCTAGTTCGGAACAGGTTCGCCAGCCCATCTACCGCGACGGAACCGAAAGCTGGAAGCCGTTCGAAGGCTACCTTACCCCTCTGAAAGAGGCGCTTTGTGCTATCGGGGAAGAACCTGAATGAGCTCGCATCGGATGCTGCTCAACCCCCAAAAAGAAGACATCTTGATCGTCTGACGGGTTCCCCGCCAACACGAAAGGCACCGTTGAGCGCCTAACCGGTCCGATACCATCGGAAATCCACTGGACGGCAAGAGCCTTCATTGCGGGGGGCATCAGGGCCGGAACGGCCCGGTCGCAGCGCGCATCATGCTATCTGCCTGTCCTTACTGTGCCTGACCTTGCCCGCGACCAGCCTGTGCCTTGATCGGCAATTGGCGGATACGTGTTCCCGTCGCGGCGAACAGCGCGTTGGCCAGAGCGGGGGCAACGGGCGGCAAGCCGGGCTCGCCAAGGCCGCCGACCGGCGCGCTGCTTGGAATGAATTCGATCACAATCTCCGGTGTTTCCGCCAGCTTCAGCAGCGGGTAATCCGGGAAACTTGCCTGCTGTACAGCACCTCTTTCAATTGTGATCTCCTCATGGATCGCAGCGGAAAGCCCCATGACGATTCCGCCCATGACCTGGGCTTCGGCATTTCTCGGGTTGACGACTTGACCACAATCCACCGCGGCCCAGACTTTCTCGACTTTGGGATAACCATCTTCGCGAACCGATGCCTGAACAACATGGGCGCAGACAGTGCCGAAGCATTCGACCACAGCAATTCCGCGCCCGGTCCCTTGCGGCAATGGCGTGCCCCAGCCCGAGGCCCTGGCGGCTGCGTCGAGCACAGCGGCAGCGCGCGAACCGGGCTTCAGGTGGCGCTTGCGGAATTCAATCGGATCGACGCCCGCCGCATGCGCAAGCTCGTCCATGAAGCTTTCGTTGTAGAACCCGTGCTGACTGGCCTCGACTGACCGCCAGCTTCCCGTAATAATATGGTTCGTGTGCTTGGCGTGCTTCCGCTTGAGCGAAGGTATGTCATAGGGAAAGCTGCCGCCAACATCAAAACCGCTCGCCTGGGCGAAGGCGGCATGCCAGGCTGTGATCTTGCCGTCCGTTCCAAGCGCTGCCCGGATCGTCGTAGCGCTTTGCGGGCGATAGGTACCCTGTGCAAATTCCTCTTCTCGCGGCCAGATTACCTTCACCGGCCACGGCGATTGCATTGCCAGATTCACCACCTGCCCAATGATCTCGATCTGCCCGGGCAATTTTCGCCCGAAGCCGCCGCCAAGCGGCATGGAATGGAAAGTAACATCGGAAAGACCTAGTCCGGCAGCGCTGGCAATCGCGTGCCGCGTTCCAAGCGGGTCCTGCAAACCACCCCAAACTTCGAGCTTTCCGTTCCGATAATGCGCTGTGAGTGCAAAGGTCTCCATGGGTGCGTGGTGAAGATAGGGCGTGCGATAGGAGGCGGTGACCAGCTTCCCCAAATTTGCATCAGGCCCGGCCACGGCATCAGCTGCCAGCTTTTCCTGATCGGCAAAAATTGACGCGCTCGAAACCGCGCCATTTCCGCCATCGCCAAATTTGGGAGACAGTGCGCGCAGGCCTTTCAGCGCCGGCCAATAGCCGGTTGCGATTACCGCTACGGCATCGTCCAGCTTCACAACTCTCTCCACGCCCTTGATCGCCATTGCCGGAGCCGGGTCCACGCTCTCCACTTTGCCGCCGCGCACCGGGGCAGCCATAACCGTCGCAACCCGCATTGAAGGCAAAGAAACGTCGATTCCGTACTTCGCACTGCCATCAACCTTGGACGGTATATCAATGCGGGGGACTGACTTGCCGATGAGCGTAAGTGCCCCGGCAGGCTTCAATTTGGGGCTGTCGGCAAGTTCGCGCGTCGCTGCACCCTTGGCCAGCTCACCATAGCGCAGTGCCTGGCCGGTCCCTTTGTGAGTCACTACGCCTTTGGCTGTAGCCAGTTCACTTGCCGGCACTCCCAGCCGCGACGCGGCTTCTTCCACAAGCGCTTGTCGCGCTGCCGCCGCGAGCACTCTGAAACCATGCTGCCCGGTTCCGCGCACAGCCGAGGAACCTCCGGTAATCTGGTGCGCAAGGTTGCGCGCCAGCGCAGAGAAGATTGAATCAGGCAGTATCGCCAATTTGGCCGAGCCCATTGCCGGATCGGTCAACAGCGCTTTGGCCAGCCAGGCATTGGCAAAACCGGGTTCAACAGGAGCGAATTCGACAATGACCTGTTCCCAGTCGGCATCGAGCTCGTCTGCGGCCATCTGGGCCAATGCTGTTCCGCTTCCGGTACCCAGATCGACGTGGGGCGTAAAAATGGTAACGCTGCTGTCTTCGCCTATTCTGAGCCAGCCGGTGAACGAACCAGCCTTGTCGGAACGGGTGAGCGCGAGCGCATCACGGCGCCCGGCGTATTCGCCGTATTGCAGGGCGAAAACGCCGCCACCTGCCAGCGCCGCCCCGCCGATCAGGAATGCCCTGCGTTTGATACCCATCACGCAGCTCCCTTCGCGGATAGCCCGGCAGCGGCCTGGCCTGTTGCTGCAAGAATAGCCTGCCGGATGCGCGGGTATGTGCCACAGCGACACAGGTTGGTCATCGCTTCGTCGATCTGGGCAGCGCTAGGCCGTCCAACCTCGTCAATCAGTGCCACTGCGGCCATGATCTGGCCCGATTGGCAATAGCCACATTGCGGCACCTGTGCGTCGATCCAGGCCTGTTGGACTGTGTGCAGTTTGCCGTCGTCGCCCTTGAGGCCCTCAATCGTGGTCACGGCCTTGCCCGCAGCATCGGCCAAGGCCACACTGCACGAGCGGACAATTTTGCCGTCGAGATGGACACTGCAGGCCCCGCATGCGGCAACGCCACAACCAAACTTGGTGCCCGTAAGCTCCAGCTCTTCGCGCAGGGCCCAGAGAAGGGGGGTATCCGGTTCGGCCTCAAGCGAAACCGCCTTGCCATTTACTGTAAGCCCGATCGCCATGGATTGCCCTTCTGCATAACAAAGCGCGAGCCGCGCTTGTTCACTATCTGAACGAGATTCTCAACCTTTGACACGCGCGGTCGGCATCTGTTGGCGTGACGCAATCGGCGTATTGGGAAGGCGCGCATTTGCGATGCTCAGTCAACTGAAAAATCCGCCGTTCGCAGTGATGAATGCGAAGGCTGAAACCGGCCCATGGCTCATGCTGCTCCGGCGCAATCGTACGGCGAGGCCTCGTAATTTGGCAAGTGAGGCCTTAGAGCAACGGCCAATGGAGATCCGCATGACGTCCGCATTCGCCCGAGTTGTTGCGCTTCTGGCACTTTGCTTGGCGCATCCGGCCATGGCGGCGCTTGCTGTTGGCGATACCGCGCCCGAATTCGCGGCTGACGCCGTACAGGGCAATTCGGCGATGTCGCTTGCGCTGTCCGATCTGCGCAAGAGCGGGCCGGTGGTCGTGTTCTTCGTACCTTCCGCTTTCACCGACGGGCCGGCATGCCGTGACTTTGCCGAAAAGTTCGACCAGTTCCGCGCCGCCGGAGCCAGCGTGATGGGCATATCACGGGACTCGACCGATACACTCGCGCGCTTTTCGGCCGGGGAATGTGGCGGCAGATTTCCGATGGCCAGCGCCAACGAAGCGCTGGTCAACGCCTTCGATGTCAATGACGGGGCGATGTTCAACACCCGCACCACCTATGTCATCACCCCCGAAGGCAAGATCGCTTTCGTCAATGACGATCCGGAATTCGGAAGCCACGCGAAAGCCGCGCTCGCCTTTGTTCAGGCGATGAAGCGTTAAAGTCGCACCTATTGCACGACGACGCGGACTTCCTGGAAGTTATTGAGCAGCGTCTGGTTGGCCGGGGCGACCAGCCCATCGCGCTGCCCATTCACCGTTAGCCGCACGACATAGGTGCCGGGCTTGTCGAAACTGATTGTGCGGGTGACGCTGGCCAGCGGCTGGGGCTTGTCGAGTACAGTCATCGGGTCAGCAGTCCCGTTCACGCTCCAGTTGTACTGGACGATCTGACCCGTCTTCGGCGGCATTTCCAGCTTGGCGGCAAAGCTCACCGGCTGGTTAACCCCCACTTTTGCGCGAGAAACACCGTTGGCTGTCAGGCTCATCACCGGCTGGAGGCCGCCACGTTCGGCGGCGTTGTCTGGCGGGACCACCTGTCCGTTGCGGATCGTGTAGCTGGTCGAGGGCGGTGGTGTGACGCCTTTTTCCACCCAGGCCATCATATTCTGCATCGATTGCTGGAAGATGCCCGGCTCACCGCCACCAACGGCATGGCGGCCGTTATCGTGCAGATAGAAGCGCATGGTGGCCTTGGCCTTCGACTTGCCAAGTGTCCGCTGAATCTGTTCGGCGTAGCTGGTGTTGAAAATCGGCCAAGAGAGATTGTCTGCGCGGCCTTCGATGAGCATCACCTTGGTCTTGATCGCGCCGGTTTCATTGCGGCCACCCATCGTGCGGTAATTGGGCCCGAGCAGAACGCTCAAGTCTTTGCGCTGGGGGTACTTGGCCGAGCCATCCGCATTGCGATACTGGTCATAGCTGCGCATGCCGGGGATGTTGCTGTAGCGCGGGTAAAAATACATCGCGAGGATGAAGCGGTTATTGATCCGCACCTTGCTGCCCACCTGCACCGCATCGAGCAACATCTTGCTGTTGCGGATCTGCAGCACGTTGCCGAACACGTTCTTGGTCGTGCCGCCGAGGGTTAGCAGACCGGTTGCCGGATCAAGCTTGCCCATCAGGCCGAAGCGGCGGGTATTATCGCTAGGTTCACCCACCACGCGGACCGGATCGACCGTGCGGGTCTTGCCGTCGGGGGAATAGACGAAGAACTCGAGATAGTTGTCGCCCATCACGCCCAAAGCAGGAAGTGATGCCGGGTCGAACTGAACTGCCGTCGGAACGCCATTTGCGTCGCGGGTGATGCCGTTGACCGTGGCATAGGTATCAACCAGCGCGGCTTTCAGGTAGTTCGGCGGATTGCTGCCGGCATAGCCCGGCTTGCTCCAGAAATCCTCTTCATAGGTCGGATCTGCCAGACGGATGTCGATCGGATCGACCAGCGGGATCAGGTTCTTGAAATGGTTGCCGATGGCGGGAAGCGGATAGCCGGCCGAGATGAACTCGTTCAGCACCGACTTTTCCTCGTCATTCAGCCCGGCATAGATATCGCCCGTGCCGCCCGCGACCACCGCTGCGGCAATCGCCTCGCGCTTCGCTTGCGGGATCGCCATGGTATAGTGGGCCTGCCAGTGGAACGAGTGGAATGTAGCGATGCCGGTGGGGCCAAGACATTGCGGCTGCACGCCGTCCCAGATCCCGGTGGTGTTCTCGGCTGCGGCCATCGAGACGATGCCGCCGCCGCTGCAGCCCCAGAAGTAGCTGTAGATCTTACCCCGGTAGCCATAGAGTCTGCTGGCATAGGCCTTTGCCACCTGGGTTGCGGCGGCTTCATGGCGATGGGTTGCGACCGAATTGGCCGTGCTCGCGCTCATCCAGTTCACCGAGAATGCGCCGTTGGTGAAGGCCATCCGGTTATCAACCTGCCCGCCGCCCGAGGGGTGCTGCTGTTCGAACGAACGGTGGCGCCAGAATTCCTTGGCGGGAAAGCGGAAGACATAGTCCTGCCGAAAAACGGTCGGGGTCTGGCGCAGGTAGGCGGGCAGCTTGTCCACCGAGCGAGTGGCCGGGAAGTGCCCCGAAACCTGCGTAAAGGGGATCAGCGGGCCGCCGGGCACTTGCAGGGTCAGCTGCTCGGTCTTGTCGACGACAAAGGTCTTTTGGTTGTAATCGGGATCGGTGCAAATTCCGTCGATCAGCAGTTGCGGCTCGACGCCGACATCGGTGTTGATCTGCGCAAGCGGGGCGAATTTGCACTGGGCAGCCGCTGCCGGAGTAGCTGCCAGCGATGCGCCAAGCATAACCGCGCTGACGCCCGCCGTCAGGTGTGCGGCCCGGCGCAATCTTGGCGAAGCTCCCCGCTCTGCAATAGCTGCGATATCGGTCAATGCCATGGCCATGCCTCCCAAGGTGCAACCGCGGCGGTCAATTCGTCGTCGGCTTGATAGCTTGGCGCAGCTTAGCTCTGCTGGAACCATTGTAAAATGAAGACCGAATTCTGGCGTGGCTTCAGTAATTCATCGCCCCGAAGATGGGGCCGTCAAATGCGTGCCGCTTCCGCTCAGGCCTTGAGTTCGCTCCACTCGGGGTGCTTCTCGAAAGCTTTCACGACATAGCTGCACACCGGCTTTACCTTGAAGCCCTCCGCGCGGGCATCGGCGATCAGTGCATCGACCAGCTTTCCGGCGATCCCGCGCCCGCCGAGTTCGGGCGGGACAAGCGTGTGCTCTGCCGCGCGCACATTGCCCTGCTGTACCCATGTCAGGCGGCCGATGTGGGTGCTGCCTTCAACATGCGCGCGGTATTCGCCCGCAGTTTCGCTGCCGTGGCGGGTGATTGTCAGGCCTTCCATTATCTGCACTCCCAATTTCACTGAAGAGATTGACCTCATGGGGTTCATCGGCGAAGCCCATATGGCTATGCAATTCAATTCCGACAATGTTGCGCGCGTCCACCCCAAGGTCTGGGCGGCGATGCAGGCTGCCGATAGCCCGGACAAGGGCTATGATGGCGATGCGTTGAGCCAGCGGCTCGACGCAGTGTTCAGCGATCTGTTCGGGCGGCCCGCTGCGGTGCTGTGGACGGCAACCGGCACTTCGGCGAATTGCCTCGCGCTGGGGCCACTGGTCCAGCCGCACGGCGGGGTGGTCTGCCACCGTGAAGCCCATATCGAAACCGACGAATGCGGCGCGCCGGGGTTCTATCTTCACGGCGCCAAGCTGATGCTGGCAGAGGGGGCGGGGGCCAAGCTTACGCCGAATTCCATCGAGGCAGTGCTGGCGACAGTCAAGCGCGAGATCCATCAGGTTCCGGCGCAGGCGATCTCGGTGACACAGGCGACCGAATACGGGCTGGTCTATCGCCCGGAAGAGTTGGCCGCGATTGGCGCTCTCGCCAAGGAGCGTGGACTGGGCCTGCATCTTGACGGAGCGCGCTTTGCCAATGCCGTGGCCTTTCTCGGCTGCCCGGCGGCGCAAGCTGCGGGGCCGGTCGATGTCGTCTGCTTTGGCGGCACCAAGAATGGCGGGATGGACGCCGATGCGGTGGTGTTCTTCGATCCTGAACATGCCGATCACGCCCGCTGGCGCCGCAAGCGTGCCGGGCATCTGCAATCAAAGGGCCGCTTCCTCGCCGCGCAATTGCTGGCGCTGGTCGAGGGTGACCTGTGGCTGACCAACGCCCGCGCCGCCAACCTTGCCGCGCAGGAGATCGCTGCTGCGGCGAAAGAGCGGCTGATGCATCCGGTTGAGGCCAACGAGGTCTTCCTGATCGCCTCCCGCGCCGAGCGCGAGAGCTTGCGCGCGCAGGGTTTTGCCTTTTACGATTGGGATGAGCACTCGGCCCGGCTGGTAGCCTCTTGGGATACGCTGCCCGAACATGCGACGGCGCTGGGCAAGGCGATTGCGGCCCTGTGAGCATGGCGCAACAACAAAGCCTACTGGCCCCGCGCAACCTGATCCCCTTCGCCATTGTTGCGGCGATCTGGGGATCGACCTGGTGGGTAATCACCACGCAGATCGCTGATCTTCCACCCGCATGGTCGGCGACCTACCGCTTCATTCTCGCCACTCCGGCGATGGCGCTATTGGCGCTGGTGCGGGGAGACAAGCTGGCCCTGCCCGCCAAGGCGCACCGGCTGGCGATGCTCGTCGGGCTGACCCAGTTCTGCGGCAATTACATGTTCGTCTATGCGGCAGAGCAGCACCTGACCTCGGGCATTGTCGCGCTGTTGATCGGCCTGCTGATGGTGCCGAACACGCTGCTGGCGTGGCTGCTGCTGGGCCAGCGCATAACCCGCGGCTTTGCCTTGGGCAGCGCCATCGCCATCGCCGGGATTGCCCTGCTGTTGGTCAATGAAGCCCGCGTCGCACCAGTTGGCGGCAACGTCTGGCTGGGAGTCCTGCTGGCGACCGGCGGGCTGTTTGCGGCTGCCATCGCCAATGTCGTGCAGGCCAATGAGACCGGCCGCTCGGTGCCGATGACTAGCCTGCTGGCCTGGTCGATGGCTTATGGCGTGGTGATTGATTGCGCGCTGGCATGGGCGATGTCCGGCCCGCCGACCATTCCCGCCGATGCGCGTTTCTGGGCTGGCACGGCTTACCTCGCGATTGCTGGATCGGTGGTGACTTTCCCGCTCTATTTCGGGCTGGTGCGGACCATCGGCGCGGGCAAGGCGGCCTATAACGGGGTGGTCGTGGTGGTGCTGGCGATGGTGATCTCGACGCTATTGGAAGGCTATCACTGGACGTCGCTCGCTGTGGCCGGGGCCGTGCTGGCGCTGGCCGGACTGGTCGTGGCTCTGAGAGCGCGCAGCCCCTCGTAAAAGGTCGGATATCGCGGGCTCCAACCGAGCACCCGCTTGGCCTTGCCGTTCGCCACCCGCCGGTTCTCGGAATAGAAAGCCCGCGCCATGGGCGAAAGGTTCGCCTCTTCCAGCGTCTGCATCGGCGGCGGGGTCAGACCGAGCAGACGGCAGGCCTCATCAATCACCGCGTTCTGGCTGGCGGGGAGATTGTCGGAAAGGTTGTAGGCTCCCGCCGGGGCATCCAACGCGGCGACAACGCCAGCGGCGATGTCTTCCACATGGACCCGGCTGAAGACCTGATCGGGAATGGCGATGCGGTGGGCCTTGCCCTCGGCCACCCGTTCCAGCGCAGAGCGGCCCGGCCCATAGATCCCCGGCAGACGAAACACCCGCGCGCCCCGCGCCAGCCACTCGGCATCACACTCGGCCCGCGCTGTGCGGCGTCCCTTTCCGGTGGGCGCAGTCTCATCGACCCAAGCCCCGCCGCAATCGCCATAGACGCCGGTGGAGGAGAGATAGCCCAGCCACTTGCCCCCCAGCGCTGCACCGTAACGATCCAGCACCGGATCAACACCCTCGCCGCTCGGCGGGACGGAGGAGAGCACATGGCTGCTATCCGACAGCGCCAGTCGCACCGATCCCTCATCATCAAACGCCAGCGTCCCCTCGCGCCCGGTGGACACGACCTCCCACCCCAGCGCTTCGAGAGCGGCGGCGATGAACTTGGCGCTGTAGCCGAGGCCGAAGATGAACATGCGGGGCATTCATTCGTCGATAGCCGGGTGACGCGGTTTCGCAAATGGGGCTAAAGGCCTGTTCTATGGATATCCAAGCATCAGCCACCACCCCGCCCCCCGTCATCCGCCGCGAGGACTATCGTCCGCCTGCCTGGCTGGTGCCGGAAGTCTCCCTCGATTTCGCCCTCGGCCTTGATGCCACCATGGTCACCGCGCGGCTTTCGGTTTCGCGCAATCCGGCCGCGGAGGCTGAAACCACGATCCGGCTCAACGGCGATGGCCTTGCCGCCCGTTCCGTCCATATCGATGGACGCGAATCGAATGGCTGGCGGATGGAAGGCGATGATCTGCTGGTCGACCTGACCGGCGATGCGCACGAGATTACGGTCGAAACCGCGATCAGTCCGGCGGCCAATTCGCAGCTGATGGGGCTCTATGCCTCGAACGGCATGCTCTGCACCCAGTGCGAGGCGGAGGGGTTCCGGCGGATCACTTTCTTCCCCGACCGGCCCGATGTGCTCTCGATCTACCGCGTGCGGATGAGCGGAAGCAAGGCGGCCTTTCCGGTGCTGCTGTCCAACGGCAACTGCGTTGCCAGCGGCGAGGGTGATGGCGCCACTCACTGGGCCGAGTGGCACGATCCCTGGCCCAAGCCTGCCTATCTCTTCGCGCTGGTCGCGGGCGATCTGGTGGCGACCAAGGACAGCTTCACCACGATGAGCGGCCGCAAGGTCGAACTCGGCATCTATGTCCGCGCCGGCGACGAGCACCGCACCGGTCACGCCATGCGCAGCCTGATCAACTCGATGAAGTGGGACGAGGAAGCTTTCGGGCGCGAGTACGATCTCGACCTGTTCAACATTGTCGCCGTGTCAGACTTCAATATGGGGGCGATGGAGAACAAGGGGCTGAACGTATTCAACACCCGCTATGTCCTCGCCGATCAGGAAACCGCGACCGACGGCGATTACGATGGCGTCGAGGGGGTTATCGGCCACGAATACTTCCACAACTGGTCAGGCAACCGCATCACCTGCCGTGACTGGTTCCAGCTTAGTCTGAAAGAAGGCTTCACCGTGCTGCGCGACCAGCTGTTCAGCGCCGATATGGGATCGGAGCCGGTCAAGCGCATCGAGGATGTGCGGGTTCTGCGCGCCGCGCAGTTCCCCGAAGATTCAGGCCCGCTCGCCCATCCGATCCGGCCTGATGCCTATCAGGAGATCTCGAACTTCTATACCTCTACCGTCTATAACAAGGGCGCCGAGGTGATCCGCATGATGCGGACGATGGCGGGGCCGGAGAGGTTCCGCACAGGTACCGACCTCTATTTCGAACGCCACGATGGCGAGGCGGCAACCTGCGAGGACTTTATCAAGTCCATCGAAGATGGTGCCGGGCTGGACCTCACCCAGTTCCGCTTGTGGTATTCGCAAGCTGGTACGCCCAAGGTCACCGCGCGACTGGAGCATTCGGGCGACACCGCCACACTGCACCTTCGCCAAGAGGTTCCCGCAACCCCGGGGCAGCCCGCCAAGCAGCCGATGCCGATCCCGCTGCGGCTTGCCCTGTTCGACCGGGCCACGGCCAGGCAGTCAGGTGAGCAGCTGGTGGTGCTCGACAAGGCCGAGGCCAGCTTCACCTTCCCGGGTTTCGCTGCCAAGCCGGTGCTGTCGATCAATCGCGGCTTCTCCGCGCCGGTGGCGCTCGATGCCGGGCAGGACGAGGCCGATCTGGTTTTCCTCGCCGCGCACGATGACGATCCCTTTGCCCGTTATGAGGCCTTGCAGAGTCTGATCGTCAGCCATCTGGTCGCCGTGCTGGGCGGAGCCGATCCAGCCGCAGGCCGCAGTGCGATTGGCGCTGCCATGGCGGCGGTGCTGGATGATACCGCGCTCGATGATTTGATGCGCGGTGAGCTGCTGATCCTGCCCGGCGAAAGCTATCTGGCCGAGCAACTCGAGCAGGCCGATCCGCAAGCGATCTGGCGCGAGCGGGAAGCGCTGAAGGGCTGGCTGGGCGCCCAGCTCAAGGATCGCTTCATCGCCCTGCATGATCGCGCCTCCGCCGTGTCCTTCGGCCTCGACGCCGCAGCCAAGGGTGCGCGCAAGGTGAAGACACAGGCCTTGGTCTATCTCGCTGCTGGCGTGCCTGCGGAAGCCGCGAAGCGCGCCGCCGCGCAATATGACGCGGCAGACAACATGACCGACCGGCAAGGTGCGCTGATGGTGCTGTGTGGTGTCGATGCGCCCGAGCGGGCGGAAAAGCTGGCAGACTTCCATCGCCGTTTCGAAGGCAATGCGCTCGTCACCGACAAGTGGTTCACCCTGCAGGCCGGTTCGATGCACGTCGATGCGCTGGCCCATGCCAAGGCGCTGGCCGATCACCCGGACTTCACGCTGCACAATCCCAACCGGGTGCGTGCGCTGTACATGGCGCTGGCGGCGAATGGCCATGCCTTCCACGATTCCAACGGCGAGGGCTACCGGATCATCGCCGATCTGATCCTCACGCTTGATCCGATCAACGCGCAGACGGCGGCGCGGTTTGTCCCCTCGCTCGGGCGCTGGCGGCGGATCGAACCAGCCCGCGCGGCGATGATGCGGGCCGAGCTGGAGCGGATCGTCGCCCAGCCGGGCCTGTCACGCGACGTGTTCGAGCAGGTGAGCAAAAGTCTTGGCTGAGCCGATCGAAGTCCTCACCGCCGATGCGCTGGCGGGGGTGCCGCACGGATTCCTCGGCCGGCGCGGCGGCATTTCGACAGGGGAGGTCGCCGGGCTCAATGTCGGACTCGGCGCAGGCGACGATGACGCGGCGGTAGCTGAGAACCGGCGGCGTGCGGCGGCGGCGGTTCTGCCGGGTGCTGAGCTCGCGACAGTCTATCAGGTTCACTCGGCAGATTGCGTGGTGGTGACCGAACCTTGGCCCCTGGACCAGCGACCCCATGCCGATGCGATGGTGACGGATCGTCCGGGGGTCTTGCTCGGTATCGTCACCGCCGATTGTGCGCCGGTGCTGTTTGCTGACCGGGAGGCTGGCGTTATCGGCGCGGCGCACGCGGGCTGGAAAGGGGCGCTTGGCGGCGTGTGCGAGGCGACGATTTCCGCTATGATCACTCTCGGCGCATCGCCCGGTTCCATAAAAGCCGCGATCGGCCCGTGCATCGCGCAGGCGAGTTATGAGGTTACGGAGAGCTTTCGCGATTCCTTTCCCGATGCGGCCGAATGCTTCGCTCCGGGGCGCGTAGGGCACTGGCAGTTTGACCTTGAGCGCTTTGTCGCCGTGCGGCTGGAAAGCGCAGGAATCGGCGTTATTTCGAGGCTTTCGCAAGATACCTACGCGCAAGACGACCGCTTCTTTTCCTTCCGCCGCGCCACCCATCGCGGCGAGGCAAATTACGGCCGCCAGATTTCGCTGATCGGGCTAGCCGAGCCAGCTTGAGCCTATTGCAATCGACGTCGCGAAAAAGGCGGTTGGCAGGCCAAATTTTCCCGTCTAGAGGGGCGCCAAGTCGGTGTCGGAATGGCGGGAAAGTCGTGTTCGATGCAGGCGGGCGGGGGTCTCCGGACGGTAGAATTTAGCGATTTTCGGCTCGCTCGGGTGGTAAACCCAAAACGAGTCGCTGGAACAGGACAAGGTCAACCATGTCACAAGATGCGGGCACTGCAGCGCCAGCCGGTCACGAGACCGAAGGCGTTCGTCGGCGCGATTTCATCAATATCGCAGCGGTCAGCGCGGCGGGCGTCGGCGGTATCGCCACGCTGGTTCCGCTGATCAGCCAGATGGCTCCCTCGGCGGACGTCCGGGCTGAAAGCTCGACCGAAATCGACATCAGCGCGATTGCGCCCGGTCAGGCGATCAAGGCGGTGTTTCGCAAGCAGCCGGTGTTCATCCGCAATCTGACGCCAGCTGAAATCGCTGCGGCAGAAGCCGTTGACGTTTCCTCGCTTCGCGATCCGCAGAGCCTCAAGGACCGGACCAAGGAAGGCAAGAAGAACTGGCTGATCACCATGGGTGTCTGCACCCACCTCGGCTGCGTGCCGCTCGGTTCGGGCGAGGGTGAGGTGAAGGGCGATTTCGGCGGTTATTACTGCCCTTGCCACGGTTCGACATACGATACCGCCGCCCGTATCCGCAAAGGCCCCGCGCCAAAGAACCTTGAGGTTCCGGAATACGCATTCAGCTCCGACACTATCGTCAAGATCGGCTGAGGTAGAAAATCATGAGCTTCCCCTGGGCGAACGAATACAAGCCAAGCCATCCCTTCATGCAGTGGATGGACGAAAAGCTGCCGCTTCCGCGGTTCATGTATAATGCGATTGGCGCCGGTTATCCGGTTCCGCGCAACCTGAACTACATGTGGAACTTCGGCGTTCTTGCCGGCTTCTGTCTGGTGATCCAGATCGTGACCGGCGTCATTCTGGCGATGCATTATGCCGCCAATGCCGATGTTGCTTTCAACTCGACCGAGCACATCATGCGCGACGTCAACTGGGGCTGGCTGATGCGCTATGCCCACGCCAACGGCGCAAGCGCCTTCTTTGTCGTGGTCTACACGCACATTTTCCGCGGGTTCTATTACTCGTCGTACAAGGCCCCGCGCGAAATGGTGTGGCTGCTCGGCGTGGCGATCTTCCTGCTGATGATGGCAACCGCCTTCATGGGTTACGTGTTGCCCTGGGGCCAGATGAGCTTCTGGGGTGCCAAGGTGATCACCGGCCTGTTCGGCGCGATCCCGCTGGTGGGCGAGCCGCTGCAGCACTGGCTGCTGGGCGGATTCTCACCGGATAATGCTGCGCTCAACCGCTTCTTCTCGCTGCACTTCCTGCTGCCCTTCGTGATCCTGGGCGTGGTGATCCTGCACATCTGGGCGCTGCACATCCCGGGCTCATCGAACCCGACCGGCGTCGAGATCAAGACCGAGAGCGATACCGTTCCGTTCCATCCGTACTACACGGCGAAGGACGGCTTCGGACTGGGCGTATTCCTGGTGCTCTATTGCGCCATGGTGTTCTTCTTCCCGAATGCACTGGGCCACCCGGATAACTACATCCAGGCAAACCCGATGCAGACCCCGGCGCACATCGTGCCCGAATGGTACTTCTGGCCGTTCTACGCGATCCTGCGTGCCTTCACGACCGACTTCATCCTGTCGGCCAAACTGTGGGGCGTGCTCGCCATGTTCAGCGCGATCCTGGTATGGTTCTTCCTGCCCTGGCTCGACAAGTCGCCGGTCCGTTCAGGCACCTATCGTCCGTTGTTCCGCAAGTTCTTCTATGTCTTGCTGATCGACGTTCTGGTGCTCGGTTACTGCGGTGGTGCACCTGCTCAGGAACCTTACCTGATGGTCAGCCAGATCGCGGCGATCTATTACTTCCTCCACTTCCTGGTCATCCTGCCGATCGTTTCCTCGATCGAGCGGCCCGATCCGCTGCCGTTCTCGATTACCGAAGCGGTGCTGGGCAATGACGATGCCGCGGCCATCAAGGCCTGAGGCGAGAGAGAAAGAGACGAAACCATGATCCGCATCTTCTCCATCCTCGCCGGCCTCGCCTTCTCGTTTGTGCTGGCGCTGTCATTCGTGTTCGAAGCGGTAGGTACTGCCAAGGACGGCCTGCCCAATACGGTCGAGTCAAACTTCCATGAGCACCCCGGTGCCCTGAAGCTTGCCTCTGACGGTCTCTTCGGCAAGTTCGACAAGCAGCAGCTGCAGCGCGGCTTTGCCGTCTATCAGGGCGTTTGCCAGAACTGCCACTCGCTCAAGTTCGTGGCCTTCCGCGACCTTAAGGCGCTGGGCTATGACGACGACGAAGTGAAGGCCATCGCCAAGCAGTATCAGGTTCCGGCCTACAATGCTGCGACTGGCGAAGTGAAGACCCAGCCGGGCAAGCCGACCGACCACTTCCCGCCGGTCGTCTATGGCGGCAAGGGCGCGCCGCCAGACCTGTCGCTGATCACCAAGTCACGCCATGGCGGAGCGGCCTATGTCCACTCGCTGTTGCTCGGTTACCAGAACCAGCCTGCGGAACTCCTCAAGAAGTTCCCCGACGCCAAGACGCCGGAAGGCTTGTTCTACAACCCCTACTTCGCCAACCTGAACATCGCCATGCCGCCGCCGCTGACGGCTGACGGTCAGGTGACCTATGCTCCGGGCAACCCGCCTGCGACCAAGGAGCAGATGGCACAGGACGTTTCTGCATTCCTCGTCTGGACGGCAGAACCGAACCTTGCCGAGCGTCACCAAAAGGGCTGGCCGGTTGTGCTGTTCCTGCTGCTCGCCACGGTGCTGGCCTATATGGCCAAGCGCAATGTCTGGGCTGACAAGCACTAAGGCGAACGGCTTTACGTTCAAGAATACCAGGCCCCTCGCATCACCCGATGCGGGGGGCTTTTCTTTGGAAAACCAGATGAATCCTGATGAACTCAAGGCACTGATCCGAACCGTCCCGGACTTCCCGTCTCCGGGCATCCTGTTCCGCGATGTTACAACCCTGATCGGCCACGGCGCAGGCCTCGCCGCCTGTGTTGGCCACCTCGCTGACCGGGCGCAGGCGGTTGGCGCGCAGGCGATTGCCGGGATGGAAGCGCGCGGATTCATTTTTGGTGCGGCGGTTGCCGCACAGCTCGGGCTGGGTTTTGTGCCAGTGCGTAAACCCGGCAAGCTGCCGGTGCCGACATTGGGCATCGACTATGCGCTGGAATATGGAACCGACCGGCTCGAAATCGATCCTTCAGCCGTTACACCGGGCATGCGTCTGGTGATCGTCGATGATCTGATCGCCACCGGTGGCACGGCGCTGGCGACGACTGACCTATTGCGCCAAGCCGGCGCCAGCGTTGAGCACGCGCTGTTCGTGATCGACCTGCCCGACCTGCTCGGCGCGGAGCGCCTGCGCGGGGCCGGAGTTTCCGTTCAATCGCTGATGGACTTTCCGGGGCACTGAACCCCAAGGTTCAAATCCCCATTTCGTCCAGCAACGCAGCGATATTGGCGCGGTAATGGGCGAAAGAGTAATTCGCCGCTTCACCCTGCGCGGCGGCGCGCCAGGCGTTGAGCTGGTCGCGGTCCTCGATCACTTTCATCATTGCGGCGTGGACGTGGTCGGTGTCGATTGCATCGAGCATGATCCCGGTCTGTGGCGTTACCGCTTCGGCGCAGTGGCGTGACTGGATCAGCGCACATCCCGAGGCGAGCGCCTCATAGAGCGTGATCCCCGCGCCCTCGAAATAGCTTGGCAGCAGAAAGGCGTGGTGTTCGCTCATGATCCGCGGAACATCGCTGCGGGCTACGGTGGGGATGTAGGTCACCCGGTCCGCGTAGCGGGCGAAGACCGAGGGCGGGATACCATTGGCACCGACGATGGTCAGCTCGGCCTGTTCGCGCGGGATGCGCGAGAGTGCCTCGAGAATCAGGTGAATGCCCTTGCGCGGGATGACGAGGCCGAGGAACAGGAACTTCACTGGCTCATCGCGACTGACAGGCTTTGGCGCGGGCAGGCTGGCGAACAGCGCTTCGTCGAAGCAATAGTTGAGCACCCGCAGCTTGGCCGCAATTGCTGGATCGCCCGAACCGTCACGGATCGTCTGCGCGGCAAATGGTGAGCCGACGAGAATTGTGTCCGCCACCTCATATTCGCGCTGGTCGCGATCGATATTGGCTTGCGGTTCGGAGCGCTCGGTTGGCACGAACCATTCGCCATACTGATCAGCCAGTTCCGCCATCATCGCGTTATAGATCCGGAAATCACCATTGGTGCGATCGAGAATACAGGTCCGACCATGCTGTTTGGCCAGAGTGAACGAGCTCAGAGAAGAGCCGCTGTAACCCCACAGGGCAAAGGGATCGGCAGAGACAAGGCTGGCGGCGATCCCGGCGACGAATCGGCGGTTGCCCAGCGCATCAAGCCCTCGCGCCGCCCGCCGCGCACCGAGCTTGCTGGCAAGGCGCTCGATCCATTCAATCGTCCCGCTGGTGCGGACCAGCGCCGGATCAAGCCTGGGGTGGCTGACGCGGAGGAACTGGCGGTGCAGCCGCTCACCCAGCCTGCCGGGCAGCATGCGCTCAAGCGAATAGGGAAATCGGTCCGGCTGGTAGAACAGCGATGTCGCGTACCACTCGAGCCGGCCCAGTTCCTGCAGTGCGAGCGCAGTCTGCCACGAATGCTGCGTGCCGGGATGGAAGACTGCGACTTGCATTGATTGGACACAGACCCCGTTTCACGCGCTGCCTGCATCCCTAGCGGCAGATGCCCGGCTGCGGAAGGGCCATGCCTCGTCAGATGCATTGGTAAAACGCTTTCCTACAAATAACCATATCGGTTAGTTAACTGCGAATCAATCTCCAGAAAGGCCTTTCATGACCGCCGCACCG
The DNA here is from genome assembly GCA_947451145.1 of Sphingomonadaceae bacterium. Lineage (GTDB taxonomy): Bacteria > Pseudomonadota > Alphaproteobacteria > Sphingomonadales > Sphingomonadaceae > Novosphingobium. The sequence continues at coordinate 34,252 of CANFXW010000016.1, read as the reverse complement.
CTCCAGCCGCCAGCCCGCTATGTAGCCCCGTTTGCTGTCTCCTTTGCTACTCCGCAGGGGGATAGCGATGTGGTAAGCGCGACCAATCCGCTGCCGGTCAGCACGGCCCCGGCCGCAGCGCCCGCCGCACTTGCCGGTAGCGCCAGCGCGAGCGGCCAGTTCGGCCCCTTCCTCGCCATTCCCGGGCGCCCGGTGATGCTGGCGCTTTCCGGTAGCTGGAGCGGGCAGGTTCGCATCTTGCGCTCGACCAATGGCGGCACCACCAAGCTGCCGCTCACTGCGCTGGGAGCTGCCTATGGCACCTATGCGGCCAACCTGTGCGAGCCGGTTTGGGAGGAAGGCGAAAGCGGTGCGGAGCTGTGGCTTGATGTGGCACTGACCTCTGGCACTGTCACTTACCGGATGGGGCAGTAAGCCATGGCGCTCGATATCATCGCCCGCGCTGCTGCGGCGAGCGCCAATGGCGCCGCCTCTGCAGCCCAGACGGCTGCAACCGGGGCACTGGCCGCCGCTTCACCGCCATTTCTGTTCACCGCCATAGCCAGCAAAACGGTAGATGCGGCGATCTCCGCAGTGACCAGCACCGGCTATGCCGCGAGCGGTCAGGGGTCTGGCTGCTATGTCAGCGACAGTCTGGCAACTGCCACGCTTGCCTCTGCCCATCCGCGGTTTTGCAAACAAAGCGCCAATGGCCGCTATTTCCGGCTCGTTCCCCAAGGTGGCAGGAATGCCATCAGTGTTGAACAGGGCGGTGCCCTTGGCTCCCCGGGTGTGGATGACCGGCCTGCCATTCAGGCGGCAATCGACTATGCCATTGCGGTTGGCATCAGCGAAGTTCTGTTCCTGCACAAGGCCTATACGGCAAAGCCGAATACGCGCACCGAAGGCGGATTCGGCAATATCAATCCCACGGGCAACATGATTGAGATCAACGGATCGTTGGCGCCTGCGCCGTTCACGTTGAAGCTGACTGGCCTGCCGTGGGGAACGAAAATCACCATGATCGGCTACAACACTGGCGCCAGCACCGACTCCGACTACCAGCTTGTCGGCGGCAATCCGTGGCGTGGTGGCGGCATCCAGCTTTACGGCACCCAGTACGACGACACCGCCAATTATTTCGATCAGACCAAGTGGTCCATCCAGTGTTTCGAGATGGAAAACATCACAATTGACGGCGGGCGAACCGCAGGGGGTAAGGTGGCGTCATCCACCGATACCAGCAACAAAGGCATCTATACCTTCAATGCCACGCGGCGGATCGTACTGCGTAATGGCGGGGTACAGAACTTCGGGCATGAGCTCCTTTACGGTGGCGGAACGGGCTATGGATCGGGCACGCTCTATCCAATGGAAGTCTTCCTGGAGAACTTCAAAGCCCTCCATTCCAATCACTCCTGCCTGAATTTTCAGGATGTCAATCTGGTCGATATCAACGGTGAATACGGCGATGCCTACATCGCTGCCGAACAGTACGGGCTCGACGCAAGGTTCATTGGCACGGTGTTTCGCGATGCCAACCAGCTGAACTTTTCAGCATCGGACCGCAGCTTGCTGGGGGGATGGGGTGGCGGAAGCCTGCCGGGGGCGCATCCGGCCCAGGGCTCATCGCTGCGCAAAACCACGCTGGAAGGCGTGACGATCCGCAATGTCAACTTCGCGCTGATTGGGCCATATACCTATGGCAACCTCCACATCATCGATGGTCAAATAACGATGGATGACCATTCGATGGCGATTGATCTTGATGTTACGCACACGCTTGACCAGTTCAATCATCCCACGGCCTTGACGCTGTTTGGCCCTACGGCCTTGCCTACTGGCGCATCCGCGGGCTTCCTCCCTCGCGACATCAATATCCGCATGAAGTGCAACGCCACGCCGCAGGCGCTCAATGCTGGCTATGAGTACACGACGTTGTTCCAGTGGGCGGGCTATCTCGATCCCAACAGTTGTCACTTTGACTTCAATTCTACTGTTCCGGTGGCAAATTACACCACGATCATTCCGTATGGCCCGAAAACCTCAATGCCGCGCATCACCTTTTCGGGCTGGGCGATCTATGGAGCCAACACTGGTTACGTTCCCGGCATTCCCGGCGCAGGCGGGATATCCGCAATGGCGCTGGCACCTGATACGATTGGTGCGAATTTCTACCCTGCCGGAACACCGGGCGGTGAGAATATGACCTTCGGCACGATTGGTTCAGGCGGCGCTTACGAAGGCATTCCCCATGGGCAAGAATTCTTCTTCTATTTCGGTGCAGGATCGGGCCGCTTCAACTTCGCCAAGAACGGCGCAGGCATGGCGCTGACGAGAACGCGGGTGTGCTTTCAGGCGGGCGATTACATCAAGTTCGCCTATGACAAACGTCTCGATAAATGGGTAGATGTTGACGGTCACACCAGCGACATTCTTGAGGCATCCGTGACCTACAATGCACCGAACATTGCGGCGGGCGGATCAACCAGCACCACGGTTACCGTCACCGGCGCCGCTGTCGGCGATCTCGCCAGTGTCGCGCTGGGCATCAGCACGGCCGGACTGCAGGTAACCGCCAGCGTTACAGCTGCAAATACGGTGACCGTGGTTCTCGCCAACCTGACTGGCGCAGCCATTGATCTGGCATCGACCACGCTTTCGGTAACGGTGACGAGACGATAATCTGCAACTGGCGCGGGCGGGGGACATTGCCTCTGCTCGCGCTTGCCAGCAGGCAGGGCTTGGGTAATAGCCCGAAGCGTGACACGTCAGGAACCCGTAAGGCTTGCCCTCGTCTGGGCGCAATTCGCCGCTTACCATGTTGATCGGTGCGAGGCGGTAGCCCGGCGGATGGCCGGACGCGCCGAGGTTCTGGCGCTGGAAGTGGCAACGACCTCTACCGACTATGCCTGGGAGCCTTCGGGAGAAGTGCCGGGCGCGACCAAGATCACCCTGTTCCCCGGCCAAGCCTATGACGCGGTACCCGCGCTGCGGCGCATGTGGGCGATTTTCCGCGCGGTGCGCCAACACCACTGGGTGTTCATGGGGCTGCCCTATTCCGGCTGGGAAGTGATCCTGCTGACATGGATGCTTCGATTCTGCGGGGTGCGACTGGTTACATTCAGCGAATCGAAGGCCGATGACCGGCCGAGGAAGGCCTTGGTCGAATGGGCCAAGTGCGTGCCGCTGTTGTGCTATCACGGGGCCATCGTCGGTGCGCGTCGGCATGTCGATTACATGCGCTCGCTGGGGTTCCGCCGCCGCCCGGTTCTTCCGGGGTATGATACTGTAGGGGTCGAACGCATCCGCGCCGCCTCCGGCAATTCATGCACCCCGAGCGAAGTTGCCTTTGCCGACCGGCCTTTCGTTTTCGTCGGGCGATGGGTCGACAAGAAGAACTTGCCGGGTCTGGTCGATGCCTACGCCGCCTATGCGGCGCAGGCCGGAGCAAGTGCGCATCGGCTGGTGCTTGCCGGATCGGGCGAGGAAGGGGCAGAGATCCGGCGGCGGATTACGGCGGGAAAGGTTGCGCATCTGGTGGATCTGCCGGGGTTCCTGCCGGCTGAAGCAGTCGCCCGGCTGCTGGCCGATGCACTCGCGCTGGTACTGGTCAGCCGCGAGGAGCAGTGGGGGCTGGTAGTCAATGAGGCGCTGGCCTTTGGCCTGCCGGTGATCGTCTCGCGCCAGGTGGGATCGCGTGATGCGCTGGTCCAGGATGGCGAGAATGGCTGGGTGGTCGATTCCGAATCCATCGATGGCATTGCTGCCGCGCTGTTCGCTACTTCGTCTGATCCCGCCGCATGGGAACGCATGGCAGAGGCCTCGCGGGCCAAGGCATGGCTGGGTGACACCGAACGGCTCGCGGATGCGGTGGAGTCGATGGTCGAAAGCATGGGGCGCCAGCCGGTTGGCCGGATGGCGGAATTTGCAGGCCTGGCGTTGTGACCGGAAGCAGGCCACTTGAGGGCCGTCGCATCGGCCTGCTCACCGCCTCGGCATCGCGGCAGGGCGGGGGTGTCTTTGAAGCGGTGGTGGCGCAGGCTGCCCTGATCCGCAACCTTGGCGGCGAGGCGCTGGTCTTTGCCCTTGAGGACGAAGATTCCGCTCGTGACCGGCAGCGGTTTGGTCCGTCCCCGGTTGCGCTGGCACAAGTTATGGGGCCTAGGCAGATCGGTTTTGCGCCCTCGCTGCTTTCCAGTTTGATCGCGGCAGAGCTCGATTGCCTGCACTTGCACGGCATCTGGATGTACCCCTCACGCACTGGCTTCCTGTGGGCGAAGCAGACGGGACGGCCCTATTTCATCTCGCCGCACGGCATGCTCGATCCGTGGATCACCGCGCGCGGGCGCTGGAAAAAGGCCTTGGCTCGAGCCGGATATGAGCGGGCCGGCTGGGCGCAGGCAACGGCCCTCCACGCGCTGACTGTCCGCGAGGCAGGAGACATTGCGCGGGAAGCGGGTCGACAGGATTCGTTGGTCATTCCAAATGCCGGGCCAGAGGCGCAGGCCATGCGGCGGGATGAGCGGACGAACGATGTCATCTATATCGGCCGCGTTCACCCGAAGAAGAACCTTGTCGCGCTGGTCGAGGGTTGGATGCTGGCCCAGCGACCCGATGGTGCCCGTCTGCGCATCGCCGGTTGGGGGGCGGAACAGGATATTGCTGATTTGCGCAGCGCCCTAGCCAAGGCCGATCCATCGGTTGAATTCCTCGGGCCGGTTTATGGCGAGGCCAAGCAGGCCTTGCTCGATAGCGCCCGCTTCATGGTCCTGCCCTCGCACAGTGAAGGCCTGCCGATGGCAGTTCTGGAAGCATGGGCCGCCGCGACACCGGTGGTGATGACTGCCGAATGCAATTTGCCTGAAGGTTTTGCAGCGGGTGCGGCGCTGGAATGCGGCTATGACCGCTCAGCGATTGCCGCCGCGCTTGGTCAGGCGCTGGCGCTGGATCAGACCGCGTGGATGCGCATGGCCGAAGCAGGCCACTCGCTTGCCGCCGGTCCGTTTTCATCAGCCGCCATTGCCGCGCGCTGGGGTGAGGCCTATGCCAAGCCTATCGGAGAGTGTGCTGCGAAATGACCCCGCTTGATGCCGAAACCCATCGCCCGCTTGAAGGTGGCCCCAGCTTCTCGGCAAGCAACCGGCTGCTCCGGGTCTTGTGGATGGGCACATGGCTGGTGCTGGCACGGTTTACCCCGCCGCCGCTGCATGGCTGGCGGCGGCTGATCCTGCGGGCATTCGGTGCCAAAGTCGGCAAGGGCGCGCGGGTCCATGCCAGCGTCTCGATCTGGCTGCCCGCCAATCTCGAGCTGGGCGACAATGTGCTGATCGGCCCCGGAGCCCGGCTCTACAATCAGGGGCGGATCGCCATTGGCGCGCGCAGCGTGGTTTCGCAGCGGGCGCATATCTGTGCCTCCACCCATGATGTCCGCGACCCGCTGTTCCAGCTGGTCTGCCGCCCGGTGACAATCGGCGAGCAATGCTGGGTTGCGGCAGAGGCGTTTGTCGGGCCGGGCGTGGCTATGGGTGATCGCTCAGTGCTGGCCGCCCGTGGCGCGCTATTCACCGATGCCAAGGCCGACGGCGTCTATGGCGGAAACCCTGCAGTGTGGCTCAAAGATCGCGGAATGGCCCCCGGCTTGACAATTGCCTGATTACATCACGCTTTTCGTGCGCTGACAGCATTGGCCAGTCGGCAATCTCGGTCAGCGTCCGACCGCAGCCTTCGCACCAGCCGCTATCCGGATTGATCCGGCAGACGCTGTTGCAGGGAGAAGGCGGATGGTGGTTCATCATCGCTTCCAAGCACGCGGCGGGGATGCGCGCAACTCTTGACCTCGTCTTGCCTGCCCGTCATCGCGGAAGAGTGGCAACGAACGAGGAAAACCGGACGGGAAGAATTCAGCGGCTGATGCGGCCGGGCCATACGCTCGCGCCTTTTCGCCATCCCGCTTTCCGCGCAATCTGGACGGCCAACCTGTTCTCGGCAATCGGCTCATCGGTGCAGTCGGTCGGCGCGGCCTGGCTGATGACCGAGTTGACAACGTCGCACCGCATGATCGCCATGGTCCAGGCCTCGGTGACATTGCCGATCATGCTGTTCGGCCTGATTGCCGGAGCCATTGCCGACAATTTTGACCGCCGCCGCGTAATGTTGGCAGCGCAACTGGGCATGCTGGTTGCCTCGGGTTTGCTTGCGATCCTGACCTATCAGCGCGTTGTCGGGCCCTACCTGCTGCTGAGCTTCACTCTGGCGGTTGGCATTGGCACAGCGCTGAACTCCCCCGCCTGGCAGGCATCGGTGCGGGCGCAGGTTGGCCGGGAGGATCTGCCGCAGGCGATTTCGCTCAACACGCTGGCCTTCAACATGGCGCGGAGTCTGGGGCCGGCATTGGGTGGCCTGCTGATTTCGGCAGCCGGGATGGCTGCCGCCTTTGCCGTCAACTCGATCAGCTATGTCGCGATGGTCTGGGTGCTGTGGCGCTGGCGGCCCGAAGCGCCCCCACCGGTAAGGCAGTCAATGCTGCCGTCTATCCGTGACGGCCTGACTTTTTGCTTCACCTCCGCTCCCGTTCGCCGGATCCTGCTGCGCGGTTTCTGTATCGGGCTGGGCATGGCAGGCTATCAGGCACTGATTCCGGCCGTTGTGCATGATCGGTTGCACAGTGGTGAGCTGGGCTATGGCATGTTGCTCGCTTCCTTCGGTCTTGGCTCGATTGTGGCCGCGCTGCTTGTCACGCCCGCCAGACGACGCTGGGGAACCGAGCGCGTGGTTGGCTTTGGCGCGCTGACTTATGCCGTAACGCTCGCTCTGCTGCCGCCTGCTTCCACCGTAGCGGTCGCCTTGCCTATCGCCTTCATCGCCGGAACCGGCTGGGTAACCTGCCTGACCACCCTGAATGTCGCGATGCAGTTCCGCAGTCCGGAAGCTATTCTCGGGCGCTGTCTGTCCACCTATTCTGCGGTCACCTTTGGCGGAATGGCGCTGGGCTCGTGGTTCTGGGGTACGCTTGCCGACTGGATGAGCCTGCCAGTGGCGCTGTTTACTGCATCCGCGTGGTTTGTTTTCAATCTCTTGGTTATGCCCCTTGTTGCGCCGATGCCCAAGCCGCACGAGGGCCGCGTTTCCTATTCCTGAAAAAAGTCGTGCGAAGCGCGGCGCAACTTAACACTTAATCAACCATGTTGCGCCAAAAGCCTTTTCATAGAAAGGCAGGGCTCTTCCCAATGGACAGTTACCGCGGCGATTTCGGCGAGCATCAGCCATTTGGCTCTGATGGCTACGATCCGGTTGAAGACGATATGGGCCATGATGCGCCGCCGCCCGCTATCGGCACGGACGAGCGCCGCATGCAGGTGCGCGCATATAACCATTGGGCCAGCCTTTTGGGCGACCGCCCTTATCCGACCATTTCCGATCTGGCTCCGGGCAATCTGCCTGACTTTGATCCCTATTCGGTGCTGCTCGATTTCTCGAACGGCATGGACAATCCGGCGATCCGCTATCTTGGCACCGCGCTGGCGCAGGAATGCGAAGCCGCGCCCGAGACGATCCGTACGCTTTCGGATGTGCCGGGCCGTTCGCTGCTCAGCCGCATTACCGACCACTATCTGCAGATCCACGCCAATCAGGCACCAATCGGTTTCGAGGCAGAGTTCGTCAACTCGGCTGGCCGGACGATTGCCTATCGCGGCATCTTGCTGCCTTTCACCGGCAGCGAAGACAGCAACGAGATCGATCTGATCTATGGTGTGATCAACTGGAAGGAGCTCGCCGACCAGCAGACCACCGATGCGCTGCTCAGCGAAATTGACCGGGCTCTCGACCTACGGGGCAAGCGCGAAGCCCTGCCGATGGCTGAATGGGCTGATGGCCCTGCCGACGATTCGGCTGATATCCTCGATCTCGTCACGCCCTATGACGGCGCTGACTTTGACGCCGATGATCACGACTGGCCGGTCCCAGCCTTTGGCGAAAGCGATGTCCATGCCGACATGTCGCTGGCTGATTGGCTCGCTTCGGCCCGCGAACTGGCACATGCGGCGCAAGGTTCGGAAGACCGCAGCCGCCATGCGCTTTATTCAGCCATTGGCCGGGCCTGGGATTTTGCCCTCGCTTCGAAGCAGCACCCGGACGAATTTCGCGAGCTGGTGACTGACGCCGGTCTCACCATGCAGGAACGCGCGCCGTTCACCCCGGTAGTGAAGCTGGTGTTTGGTGCTGATCACGACAAGACCCGGCTTACCGAATATGCCAGCGCCATGGCCCATGCCCAAAGGCAAGGTGTCGGACGCGGTGCCCTCGCAGATTTCCTTGCCCACGCGCCCGGCGGCCTGAAAGGCGTCGTCCATACCGAACGGCGCCTGCGCCGCGAAGAGAGCGGCAAGCCCGCAACCTCACGCGATACGCCGCGTGAAGCGCTGATCCGCAAGCTGCGCGAAGTGGAAGCCCGTCCGCTGGCTGCTCTCGCCAGTGATGGTGATGAATTCGCGCTGGTCATCGTCCGCCGCTCGGGCAACGGCGAAGTGCTGCTGGTCGGAGAGATCGCCGATGATCACAGCCTGTTTGAAAAGGCGGGCAAGCGCCTTATTTCCTGATTTTCGTCTGACAGCGAGCGGTCGGGGCGCCATGTTCGACAAGGACATGGCGCCCCGGTCGTTTTCGATTTAGGCTGTTCCCATGAACAGTCTTCAGCCGCGGTTCAGGGCCCGGGCGCTTGGGTGGCGCCCGATGCGCAAACTATCCCGCTTTGCCCTTGCCCTTTCAGCGATCCTGCTGCCGATCCAGACGGCTGCGGCGCAATCGATCCTGCGCGATGCGGAAACCGAGGCGCTGTTTCACGATATGGCGAGCTCGCTGGTTTCTGCGGCTGGCCTTGATCCGAAAAACGTCGATGTGGCCTTGGTCGGCGATTCCGAGATCAACGCCTTCGTGGCTGGCGGACAGGTAGTCTATATCAATTCCGGGCTGATCAATGCTGCCGACAGCGCCAATCAGGTGCAGGGCGTGATTGCCCATGAACTTGGCCACATCACCGGGGGGCACGCGATCAGCGGAGATCAGGGGGCAAAGGCGGCGAATGGGATCAGCCTGCTCTCGCTGCTGCTCGGCGTGGCAGCAGCTGCGGCCGGTGGCGGCGATGCGGCAATGGGCATCATGATGGCCGGGCAGCAGGCGGCGCTCGGCAAGTATCTTGCCTTCAGCCGCGGTCAGGAATCGCAGGCTGACGCCGCCGGTTCAACCTACCTCTCCAAGGCCGGGATCAGCGGGCGCGGTTCGATCGAGTTTTTCAAGAAGCTTGCCAATCAGGCTTACCGGATGGGCTATGCCCAGTCCGACATGAACCCTTACATGAGCACCCACCCGCTTGAGGGGGATCGGATTTCCTATCTGCAGGACGCCTATGAAAAAGACCCGGCGTGGAACAAGCCCAGCGATCCCGCGCTGGAGGCCCGCTTCCGCCGTGCCCGGGCCAAGCTCTATGGCTATCTCGCCGACCCCAAGGATACGCTTAAGGCCTATCCCGAAACCGATAAATCGGTCCCCGCCCGCTATGCCCGCGCCTATGCTTGGCACAAGGAGGCGCTGCTCGACAAAGCCATGGCAGAGGCAGATGCCTTGCTCGCCACCGCGCCCAACGATCCCTATTTCCTCGAGCTTAAGGGCCAGATCCTGCTTGAGGCCGGAAAGCCGGTGGAGGCGCTGGCCCCCTTGCGCCACGCCACAGAATTGACATCGAACCAGCCGCTGATCGCCACCACTTTTGGCCATGCGCTGGTTGCCACCGAAGATCCGGCGATGCTCGCCGAGGCGCAGCGGGTGCTGAAAGCGGCGGTCGCTCGTGACCGGGAGAATCCCGATGCATGGTACCAATTGGGCGTAGTCTATGCCGCCAATGGCGATACCCCGCGCGCGCAGCTTGCCAGCGCAGAACAGCAGGCGATGTTCCTCCAGTTCCCCGCGGCGTTGAGGAATGCTGAAGCGGCAGAGGCTGCCCTGCCAAAAGGCTCGCCAGACTGGATTCGCGCACAGGATATCGCCATGCAGGCGCGCGCGGAGATTGAACGCGCGAAGAAGCGCAAGTAGGCAGCGTTCATGACCACCTCCGAAACCCGCCGTCCTCTGTCCTCACTCGTTATAGCTGCGGCTTGCCTGATCGCAGGCGCGGCGGGCGGCTGGTTCTGGCAATCGCATCGCGGTGTGGCGAACAAGGCCGAGATCGAACAGGTGGTGCATGACTATCTGCTCGAGCATCCGGAAATTTTGCCCGATGCCATGCAGGCGCTGCAGAAAAAACAGGATGCCAAACAGCTCGCGGGTGTGCGCGGCGAGGTTGAAAAGGCATGGCCCGGGCAGGTTCTCGGCAATCCAGATGGTAAGGTCACTCTGGTCGAATTCACCGATTTCGCCTGCACCTATTGCCGCCATTCGGTGGAAGATGTCGAAGCGCTGATTGCTGCCAACCCCGACCTCAAGGTGGTGGTGCGGCAGCTGCCGATCATCGCGCCCGAAAGCGCCGATGCCGCCCGCATGGGCCTCGCCGCTGCCGCGCAGGGCAAGTACGCGCTGTTCCACAAGGCGATGTTCGCCATCGGCCGTCCCGACAAGGCAGGCATCGAGGCTGCTGCCAAGGCGGCTGGTGTCGATTTGGCGAAGGCGCAGGCCGCCATGGCCGATCCGCGTTACGAGAACGAGCTTAACCGCAATATCGAGATCGCCCGCCAGCTTGGTTTCAGCGGTACGCCGAGCTGGGTGGTGGGTGATCGCCTGCTCTCAGGTGCAGTAGGTCAAGACAAGCTGGCCAAGGCCATTGCCGAAGCGCGTGGCTAGATTATGGCTTGCTGCTGGGCTTGCCGCGTCGCTGGCTATATCCCCGGCACAGGCCGATGAAGTAGCCGAATTGCAGCAGAGCTTGCGCGAATTGCAGGCAAACGACGCGATGCTGCAAAGTATCGGTTTCCGTCTCGCCAGCGCAAGCGCGGCGTTTTGCGCGGATCGACAGCTCACGATTGGCCTCCAACTTGCTGATGTGCGCAATTTTTCGGAACCGGCAAAGATCAGACAGGCGCTGCTGATCAATGGTGATTTCGCAGTAGAAGCTGTTGCTGCTGGCTCTCCTGCTGCCCGATCGCGGTTGGCGACCGGCGCCGAAGTTGTGACTGTCGAGGGCGAGGCGCTTGGCGCACTTCCCGCTGCGACTGCAAACGACAACCAGCGCCTGAATAAAGTCTATGACCGCATCGATGCCGCGCTGACCCGCGATGGCAAAGTGCACTTGGGGCTAGGCTCTGGTGATGACACAGTGCCGATCGGCGTGCCCGCCTGCCGCAGCCGCTTCGAGCTTTTGCTCACCGGCACTGGCGGACAGGCCGATGGCAGAATCGTGCAGGTGAGCCTTGCGACACTGCAAAAGGGCAAGACAGAAGACGAGCGGGCATGGGGTGTGGCGCATGAACTGGCGCACAATGTGCTGCGGCATCGCGCAAGGCTCAAGGCGATTGGGCGGAGCATTGCCAATGTGCGCGAGACCGAGCGCGAGGCCGACCGGCTGTCAGTCTGGCTGATGGCCAATGCCGGGTATGATCCCAAGGCAGCGCCGGTCTTTGTCCGGAACTGGGGCGCGAAGTGGCTGGCGGGACACTTCACCAGCCCCGATCATGATCGCACCGAAACCCGGATCAAGATGATCAAAGCCGAACTGCAGGTAATCGAAAAGACACCAGCCGATGCGGCAGGCCTGCGCGATTGGCGCTTTCGCTTCACACCCTTTCCGCTCGAGGTTAAAGCACAGCGATGACCAGCCTTACCGTCAACGGGCAGCCGCTTGAATTCCGCATGGACCCGCAGACCCCGTTGCTTTGGGCGCTGCGCGATGGTGCCAATCTGACCGGCGCGAAATATGGCTGCGGCGTGGGCGAATGCGGTACCTGCACGGTGATCGTCGATGGCGCGCCGCTGATGGCCTGCACGCTGTCGCTTGCCGAGGCCGAGGGGCGGAGCGTCACCACGATTGAAGGGCTGGGTAAGGAGGGCCTCCACCCGATGCAGCAGGCGATGCTCGATGAAGGGGCGATCCAATGCGGGTTCTGCACCCCCGGCATCGTCATGGCCGGTGCCGCCCTGCTCACCCGCAATGCCGATCCGCAGGAAGACGAGATCAGGGGTGCGCTCACCAACCTGTGCCGCTGCGGCGTCTACCCGCGCCTCGTCCGCGCCGTGCAGCGCGCAGGCCGTCTGATGCGCGGACTGGAAGCGCCGGTGCAGCAGGGTGCAGTACCCGCGATGAAGCAGGCCTAGAACTTCATCCGTGCCGTAAGCCGCGCATTGAACGGCTTGGCGGGGGCGATGTTGGTATCGCTGTTGGCGCTGGGATAATAGCGGGTGCCGGTCACGTTCTCGAGATTGAGCTGCAGCGCGAAGGTCTTGCTCACATCATAGAACACCGCCGTATCCACCCGGGCAAAGGCGGGCAGGCGCACGGCGTTGCTGATCGTGGCGAACTGGCTCGACTGGTGGATCAAGCCTAGCCCAAGGCCGAGATTGCCGCTGACATCATAGCGCGACCACAGCGAGACCTGATCCTCGGGCAACTTGTCGAGCTTGCGCCCGGCAGGGATCAGACTGGAGCCGCTGGTGATCGCCGAGAGAATCTCGCCGGTCTGGTGCGACCAGCCTAGGCTGAGCTGCCAGTCGGGCATGATCCGGCCATTCCCCGTCGCCTCGAAGCCGCGCACCCGGCTCTTGCCGCTCACCAGAAAGAATCCGGGATTGGCGGGATCGCTGACCCGCGTGTTCGAACGGTCGATCTGGAACAGAGCTGTGGTCAGCGACAGGCCTGAGTTCACATCCCACTTCACCCCGGCCTCCAGACTGCGGAAGGCCTCGGGATCGAGCGTCATGGTATTGGCGGCGAGAACGGTGAACTGGTCGCCTGATTGCGGCAGGAAGCCCTTGGCATAGCTGGCATAGATCGAGAGGTTGGCCTGCGGCTTGAGGATCAGACCCAGTCTGGGCGACCACTTGCGATCGCTGCGGCTGGCGGCGAAGCCGTTGATCAGGTTGCGTGAAGTAATGCGGAAATCATCATGGCGCAGGCCGGCAACCACTTGCACATGCTCGCCGATCTCGATCTGGTCCTGGACATAGCCCGACAGGGTGCGGACCTGTGATGTGCTGGCCGTGGTCGGGGCGGTGAAACTGACCACCGGGATGGCCAACTGCTGCGCGAGCGGGACCGAAACACTGGCCACCAGCGCGCCGGTCGAACTGGTGAAGCGCATGTCGGATCGGGTGGAATCGGTGCTTTGGTCGGAATATTCGAAACCGGTCAGCAATGTGTGGCGCAGGCCGAATGCCTCGCCCTTCCACACCAGGTTGCCCTGCGCGATCCGGTTCCTGCGCTGCACGCCGTTGTCATAGCCGGTCAGCGTAACGCTTGCCGCTGTCGCAGAACCCGGAACGACATTGGCGTAGTACTTGTCATAGGTGGCGTATTGCGCGGTGAAATTGGCCGACAGGCTGTCCGAAAAGCTGTGATTCAGCCGGGCGCGGGCAATGTGGGCTTTCACCAGGCTTTGGTTGACCCTGGGGTTGCCGAAGAAAGTGTGGTCATAACCACTGATCGGTGCGCCGTTCAGTGAAGGGATCCCGCGGTCGGCAACCCGGCTGTCTTCGGCATTTTCATAGCCAAGCTGCAGTGCAGTATCCGCGCCTAGCCTGGCACCCAGCGTGGGCGCAATGCCGGTGAAGTGGCCACGATAGTAGTCACGGTGGTTGTTGAACTCCTCATGCGTGCCGTTAAGCCGCAATGCAACGTCATCGGAAAGCGGCTGGCTGACATCTCCCGAAAGCGACCATGCGCCGAAGGTGTCTATGCTTCCTGCCAGCGTGCCTCTGCTCTCGCCGAAAACTGCCACCTTGGAAACGCGATTGATCACCCCGCCGCCGCCGCCGCGGCCGAAGATCATCGCGTTTGCGCCTTTCAGCACCTCGATCCGCTCGGTGTTATAGAGCGGGCGATAATACTGGGCATCGTCGCGCAGGCCGTCGAGATAGAAGTCGGCGGTGCTGGGCTGCCCGCGCAGGACAATCTGGTCACGGTTTCCCTCGCCGCTGGAGAGAACGACGCCGGGGACATAGCGCAGGGCCTCACCGAGTTGGGCAACGGCCTGATCGTCCAGCCGCTCGCGGTTTAGTACCGTTACCGTCTGGGGAACATCGATCAGCGGAGTATCGGTCTTGGTTGCGGTTGCCGTGCTCACTTGGCGGTAATCGCTGTGCGCGCCCATGACGACGATTGCGTTCGAATCGGCGTCTTCCGCCAGATCCTCTGCCATCGCCGGGCTTGCCAGAGCGAGGGCGGCGAAAAGGGCGGGAAGGCCGGAGGGTTGCATTGCTGTTCCTATTGCGAGAGATTCTCAATACCGATCCGCTAATGCGAGTCGTTCGCAATAACAAGGATAAAATTGCAGACGCTTTCCCGTCGCGTTAGGGCACCTGCACGGCAGCCCGGGAGTACGAAGGCAATGAAGGCAACGATTTGGCACAACCCCAATTGCGGCACATCGCGCAAAACCATGGCGATCCTGCAGGAAACCCCTGGGGTTGAGCTCACCGTAATCGAGTATATCAAGAACCCGCCGAGCGCCGAGAAGCTTGCCCAGCTCTATCGCGATGCCGGCATGACTCCGGCTCAGGGCCTGCGCCTGCGCGGCACCGATGCCGAAGAGCGCGGGCTTCCATCAGCCAGCGCCGAAACGATCCTTGCCGCCATGGCTGCCGATCCGATCCTGATCGAGCGCCCGCTGGTCGAGACCGAAAAGGGTGTTCTGCTCTGCCGCCCGCAGGAGAAAGTTCACGAGATCCTGTGATGCCCGCCGCTCTAGGTGCTTGCCAAGCAGGGGCAAATTTGCAAACGCAGCCCGCGATGCCTTTCACAGCGCGAGACTTTTCCTGACATGACCAGCCCAGAGCTCGCCCGCGAAGCATGGCCGCGGAAGGTCATGCGCCGGATCTCGCGCAAGCTGGGTCCACTCGGCGTGTTTTTCGAAGGGTTCCTTGAACATCCGGTGATGGTCGGATCGATCATCCCCTCTTCGCGTTTCACCATCGCCCGCATGCTGAAGCCGGTGAAGTGGGACGAATGCAAGGTCTTCGTCGAATATGGTCCGGGCGTCGGCACATTCTGCCGCCCGGTGCTCGATCGCCTGCGCCGCGATGGCCAGCTGATCGTCATCGATACGAATCCGCTGTTCATCGACTACCTGCGCAAGACCATCACTGACAGTCGTTTTGTAGCGGTGCTGGGATCGGCCGCCGATGTCGAAGATATTGTCCGCGGCTTTGGTCATGAGCACGCCGACTATGTCTTGTCAGGCCTGCCATTCACGACGCTTCCCGATGGCGTTGGCCCGGCGATCGCTGCCGCCACGCACCGGGTCTTGCGGCCCGGCGGGGCCTTTCTGGTCTATCAGTTTACCGCCAAGGCGCGCGATTTCATGGCGGTGCATTTCAACCGCATCGACGCGGATTTCGAACCGCTCAATATCCTGCCCTGCAAGCTCTATTGGGGCTGGAAGGACTAGGCACGGCCTTAGACGCCGAACCTAGGCGAAGGTCTCGCCAACCTTCTCGATATCGCCCGAAAGCTGGCGGTGGGTAGCCGCCAAGGCTGCGAGGTAGACGAGGTTTGTGATTGCGCCGACAATGCTGGCAACCACCGAGGCCCCGATCTTGCCGCCATCTGGCCCGGCGATCAGGGTAAACAGCAAGCGCCCCATGCCACCAATCAGAGCGCTGACGATATAGGTCGCTACGGTCAGCAGGGCAAAAAAGCCGAGCAGGCGCCAGAAATTGCCATCCGTCAGCGACCACGTGCGCCTCAGGGCTTTCACCGGGTTATAGGTCTGCTCATTGACCACGACCGGGGTGACCAGCATCGACCGCACTACCACGTAAAGCATCATCAGTAAGACGCTGACGAAAGCCACAGCGGCGACGGCCCCCACTTGCGTTGCCGCGCCAATGGCGATGATGATTCCGCCAAACAGGCCAACGCCCATCCCCATCAGCAATTGTGCAGCGACCAGCGGCAGCAGGGCAATCGCGCCCATCCTGATCGCCTCGGCCACGGTCGGGCGATGGCGGCTGGATAGCATGGCGAGCACGGCCAGCGTGCCAATCGTGGTAATCAGCGACAGCACGACCACTGGCGGCCAATTGGCCTGAAACCATTCACTGAACAGCGCAATAATCGCCTTAGGCTCTTTGACGCCCTGCATATCGGGCGGCGGAAACAGCAGCATGATGGCCAGCGAAGGGAGCAACAGGAAAACCCCGCCGAGCGCCACCAGCACATCGCGGTTGGTCTTGAGCATCGCCACGGCCTCGTTCCAGGCCCGCATCGAGTCGAATTTCATTGGCATTTCCCTGTTTGCGTCTTGGCTCTTGATAACCACGACAAAGCCCGCCACGCAATGCGCGAATGGTTGACGAACTTCCCCCCCACTTGGCTTGGCCCGATATCGAGTGGCGCCGCGATTACGATCCGGTGCCCTATCGTGTTGCGCTCGATCTGATGAACGCGCGCAATGATGGCATCGCGACGGGCGAGGCGCAGGAGCTGGTGTGGCTGCTCGAGCACCCGCCGGTCTATACGGCCGGGACCAGCGCTGCCTTGGGTGAGTTGCTCGATCCGCGGTTCGAGGTGGTGCAGGCCGGGCGCGGCGGGCGCTATACCTATCATGGGCCGGGGCAGCGGATCGGCTATGTCCTGCTCGATTTGCGCAAGCGCGCGCGCGATGTGCGTGGCTTTGTCCATGCGCTGGAGGGCTGGGTGATCGCCACACTTGGCGATTTCGGCGTGCAGTCATGGCGCTCCGAAGGCCGGATCGGCATCTGGACCCGCGACATCGACGGCTCCGAGGCAAAGATCGGCGCGATCGGCGTTCGCATCCGCAAATGGGTGACGATGCACGGGTTTTCGGTCAATCTCGCGCCCGATCTTACCCATTTCACCGGCATTGTCCCTTGCGGAATCAGCGATGCCGGGGTGACGAGCCTTGAACGGCTCGGCTTGACGCTTGCCAGCGAGGACTGGGATCGGGCATTGCTGGCGCGGGCCGGGGAGTTTCTCGACCAGCTCGACAAGGCCTGCCCGCCGGAGACATTCGCATGATCAAAGCCCGCCATCTTGCCCTTGCTGCCTTGCTGGCACTCGGTGCCTGCAACAAGGGCCAGACCGACAAGCAGACTGCCGCCGGGGGCGAGATTCTGCCCGGATCGGCGAGCGATGCCATGCTGCCGCTCGATACGGCAACTTCGGTTCCGCCGCAGGCACCAAAGGTGGTCAAGACGTCCAGCGCCACCACAAACGATGCGTCCAATGCTGCCGCGCCTGCCGATGTTCCGGCCGAACCAGCCGCCAAGCCGGAAGGCTGAACGCGCTTGGCCAATACTGCGCCTGCGCACCGCTATGACTGGAACTGGCGCCACATGCTCGCGCTGCTCGGCGCCAATGTCGCGCTAGCGCTCGGGCCATGGTGGGTAAGACTGGCCGATAGCGGCCCGGTCTCGGCGGGCTTCTGGCGGATCGCCTTGCCGCTGCCGCTGTTCGTTTTCCTCGCCCGCGCCAATCGCCAGCCTTTGACCGGCATCCCGAAACGCTCGCTGATCGCCGTGCTGCTCGCAGGCCTGTTTTTCGGCACTGACCTCGCCAGCTGGCACATCGGTATTGGCATGACGCGGCTGGGCAATGCCACGCTGTTCGGCAATTCGGGCTCGATCATCGTCATGGTCTGGGGCTTGGTTGCCCTTCGCCGCCGTCCGCACCGGGCCGAGTGGCTGGCGCTGCTCGCCGCGACAACCGGTGCGATGATCCTGTTCGGCCGCAGTCTGGAGATTTCGGCGCGAACGCTGGTTGGCGATCTGTTCTGCCTGTTCGCCGGGCTATGCTATGCCTTCTATATCATCCCCCTGCAAAAGGCGCGCGAGAGCCTGGGTTCATGGGCGCTGCTGGCATGGTCAGGCCTCGCCTCTGCGCCGGTCTTGCTGGCCATCGCCCTGCTACGCAGCGAGCCGATCTTTCCGCATGTCTGGTGGCCGGTGCTCGGGCTGGCGCTCGGCAGTCAGGTAGTGGGGCAGGGGCTGCTGGTCTGGTCGCTCAAGCACTTCCCGCCACTGGTGATCGGTCTTGCGCTGCTGTGCCAACCGGTGATCGGCGTGCTGGCAGGCTGGCTGGCCTTCGGCGAGACGCTCAGCCCTTGGGACGGCTTCGGCATGGCGCTGGTAGCCGGCGCACTGGTGATCGCGCGGGGTGGGGAGAAGGATTAAGCCTTGCGGCCCAGATCCCCCAAGCCAACAGACCCGCTCGCCATCGCCAGCATCGCGTCCAGACTCTTCTTCGCCTGCAGCCGCAGTCCCTCTTCGATCTCGATCCGCGGGCTGAGATCGCGCAGCGCGATGTAGAGCTTCTCGAGCGTGTTGAGCGCCATGTAGGGGCAGATGTTGCAGTTGCAGTTGCCGTCCGCTCCCGGCGCGCCGATGAAGGTCTTGTGCGGCAGCGCCTTTTCCATCTGGTGGATGATGTGCGGCTCGGTGGCGACGATCAGCTTGTCGCCTGCCATCGCCTTGGCATAGTTCAGGATGCCGCTGGTCGAACCGACATAGTCAGCGTGCTCGATGATGTGCGGCGGGCATTCGGGATGGGCGGCAACCGGCGTGCCGGGGTGCTGGGCCATCAGCTTGAGCAGTTCGGTCTCCGAAAAGGCCTCGTGCACGATGCACACGCCCGGCCACAGCAGCATGTCACGCCCGAACTTGCGGTTGAGCCAGCCGCCGAGGTGGCGGTCCGGGCCGAAGATGATCTTCTGCTCAGGCGGGATCTGGGCGAGGATCGTCTCAGCGCTCGAACTGGTGACGATCACGTCGGACAGCGCCTTCACCTCGGTCGAGCAGTTGATATAGGTGAGGGCAATGTGATCGGGGTGTGCCTCGCGGAAGGCCTTGAACTTTTCGGGCGGGCAGGCGTCCTCAAGGCTGCATCCGGCGTTCATGTCAGGCAGGATGACGATTTTTTCCGGCGCGAGGATCTTGGCGGTTTCGGCCATGAATTTGACCCCGCAAAAGGCGATGACATCGGCGTCTGACGCGGCGGCCTTTTTGGACAGCTCAAGGCTGTCACCGATGTAATCGGCCAAGTCCTGAATCTCGGGGGCCTGATAGTAATGCGCAAGGATCACCGCGTTGCGCTCTTTGCGCAGACGGTCGATCTCGGCACGGATATCAAGGCCAGTCAGGTTCAAGGGCTGCGCGGTCATGTCTCACTTTCCCTGCGGGGGTTGCAGGGGGTCAGATAGGCGCTGCGCCTGCTTAGCCCAAGGGGAAAATCACCCTGCGGCGATCGAAGCCGCGATACCCTGCACTGTGGCATTATGCGCCGAGAGTTCGATCAGCACATGGCTCATGGCAATAATCGCGCCTGCTGTGGCGGTTGCCGGGTGAATCGCGCCGAGCACCTTGCGGTCATGCAGCGCCATGATGGCGACTACGCCGAGCTGGATCACCAGCACCACCCATTCGCCCATGCCGTTCATGAAAGGCATCGGCAGCAGGCGGCCAAGTGCCGGTTCCATCAGCATGATCACCCCGCCGATCATCAGGCGGCGGTGGAATTCGGTCTCTTTGCGGCGGGTGATGCCAGCATAGATAAGGCCGGCAAAGACCACGGCATCAACCAGAACCAGCGCAAGGAAATAGGCATTAGTGAAGAACGGCGGCACCGTGTGCAGCTTGAGCGCCATCACGCCGGTGTAACAGGCCACGCCGACGATCGCCGCGACGAGATAGGCACCGGTCCAGCCAAGCTTGCGGTGCAAGGCCATGTTGCCATTGCCCGCCAGCCGGTTTTGCGTGACGAACAGCGCCAGCCAGGAAACCATCAGCAGCCCATGCAGGTGCACCCAGACCGGTGTGTGGAGATAGTCCACCATGCCGCGCAGGCCCCATTGGACAAAGCCAAACAGGATGAATGCCGCAAGACCCATCGAAAGCTTGGTGAAGAACGCCTGATCGGCGCGATAATTGCCCGAATCCATAGCCTCTATGGTCATGATTGCCCCCTGACTGATCGCGTACCCTGCGAGTTTCTACTTAACAGGTGTAACAAAGCGCAAGGGCTATAGTTTCTCGCCGGTAAATCGCACGACGACCGTGGCATCCTTATAGCCCGCTGCTTTGAGCGGCGCGGCAAGGTTCTGCTGCATCGCCTGCTTTGCCGCTGCCCGCGCGAGGCCCATCAGCACGGGATTGGCTGCCGCCTCGCTGGCCTGCCGCTCGGCGAGCAGGGTGTTATTCTGCGTCAGCTTGGCCTGCACATCGCGCGGGATCCACATGCCTTCGCGCAGATACTGCGCATGGCCTTCGTCAAGGTTGGGGCGCGAAAGATCGAGTGGCGGCAGGCTTACGGTCAGGCGGTGCTTGTCCGCCTCCCAGCCGAAGCTGCGTTTGTCGAGCTTGGCGAGATCGAGTGAATAGTCCACCCGCGCCGGGATCACCGCTACCTGTTGCACCTTCAGCGCGCCCATCAGCATCGTCTGGTCAGCCGAAACCACCGGCGAGAGCTGGGCGGAAAACACGGTCAGCCGGTCATGCCGTTCCACCGCGGCAAGGCTCATCGCCACCGGGTCACCCAGCGGATCGGCGTGATAGCGTTGCCATAACTGCTGGCCTGCGAAGGCCAGCAGCACGCCGAAGGCCAGCCAGAACACGCCTTGCGGGCGGGTGCGATCCGGGGTCAGATGCTCAGCGACCATTGCTCACCTACCCGGGTTACCCGGCTTTTCTGCTCTAGATCAATCAGATGCGCGAGCACCGATCGGCCAGCCGCAGGCCAGAGCCGCTGATCAACGCCCTTGTACATCCGCGGCACCATGTCGGCGATCAGGCCCAGCCCTTCCTCGAGCAGTCTGACGATCTGCCGTTCGCGCTGGCGGCGATGGCCGATCATCCCGCGCACCAGTTGCTGAGGCTTGTCGATCTGCGGACCGTGCGCCGGATAATAGACCCGGTCGATGCGGTTATAGAGCCGGTCAAGGCTGGCCATATAGGCAGTCATGTCGCCATCAGGCGGCGAGACGACGCTGGTTGACCAGCCCATTACATGATCGCCAGTGAACAGCGCGCCACTCTCTTCAAGAGCATAGCAAAGATGGTTGGAGGTGTGGCCCGGTGTGGCAATTGCCGTAAGCGTCCAGTCAGGGCCGGAGAGGCTATCGCCATCGCGCAGCACGCGGTCCGGAGCATAGCTCATGTCGAACGAGGCATCGGCGCGCGGGCCGTCGTCCTCCAGCGCCAGCACATCGCAGCCTATGATCGGCGCGCCGGTCAGGGCGGACAGTGGCGCTGCGGCAGGGGAGTGGTCGCGGTGGGTGTGAGTGCAGCAGATCGCTGTCACTTTGGCCGTTCCGATGGCCGCGAGCAGGGCCGAAAGGTGCGCGGGATCGTCTGGCCCGGGATCAATCACCGCCACTTCATGGCCTTCGCCGACAACATAGGTCTCGGTGCCGGTGAAGGTGAAGGGCGAAGGGTTAGGCGCCAGCACGCGCCGCACCAGCGGTTCGAGCACTTCGGCAAGCCCGGTGGGCCATGGGCGGGTTGGCATATCCATGATTGGCGATATGGTGGCTCGCAGGCCCCCTGTCGAGTGGCCGAATGACGAGCGTAGGATGAGTGAATGGCTGACGAACCCCTGATCCTTGTGCTGGATGAAGGCACCACTTCAACCCGCGCCATCGCCTTTACTCTGGCGGGGCAGGTCGCGGCGCTCTCGCAGGCAGAGCTTACCCAGCATTACCCGCGGCCCGGCTGGGTCGAACATGATGCTGCTGAAATCTGGGATAAGACCCTTGCCGTCGCCCGCGAAGTCGTGGCGCAGGTCGGCGGGGCGCAGCGCATCGCCTGTATCGGCATCACCAACCAGCGCGAGACAATCGTCGCCTGGGATCGCGTGACCGGCGAGCCGCTGTCGCATGCCTTGGTCTGGCAGGACCGGCGCACGGCTGAGGCCTGCGACAAGCTCAAGGCGCGTGGGCTCGAAGGCGAGATTCAGGCCAAGACCGGCCTGCTGCTCGATCCCTATTTCTCGGCCACCAAGGCGCGCTGGCTGATCGATAATGTCGCGGAAGTGCGCGGCGCGGCTGATGCCGGGCGGCTGGCGCTTGGCACCATCGAATCGTGGCTGGTATTCAAGCTGACCGGCGGCCTGCACGTGTCAGACGCCAGCAATGCCAGCCGCACCCAGTTGCTCGCGCTCGATGGCGCGCAGTGGGATCAGGCGCTGTGCGACCAGTTCGGCGTGCCGGTGAATGCGCTCGGTGAAGTGATCAACAGTGCCGGGGCGATTGGCAAGACGCTGCCGGAGCTGTTCGGCGCGCCATTGCCGATTACCGGCCTTGCGGGCGATCAGCAGGCGGCAACCATCGGGCAGGGCTGCCTCTCGCCCGGCGAGACAAAGGCGACTTATGGCACCGGGGCATTTGTCCTCGCCAATATGGGCGGACGCCTACCGCAGTCTTCAAACCGCATGTTGGGGACGGTGCTCTATCAGCTTGATGGCAAGCGGACCTATGCGCTCGAAGGTTCGGTCTTTGTCGCCGGGAGCCTTATCAAGTGGCTGCGTGACGGGCTTGGCCTGCTGACCAGCGCGGCGGAGACCGAGGAGCTGGCAAGATCGGTTGAGGATTCGGCTGGCGTGGTCGTCGTGCCTGCGCTGTCAGGTCTGGGTGCACCGCATTGGCGGCCCGAGGCTCGGGGGATTATTTCAGGGCTTACCTTTTCCGCAGGCCGGGCACACATCGCCCGCGCTGCGCTCGAAGCCATGGCGGCACAGACGCGCGACCTTGCCACCGCATTTGCCGCCGATGGTGCAGGCTGGCGCAAGCTCGGGATCGACGGCGGGATGAGCGCCAATAACTGGATGGCGCAGGATCTGGCCGACATGCTCGCGCTGACGGTCGAGCGGCCCGATATGGTCGAAACGACAGCGCTGGGCGCAGCCATGCTGGCCGGTGTCGGGGCGGGACTGTTTGGCGGACTGGCAGAAGCGGCGGGGGCGATGCGGGGAACAAAGCAGGAGTTCCTGCCCGCGATGAACGAAGCCACCCGCGCCGCGCGCATCGCGGCCTGGGACAAAGCGCTGGCGTCGGTTTAGGAGGCGATCCCGCTCAGGCGTTCGCGCAGGCGCTGAATTGCTGGCGGCAGGCCTGCCTCGCTCTCGCGCCAGCCTGCGTCGAGCCGTTCGAGCCGGGCATAAAAGCGTTCGGTCGTACCGATCAATTCGCGCACTTCGGGGGTGAGCAGTGCCATCCGCTCCGGATCGGAAGTTGGGAAGTTTGGCTGCAACCGGCCGTGACGGGCCAGCTGGAATTCGGTGATCTCGCCCTTGATATAGGCGCGGTGGTTGAGCAGCCAAGCCAGCGCATGCATCATCCGCGTGGTGGTGCGCAGGGCCTCGCAGGAAAGCGCTATCCGGGCGAGGTCTTCCTCACCGCGGCGATAGGGATCAGACAGGTTGAACGCCGCCCGCACTTCATCGGACAGCACCAGCCCTTCGCAATAGAGCGATTCGATGATCCGGGGATTGATACTTGTAGCTCTGCCCATGACGAAGTCGCGATAGACCGGGCGAATCGCAGAGTTCAACTGCACTGCGCGGCTATCCGCAGGTCAATTCGGGACTGTTTCGGAACGGTACGGTTTTTTCTGCCGCAAGGCTGGCCGGATGACCAGCCGCACTTATCAATTAAGCAATGATATCAGGGATAAGGTAATCCTCGATCAGCGCGATCTGGTCTTTCAGCTTCAACTTGCGCTTTTTCAGTCGGGCGATTTGGAGTTGATCGTTCGATCCGGCAAGGGTCAGCGCGTCGATCGCCGCATCAAGATCGCGGTGTTCCGTGCGCAGCATTTCCAGGCGTTTGCGCATCTCGTCTTCATTCACGCTGGCCTGTCCTCATTCTTCATTGGTTCACCGCTGGGCGCATGGGCGGGGCGGTTGCTCCGGAATGACATTTATTCCGGCTTCGCAAGATAAACTTAATGTGCTTTCCTGACAATCAGACCGCAGGGTTAATTAGACCCGAGTCGAAAACGCCCTGCGGGAATTGGCGCAAACCTAAGGAGTATGCCCATGGAACAGCCGCATGTCAGTGCCCTGCAGCTCAAGCACGAAGGTCTTGAGCGCGCGATCCGCGAAGAAATGAACCGCCCCGCCCCTGACCATGCGCATCTCCAGATCCTCAAAAAGCGAAAGCTCCGACTTAAGGAAGAGCTGGAGCACATTTAACCCTCTCTCTGCGCTCCAGCGAATAGCTATCCACTTCCATTACCTCGGCGTTTCCAAACGCAGCGGGTTCGGCTAGTCTGCCCTTTATGGCCAATGCTATAATCGCTGCCCGTACGATCCTGACCCGCTTGCATGAGGTCATGGCCTCGCGTGATCGCGCGCAGGCCAAGCTCAATACGGTTGTCGAAGTGATCGCCGAAGGGCTGAACAGCGAGGTCTGTTCGATCTATTTGCTGCGCGAAGGCATGCTTGAGCTGTTCGCCACCAAGGGCCTCGATCAGGACGCCGTCCACGTTACCCGCATGGCGCTGGGCGAGGGTCTGGTTGGCACCATTGGCGGCAATGTCGAAACGCTGAACCTTGCCGAAGCGACTGCCCATCCGGACTTTTCCTATCGGCCGGAAACGGGCGAGGACAAGTTTCACTCCTTTGCCGGTGTGCCGATTGTCCGCCGCGAGCGGGCGGTTGGCGTGCTCTGCGTCCAGCATGTTGATCCGCGCCGCTATGAAGAGGTGGAGATCGAGGCACTGCAGACCGTCGCCATGGTGCTCTCGGAACTGATCGCCAATGCCGATCTGGTCGATGACGAGGGCGCCTGGGGGCTTTCCGAGGCGCAAACCGGCCCGGCGCTGATGCGCGGGCTGACGCTGGTAAAGGGTCTGGCGAGCGGCATCGCGGTGTTCCACCAGCCGCGCGTCACCATCGAACATACCGTTGCCGAAGATACCGAGGCCGAGCGCCAGCGCGTCTACCTCGCCTTTGACAAGATGCGCGAGCAGATCGAGCGTATGGCCGCACAGGCCGAATTCGGTGTCGGCGGCGAGCACGAAGAGGTGCTGCAAACCTACAAGATGTTCGCCTATGACGAAGGCTGGAGCCGCCGGATCAATGAGGCGATCGATTCCGGTCTGACGGCCGAGGCAGCGATCGAACGCGTGCAGCAACGTACCCGGATGCGGATGCGCCAGATCGACGATCCGCTGCTGGCAGACCGGATGCACGATCTAGAGGATTTGTCGAACCGGTTGCTCCGCACGGTCTCCGGCCAGCTCGGTACGGCAGCGAGCAAGGGGCTGCGGCAAGATGCGATCCTGATCGCCCGCAATCTGGGCCCGGCCGAACTGCTGGAATATGACAAGCGCCGGCTGAAGGGCGTGATCCTTGAGGAAGGCTCGCTCACCGCGCACGTGGTGATCGTGGCGCGTGCCATGGGCGTGCCGGTGCTGGGCCGCGTGCAGGGCTTGCGCGGTCAGGTCCGCGAAGGCGATCTGCTGCTGCTCGATGCTGATCAGGGTACGGCGACCGTTCGCCCGGCCACGGCCATGGCCGATGCTTTCGACATGCGCTTCGCCAAGAACCGCGAGAAGCAGGCGGTCTATGCCGCGCTGCGTGATGTTGAGCCGCGCACCGCCGATGGCGTGCGGATCAAGGTAATGATGAACGCCGGGCTGCGCGATGACATGCCGCAGTTGGCCCAGACCGGGGCCGATGGTGTCGGCCTGTTCCGCACCGAATTCCAGTTCCTCGTTTCGGCCACCCTGCCTGCGCGCGAGCGGCAAACGCGGCTCTATCGCGATGTGCTGGAAGTGGCGGGCGACAAGCCGGTGATCTTCCGCACGGTTGATATCGGCGGCGACAAGGCGCTGCCCTATCTGCGTCACGATGGCGGCGAGGGCGAGGAGAACCCGGCGATGGGCTGGCGCGCCCTGCGTGTCGCGCTGGAGCGCGAAGGCTTGCTCAAGGTTCAGGCGCGCGCGCTGCTTGAAGCATCCGCCGGGCGGACGCTCAACGTGATGTTCCCGATGGTGTCCGAACCTTGGGAATTCGACGCCGCCAAGGCGGTGTTCGAGGCGCAGCTCAAATGGCTGAAGGGCCAGAAGAAGATGCTGCCCGAGGCGATCCGCTATGGCGCCATGCTGGAAGTACCAGCGCTGGCTGAAATGCTCGATGTGATCGCGCCAAAGGTATCGTTCCTGTCGATCGGCACCAATGATTTGACCCAGTTCCTCTTCGCCGCCGATCGCTCTAATCCCAAATTGGCCGAACGCTATGACTGGGTCAGCCCGTCGATCATGCGGTTCCTCGCCCGGGTGGTCAAAGGCGTTGAAGGCCACAAAGTCGACATCGCGGTTTGCGGCGAGATGGGCGGACGCCGTCTGGAGGCACTGGCGCTGATCGGGCTTGGCATCCACCGCCTGTCGATCACCCCGGCTTCGGTTGGCCCGATCAAGGAACTGGTCTGCAAGGTCAACGCAGCAGATATCGAGTCCGCCATGCGCGGCTGGCTCACCAATCCGCCAGCAAATTTGCGCGCCGAAATCGCCAATTGGGCTGCGGCACGCGGGATCGAATGCGATTGAGCGCATAGGGCGTGCAGCCAGTCGAATTCATTGCACTGTCATGCAAATTTAACCTAGTTCTGCTTGACTTTACTGCAATCGCAGCCTTCTCTGCTTACCCAACGGGGTCGCAATCAAGAAATAGTCGGGACGAATGCCAGAGGACGATGAAGATCAGCCGCAACTGCCGCTTATCGGTGTAGGTCCGCAGCTCAAGGATGCGCGCGAAAAGGCGGGGATTTCACGCGCCGAAATCGCTGCGAAGACGCGTATTTCCGAGCGGGTAATTGCCCAGATGGAGGCAGGCAATTTTGCCGCCCTCCCCTCACGAACCTATGCCATCGGTTTTACCCGCACTTATGCGCGCGCTGTCGGGCTGGATGACAATGGCATCATCGAGACACTGCGGCGTGAACTTGGCTATTCGCCGCCGGTAGACACGGCGGGTGAATCGTCGAGCTATGAACCCGGTGATCCGGCGCGCGTTCCATCCGCGCGCATTGCCTGGTGGGTGGCATTGGCTACGCTCCTGCTGGCGGCCGGCGGCCTTTACGTCTGGCGCAATTACTATGCACCATCGGTTAGCCTGCCTTCGATCCTGCCCGAGGACGTGCCGACGATTGAGCCGACGATAACCGCCGAAGCGCTGATCCCCAGTGATGCCGCCACTTTGGATGCCAGCGCCGCGCCGAATCCGGCCTTTACTTTTGCCCCGCCGGCACCGGTCAGGGTTAGCCAGCCGCCGCGCAGCCGTGCGCATCCGGCGACCGGTGCTTCCGCGAGCTCAAGCCCCAGTGCATCACCGCCCGCGTCAAGCCCTGCGGCAAGTACGGCGGGTGCAGCGTCACCACAGACTTCCACCGTTTCGAACTGACCTTGTCTCGACATCGGGCGGGTTTCGGCGCTAGATTCCTGCCCAATCGATCGACCTTTCAGGGACGCATGTCATGATTTTGAAGACCTCCAGCAAAAGGCCGCTGCTGGCCATTGCCGCTACCGCGCTGATGGTGAGTGCGGCGCCGGTTCAGGCGCAGAAGGCAACCACCGCCGATGCCGCCACCCGGCTCAACAAGATTGAGGCAGAGCTCAAAGCAGTACAACGCGTGGTTTTCCCGGGCGGTGACGGCAAGTACTTCCCGCCCGAGATTGAAAAGGGCGCTGCTGCTGCCACAACCACCGGCACTCCGGCGACAACTCCTGTAACCGATCTGCTTACCCGGATGGATTCGGTCGAAGCACAGATGTCGCGCCTCACTGCGCAGGGCGAAGAGAACGGCAACCGTATCGCCCAGCTTGAAGCGAAGATCGCTGCGCTTTCCGCACCCCCGCCCGCCCCGGCTCCCGCCGCGCTGACCGATGGCGCCGCACCAGTGGCTGCCAAGCCGGTTGAGACTGCGCCTGCCGCCAAGCCGGTGATCACCACAGCCAATCTTGCGCCTGCCCCAAAGGCAGAGAAGGCCAAACCTGCACCCGCTGCTGAGAAACCAGCCTCGCCCTCGGCCAAGCGCGTGGCTGCAGTGAAGGCGATCGAAAAGCCCGCCACCGCTGATGCCGGTGATGACGAATATTCCTACGGCTATCGCCTGTGGGAGGCCAAGTTCTTCCCCGAGGCAGAGCAGCAATTGCAGCTCTTCATAGCCAAGTACCCCAAGCACACCCGCATCAGCTACGGCCGCAATCTGCTGGGTCGCACTTTCCTTGATGATGGCAAGCCCAAGGAAGCCGCGCAGTGGTTCCTCAAGAACTATCAGTCCGATGCCAAGGGTGCCCGCGCGCCTGACAGCCTGATCTACCTTGCTGAATCGATGCGCCAACTGAAAGACGTGAAGCGCGCCTGCATTGCGCTGGGCGAATTCGCCGACGGCTATCGCGCCGAGAGCGAAAGCCGGCTCAAGACCATCTACACTGAGGTCAAGAGCGGGGTTAAGTGCAATTGATAAGGCACTAACCACCCGGTTTTATGCCCGGCTGGATGAGCTGTGGCGACGGGCGCGGCTGGCACCAGAGGGCATATTGGGCTTGGCCGTGTCCGGTGGGCCAGACAGTCTTGCCTTATTGGTGCTGGCTCACGCTGTATTCCCGGATCGGGTTGAAGCCGCCACCGTCGATCATGGCCTGCGGGCAGAAGCGGCGGATGAGGCGGCGATGGTTGCCGCTATCTGCGCCGCACTCGGGGTGCCGCACGAAATCCTGCAGGTGACAGTCGATGCGGGCAATATCCAATCAAACGCCAGAATGGCGCGTTATGCGGCGCTCGCCGATTGGTGCGCGCGGCGGGATCTTGTCGCACTCGCCACCGCGCACCATGCCGATGACCAGGCCGAAACGCTGCTGATGCGGCTTGGCCGGGGTAGCGGCGTTTCGGGTCTTGCCGGGGTGCGCGAACTGGGCAAGGTGCCGGATGGCAGCCTGCCTTTGCTGCGCCCCTTGCTCGACTGGCGGCGTGCGGAATTGGCCGCGGTCGTGGCAGCAGCCGGACTCAATCCTGCTGACGATCCGTCAAATGCTGACCCTCGCTATGACCGGGTGCGGATGCGACAGGCGTTGGCGGGGGCGGACTGGATCGATATTCCGGCTGTGGCGCAAAGTGCAGCACATCTCGCTGATGCCGATGTCGCGCTCGGCTGGGCCGCAGCGCGTGAATGGCAGGAATGCGTCAGAAAAGTGCCGATGGGCCTCTCCTACCGCCCGCAGGCTCCCCGCGCGATTGCTCTGAAGGTGATTGCCCGCATCGTCACCGAACTCGATGGCGAAGCGCCGCGCGGCAGCGCCGTGGCGCGCGTGTTTGATGCCTTGCTGCAGGGGCAGCCTGCTTCAATCGGTGAACTGGTGGCGCGGGCAGGGCCGGGCGGCTGGTCATTCACCAAGGCTCCGGCGCGGCGCTCGGGTTAGCCGCCGACCAGCGAATCCCCGATGCCCACCATCTTGCCGCGGGTGATGTAGACCTTGTCTCCCACCTTCGCGATGGCGAACAGCTTTTTGGCGAATTCGGTCGGTGTGCCTACGCAGCCGTGGCTGGCATAGCCGTTTTCCACCTTGGTGCCGTGTATCGAAACGCCATCATCGGTCAGCCGCATGGTGAAAGGCATCGGTGCGTTGTCATAGGTGCTCGAATGGTGATCGGCATCTTTCATCTTGATCGGAAAGACGCCCAGCGGCGTCGGCTTTTCCTGTGTGCCAAGGAGCACCGCCGTCGTGGCGATTTCATAGCCGCCGCGGAATACCGACAGCACGCGGGCATCGAGATCGACGGTGATGACCATCGGGCCGTCGGGTACTCCGGCCTCGTCCCAGTGCCACTCGCCGTAATTGATCGCGCCCTTGATCGGCAGGATGCGCTTGATGACGAATGCCTGATCGACCGCCTTGGCTGGAGGCGCGGCAGGTTTGGGAGCAGAGCTTGGCGCGCCGGCGACCGGCTCTTGCGGCGTATCGTCGAATTTCAGCAGTGCGGCTCCGGCAAGGACAATCCCGCCAACCGCTGCCACCAGCACTGCAAGGTTTCGCATTCCCGCCTGCATTTCGCCCTCACGCCCAATTCCGCTGATCCTGTGTTGCCCAAGTGGCATGGCAAGGCCAGCATCCAATCGTCCGCGTCCCTGTTAGGGACCATGGCTGGCGATTTGGTTAAGCCCGCCCGGCCGCTTGTCTTAGAGAGGGGCCGCTGGCAAGGGACGGGCAATGGCACGCTATCAACTACTCGTCGGCTCGGCCGCTTTCTGGAACGCTGCGCAGGCTGATATTGCTGCGGCCAAGAGCCGCGTTCTGGTTCAGGCGATGACCTTTGAGGGCGACGCGGCGGGGCAATCGGTGGCCAATGCCATCATCAGCGCGACCGCAGCAGACCAGCGGGTACTCGTCGACGATTACAGCCGCCATGTGATCAATGACAGCTTCCTTGCCCTGTCGCGCGATCCGGCGTTGGCAGCCGAAGCCGAAGCGACCTGGGCGATGTTCGATGCCATGCAGACGAGCGGCGCGCACCTGCGGATTACCAACCCTATCGGCAAGAACCCGATTGCCTATGCCACGCGCAATCACAAGAAGCTGCTGGTGATGGACGGCGTGGCATGGATCGGCGGGATTAATTTCTCCGACCACAACTTCGCCTGGCACGACATGATGCTGCGGATAGACGATCCAGCTGTGGCTGACTGGCTGGCCGGAGAATTCGATCGCGATTGGCACGGCACCCCCCGCGCCGCTTACGGCCAGTTCAATGACATCGAGCTGCTGAGCCTGCCCGGCAATGGCAATGAGGGTGAATTCGAAGTGCTGCTGCGCCAGATTGCGGGCGCGCAAAAATCCATTGAGGTGATCAGCGCCTATCCCACGTTCCCTTTCGTAACCGCGATGGCCGATGCGGCGGCGCGGGGCGTGCCGGTAACGCTCTACACTCCGCGCCCCAACAACAAGCCAATCATCCGCGACTACCTGATGCGCGTGGCGAAGAAGACCGGACTCGCCATCCGTCTGCTGCCCGAGATGACGCATATGAAAGCCGCGCTGATCGACGGCGAGGCGCTGGTCGTCGGCTCAAGCAACTTCGATTTCGTCAGCCACCGCGCCAATGCCGAATATGTCGCGACGATCCGCGATGCAGGCCTGATCGCCGATGCCGAAGCGCGGCTGTTCGGCCCAGCCCGCGCGCACTCTACCGAACCGGGCGAGGGTGACCATTCGTTCTGGCGGGGCCTCAGGGCAACGCTGGCGCTGCGCACGGCGGATGTGCTGGTGGCGGGGCTGGGCGAGCCGCGAAGGATCGGGGAGTGGAAGCGCCCCTAGCCGTGCGCCCCGAACTCGTTCGCCACCGCCGTGGTGATCCGCAGGCTTAGCTGCCAGGCCCGCTCGATCGGATCGATGAAATCGCGCCGGATCGCGTCATAGCCGGTGGCCGCGCCGTCGGGGTATTCGGTCGGCTCGGTCAGGGTAAAGTCGCCAATGCGCGGCTCGCTGGTCGGGAAGGCGCGGCGCAGCTGGGCGAGCGCTTCTTCGATACGCAGGGTGAAGACCATCTCCCACACGTCCTCGCGGGCAATGTCGTTGGCGCGGCTGAAGGCCGGAACCGAGACAACCCGCAAGAACATGTGCTGGAACAGCGCGAGCCGCAGCGCCTGCAGCACGCCGAGCGAGCGGCGCACCTGTTCGCGGCCTGTCAGCGGCGCTTCGTCAGGAATCAGATCGAGCAGGCGGTGCAGCTTCAGCGCATCCACCCTGAGGCGCGAGGCAAGGCGGCGGAATACCCCCGCGCGGTCATCGGTGGTCAGGTGCTCGGCAAGGTTGAGGCAGGCGTTGAAGATATGCGGTTCGTCGCCGCGATAGGGGCGGCTGGCCCAATAGGCCGAATTGAACAGCTCGCCATAAGCGGCCACCGTCTTGATGCTGGCGATGGCATTGGCGGCACGCACAAGCCGCACCATCGCCCGCCCGCGCGCGGATTCGCGGAGCAGCGCGGCGATTTCCTCGATGTTACCGTCAGAGGCCGAGCCGAACCCGGCGATCACGTTCACCGGATAGCCGAGCTGCTGCAACACGGCATTGTGCGGAATGGCGCGGATCTGGCGCAGGCTCATCGCCCGGTCGGCAGCAAGGTCTGACTGGCGGCGCGACTTGCGGCTGCCGGTATCGTTGAGCATGCCGAGGCCAAAGGCAGTAACCGCGCGCGGATAGGTGGCGCTGTTCAGGTGCCGTAGCTGGTGACGGCGGATTGCGCGGTAGAAATCAAGGCTGAGGTCAGTGCGGCGATAGAACGGATCGGTCGGCGCATCCGGGTCTGCCTCGGCCGGAGCCTGCTCGACAAAGCGGGTAAGCGTTGCCAGTGCCAGTTCGTCCGAGCCGAAGAACAGATAGCCATCGCCGCCCTGAAAGCTCACCTCCGGCTCCAGCCTGATCCCGGCCCGCACGAACCTCCGCCGCGCCCAGGGGGAAAGCGGCCAGTCGACGCGGTCGGCAAAGCTGGAAGGATGCGCGCCGCGGCCCATCGATTCGCCGTGGGTGTTGAACACTAGTGCGGCGACATCAGTCAGGCCATTGGCCGCCATCGCTTCGGAAAGCCGCCCCTGCAGGCGCTCGATCGCCAAGGCCGCCGGGATCTGGCCGACGAAACGCCCGGCATCGGAAAACCCGGTCTGGATCGCCACCCGCCCGCGCGCTCGGGCGTAGGATTGATAGTGCGGCTCTGACAGTACGGCATCAAGGAACCGCCCGCCATGCTCCAGCGCGGATTCGGTTTCGAACAGCGGCGAGACGTCAACCTTGTCGGCAATCCCGAACAGCTCGGCATAATAGAGCGCGGCGAGCACGGTGGAGGGCTGCTCGCATTCGGCCACCAGCATGCGGATCGGCGCGTCGGCGTCCACGTGGTGGAGGATCTGCGCCATGATCAGGAACTGGCGGACGGCGGTGCTGTTCTCGATTGCCAGCGCAGCCATGTTGGAGTGTAGCGGCTGCACTTCGGCCAGCAGCTCGCGCATCCGCACCAAGGCTGCCTGGCTGCCGAGATCGAGCTTGCCATCGGGATCGATGCGGCGCCGGATCGCGTTCTGCAGCTGCGAATTGTTAACCCGGAAATGGACCCAGCCCATCCCGAGGCCATCGGCGCGCATGGCCGAGGCCGCGACGAGCAGGGCTAGCGCGGTGTCATCTGAAGCGGTTGCGGCC
This sequence comes from Sphingomonadaceae bacterium, assembly GCA_947451145.1. Classification (GTDB taxonomy): domain Bacteria; phylum Pseudomonadota; class Alphaproteobacteria; order Sphingomonadales; family Sphingomonadaceae; genus Novosphingobium. Next base: position 931 of record CANFXW010000016.1, on the reverse strand, counting down.
TGTGCCTCAATCGCTTCGACAATCGGGGTCAGGCTGGTCAGCTTGTCGGGATGTTCGGCGGCGAGGGCATTGGCGACTTCCGACAGAGCGGCGGGGTCAGACAGGTCTGCCGCCAGACGCACGGACAGCGCACGAGCATAGTCCGCTGCTCGGGTCAGCCGGGCCGCGATATCTGCGGCATGGGCTGCCGTTGCCGCGGCATAGCTATCCAGCCGCAGGGCTTTTTCGATCAGGCGGTAACGCAGGCAGGTCGACCACGAAATGTCGGTCCGCCCGTCCATGTCATAGCCAACCCAGGTGGCGAAGCGGAACGGCGCGGGGCGCAGGGTGCGCCAGCTATCCGGCCAGCGCGATCTGGCGCTTTCGAGCACTTCAGCGGTGATCCGGTCACGCGCCACCTGCCCGCGGGCAATCGCGGCCATGGCTTCTTCATGTTCATAGTCGAGGGTGAGGACATCGCGGGCATGGGGGGCTACACAGACGGTTGCCTCGCCAGTCTCGCCCGAGCTTGCCCCTTGCGCAACGGCTTCCGACTGCGCCCGGCTGAGCAGGAAAGTGGGGTGCGCAGTAAACACGATATGGGCAAAGGGGTGCTGCCAATGCGCGGCAAAGGCAGCGAAATCGGTGCCAGTTGCGAGATCGGCAAGCCGCGCCGTATTAGCCTCATGGTTCAGCGGCGCGACCAGCCGGTGGAGCCGACGCGCGCGGGCCTGCAGCCCTTCGCACTCGAGTTCGGCGACCATGTTCTCGACCGCATCGAGGCTCAGCGTCCCGCTCTCGATCTCGCGCGAGAGCTCCAGCCCCAGCTGGAAAACCGGGTTGAACAGCGGCGTCTCCGTCGTGCGCCAGTGGAGCACCTGAAGGCGTTCTTCCAAGGCCTGGACACTATGCATCGCTCGCTCCTCGCTTGAGTAGCCTGTTCAGACCTCTT
>CANFXW010000015.1 GCA_947451145.1 Sphingomonadaceae bacterium | reverse complement strand
CGACCAAGAGACAATCAGGACGGATGTGCATCGCCTATGGCGAAGGAAGAACTACTCGAAATGCGCGGTACAGTTGTTGAACTGTTGCCGAATGCCATGTTCCGCGTCCGTCTGGAAAACGATCACGAAATTCTGGGCCATACCGCAGGCAAGATGCGCAAGAACCGCATTCGTGTGCTGGTGGGTGACGAGGTTCTGGTTGAACTTACGCCCTACGACCTGACCAAGGGCCGCATCACCTATCGCTTTATGCCCGGACGCGGCGGCCCCGGCCAGTTCTGATCGCGCGTGTGCAGTCGCCCGGACTGATACTCGCCTCAGCCTCGCCGCGTCGGCGTGAACTGTTGGCGCGGTTGGGCATCGAACCCGCACAGATTGTCGCCGCAGATATCGATGAAACCCCAATCAAGGGCGAGGTTCCGCGCGCCTATGCCCGGCGTGTGGCACGAGAAAAGGCGCTTGCGGTTGGGATACCGGAGCATGCCGTATTGTCCGGCGACACCGTGGTTGCTTGCGGGCGAAGAATTCTGCCCAAGGCCGAGGATGAAGCTACGGCCCGCGATTGCCTGAAGCTGCTTTCCGGGCGTCGCCATACGGTGATTTCGGCAGTTGCGCTGCTGACGCCCGATGGCACGGTTCGCGAGCGGATCAGCGAGACGGTTGTGCGGTTCAAGCGCCTGAGCCCTGCCGAAATCGATGCCTACATTGCCACTGGTCAATGGCATGGCAAGGCTGGTGGCTATGCCATCCAAGGGCGAGCCGAAGCCCTGATTGCATGGATTGGCGGCAGCCATTCAGGCGTGATGGGCCTGCCGCTCTTCGAAACCCGCGCTTTGCTGATTGCGGCAGGATTTGATCTTGGCTGAGTGGCTGATCGAAGAAGGCATCGCCGAACACCGGGCCGTGCTGATCATAGATGGTGAAGTAGTCGCTGCACGCATGGACTGGCCCGGCCGATTGGCCGCCGGGCTCATCAGCGATGCGACACTGGTTTCGCGTTCCGGCGGTTCAAAGCGCGGAACGGCACGCTTTCCCGGCGGCGAAGAAGCGTTAGTCGATGGTTTGCCCAAAGAAGCCGCAGAAGGCGCACCGATCCGGTTGGAGGTAACCCGCTCGGCGATCTCCGAAGTCGGGCGCGGCAAGCTGGCGCGCGCCCGGCCAACTGTCAAACCGCCCTGCCCGGCCTCCGGCCTTGCCGGGCAGCTTGGCAAGGCAGATGTGCCTGTCCGCATCGTTCGACGGTTTCCGTCCGGCGTCTGGGAAGATATCTTTGCTGAAGCCTGGCACTGCGAAGTGCCGTTTGCCGGGGGATCGCTGACGATCAGCCCGACACCGGCCATGACCCTGATAGACGTTGATGGAACGCTGCAAACCGCCAGTCTGGCGATGGTCGCAGCCCGATCTGCAGCTGGTGCGATCCGCAGGTTTGACCTCTGCGGGAATGTGGGAATCGACTTTCCGACACTGTCCGAAAAGGCTGACCGGCGGGCGGTGGATAGCGAACTGGCCGAGGCTTTGTCCGATTGGCCACATGAGCGCACAGCGATGAATGGTTTTGGTTTTGTCCAGATCGTCTCGCGACAGGATCGCCCTTCGCTGATTGCCCGTCTGGCTACGGACCGTGCAGGTGCAGCGGCGCGCTTGTTGCTGCGCCGCGCCGAGCAAGTTGACGAGCCGGGAACGCTTCTGCTCACCGCCCATCCGGCAGTCAAAGCCGCAGTATCCCAGACTATGTCCGGAGAGCTGGAGCGGCGCACTGGCAGACAGCACATGTGGAAAACTGACGACACCCTTGCCTTTGACGGTGCCTTCGCACAGGCAATTTCCGCATGATATCCAACCTTCGCAAATGCCCGATCTGCGGCAAGCCCCGCAGCGAGGAACACACGCCGTTCTGCTCGTCACGCTGCCGTGATCGCGACCTCGTTAAGTGGCTGGACGATGGCTATGCCCTGCCCGGCCCCCGCGCCGATATGCCGGATACCGACGATGATGGGGCCGAGTGATAATTCCCGCTTGCCAAGCCCGCACCTCTTCGCCATAGGCGCGCTTCCAAGCCGCTCGCCGGTCAATTTGGCTTATGCCAGACCGTCGCCGCAGCGTTGCCCGGGTAGCTCAGTTGGTAGAGCACATGACTGAAAATCATGGTGTCGGCGGTTCGATTCCGTCCCCGGGCACCATTGGCTTTTTGCAAGGCAAATGACTCGCGTATCGTTTGGCGGCGCAACAATTCACTTCAAGTGCAGGCGCGAGTTGGGCTAGGCCATTTGCTCAAGAGTGAGAGGGGCTCTCTTCAAGATGACAATCGCAACTGCCGGTGCGTCAAAGGGCTATCGAAGCAATCAGCGCTTTGTCACCCTGGATGCCTTGCGAGGCATCGCGGCGATGGCAGTGACGATCTATCATCTGGATGAAACGATCATGCCAAGCGGCTATCTGGCAGTCGATTTCTTCTTCGCCTTGTCAGGTTTTGTGCTGGTACGCACGTATGAGCCGCGTTTTTCGACGGGCCTGAGCATAAAACAATTCCTGCGCATCCGGGCCATCCGGCTGTATCCGCTGCATATCGTCGGAATAGCCTTCGGAGCGATATTTGCGCTGCAGGGCATTGTGCGATCCACGCCAAATCACATGGGCTCGATGGAATTCTTCGGAAGCCTTCTCTTCAACACGTTGATGCTTCCGTCACCTTTTTCCTCGTCCAACCTGTTCCCAATCAACATTCCCGCGTGGTCACTGTTTTTTGAATTTATGGCGAATGTCATGATGGTTCTGCTGCTGTCGCGCATGAAAACGCGATCATTGCTGGTGATCGCGGTTATCGGGGGCATGATGATCCTTGCACTGACCGGTCATTCGATGATGCAAGCGATTCCGTCCGGCGAGAATGGCTCACCCTTATCAGGCGGGTCGACCTGGGGAACTTGGTACGATGGCGCGCTCCGGACAGCATTTTCCTTCATCGCCGGCATGGTCATTGCCCGGTTGCCTGCAAATGCAGAACGTCCGGAGCGGTTTGTTGCCTTGCTCTATGCCGTGGCACTCTCCGCGCTATTGGCAATGCCTGCCGCAGGTATTTACAGGCCGGCATTTGACTTGCTGGTTGTAGTAATCGCCTCGCCTATCCTGCTGCTCGCGGCAAGCCGGATCGAACCTCAGGCGTGGATTGCACCAGCGGCGGTGTTCTGCGGAGAAGCGTCTTTCGCGCTCTATGCCCTGCACTCGCCACTTGCCCACGCATTCCAGTTTATCGCCCGCAAGGTTGGTGTCTCAAGCACTGTGATTGCCCCGGCCTATCTAGCGACCGCGCTGCTGACCGCATGGCTTGTCACAAGGTGGATCGATGTCCCCGTAAGGCATTGGGTTTCCAAACGCTGGAAACAGGCGAACCGCGCATGAAAAAGGGGCCACGGTTTCCCGTAGCCCCGTATCATCCGGATGCAATGCGCCGGATTGGGTAAACTTACTTGGCAGCTTCCGAGGCTGCCGGAGCGCTGGCATCAGCTGCGGGGGCAGCCGATGCATCGGCCGGAGCGGCTTCGCTGGTTGCTGCGGTTTCGGCAGCAGGTGCCTCTTCCTTGCCCTTGCAGGCTGAAAGCGAAAGCGCCATCGCAGCGGTTGCAGTCAAGAATACAAACTTGCGCATTTTATACCCCCTATTGAAGTGGAGCGCATTGCTAACCCGCGCCCGGTTTCTCTGCAATTGCCAACCTGACTGAATTGGTTCCAGATCGACCAGGTCCACAGGCAAGACCTTAAAGCTGAATATGGCCGAAACGGGACAAGTTGTTGCCAATTGCGGATTTGACCGCCCCAAACGGATTTACTACCAAGCGAACTTATTCACAAATTTTTTGCTCGGGGGCTTTTTGGAATGGCTGAAGATGTTGGCGAACTCGAAGCGATCATTGCTCGTACTGCTTTGAAGTATGATCTGCTTCCCTATGAATCAAAACCATTTGCGATGAGCCAGCCAGCAAAACTGGGTGGCTTTGCCCGGTTGTTCGGCCTTGAGGCTGCGCCCATGGAAAAGGCCCGGGTTCTGGAACTGGGCTGCGCTTCCGGCGGCAACCTTATCCCGCATGCGGCACGCTACCCGGACGCCACGTTTGTCGGGGTCGATCTTGCCCGCACACAGGTTGCAGCCGGACGCGCCCGCATCGAACGGCTGGGCCTGAAGAACGTCGAAATCCTGTGCCAGAGCTTTACCGAGATCGGTGATGAGCTCGGCACCTTTGATTACATCATTTGCCACGGCGTTTATTCATGGGTTCCGCCGCAGGTGCAGGAAGCCATCATGAAGGTGGTCCGCGCCCGCCTCTCTGCGGTTGGTGTGGCCTGCATCAGCTATAACGTGTTGCCGGGTTGGCGCATGATGCAACCTATTCGCGACGCCATGCTGCTTACCGTGCCGGAAAGCCATGATTTGCTCGCTCGGGCCCAACTCGCCCGGCAAACCCTGGCCTTCATGGCAGAATCGTCTCCAGACAAGGGCCCTTATCGTGAAACGCTGCGCGGTTGGGCTAGCCGCCTGGCCACGCTGCCCGACGATTACATCGCGCATGAGTTCCTGGAAGAGTGCAACGAACCGCTGCTGGTAAGCAATTTCGCCGCGCGGGCCGCACGCAACGGCCTCGGCTTCCTTGGTGAGTGCGAACTTTCGACCATGATCCTTGAGAACTATGACGCCAAGGTTGCTGCCGAGATCCGGGCGAGGAGCGGCAACGATCTGGTCAACTCTGAACAACTGCTCGACATGTTGACCGGACGAACCTTCCGCCAGACCTTGCTGATCGCTGGGGAACGGATGCCAGACGTCAAGCGTGCGCTGGCACCCGAGGCGCTTTCCGGACTGCACTTCCTGCTGCCAATCGGCACGAACGTCTCGCGTGAGGGTGACAGCACTACCCTCACCCTGCCGGACGGCCGTTCCATCTCTACTCACGTGCCTTCGGTTTCAGACATGCTCGAGACAATTGGCAAGTCTCAACCGGGCAGCTCATCCTGCGATGCGCTTGTCGAAGGCGCTAATGATGATACCCGGGCGGCAATCCTTGATGCGCTCTACCGAATGGCGCTGGGCGGCATGCTTCAGGTGCTGAGTGAACCCGCACCTTGCGCCAGCACCGCTTCTGAGAAACCGAAGGCATGGCTAATTGCTCGCGGTGATGCAGAAGCAGGCGCGACTTTGACAACGAGCATGCGGCATGAGGTGGTTGGCATTGATCCATCGGCGATGGTTGTGCTCCCGATCCTCGATGGCACGGCCAATCTGAAGGCGATCGAGACCAAATTGGTCGAAGCCGCCAAAGCAGGCCAGCTGAACTATTCGCGCGATGGCCAGCCGATCACCGACGCCAAGGAACTTAAAGCAACCATATCGGAGCATGTTCCCTCGCTTCTTGCGGGACTTGCAGCCACAGGTTTGTTGGAATCCTGAATGACTCTCGTTGACTCGTTTCACGGGTCAACTTAACACCTTCCGTGCAGGCGTGTGGGGAATGCGCCTGTGAAAACAACAAAACGGTCGTATCCCCTAGTGAAACTGCCATTGGGAGCAGACTGATGCTGCGTACTTTTACCGCTCGTTCGACATCCGCAAACACCACCGATTCGATTCGCCGCCTGAAAAGGCAGCGCGAACTCGCGGGGGGTATCAGCCATCAGGCTATGCGATTGACGCTCGGAGCGGTTGTCGCCTCCACTGGCGCGTTCTTGTTCACGACGCCTGCTTTGGCTAATTGCAGTGTGGTTTCAGGTACTGATGTTGTCTGCGACCCAACAGGACCAGCTCCGGGCCAAGTTCCTGCAGGCACTACTTGGACCTTCTTCGTTTCCGGTAATACCGCATGGGTAAATGGACAAACGATGGCCCCCGGCGCAGGGTTCGCTGTTAATGGCGCTGGTGCGGGCTCGACGCAGGGCTTCTTCGAAAGCAGCACATCCGCGATTGTTGCGAATTCAGGCAATGCGTTGACGCTTAACGGAAACGGCGGAGATCTCACAAGCACGACACCGTACGGAACCGGCATTAACGGTGCGATCACCGCTACAAATGGTATCGGTTTGGTCATCAATCAGTCTGGCACTGGCGCAATTACGCTTCTTCAATCAGGCGGCGGAATTGCCGGTTCGACGGGTGCGGTAAAGATCAACGGCAGCACGAGCGGTCTGATCGACCTCACCTTCAAGGGCGCAGTTGACGGAGGCGCCGGCACCGGAATTGATGCACTCAACACCGGCACGGGCAATGTGCAGGTTTCCGCAACTGCCGCGATCAAGGGTTCGCTTGGCGTCTCGGCATCGAACACTTCGGCAACCGGTGCTGTATCGGTCACGCTTGGCGACAACGCCAATGGTGTCATCGCCAACACGGGTGGCAGCGGCAACGTAACGGTTATCACCAACAATGGCACAATCTCCGGTCTGGCCAGCAACGATGGCATCCATGCCACGAGCGCAACCGGTAACATCAACACGAGCGGCAACGCCACGATTCAGTCAATTAGCGCGAATGGCATCGGCGCCTCGACTGGCGGAAACATCGATATCCTGAACTCCGGTCAGGTTTCCGGCATTAACAGCGCCATTGTCGCGAACTCGACCGGCGGCGGTAACATCAACATTACCGGGACAGGCAATGTTCATAGCGGTTCGGATTCCATTGTTGCGACCACAAATGGCGGCAACATCAAGATTGCGCCTACAAACACTGTCTTTACAACTGGCGGCTCGGCAATCGTCTCGAAGACTTCGGGCGCAGGCAATATTGACGTAACCACCAATGGCCTGATCAGCGGCTTGGGTGGCAAAGGTATTTCGGCAACAGCCGGCACCGGCACGATCACAGTCGTGAACAACGGCGGCGTGCTTGCCAACTCTGACGCATTGAATGCCAGCGCGACAGGCGGAACGGTCAAGGTCAGCGGTGGCGGCCTGTACCAGAGCTCGGGCGGCCTTGGTATCAATGTCAGCGGCAAGACCATCGACATTCAGGGCACCGGGGCGATTTCCGGTCAGGGTGGTATCCGGGTAAACTCAACCGATACCGTTAACATCGTGACGGGCTCTACCGTAGCCGGCAATGGTGGCGGTGCGGGCATCGGTTCGACCGATACCGGCTCGGGTCTGACCACGATCGATAGCACTGCAGGCCTGGTTTCTGGCGTTTCGGGCATCAACGCGATCAACAGCGGCGGCGGCGCGATCACACTCAAGACCGGCGATGTCACGTCGACCGGCGGCGCAGCAACCTCGGCTGTCACCAATGGCGGCGCGATTGATATTACGACCAATGGTACCGTTTCGGCTTCCGGCGGCGTTGGGGTTAACGCGAACAACACAAATGGTGCATCGGCCAATACGGTTTCGGTAACCACCAACGGCGCTGTTTCAAGCGACGCCTCAGATGGCATCCGGGCCACAACTGCCGGCACAGGAGCTGTCACGGTTAAGGCAACCAACACCGTCAGTGGCGCAGTAAACGGCATCGTCGCACAGTCCAACGGCGGTAACGTTGATGTATCATCGACCAACACCGTCACCGGAACGGGATCTTACGGCATTAATGCAACGTCCACCGGCACCGGAACTGTCAAGATCAACGCCTCGGGGGCTGTAAACGGCGCAAATGGCGTCAATGCGCAATCCGGCACCGGCTCGATCGACATCACCACCAAGGCTGTCAATGCCTCGATCAATGGCGTTCGCGCGCAGGGTGGCGGCGCGATCACGATGAATATCAACGGCGATGTCACCGACACCGGCACTGGCATTGTTGGCGTGTGGGCCACCAACACCAATGGCGCGGCTAACACTGCCAATATCGATATCACGCAGGCTTCAGGTACAAAGATTACGGCTGCTGCGGCCAATAACATTGGAATTCTCACCCAGCTTGGGAATTCAACGGGCACCGCGACGGTTAACGTGAATGGTGAGGTTACCGCTTCGGGCACCGGTGTTCAGCAGTCTGCCACTGGCGGTAAAAACGTCACGAATGTCGCCGTTGGCGGCAAGATTGATCCGCTGATCGGCATCGATCAGACAGCTTTGGGTTCAGGTTCGAACACCGTGACCAACGCAGGTCTGATCACCGGCACGCAGCGCGGCGTTCAGCAGGTTGCGACCGGAACGGCAACCAACCTGATCACAAACGACGGCACCATCTCGAACACGGGTACGCCTAACTTTGCGGCCATCAGGCAGGACACGGTTAATGGCGACTCAACGGTAACGGGCACCGGAACGGTGACTTCGACCGTCGCCGGCGCAGTGCTGATGCACACAACGGGTAGCGGCAATCTGCTGCTTTCAGGTTCGCAGACCCTCTCGGGCGGCAATGGCCTTGCCTTCGCTGCCGTTCAGATGTCCCAGGACACTGTCGGAGGAACCGGTAATGTCACAGTAAATACCACCGGTGGATCGATCACCGGCGGTGCAGGCATCACAGCAACATCTGTTGGCACGAACACGATCTCGATTTCGACAGTCGGCAATGTTACGGCTACGAATGTGAACGGTGCCGGGATCGTTGCGCAACACTCTGGAACGGGCAATGTCTCGGTCAACGTCAATGGTGGAACAATCACTGGCGGTGCCAATCAATATGACATCGCTGCTATTGCGAATAACGGCAATGTAGCAACCGGTGGCAATGCCGCAGTTATTGGCGGAGGCGGCATTTTTGCTTCTGCAAGCGGTACGGTTGACGTGCTTGGTACCGGCACTGTCAATGCCATCACCGGCGGCGGCAATGGCATCTTTGCTCGGTCAACCGGCAGCAGCAAGGTCACCGTTTCCGGCACTGGCGCGGTCAACGCCACAGGCTTTTCAGGCATTGTCGCATCGTCCAACGGTGGTGACGTTGTCGTTTCACCTGCTTCCACTGTAACAGGCAGCAATGGTGACGGCATCAATGCTTCCACCAATGGCAACGGCAAGGTTGACATCACAACTGTCGCCCTCATCACCGGCGGTAATGGCAGCGGCATCAACGCTTCAACCTTCAATGGCAACATCACCATCGCCAATGGCGGCGGTGCCACAGGTTCGGTTGATGGTATCAGGGCCAATTCGGTCAATGGTGCAATTACTCTGACGGGTACCGGTACTGTAACCGGCCTCACCGGCAATGGCATCACCGCCAACACGCCGAATGGTTCGATCAATCTCACCACGGGAATCGTGAATGGTGCGGTTGATGGCATCAACGCGAGCACCAATAACGGTATCCTCATCAATGCCACCGGCTCTGTTACGGGTACGACGGCTGACGGCATTCGTGCGACTTCCAACTTCGGTACGGTTTCTGTCGATGCAGCTGACGTAACCGGCGGCACGAATGGCATTGAAGCACGGGCTGCCGGCGCTATCACGGTAAACGCTCATGGTAATGTCACAGCCAACAACGGCCGCGGCATCTATGCGCTGAACACCAATGGCAGCGTCAACGCGAACAACATCGACGTGACCTTCGACGCCGGCAAGGTGCTCACCGCAACCGGCAACAATGGCATCGAAACCGATCTCGGCCTCTCGACCGGCACGGCGACAGTCAATGTGAACGGCGAAGTCATCGCTGCAGGCCAGACCGGCGTAAAGCAGACCGGTCTCACCGGCGCGAACGTCTTGAACGTAGGCATTACAGGCAAGATCGATCCGGTTATCGGTTCCGATCAGCTCACCGCTTCGGGCTCGAACACGATCAACAACTTCGGCCTGATCTCGGGTGACAACGTCGGCGCCAAGCAGGTGGCTACCTCCACCGGCACCAACACCGTTCACAACAACGGCACGATCACCGGCACGGCTCTTGAGGGCATCCTCTCGACTGTCGTCGGTGGCAATGCTCTGGTTGATGGCAACGGCAACGTGAACGGCGGCACCGACGGCGTCAGCCTGACCACCACCGGTGCTGGCAACGTGACGCTGAACGGCGCACAGACCATCATCGGCGGCAGCGGATCGGGTGTTCTGATCCAGCAGACCGGTTTCTCCAATGGCCTCGTCACCGTCAACACCACGGGTGGCTCGATCACCGGCAATGCCGGTATCACGGCAACCTCGAACGGCAACGGAACTGTTTCGGTGAGCACCGTTGGCAATGTGACCGGCACCGGTTCGTACGGTATCCAGGCACTGCAGACCGGCACGGGCGACGTCTTCGTCAACAGCGGCGTCGGCACGGTTCAGGGCGTCAATGACGGCATTCAGGCAATTGCCTCGAACGGCAACGTCAAGACGCAGGGCCCAGCCAATGTCGTCTCAACCGGCGCAATGGGCATCAATGCCCAGGCAACGGGAACAGTCGATGTGCTGAACACCGGCACGGTTGACTCGGTCAACACCGGCGTGAACGCGGTCTCCTCGACCGCCAGCAATGTCACCGTCTCGGGCACCGGCGCGGTGCACAGCACGGCCGGCACGGGCATCTTCGCCAGCAGCCAGGGCGGCAATGTGCTGGTGACCCCGGCTTCGACCGTAGCCGGCGATGGCGGTGACGGCATCAATGCCACAACTATCGATAACGGCGCTGTTACCGTAACAACGGTTGGCGCGGTTGTTGGCGGTGCAGGTAACGGCATCATCGCTACCAGCGGAACATTCTACAACAAAGTCCACACCAATTCGACCACTGTCACCGCAAATGCGGATGTGACTGGCTCCACGAATGGCATCGTCGCCACCTCGGGTAACGGACAGGTAACTGTTGTTGCCAATGGAAATGTCACCGGCCAGAACGGCCACGGCATTTCCGCCACCTACACCGATAGTTTCTGGTTCACCCCGAGCGCAGGCGTTTCGGTAACGACTGCAGCGAACAAGGTCGTCAGCGCCACCAATGGCGATGGCATCTTCGTCCAGAATTTCGGCATCGGTTCGGGCGCAACCACGATCAACAGCAATGCTGCAATCCAGGTCACCAACGGCTCCGGCATCAACGCTCTCCGCACGAACTTCTCGGACGGTGGCCTGCTGATTAACAGCAACGGCACGATTGGAAGCGGTACGGGGGGCAACAACACCTTCACCAACGGTATCCTTGCCACGATGGATTTGTCTGGAGGTAACAATACTCCTTACGGTCCGCTGACCGTCAACGTGAATGCCAGCATTGGTTCCGCAACAGATCGCGGCACCGGAATTGGCGTCAACGCATCGAACCTGACGACCGACAGCACCCACTTCGGCAATGTCGCGGTCAACATCAACAACGCCAACATCTACGCCACGACTGGCGGTGTGAAGGCCTATACCACTTCGTTCGGCACGGTGACTGTTACCGGCACCGGTGGCGGCAACATCAACGCCACGGGTGGCCTCGGCATCGATGCAATGATCAACCAGACCGGCAACCCTTCGAAGGTTACGGTTGATGTGACGCAGAATGTCACCGGCACCGGCGGTATCCGCGCAACGACCAACGGCGGTGGCAATGTCCTTGTCAACGCTGGCGGCGATGTGACCGGCACCAACGGTCGCGGCATCGAAGCGACCAACACGGCAGCTGGTGCCAACACCGGCACGATCACCGTCAACACGACGCATGGTCACAATGTAACGGCAACGAATGGCGAAGGCATCTATGCCAACGCCGGCGTTTCAACCGGAGCGACCAATGTCGCGGTTGCTACCAACAGCAATGTAGTCTCGACCAACAGCACCGGATTGAAGGTCGTTTCGCAGAGCAGCCCTGTAACGGTAACGACGGGCGTGAATTCACTGGTTTCGGGCACAACCGGCATCGATATCGGTGTGACCACCAGCGGTGCCATTCTGGTGAACAACGGTGGCACCGTCACTGGCACGGCTGGCAATGGCATTCTTGTCAATTCCTCCGCTCCGACGGCCGACACGATCACAGTCAACTCGCTCAATGCAAAGGCTAGCGGCGGCGACGGCATCCGTGTCCTCGCGACTGCAGGCACTGGCGCCATGACCGTGAACAGCACCGGCGTAATCACCAGTGCTGGCGCGGCGAATACCCTGCAGAACGGCATCACTGTCGTTAACCAGGGAACCGGCAATCGTGCCATCAACGTCACCGTAACTGGCGGGGTCGGTTCTTCGACGGATCGCGCCAACAACGCGGGTGTTGCGCTGCTCAACTCGAACTCCACGAGCAATGCCAATGTCAGCCTCAATCTCAATAGTGCAAGCATCTGGGGAACCGGATGGGGTGTATCGGCCGAGAACGATGGCACCGGCAATGTGGCTGTCCTCGGCACTGGTCCGGCTACGGTCAATGCTCTGACTGGCATCGGTGTTCGCGCCGAAATCGCCAATGCCGCATCATCGGGAACTGTTACGGTTGACCTGACGCAGAGCGTTTCCGGCGGCACATACGGCATCAAGGCCACGACATCCGGCACCGGCAACATGAGCGTGACGGCACGCGGCAACGTTACCGCTACGGCTGGCACCGGCATTCTCGCCACCAACACCAACGGCGGCGCCAACGCGGCGAACATCGTGGTCAACCAGGTGGGAAGCACGCTGATCAACGGCATCGGCGGCAATGGCATCGAGACCAACCTTGGCAACTCGACCGGCATTGCAACGGTTAACGTCGGCGGCGAAGTCAAGGCAACCACCGTCGGCGTCAAGCAGACCTCGATTGGCGGTACCAATATCGTCAACGTCGCGGCAGCGGGCCACATCGATCCGCTGACCGGCATTGATCAGCTGACGACTTCGGGTGCAAACATCGTCAACAACTCGGGCCTCGTTCTGGGCAGCAACATCGGCGTCAAGCAGGTTGCCACCACCACGGGTACCAACGCGGTTGACAACTTCGGCACGATCACCGGCACGGCTCAAGAAGGCGTGCTGATGACCGTTGTCGATGGCACCGGCCAGATCAACGGCACGGGCAACATCAACGGCGGCACCGACGGTGTCTCGATGACGACCACCGGCAATGGCAGCCTCAAGTTCGTTGGTACCCAGACGGTAACCGGCGGCACCGGTGCAGGCCTCCGTATCCAGCAGACTGGTGGCAAGCTGGGCACAGTCACGGTCGATACGCAGGGCGGCGCGATCAGCGGCAACGATGGTATTGTTGCGGCATCAAATGGAACCGGTCTGATCTATGTATCGACAATCGGTAACGTGACCGGCACCGGAAACGACGGTATCAATGTCCGTCACACCGGCACCGGCAACGTCACGATCCTGTCGAACGGTGGCCAGATCAAGGGTGCTGGCGACGCCATCGATGCGGTTGCCAACAACGGCAATCTGTTGACCTCGGGCAATGCCACCATCATCGCAACCGGCGGAACCGGGATTGGTATCTCGGGTACTGCCAGCGGAACGGTGGACATCCTCAACACCGGCAGCATCACGTCGAACAGCTATGTCGGCATCTGGGGCATCAGCACCGGTGCCAACGCGGTGAACATCCTCGGCACTGGCGCTGTCATTTCTGGCAACACCGGCATTATCGGCCAATCAAGCGGCGGCAATGTAACAATCCGGCCGGCATCAACGGTTAACGCTGGCGGTCACGGTATCTATGGCTCGACCACCGGCAATGGAACGGTTGACATCATCACCGCCGGATCCGTGAAGGCGAGCGTAGACGGCATCGACGGTTTCACAACCAATGGTGCAATCACCATCACCAATAACGGCGGTGTCGATGCAGGTAACATTGGCATTAACGTCCAATCGACGACCGGTGCGATCAAGGTGCTCGGTGCAGGCTCGGTCAAGGCCGGAACGACGGGCGTATTCGCTCGTACTGCTGGCAAGATCGATGTCCTTGACACGGGTACGTTCACAACCGGCGGCAATGGTATCGATGCGGTATCTAGCGGCGCGGGCAATGTAACCGTCTCGGGCACCGGAACGGTAACTGCCGGTCTGGCGGGTATCATCGCCAAGTCTGACAGTGGCAACGTTCTGGTTGCACCTGCCGGGGCGATCACGGCTAACAACGGCTGGGGCATTCTGGCAGTCTCTGGTGGCAATGGCACGGTAACCGTGACCACGGCCGGCCTCGTCACTTCGACGGGAACCAGCGTACTGGCCCAGTCCAACGCAGGTGCCATCGTCATCACCAACAATGGTGGCGTGAAGGCAACCGGTGGCGGCATCGGCATCCAGGCTCTGGCCGGAACGGGCGATATCACCATCCAGGGTCCTGGTGCAGTCACGAGCACGCTTTCGGGCGGTATCCTGGCGACCACTGCCGGCAACATCCTGATCACCGACTCTGGAGCTGTGAACAGCGCCAGCACCGGTATCAATGCCATCTCGTCCGGCAGCGGCAATGTTACCATCACCGGTACCAATGCTGTCACCAGCACGGGCGCTGACGGTATCAATGCTTCGTCGAAGGGCGGGATCATCACCGTATCGCCCACGTCAACGGTATCGGGCGCGGTCGGCAACGGCATCACCACCACCAACACCACGGGCAAAACGGTCATCACCACTGCTGGAACGGTTACGGGCGGCAAGGGTGACGGTATCAATGCCTCGTCGACCACTGGAGCGATCTCGGTCGCACTGGGCGGCGGCGGCGCCAAGGGTTCGCTCAGCGGCGTGGTCGCGGTTTCGACTTCGGGCAACGTACTCGTGAGCGGCAGCGGCCCGGTAACGGGTACAACCGCGAATGGCATCTTCGGCCAGTCGGGTGGTGCAGGTAACGTCGATATCCTGGCAACCAGCGCAGTTACCGCCGGCAACAATGGCATCGGTGCAGTAACAAACAGCGGTACGATCACCATCTCCGGTGCAGGACCGATTGTTGCTGGTAATGCGGGTATCTCGGCCAGCTCGACCAGCGGCAATGTCGTCATCGCTCCGGCTTCGACGATCAACGCCGTTAACCAGGGCATCCTGGCGGTCACCGGTGGTGCTGGAACGATCGGTATCACGACCTCCGGACTTGTGACTTCGACCGCCTCGAACGGTGTTCAGGCTACCAGCGGTTCGGGTGCGATCACGATTGCCAACGTTGGTGGTGTAACCGCCAGCAACACCGGCATTCTGGCCACATCGACGACGGGTTCGATCAAGACCACTGGCGCCGGCGCGACCACTTCGACCAACCTTTGGGGCATCGATGCCACAACCGGTGGAACGATCGACGTGCTTGGTACTGGCACCGTAACCGGCAAGACCGGCGGTGTCCGGGCGATCTCAACAGGTGCCAGCGCGGTCAACGTGCTGAACACCGGTACGATCGTGTCTTCGAGCGGCACGGGCGTCAACGCCCAGTCGGCTGGCGGCAATGTCACTGTTGCTACGGCATCAACCGTCACCGGTCTGAACGGCATCATCGCCGGCAGCACCGGGACCGGAACTGTCAGCGTCAATGTTGCCAACAACCAGCCGGTCACAGCCCTTCAGGGCAATGCGATCATGACCTCGGCAGCTAACGGGGCGACCACAATCACCCTGGGTGCCGATGTTTCGGGTACGGTCCATGGTATCTTTGCCACCGCCACCGGCGGCAGCATCAACGTGTCGGGCACCGGAAACGTGTTCGGCAACACGGTGCGCGGCATTGATGCAGCAACGACCACTGGCGACATCAATCTGCTGGGTACCGGATCGGTCAAGAACGGCACCTCGGGCGTTGATGCGATCCGCGCAATCTCAAGCGGATCGGGCAATGTCACGGTATCGGGAACCGGCCCTGTTGTTGCAGGCACCGGGGTTGGCATCATCGGCCAGAGCGGTACCGGCAACGTTGTGATTGCTCCGGCAAGCACGGTCGCTGGTAACACCTTCGGTATCAGCGGTTCGGCTGGTGGGGCTGGAAACGTCACCGTCACGACGGTTGGTGCACTGACCAGCAATGCCACGGGCATCTCGGCGTCGGTTGCTAATGGCACCGCGACGGTTACCAACAACGGCGCTGTCACTGCCCCGACAACCGGCATCACGGCAACCGCAACCGGCACCGGTTCGGTAGTCGAAAGCGTGAAGGGTAACGTCACCACCAACGGAGCGGGCAGCAATGCAGTTGTTGCCAGCATCACCGGCGGCGGCGCAGGCACAATCAACGTCACTCAGTTCGGCGGCGCGAAGATCACCGGTGTTGCAACCGGTATCTCGACCAACAGCAACTCGAGCGGCGCTACCAACATCGTTGTTCAGGACAAGATCAAGGCAACGGGTGGGGCAGGTTCGATTGGCGTCAAGGGTGTATCCACCTCGGGTGCCATCAACGTGACCGTGACGAACGCTGGCAGCATTGATCCTGATGTTGGCGTGGATCTCACCACGGCAACCGGCGCAATGACGGTTACCACAACCAACACGATCGACTTCATCCAGGGTGACACTACTGCAGTCAAGCTGACGGCAACTGGCACCGGAACCGGCACCATCAACAACAACGGCACGCTGCAAGGCGGCGCCGCTGGAGACAAGAATGCCGTGGTCGGAGTGTTCGCTGGCGGTGCAGCCACGATCAACAACAATGCTTCGGGTACGATCAACGGTATCATCAACGTAACCGGCTCTGCAGCGGGGACCTCGGTCTTCACCAACGCCGGAACGTGGAATACCTTTGCCAACACCTCGAGCACATTCAGCGGTAACTGGCAGAACAGCAAGAATGCTAACATCGCCAACGGTGTTACGATCACAACGACCAATGGCACGACCAACACGGCAACCGGCAACATGAATTTCGCCGGAAATGCGACGCTGGTCACCAACCTCACCAACCTGGGCAGCTTGAACGCCCAGACTGGCGTGGCGGGTAACAACACCATCACGGTCACCGGCAACTACATCGGTGGTGGTTTCCTCAACATCGATACCAACATCGCAACGGCCATCACTGACAAGATGAACATCAGTGGCACGGCGACCGGTGGTCAGACTCTGGTCAACATGAAGATCCTTGGTCAGGGCATCCTGCCAGGCGGCTTCCTGCCCGTGGTCACGGTTGCTGGTGGGGCTTCGTCAACGACAGCATTCGTCTCGAATTCGCTGCCGCTTACGGGTCTGGTTCGCGAAACCTTCGTCCAGAACCCTGCGAACGCCACACAGTTCGGTGTTCTCCAGTCGTTCGATCCGGGTGCGACCCAGGTTGCAGGTCTCTCGACCCTCGCAAACTCGGTCTCTTCGCTGATCGACGAACCGGTGAGTGCTTACATAACCGAGCGTAAGGACAAGTCCCATCAGGTCGGCCTGTGGATGCGCGGCTCGGGTGGTAACTTCAACCAGAACCTGTCGACCCTGTTCACCGGTGTTGGCTTCTCGAAGTCGGCAGCTGACCGGGTGAATACCAAGTACTGGACGGTACAGGGCGGCCTTGATTACGGTCTGCTCGGACTGGGTGGTGGTAAGTTCAACCTCCACTTCGGTGTCACCGGCGGTAACTACGATGGCACCTCACAGGGCACCACCGGACGGACCGAATTCGACGCCACGTTCCTTGGTGGATATGTTGCCCTTACCGGCGGCGGTCTGACCTTCGACGGCACAGTCCGGAAAGAATGGCGCAACTTCACCATGAAGAACGCCAACATCTTTGCCGCAGGATCGGCGAAGACCAAGGGTGAAGCAACTGCGGGATCGGTCAATCTGGCCTATCGCATCGGCTTCAAGAACAGCGGCTTCTCGGTAACACCGTCGGCTGGCTATTCGTGGGGTTCGTCGAACGTTAATCCGTTCGTGGTGGACACACTGTCGACCGTCACACCTGGCAAGGACAGCAGTGGTCTTGGCCGCTTCGGCGCCAAGATTGCCTGGACCAGCCCGGACAATGGCAAGGTCGTTTGGGAACCTTATGCCGGTGCGTTCTACCTGAACAACTTCTCGCGGACCGAAGCCGGTTCGGCGACCTACGGGGTCTCCTCGCTGTCGTCGCTGACCACCGCCTTCGACAACGGGGTTCAGTACACCGTCGGCCTCAGCGCCCACAGTGCAGACAAGCGCATCTCGAGCTTTATTCAGGGCAGCCTCTATCGCAGTGGTGGCCTGAGTGGCGGCACGGTATCCGGCGGCCTGCGCTTCAACTTCTGATCCTGACCCCAGGATCACACCAAACAAAGGCGCGGACGAAAGTCCGCGCCTTTTTTGTTGTCCGAAGCTCTCCCGAAATGGCGATGTTCACCCGCGAGAAATCGCGCAAATCCGTTGCTGTGCGATTGCATTCCAGACCACTCGCGCCTAAGCCATGGGACTAGCCCCGGCTGCGCGGTCTGCCAGACTACGCTAGTTCCGGGGTTTGGTTATTTGGAGGCTCAGGCCTCATCACTTCGAGGAACGTCCATGTCCCGTCGGCGCCAAATCTATGAAGGCAAGGCCAAGATTCTGTTTGAAGGTCCGGAACCCGGCACGCTCATCCAGTACTTCAAGGACGATGCGACAGCCTTCAATGCGCAAAAGCGCGGAACGATCCAGGGCAAAGGCGTGATCAACAACCGCATCAGCGAGTATGTTTTCACGCGGCTCAGCCACATCGGCATTCCGACACACTTCATCCGCCGCATGAACATGCGCGAGCAGCTCATCCGGCAGGTTGAGATCATTCCGATCGAAGTCGTCGTCCGCAACGTCGCCGCTGGCTCCATCAGCACGCGTTTGGGTATTCCTGAGGGTGAGGCCCTGCCACACACCTTGATTGAATACTACTTCAAGGACGATGCGCTGGGCGATCCGCTGATCGCCGAAGAACACATCGCCTGCTTCGGCTGGGCTTCAAATGAGGAAATGCAGGACATTTCCTCAATGGCGATCCGCGTGAACGATTTCCTCTGCGGCATGTTCGCAGCGATCAATATCCGCCTGGTGGACTTCAAGCTTGAGTTCGGCCGTATCTGGGATGGTGATTTCGCGCGCGTGATCCTCGCCGACGAGATCAGCCCCGACGGCTGCCGCCTGTGGGATATGATCACCGGCGAAAAGCTCGACAAGGACCGGTTTCGCCGTGATCTTGGCGGCGAGGAAGAGGCCTATCAGGAAGTCGCACGCCGGCTTGGCCTGCTGCTCGATGAAGGCACCACGAGCGAAGTGCTCGATCTGTCCAAGCACCGGAAACTGCGCGGCAAGTAATCGGTCTATTTCACCGCATGGTTGCGCCCCTTGCGGTGATAAACTGCAATCAGGCGATCGTGTCCTGATACCGCCGCACGGCTACAAACGCCGCGCCCAGCAGCATGGCGAAAAGCACGCTCATGGGTTGCAGCGCCAATGACAGGTCCCAGCCTTTCAGCATGATTCCGCGCACCAGCTTGATGAAATGCGTGGACGGCAGACAATAGGCCAGCGTCTGCGCCCAACCCGGCATACCGCGAAACGGAAAGGCGAAGCCTGACAGCAGGATGTTGGGCATCATGTAGAAAAAACTCATCTGCATGGCCTGGATCTGGTTCCCGGCAAAGGTCGAGAAGGTGAAACCGATTGCCAAATTCACTGCGATAAACAATAATGTAGCCGTAGCCATCAACCAGACCGGGCCAAAAAACGGCACCCGGAATACAAAGGCCGCGAAAGCCAGCACGACGGTGGTCTGAACCACGCCGATCACCAGATTGGGCACGATCTTGCCGATCATTACTTCAACCGGACGCAGCGGCGTGGCGAGCAGATTTTCCATCGTCCCGCTCTCGACCTCGCGCGTTACAGACATCGCAGTCTGCATCACCATGGTCATCATCAGGATCACTGCGAGCAGCCCTGGCACGGTTGCGTGGCTGGTGATGCCTTCCGGATTGTAACTGCGGTGAACCACCACATCGACCGGTGGCGGCCCCTGCCCGCGCCCCGCCAACGGACCGATCAAATCGCGTCCAACGGCGCTCATCACTGCCTGACTGATCGCGTTGAGCGCGGGCCCGGTGGCCGAGGGATCGGTGGCATCTGCGGTAACCAGCAACTGCGGGTGGGCACCGCGCACCAGATCACGTTCAAAATCCGGCGGGATCGTGACGAGGAACTGTACTTTGCCGCTGGCGACGAGCTGTTCACCTTCTCCCGGCCGTGTCACGACCTGAACCACTTCGAAATAGGAAGTGTTGGTGAGCGCGGCGGTGATCGAGCGCGAATAGGCTGAATTATCATTCGCTTCGATGGCAAGAGGCAGATGCCGCGGATCAGTATTGATGGCGAACCCGAACAGCAGAAGCTGCATGATCGGCATGGCGAGCATCATCGCCATGGTGCCGGGGTCTCGCACGGCCTGGCGGACCTCCTTGAAGATCATCGCGCCGATACGGGCAAAGGATCTAGCGCGGGCTTTCATCATTGCACAGCCACACTGTTATCCGGTGCTTCGCGCATCAGATGGATGAACACATCCTCCAGTGTCGGCGAAACTTCGCTCCACTTGATCGACTTTGCCCAAGGCTCAACCGCCGCGCGCAGCATCGCCGGATCTTCGCCACAAACGTGCAGTGTCGTGCCGAATGGTGCAGCCATCGCCACGCCCGGCCGGGCTTCGATTTCGGCAGCGAGCCTGTCAGCCCCCTTGCCTTCACCTTGCAACGCATAGAGGCCGGACGCCGCAATAACCTCGTCGCAAGTGCCCCGGGCCAGCATCACACCATAGGCGATATAGGCGATCTCATGGCAACGCTCGGCCTCGTCCATGTAATGGGTGGAGACGAGCACGGTCATGCCATCGCGCGCGAGACTGTGTATCTGGTCCCAGAACTCACGACGGGCCTGGGGATCAACACCAGCCGTTGGCTCGTCAAGCAACAGTATCTTGGGCTCGTGGAGCACGGCCGCGGCGAGTGCCAGACGCTGCTTCCATCCGCCTGACAGTTTGCCGGCCATCTGGTCAGCTCGGGATGCCAGCCCAAGCTTTTCAAGGGCTTCGTCGACCCGGTGTTCCAGGTTATCGAGCGCATAGACCCTGCCAATGAATTCCAGATTTTCGCGAATAGTCAGGTCGCCAAACAACCCGAATTTCTGCGTCATATAGCCGATCTGCGCCTTGATCGCGCTGCGACGGGTGCGCAGGTCGAGGCCCAGAACTTCCCCCTCCCCGGCATCGGGAATGATCAGTCCGCAAATCATCCGCAGGGTGGTCGTCTTGCCCGAGCCGTTTGGCCCGAGAAATCCGCAAATCCGGCCCGGCATCACGGTGAGATCGAAATTGTCGACTACTGTGCGCCCGCCAAACCTCTTGGTCAGGCCGCGCACCGCAATGGCAGGAATGTCATTCACGAACTGCGCTCACTGCGGCACGACTTCCACCGGAAGGCCCAGCGGGAGCAATTTGTCGCGCGGGATCAGCGCTTCGATCATAAAAACCAGTTTGGCGCGGGCGTGTTCGGAATAGATCACCGGCGGGCTGTATTCGCTGCGCGGCGCAATAAAGCTGATTGTCGCCTGTCGTTCGCCACCACAGCCATCGCAGGTGAAGCGGATCGCAGCACCAACTTTGAGACCGGCAATCCGGTCTTGCGGCACATAGAAACGCAGCTTGCGGCGATCGTCAGGCAGAACGGAAACCACCGGGCTATTCGCCGGCACCCACTCGCCGGGATTGAAATAGGTTTGCTCGATCACGCCTTGCGCGGGTGAAAGCGGTGCGATCTCGCTGCGCACCTTGCGCTGCCCTTTGAGAGCGGCCTGCGCCCCGGCAACCTGTGCCTGTGCGGCTTGAATTTGCCCTGCCCTGCCTGCTGTCAGTTCTGCCGAACGAATCTGGGCGCGAGCCTGGGCAAGATTGGCCTGCGCGCCATCGCGGGCTGCACGGGCTGAATCGAGCTGCGACTTGGAGGCAAATCCGCGCCCTGCCAGCGCTGCCATGCGTTCGAAATCGCGTTGCGTCTTGGTCGCTTGCGCCAGGGCTGCGGCCTCTCCAGCACGGTAGACATCAATCTCTGCCTGCCGTTGCCGAGCTTCACCCAGATCACTCACCTGGGCAGCGCTGGCGGCAACCTGCGCGGCGGCCTGATCAACCGAAGCCTCGGTAACGTCCGGATCGAGTGAGAACAGCGCCGCGCCGGGTGCTACTTTTGCGCCCCGCTCAACCGCTCGGCTTTGCAAGCGCCCCGAAACCGGCGCTGCGATGTAGAGCGTTTCGCCTTCAACATAGCCGAGCCACCGTTCTTCCGGTGCAGAGCGGCCAAAGAACCACCAGCCCAACGCAGCCAGCAAAACAACAGCGAGCAGGATTGCAGGTTTCGGAATGGACTTCATACCACTGCTATCCTTTGGCGCTCGATCCACGTCAAGCTGACATTGGTGTCAATTAAATGTCTTACCGGGATAGTGCCTTAGGGAGCGCTATTGGGGCGCGTCGGCCGGCCAGTCCTTTCAGCCCATTCGGTGATCAGGCTATCGTAGAACGGCTGATCAATAAGCTCGCCCTTTTCCGGGAAATTGTAGTTGGCGCTTTGCACCTGACCCGATTCCATCAGCTCGCGTGCCATCTTCAGGTGATTTGCCGCTGCCGTAACCCAGCCACCCGTCGCCATGTTGAACCGTGCACCCGGCACCGAAAATCCCATAGTCGCGACCGGAATTTTTGTTCCGAATTCCTGCACCAGTGCAGGAACCGGATCAGGCCGTGGAGGATAGAACAAGGCGTCTGCCCCGGCCTCGGCATAGGCATGCCCGCGGCGAATCGCTTCTTCCATCGAACCCGTGCCGCCACCACCGCCTTCGTTTGGATAGAGTTCGTCACAGCGGGCGATAATCACGAAGTCCCGCCCAGAATCCTTCCGCGCCCGGACAATCGCATCAATGCGCTCCTGCTGGTCCTTGATCGAGCACAAGCCATTAACGTAGCGCGAATGCTTGGGATTTACCTCATCCTCAACATGGATGCCGGCGATGCCCTGCTGGATGTAGCGGCGGGTGAAGTGATAGGCATCGGCAATGGTCTCACCCAGCGTATCAGCGTCTGCGATCAGCGGAATGGAAATGGCATTGGCAATGCGGCTTGCCTGTTCGATCTGTTCAACCTGGCTGTAGATGCCGTTATCGGGCACGGCATAATGGAACGCCGAGCAAGCGTGACCGCCAAGATAGACAGCCGGGAAACCGACATGTTCAGAAATCCGCGCTGTGAGAGCGGAGTAGCAATCTCCCGCAACGAAGTGCTCACCCTTGTCAATCAACGCACGAAGGGTTTCACCGGGACCAGCCATTTTCTCTCTCCAAATTCAACTGCCGTTACCCCTGCCTACAGCAAGGTTTGGTCGTCATGAAACAGGGCAAAGAAGAAGTGGTCAAGCATCGTGTGGGCGGGAACCGAATTGTTACCCCGCGAAGCCCGTGATGTGGAAGAAGTCCGCCTCTGACCTTGCCCTTTGCCCAATCCGGCGGCATAGGGCCGCGCAACACCCTTTTCAGACCGAGGATACCCCATGAAGGTCCGCGTTTACGTCAGCCTCAAGAACGGGGTCCTTGATCCGCAGGGCAGGGCCATCCAGCACGCGATCGAAGGACTTGGCATCCACGGCGTCAGCGACGTCCGCGCAGGCAAGATGCTTGAGCTTGAAGTCGATGCGACAGTCACCGATGATCAGCTTGATACCATGGCAAAGCAATTGCTCGCCAATATGGTCATCGAAAACTACCGGATCGAGCGAGTAGCGGCATGAGCGCCTTCCGCTCCGCCGTAATCACCTTCCCCGGATCAAACTGCGACCGGGACATGGCCGATGCGCTGGAGAAGATTTCCGGCGCTGCACCGTTCCGCGTGTGGCACGGCGACGCTGCCCTGCCCGACCGGCTCGATTTCATCGCTCTGCCGGGCGGGTTTTCCTATGGTGACTATTTGCGCTCAGGCGCAATGGCAGCGCGCAGCCCGATTATGCAGGCGGTTATCGAAGCGGCGGGCCGCGGCGTGCCGGTTCTGGGGGTCTGCAACGGCTTTCAGGTGCTGACCGAAAGCGGTCTTCTGCCCGGTGCCTTGATGCGCAACGCCGGTATCCGCTTCGTTTGCCGGGAAGTGGCCTTGACGGTTGAGAACAACCAGTCGCTGTTCACCAGCGGATACAGCGCCGGCCAGCGCATCACCATTCCGGTCGCGCACCATGACGGCAATTACTTTGCAGATGATGCCACGCTTGACCGACTGGAAGGTGAAGGCCGGGTGGCGTTTCGTTATGCCGAGCCGGTGAATGGTTCGGCCCGCAATATTGCCGGTGTGCTGAATGCTGCCGGAAACGTACTCGGCATGATGCCGCATCCGGAACGTATGATTGAAGCAGCCCATGGCGGCACCGATGGCCGCGCGCTGTTTGAAAGCGCAGTGCGGGGACTGATCTCGGCCTGATGGCTCAGGCCGCTTCGCCGCCCCTGCGCGCGCCCGACTGATAGAACAGCTTGTTGGCCTCTTCGGGCACCATCGGGCGGCCGAAATAAAAGCCCTGGATCTTGGTCGCGCCAAGCTTGCGCACCATGTTGAGCTCGGCCTCGGTTTCAACGCCTTCTGCGGTCGTGGTCATATCCAGGCTCTGCGCCATGGCGACAACCGCGCGGATAATGGCGAGGCTTTCCTTGTTCCCGGTCGCCGCGCCCTGCACAAAGCTGCGGTCAACCTTGATCGTCGAGAAGCGCAGCTTGCGCAGGTATCCAAGCGACGAATAGCCGGTGCCAAAGTCATCGAGCGCGATGCCACAACCCAGCGCCATGCACTGCTCCAGCGTGCTCCGCGCCGTATTGGCATCGCGAACGAAAATGCTTTCGGTAACTTCCAGCTCAAGCCGGTTTGCCGGCAGGCCGCTGGTGGCGAGCGCCGCGACAACCGTTGACGAGAAATGCGGGTCCAGCAGCTGCTCGCCCGAAACGTTGACCGCAACCTTGACATGGCTGGGCCAGCGCGTTGCTTCGCGGCAGGCGGTCTTGAGCACCCATTCGCCAATCGGCAGGATCAGGCGGGTGTCTTCAGCCAGCGGGATGAACTTGGCCGGGCTGACAAAGCCATGCTCGGCGCTCTGCCAGCGCAGCAGGGCCTCAAAGCTGACCACTGCCTCGCTGCCGGCATCAACCACAGGCTGGTAATGCAGCAGCAATTCGTCGCGTTCCAGCGCCTTGCGGAGCGAAAATTCAAGCTTGCGGCGCTCTTCAGCATGGGCGTGCAGCGTCGGCTCATAGGAGCAATGCGTGCCTCGGCCCGCATCCTTGGCGCGGTAAAGCGCAAGGTCGGCGTTGCGCATCAGCGTTTCCACGGTCGATCCGTCGCGCGGCCCGATGGCCGAGCCGACGCTGGCACCAACGTAAAGCGTGTGGTGGTCAACGTCATAGGGCTGCGACAAGCGCTCGATCACCTGACGTGCGACATGGTCCACCCGGCCCAGATCGGAAGCATCGCGAATAACGATAGCGAACTCGTCGCCGCCCAAACGGCCGCACAGTTCGTTCTCGGTCATCAGATCGCGCAGGCGCGCTGCCACCCGCGCCAGCAACTGGTCACCAACGATGTGGCCGAGCGTATCGTTGACCGCCTTGAAGCGATCGAGGTCGATCATCAGGAAGGCGCACTTGGTCCGCCACTGCTCGGCAAAGCGCATGGCATCGCCCATCGATTCGGTGAGCATCAGCCGGTTTGGCAGCCCGGTCAGCGTGTCATAGCGGGCAAGGTTGGCAATCTGGTCGGCCGATTCGCGCTGTTCGGTAACGTCCGAACCAACACCGCGGAAGCCGTCGAAATTGCCATGCTCGTCGTGCTTGGGCGTGCCCGAAAGCTCCCACCAGCGCTGCTGGTTCTTGATCGTTACCCGGACAAGCTGGTTCGAAAAGCTCTCGCGGCGTTTCAGCCGTTCGGCAAGTTCGTGCAGGCTGGGCGGGAACTGGCCGGTATCCCAGGCCTCACCAGCGATCAGCTGGATGAAGGGCTTTCCGTCGATGTCCTCGGGATCGAGACCGAGAGCGAATGCAAAACGGGGGCTGATCGAGCGAACTCGGCGGGCGGTATCGATCTGCCACAGCCAGTCAGCCTCACCCTCTTCAAATTCGCGGAGCAGCAGCGAAACGACCTCGCTCTTTTCCGCCATCGCCGATTCGGCAACGCGCGAGGCGAGGAAATTGCGCGCACCCTGGATCGCGCCATAGGCCAGCATCGCCGTCATGCCGACAGCGGCAAGGCCGATATCGAACATGCCAATCAACATGAACTGGCCAAAGGAAATTGCCCCGACTACGCCACACAACAGGACCGTAGCCAGCGGCAGAGCCGGTGACACAGCCGCCATCGCGGTGAGGAGCATTGTCAGGATCGCCCAGATCTCGAGTCGCTGCGCGGTTGATCCATACAGGGCAATCAGCACCGCCGGAACGGCCCAAGTCGCGGCCAGGACAATCGAATGGAGCACGTGGCGAGTTACCTCGCCCTTGGCTATCACCCGGCGATCAGCATCACCGAGCACCTGATCATGCTTCCATCCGGAATGGAGCACGGCGCCGAGCGCCAGCAGCCAGCCGACCAGAACAAACACATTTGCCACTGGATAAAGGATCCGCACGACTGCCAGCGCGGCAATCGAATGGCACGCGACCTTTGGCGCTGACGAGCGCGCAAGGCTGGCATATTGCATGCCGTGCAGCCGCGACCAGTCGCCCTCCTTCGGCTCTCGCAAGCCAAGCAGGGCGAGTACGGGAAGGTCCCGCGGCATCAAAGTAGGTTCCGCTCTATTCGGGTTCACACCATCCGGATAGCGGAACAGTTCTTAGCACCACGTAAACCTTAGCCCAATTTTAAGCAGAAAATTTCGTGGCACCTGCCGTCGTTAGAGCCCGGCTTTGGCCTGTTCCCAGTTCTGACCATCGAAAAAGCGGACTGGCGGTGCCAGACCGTGGCCCGGATCAAGGCAGCGAAAATTGACGCTCCAGCAGTCCGGGTGTGATCGCGGTTGATAGAAGCTCTTCACCCCGCAAGTCCGACAAAACAGGTGTTCTGCCTTGCCCGTTCCGAAGCGGTAAGCGGTGAGCTGGTCACGCCCCGAGACCAGCTCGAATGCACCATGCGGCACGTTCAGGTGCAGATATCCGGCCTTGCTGCAGATCGAGCAATTGCATTCGAGAAGTTCGGCTTCCGGCGGAACGTCAGCCGCAAAGCGCACAGCGCCGCAGTGACAGCCGCCGGAAACGATCATTCCACAGTCACCGATTTTGCCAGATTGCGCGGCTGATCGACGTCAGTCCCCTTGGCGCAGGCGACGTGGTAGGCCAGCAATTGCACCGGAACGGCATATACCAGCGGCGCGATCAGCGGATGGACTTTGGGCATCTCGATGGTGGCAAGGCAGCCCTCGCCTGCTTCATCCAGCCCTTCGCGATCAGAGATCAGCACGATCTTGCCGCCGCGGGCGCGCACCTCCTGCATGTTGGAGACGGTCTTTTCGAACAGCGGCCCGGAAGGTGCGAGGACGATCACCGGAACGGCTTCGTCGATCAGCGCAATTGGCCCGTGCTTCATTTCACCTGATGCATAACCTTCGGCGTGAATGTAGCTGATTTCCTTGAGTTTCAGCGCGCCCTCCAAAGCCAGCGGATAGTCCTGCCCGCGGCCGAGATAGAGCACGTCCCGCGCAGGCGCGATGTGGTGCGCCATGGCGGCAATCTCGTCATCATGGCTAAGCGCGCGGTTGAGCATCGCGGGAACTTCGAGCAGCTGCTCGACGACGTGGCATTCCTCCGCCCGGTCCATCCGCCCGCGCTTCACCGCGAGGTGGGCAGCGAGCGCCGCCAGCACAGCGAGTTGGCAGGTAAAGGCTTTGGTCGAAGCAACGCCGATCTCTGGCCCGGCGTGGGTAGGCAGCAGCAGGTCTGCCTCGCGCGCCATTGAGCTTGTGGGGACGTTAACGACCACGGCAATCGTCTGCCCCGCTTCCTTGCAGTGGCGCAATGCGGCAAGCGTATCCGCCGTCTCGCCGCTCTGGCTGATGAACAGCGCAAGGCCGCCCGGCTCCAGCACCGGATCGCGATAACGGAACTCGCTGGCGACATCGATATCGACCGGCAGACGCGCAAATTGCTCGAACCAGTACTTGGCGACCATGCCGGCATAAAAGCTGGTGCCGCAGGCAACGATGGTCACGCGGCTGATTGTCGAGAGATCAAAATCGAACTGCGGCAACGCTACCGATTGATCGACCTGCCGCACATAGGAGCGCAAGGTTTGCGCCACGACAGTGGGTTGCTCGAAGATTTCCTTCTGCATGAAGTGGCGGTAATTGCCCTTCTCGATGGCCGCCGCGGATGCCCCAGAGGCGACAATAGCGCGCTTTACCGGATTGTTATTCTTGTCAAAAACCTCTGCGCCGTCGCGGGTGATGATCACCCAGTCGCCTTCATCAAGGTAGGATATCCGCTGGGTCAACGGGGCCAGTGCCAGCGCATCGGAACCAAGGTAGGTCTCCCCTTCCCCGTAACCGACCACCAGCGGCGAGCCGAGCCGGGCACCGATCAGCATGTCGGGATATTCGCGGAAGGCAATCGCCAGCGCAAAGGCTCCGCGCAGCTGCGGCAGGGCAACCTTCACTGCTTCCTGCGGGCTCAATCCGGCCTCAACCTGCTCGGAAACGAGGTGGGCGACGACCTCTGTATCGGTTTCGCTCTCGAACGTGCGGCCGCGCGAGGCTAGCGATTCGCGCAGCTGGCGGAAGTTTTCGATGATGCCGTTGTGGACCAGCGCCAGTTCTCCGGTGGCGTGCGGGTGCGCATTGGCAGCCGTCGGCGCACCATGGGTAGCCCAGCGTGTATGGGCAATGCCTGTCGTGCCCGGTGCGGGATCACGAGCCAGCTCCAGCACCAGATTGTTCAGCTTTCCCGGCGCGCGGCGGCGGACAAGCTGTCCATCATGGATCGTGCAGACGCCAGCCGAGTCATACCCGCGATATTCCATACGGCGCAGGCCATCGACCAGACGGTCTGCGACTTGTTCTTTGCCAACGATGCCAATGATGCCGCACATGGAATTGCTTTCTTAGAGTGTGTATGGGACCCGGATATCAGGCATCTCTGCCGAAAAATCGTTTGTATTTCGTGTAATAAAACTCGCGCCGAGCCGCGGGTTCGCTTGTTTCACATCATTGTACTGCTCAAGCTTCATGCCGGGCAGAATGCTCACGATACCACTTGAAAGTGAATACGGCCTTGCTTGGTCCCTCAACGCTGAGTCGCTCGAGCATAGTCAACCCTTCGTCGACGCTCGGCACATGCCCTAATTCGACAGGCCAAAGTGCGATAGACGGCTCCATTGGATCGAACCATTCTCTGCGCCGACCAAGGACTGCGCGGTGGTCCGCCTGCCGGTATGCAAATGCTTCCAGCGAAGCAACATCACGCCATACCGACATGTTGATGATCAAATCCGGATCGCCCGCAATTGCTTCGACGTCTGTCGCGTTGTTACCCTCGCCAACCAAACGCCAGATGAAGCCATCCGAAGCCTCCGCCATTGCATTGACGTGATCAAGAGCTGCCATGAAAGGGGCATTTACGGGATCGTCCCTGCCCGACCGAAACCGAGCGACGTTGATTTGGGCGATGTGCATGATTCAGGCTTATCCTGACCCTACCGATAATCGCAACACCATTTGGTCACATAGTGCGACCGAATGCAATTACACCCGCTACCTAAAAGGGTTCGAAAATTTCGGGTCTGTCGCCAGCGTGTTGTCGCTCAGGGTCAGCATAAAGGCGACAAGCGCGGCCTTGTCACTCGTGCTCAGGTTCAAAACCTGCGGTGTACCGGCAGGTGTCTTCAACCGGTTATCAAGTGCCGGACCAGCCTGTATCCCGCTGTTATAGAACTCGACAACCTGATCGAGCGTCGAAAACCGGCCGTCATGCATGAAGAATTTTGACTGCCCGATCGATTTCAAGCTTGCCGATTTGAAGATGACTGTTTCACCAGCGTCCAGTCCATTGCTGCGGGAGTTGGCGGCGAGAGCGAAGGTCGGTGGCTGATGGCAGGCAGCACAGCCTGCGCCTCCCCCGTTAATCCCGGTCGTGAACAACTGCTTGCCGCGCTCTTCCTGCGCGGTGAAACCGGGGAATGGCCGGTTCAAGCCGCGATTGGGCTGCGCGGGATCGAACACCTGTGCATAGGCAGTATCGAAACGGCTTGAGCTGGAAACCATGGCCCGCTGGAAATTGGCCAGCGCCTGCTGGATCCGCGCTTCGGTGACCGTCGAGCTGCCATAGGCCCAGGTGAACAGCTCCTGATAATAGCCGATGCCCTGCAACCGGGTGATCAGCGCAGCGATGCCACCAGCCGTGCTGTCAAAACCCATCTCGACCGAATTGGTAATCGGACCACTGGCCTGCAACTCAAGTGTTGCCGCGCGGCGATCCCAGAACATAGTACCGGGCAGCCAGTAACGGACATTTCCGAGCCGGGGCGCATGTGCCGTGGTGAATGCCGAACCGGAAAAGCCGGTGCTGAAACGAGCCGGATCGCTGAAACCAGAGGCCTGCTGGTGACACGATGCGCAGGATATCGTGTTGTTTATGCTCAGCTGCTTGTCATAAAACAACACCCGCCCGAGGGTGGCAATTCGGTCATTCGCCGGGTTCGCGGCCGGTGTATTGTCGAGCGCGGTCACCGTTGCATCGTAATAGGCGGGCAAGGCAGGCGCCGAATAATTCGCGACGTTGTTGACATCTATCGTCGTCGCGGCGGCAATCGCTGGTCCAACGGTTGCTGTCGGCGTGGGCGAAGGTGTCGGGCTTGGGGTTGGCGTGATGCCCGTGGCGGTTGTGCCGGAGCCTGTCGAACCATCACCGCATGCTGAAAGCAGCAAGGTTCCGACGATGGCCGAAAGAATATAGCCGTGCCCGCGCTTCCACTTCACCATGCAATCCGAGCCCCCGTTATTGTTATCAACTTGCCCGCTCGCATTGCTACAGAACCGTGGCGAAATGGCTCGTCAAAATGTGTATCAATTTGTCAGGCACGTCGAAACGGCGGCGTCAGGACTTTGAAGTCTCGGCCTTCCGCTTCTTCATCGCATCGTGGAACTGGTCGGCCCAGCCGGGTTTGACGAGTTGCTCGGCGCGGACGAGGCGCAGTTCACCATCTGCGACATCGCGTGAAACTGCGCTGCCTGCGGCAACAATGGCATCCGCCCCGATCCGCACCGGCGCAATCAACGCAGAATTTGAGCCGATAAAGGCGCGCTCGCCGATGGTCGTCTTGTGTTTGAAATAGCCGTCATAATTGCAGGTGATCGTGCCCGCGCCGATATTGGCCCCTGCCCCCACCTCGGCATCGCCGATGTATGACAGGTGGTTGGCTTTGGCCCCCTTGCCGAACACGGCCTTTTTCACTTCGACGAAGTTGCCGATCTTGACCTTTTCCCCCAGCACCGCGCCCGGGCGCAGGCGTGCGTAGGGGCCGACCTCGACCCCGCTGGATAGGCTCGCGCCTTCGAGGTGGCAGAACGCGCGGATGGTAACCTTGTCAGCCACGCTGACGCCGGGGCCGAAGAAGACATTGGGCTCGATCGTCACATCGCGGCCAATTGCCGTATCCCAGGAAAACCAGACCGTTTCCGGCGCGATGAGCGAAGCCCCATCGGCCATCGCCTGCGCCCGGCGCCGCTGCTGCCAGCGGCCTTCCGCATCGGCGAGTTCGGCGCGGCTGTTTATCCCGGCAACTTCGTGCTCATCGGCAGCGACAACCACCGCGCAAGAGCGCCCGTCAGCCAGTACGATGTTGACCACGTCGGGCAGGTAATATTCGCCTTGGGCATTGTCGTTCCCGACCCGCGCCAGCAGGGCGAAAAGATCAACGCCGCGCGCCGCCATCAGGCCGGAATTGCACAGGCGGCAGGCGCGCTCGGCTTCACTGGCGTCCTTGAACTCGACCATCT
Source organism: Sphingomonadaceae bacterium (assembly GCA_947451145.1). Lineage (GTDB taxonomy): Bacteria > Pseudomonadota > Alphaproteobacteria > Sphingomonadales > Sphingomonadaceae > Novosphingobium. The sequence goes on along the minus strand of CANFXW010000015.1, from coordinate 48,935 downwards.
TTTCGATGCGGTCAGCCGTGGTGATCACCCGCCCATATTGCAGTGCATCGGCGGGTTCGAACCCCAGCACGACAACCGCGGGCGCATCGTCGGCGTGGAGCCGGTCAATCATTGCCCGCATCGTCTCCGAGCTGACGAAAGGCACATCGCCATAGAGCACGAGTACGTCACCTTCGAAGTCCCTAAGCGCAGGTTCTGCCATAAGCACGGCGTGAGCGGTGCCCTCTTGCGGTTCCTGAACGGCGATGCCCGCGCGATCACCCAGCGCTGCTTCCAGCTGCTCACGGCCCGAACCGACGACGACAACCTGCCTGGCCGGCTGCAGCGCGGCCACGCTGGCCATCAGGTGTTCGATCATCGGCCGTCCGGCGATCGGATGAAGCACCTTGTGCAGGTCGCTCTTCATGCGGGTGCCCTTGCCCGCAGCAAGGATGACAGCGGCCAGTGGCCGGGAGGATGATTTCGCGTTCATAAGTGAAGGCTTTGCCATCAAATGCTTGCCGTTTCCACTAGGCTTCGCCATCGCCGCCAATCATGAACCAATTTCCCTTTGATATTGTCGGCTTTGATCTCGACGGGACGCTGCTCGATACCAGCGGCGATCTGGGTATGGCGCTCAACCACGCGTTGAAAATGGCAGGCAGACCACAAGTGCCACTGGGTGAAGTCTCACGCCTGATTGGCGGCGGCGCCAAAGTCATGTTGACCCGAGCACTGGCCGTCACTGGCGGTAGCGAGGGCGTGGATGTGCAGGCCATGCACCGCGATCTGCTGGAATACTACGAGGCAAATATCGCGGTTCATACCAGACTTTTCCCTGGTGGTGAGGCAATGCTGGATGGCCTTGCAGGGCAAGGCGTCAAGCTCGCACTGGTGACTAACAAGCTGGAATCACTGGCGCGCAAGCTCCTTGATGAACTGGGCCTCACACAGCGTTTCGCAACCATCATCGGTGGCGACACGCTTGGACCGGGGCGCGCCAAGCCCGCTCCCGATCTGCTGCAGGAAATGCTGATTCGGCTCGGCGGCGGGCGGGCGGTCTATGTGGGTGATACAACCTACGATACAGGCGCGGCGATGGCGGCAGGCATCCCATGCGTTGCTGTCAGCTTTGGCTTCCTCGACGTTCCGCGCGATCAGCTTCAGGCGGCGGCGATGATCGATCACTATGACGAGCTGATCCCCACGCTGATGGCGCTTTAAGACTGATTCGTCCGCGATCCCGCACAGGCAGGCCAACCTGCCGCTACGGCAAGGCCCGCGCCGCGCAATCGGCTTGATCACGGCCCTTCAAAATGCCATCGCGGCGCACGAATTGCTGCACTTGCGAGTGCGAATCGCATGGAGATTCCGATCATGACCATCTCGTTCAAAGACAAGGTTGCAATCGTCACCGGCGCCGGTGGCGGCTTGGGCAAGGCCTATGCGCTCGAACTGGCACGCCGCGGCGCGAAGGTAGTCGTCAACGATCTGGGTGCCGCTCGCGATGGCACCGGCCATTCCGACGCAGCGCTTGCCGTTGTCGAGGAGATCAAGGCCGCTGGCGGTGAAGCCATGTCGAATGGCGGCAGCGTCGCCGAATATGATCAGATGGTCGAAATGGTTGCCAAGGCCAAGGAAGCCTGGGGCGGCGTCCACATCCTGATCAACAACGCCGGTATCCTTCGCGACAAGACCTTCGTGAAGATGGAACCGATCGACTTTGAACTGGTGGTTCGCGTTCACCTGCTCGGTTCGGCCTATGCTTCAAAGGCGGTGTGGGAAACCATGCGCGAGCAGAACTATGGCCGCATCCTGATGACCACGTCGTCAACCGGGATTGGCGGCAACTTCGGCCAGGCAAATTACGGCGCGGCCAAGCTGGGCCTCGTCGGCCTTGCCAAGACGCTGCATCTCGAAGGCGCAAAGTACAACATCCGGGTCAATTCGATTGCTCCCACTGCTGGCACGCGGATGACCGAAGACATTTTCCCTGAGGAAGCCTTCAAGGCCTTCAGTCCGGAAAACGTGGCTCCGGCGGCGCTGTTCCTTGTCAGCGACGATGCGCCGTCCAATGCCATTGTCGGCGCTGGCGCGGGCGTGTTCCAGAGCGCATTTGTCACCATGAACGAAGGTGTGCTGCTAAGCGGCGGTGATTGCTCCGTAGAGGGCGTCGCCGCCAACTGGGCAAAGATCAGCGATCGCAGCGGTGATGCCGTCATCCAGAATGGCCTTGAGCAATCGATGCACGCCATGGGCATGTTGCAGAAGGCGGCGGGGAAGTAGTCAGCTCGATCAGGCCGAAGACCCGTACTGATTTCAAAGTAATCGAAGCTATTGCAATTACTTCCGCTGGATTTAGGCTCCCGGTCCAAGGGGGGAGCGGGAAATGGCAGGAGTTGCGGGAGACGGAATCGGATCGCTGGTCCGTCTGGCTTGGATAACGCGCGGGCTGCTGGTTGCGCAAATCGTGCTTGATGTCCTGCTTGTCGGGGCGGGCGGCGCGATCCTTTATTTCTTTGTGACGCGACCTGCTGGCGGGTTCTATGCGATGGCGGGCAGTCCGATCATTGCACCACTGACGCTCATCTCCGGATTGCTGGGCGTGCTGTTCATCCTGACCAGCCTGGTCCTCGCGATAACCTTCATGCTCTGGGTCTACCGCGCCTGGCGCAATTTGTACGATGTCGGCGTGGCTGATCTGGGATTTTCGCCCGGCTGGGCCGTAGGATCGTTCTTCGTCCCGTTTCTCAACCTCGTGCTGCCGTTTCGCTCGATGCGGGAGCTGACCAATCGCAGCGCCGGTGAGGATGTCTGGCAGGCGATGCAGACGGCACCCGATGTCTCGGCCTGGTGGTCATTCCTGATTGGCGGCGCAATCTTGCGCTCGATTGTCATGGTCGTGCAATTTGTCGGGAGGATCCCCTACGTCTGCGTGACCACGCCTTTGTCCGCGACCATCGGCAACAGCCTGTTCGCCACTTGCCTGATGGCGGCATCGTCATTCTATCTGCGGCGGGCGATTGGGGAGATAACCGGCAATCAGCGCGCAATGCGCCACGCCAGCGGTGCGTTTGATTAACCCTCAACCGCCTTCATCAGCCGCCGCTCCAGCGGGAACAGCACGCCCGAAAGTTCGTGCCCGCGTTTGAGGATTTGCCCGGCCTCGCCAAACAGGGTCCACATGCCTTGCTTGGCACGCAGCGCCGGACGCTTTTCTATCCGCGCCTGCGGTCGTTCGGCCGCGCGGCGGAAAGCACAAAAGCTTGCGGCATCGCGGTCAAAGTCCATGGCATAGTCGCGCCATTCCCCGGCGGCGACCATGCGGCCATAGAGGTCAAGGATCCGCTGCAGTTCGGTGCGGTCAAAGCCCACCTGCATGGGCTGGAAATTGGGGAACGGGGTGATTACCGCGCTCAAGCCGACTTCTTGCCTTTCCGGGTGCCAGACTGCTTGGGGGCCAGCGCATCGCGCTCTTCCATCAGTATGGCGATCTTCTTTTGCAGGGTTTCGACTTCACACTGGAGCAATTCCAGCTTTTGCGTGGCCGGATCAAACCGCTCGGAACAGGGCGTGCCGTAGGGCACGAAGTCCTTCTGCCATGCCTCTGCCGCGATCAGGGTCGAGCGCGCCTTGACACCAACCATCGTCGCGCCTTCGGGCACATCGTCGGTCACCACCGCATTCGCGCCAACACGCGCACGCTGGCCGACCGTGATCGGCCCGAGGATCTGCGCGCCCGAGCCAACGATCACATTATCCAGCAGGGTCGGGTGGCGCTTGCCGCCAACCCCATTGGCAGGATTGGTGCCGCCCAGCGTAACACACTGATAGATAGTAACGTTATTGCCAATCTCCGCCGTCTCGCCAATCACGGTAAAACCGTGGTCGATAAACAGATGGCGGCCGATCTTGGCACCTGGGTGAATGTCGATAGCGGTGAAAAACCGCGACAAATGGTTGACCAGGCGGGCGAGGAAAAACATCCGCGCTTCAAACAGCCAGTGCGCGATCCGGTGCATGCCCACGGCGATGATGCCGGGATACAGCAAGACCTCCCACCGCGACCGGGGAGCCGGATCGCGGGCCTTTATCGAGTCGAGATAGTCGATCAAACTGTTAAACATCGCCGTCAATTGTTCCCTATCTGAACCTTCAAAGCAAGCGCGGTTGCTTTTCGCCGGCCAATTCCTCGATCGCTTCGCGCCAGATCGCCAGCGACGGAGCCTGCTTTCGCTCAAGGCTGAGCCGGTCGATCGTGCCGACAAGCCGCTCGACCTCCAGATGGGAACGCTCGACGCGCGGCACAAGATAGCTTGCTGCATCGGGCCCGAGCGCCAGCCCCAGCATCTCTGCGTGGACGGCAATCAGTTCCGCCATCATGGCATCATCGGGCTCGCCGATTTCGAGGTGCAGCGCAGCGGCCATTCGCGATGCGAGATCAGGCAGGGCAATGTTCCAGCTGCCGTCCGCCGCGTTGGCGATGATCAACAGCGGGCGGCCGCTTTCCTGCACGCGGTTCCAGTGATGGAACAGCTCGGCCTCGTCCAGCTTGTCGGCATTGTCGATCACTTCGCCGGCACCACTTTCGGCAAACCAGCGCCCGAGCAGTGACTTTCCCGAACGCGGCGGGCCAAACAGCAATGCGGTGCGGAATGGCCATGCTGCAGCCTGCCCCATGGCCTCGATCGCGGCTACATTGCCGGAGCCGACGACAATCCGTGCAGGCTGGGCTTCAGCGCCAGAGCTGAGCGGTAACGGAATCTGCCGCATGCGAATCAGTGCCGGATGCTGAGTGCGTTGCTGCCGGAGGAAACCGACCAACCGCGCGCGCGCAGGGCATCGCGCAGGTCTTCGATTGAACCCGCGAAGCTGACCCGCATTACCGAGGTGCCGCCCATGGCAAGGCTGGTCGTCGATGCCCCGCGCACGCCGGGTACGCTCCGCACCGAGGCCAGCGCGGCATCGACAGCGCGGGCATCCGGCGACGCAAACTGCACGGTAATCGCCGATACCTTTACCTCGGCAACCGGGCTCGGCGCGACCACAGGCGCAGGTGTAGTGCCGGGAAGCGGCTCGACGCTCGGGCTGGCGAGAGGATCAACTACTGTCGCTTCTTTTTGTGCAGCTGCTGCAATGATGGCTGCCAGCTGCGGATCGAGCTGCTGCGATGCCCTGAGCGAGGCATCGGGCTTTAACAGGCCTTTCAACAAGGCATCGTTGTAGAGCGCATCTGTCCGCTTCACCGCCTCATCGAGCATGGCGGGCAGGCCGTCTTCGTTGTTGGCGGTCAGCTCGAATGCCCCGATCAACTGGCGATCCAGGCCGTAGCGCGCCGAGAAATAGCCTTTCACTGGACCGCCCGGCCATTGGCGCTCAAGCCGTGCCTCGGGCATCAAAACGTCTGAGGCCTGAAACTGGTTGAGAATATTGCCCCACCAGCTGCGGCTGCGGCGGGTAACCTGACCGGCCGTGATGAACAGCGAATCGCCGCCGCTCCCTGAAGGGCGCACATAATCGATGCCGCTGGTTGACGGATTGAAGCGTGCCCAGGCAGCCTGCCACGGCCCGCGAACCTCATAGACCTGGGCGACGCCGCCCGACCACAGGACGGGAATGGTCAGCAGCGGTGCAGAATGGCTGGCCGTGGTGCTATCGCCGGTTCCGACAAATTGCGCCGCCTTGCCGCGATCAAACACCACGCCCAGCTTGGCGATATAGCGGTGCGGGCCGATCTGTTCGCGTTCAACGATGATCGCTGCGACCAGCGACTCGAGCTCACCATCGCTCATTGCCGGGCCGCCAAGCTTGGCCCAGGCCAGCTTGCGCGCCTCTGCCCAGGCAGCTTCGCGCGCTTCAAACGGGGTTTTACCGGGCTTGTTGACCTCGATTCCCGACACCTGAATGTCATGGCTCGCAGCCACCGGCGCGATGCCGCGATCGCCTTCGATCTGGGCGATCAACCGCGCGGGGCCAACCAGAATCAGCGCCAGAGCCGCCAGTCCACCAAGGCACAGACCCGCGATGGCGAGCCCGCCATGCGCTGTTGCCTTAGGGCTTTGGGAAATCGTGATTGTTGTCATCGGGGAAAACCGGAACCCTATTGCCCAATCATCCGTGGAAATCCAAGCGCGAAAAGGCTAGTGCGCCGATCCATGTCAGAGAACACATCAAAACCGAGCTATTCCTATGCGCAGGCTGGCGTATCAATCGCCGCCGGAAACGCGCTTGTCAAAGCCATCGCGCCACTGGCGAAGGCGACCGCACGGCCTGGTGCTGACGCGGAACTTGGCGGTTTTGGCGGGTTCTTTGATCTCAAGGCCGCTGGTTACAAGGACCCGCTACTGGTTGCGGCCAATGATGGGGTCGGGACCAAGGTAAAGCTGGCGATCGACTACGACCGGCATGACAGAATCGGGCAGGATCTTGTCGCCATGTGCGTCAATGATCTGATCGTTCAGGGCGCCGAGCCGCTGTTGTTCCTCGATTATTTCGCCACCGGAAAGCTGGACAATGGCATCGCCGAGCGGGTTGTCGCCGGGATCGCTGATGGCTGCAAACTCGCCGGATGCGCGCTGATCGGCGGCGAGACGGCGGAAATGCCGGGCATGTATGCCGCGGGCGACTATGACCTTGCCGGGTTCTGCGTCGGCGCGGTTGAGCGCGGCGAGCAGCTGACGGGTGACAAGGTTGCAGCAGGTGACGTTCTGATCGGCCTCGCCAGCTCGGGCGTCCATTCCAACGGCTATTCGCTGGTACGCCGCCTTGCGGCTGACAAGGGCTGGAAGCTCGACCGCCCTGCCCTGTTTGATGCTGATCGCCTGCTGATCGATCACCTGATCGAGCCGACCCGTATCTACGTGAAGAGCCTGCTGCCGGTTATCCGCTCTGGCCGTGTCCACGCACTCGCCCACATCACTGGCGGCGGTTTGCTTGAAAACGTGCCGCGCGTCCTGCCCAAGGGGCTGCATGCGCGCATCGATGCCGGAGCGTGGGAGCAGCCGCGCCTGATGGCTTTCCTGCAGGCGCAAGGGAATATTGAACCCGAGGAAATGGCCCGCACCTTCAACTGCGGTGTCGGCATGGTTCTCGCGGTCGCCGCAGACGATGTGGAGAGCGTTACCGCAGACCTCAGCGAAGCGGGCGAAACGGTCTATGTGATCGGCAGCATTGAAGCTGGCGAGCGGGGCTGCACGGTTACGGGCGAGGCCGAAGTCTGGTCGGCCCGTGCGAACTGGGAAGCCAGCCACCTTGCCTGAACGCGCCAAGGTCGCCGTGCTCATTTCGGGCAGCGGCACCAATATGGCAGCGCTGCTCTATGCCAGTCGCGCCGAGGATTGCCCCTATGAGGTGGTGCTGGTTGCCGCCAACGATCCCGAGGCGAAGGGACTGGCTCTGGCCGCTGCCGAGGGCGTGCCGACCTTCGCGCTGAGCCACAAGGGCATGGCCCGAGCGGATCATGACAAGGCGATGGACGCAGCAATCCGGGCGAGCGGTGCGGACTATGTCGCGCTGGCCGGTTACATGCGCATCCTGACGGGCGAATTCGTTTCCGGTTGGGAAGGACGGATGCTCAATATCCATCCCTCATTGCTGCCCAAATACCCCGGCCTGCATACTCACGATCATGCTCTGGAAGCGGGTGACAACCACGGTGGCTGCACGGTACATCTCGTTACGGCAGAACTCGATGACGGCCCGATGCTCGGCCAGACGGCGGTGGCGATACTGCCCGGCGACACCGCAGACAGCCTCGCCGCGCGGGTGCTGATTGCCGAACACCAGCTCTATTCACGCTGCCTCGCAAAGCTGGTTACCGAGGAGCGATCGCCCGACAGGTTGGTGAAAAAGGTGCGCGAGCTGGCGCTTGCCCTGCCCGAAAGCGACGAAATCGTCAGCCATGGCATGCCTTGCTTTGGCATAATCAAGGGCAAGAAGTTTGCCTACGTCAGCCGTGATCACCACGGCGACGGCAAGCTGGCCGTGCTGGTCAAGATCAGCGGGCTCGACGAACAACAGCAGCTGATCGAGATGGACGAGGCGCGCTATTACCGCCCCGCCTATTTCGGCAATGACTGGATCGCCATCCGCATCGACCTTGGCGATACGGACTGGACGGCTATCGGCGATTGGCTGGGCAGAAGCTGGCGCGCGGTGGCGCCGAAGAAGCTGACCGCGCTGATGGATGCGGCTTCAGACTTCTGACTACTTGATCTCGCTCTCGTCCACTACCGGACGGCTCTCCCGCGAGCCGCGATAGAGTACTTCGGGATTGCGGGGATCGCCCGCGATCATCACGTAGTCTTCGTGGACTTCAACCAGCGCGCCGGCGAAGGGAAAGCCATCAAGGCTGCCGGTGACGCGGTAGCTTACCGTGTCACCAACCTTGAAGGTCTTTTCGTCGAAGTTGAAATCGAACGGGCAGTTTTCGCCCGTTTCGCCCATGCCCTGCATCGCTGGTCTCCTTAGTTTTTCGACATAGGAGGACCAGCGAGATGCTTCAATGGCAAGATTGGGAAATCAACTGACCTTGGCTTGGCTGACCAATGCGCTGACTTCATCGACAAGCGCGAGGCGCTTCTTCTTCAGCGATTCAACGTAGGCGTCTGCGGGAGTTTCGATCCCCGCTTCGATGCGGTGAATCTCGCCATTCACCTCGTGATAGCGGTTCGAAAGCGTGACGAAATGCGGGTTGCTGATCTTCAGTTCGTGCAGCAGCGGCAGATCATCGGGGAATACATCAGCGAGTTCATGCGGGGTATTTGACATGCAGTTTCCTTCCTCACGGCAATGAGCATGGAATGCATTTGTCAGGGCCGGATTGCCTTGCGCTGGATCAAACGCGCGTGACTGAATCGAAAAGGCCGCCGGAATTGCACCGGCGGCCCATCGTTTTGGCGGAAAAAGCGGCGAATTAGCCGACCAGTTCTTCCGGCTTGAAGAAGAACGCGATTTCGATCGCGGCGTTCTCGTCCGAGTCCGAACCGTGGACCGTGTTCTCGCCGATCGAGAGGGCGTGGGTCTTGCGGATGGTGCCTTCGGCAGCATCGGCAGGGTTGGTTGCGCCCATCACTTCGCGATTGCGCGCAACAGCGTCTTCGCCTTCGAGAACCTGCACAACGACGGGCTCGCTCATCATGAATTCGCACAGTTCGCCGAAGAAAGGACGCTCGCGGTGAACGCCGTAGAAGCCTTCAGCCTGTTCCTTGGTCATGTGGATGCGCTTTGAAGCGACAACGCGAAGGCCGGCGTCTTCCAGCATCTTGGTGACAGCGCCGGTCAGGTTGCGACGGGTCGCGTCGGGCTTGATGATCGAAAAGGTGCGGGTAACCGCCATGTCAGGTTCCTTGCGAGGTTTATGTTTGGAAATCTGGCGCGCCCCTAGCGGGGAAAATGCTGCGCTGCAAGGTGGGCTGTCAGCCAGCCTTTACCCATTTGCCGCCGTCCTGCTTCCAGAAATTGCGCTCGAAGCCCTCGCGGCTGCCGAGTTCGCGCCACAGTTCTTGGGAAGCAGCGATAGTGCTGTCATCGAAGAACAGGAACACCCGCTCAAAGCCATCACCCTCGCGCCACTGGCCATCGGCCAATGCCAGAAAGGTGGCGCCGTTGGCGGCATCAAGGCTGTCAGACAGCAGGATCGGCTGGCGCGCGTCATGCCCGCTTCCCGCCGGGCCATTGGCGAGGAATGTATCCGGCTGCCTCCACAAGGCATCGCTGATCCGCGCATGCAGCAAGGGATCGCCAGCCACCACCAGCAGCCGTTGACCGGATTCGACCACCTTTTGCGCGATCAGCGCAACGGCGGTCTCGGCCGGGTCACGGCTTAACTGATAGAAGTCGACGCGCATCAGGCCTCAAGATGATCGCGAACGAAACGGTCCAGCAGGCGCACGCCATAGCCGGTAGCGCCCTTGTCCCAGGTAGCGCCGGCCTTGTCGGCCCAGACCATCCCGGCGATATCGAGATGCGCCCAAGGCGTGCCCTTGTCGATGAAGCGGGCAAGGAACTGCGCGGCGGTGATCGAACCCGCATAGCGCGAGCCCATATTCTTCATGTCGGCTATCGGGCTGTCGATCATCTTGTCATAGGCCGGGCCCATCGGCATCCGCCACAGCTGGTCGCCCGATGCCTTGCCCGAAGCGATCAGCTTGTCCGACAGGGCATCGTCGTTCGAGAAGATACCGGCATATTCATGCGCAAGGCTGGCAATGATCGCGCCGGTCAGCGTCGCGAGGTCGATCACCTGCACTGGCGCGAATGTCCGCTGGGTCCATGTCAGCGCATCACACAGCACCAAGCGCCCTTCGGCATCGGTGTTGATAACTTCGATGGTCTGGCCGGACATCGAGGTGACGACGTCACCCGGGCGCTGGGCATTGCCGTCGGGCATGTTTTCAACGAGGCCGCAAACGCCGACAACATTGGCCTTGGCCCCGCGCAGCGCGAGGATAAGCATGGCACCGGCAACGGCCCCTGCCCCGCCCATATCCCACTTCATGTCTTCCATGCCCGCGCCGGGCTTCAGGCTGATGCCGCCAGTATCGAAAGTCACGCCCTTGCCGACAAAAGCCGTCGGCTTGGCATCACCGCCGCCGTTCCACTTGATCGCCAGCAGGCGGGCGGGACGGACAGAACCCTGCGCCACGCCCAAGAGCGCGCCCATGCCGAGCGCCTTCATCTCGGCATCATCGAGCACGGTCACTTCAAGTCCGGTTCCGGCATAACGCGCCTGACAGCGGGCCACGAAGCTTTCAGGATAGATGATGTTGCCCGGCTCGGTTACCAAAGTGCGGGTGAACTCGACGCCTTCGGCAACGGCCGATTCAACCGCCCATGCCGCCTCTGCACCATCCGGGGCATTGGCGACGGTGACGCTCGCCAGACTTACCTTCTGTTCGTCCTTTATCGTCGTGCGATAGGTATCGTGACGGAAAGCGCGGAGACGCAGGCCGAGCAGCAGCGCGGAAACCTCTGTGGCGGACAGGCTCGAATTCGCCAGATCGACAGTCAGGGCGGTTTCGCCCGAGGTCAGATACTTGGCCGTCAGCGCCGCGCCTGCCTTTTCAATGGCGGCAGTCCGGCCCGCATCTGCCTTCTCACCGATGCCTGCGAGCGCAACCCGAACCACATTGCCGCCACGCTCGACAAAGCCTTCGAACATCTGCCCGGCCTTGCCGGTGAAGCGCGATGCCTTTGCCCCTTCAGCCAGCACCGGTTCAAGATCAGCCGGCAAAGCGTTCAGTTCGGCAATCCGGGCAATCAGCCTGGCATCAGGTGCGGCGGCGGCGAAGGTAATTTTCATGGTAACCTCATACAAAATCATCCGCATCTGCGGTGAATGAGCGACAAGGTGGACAAAACCACTGTCAGAGCGGATTGCAGTTAGGCGCGGGCGGTGCGATAGGCAAGGCATGCTCCCAACCACGCAGATCAGGCTGCAAGCCCGGAACTATCGCTTGCACCATTGGTTGGCCGGTGCGGCAACCGTAGCGCTTGCGCTGTTTTCGCTTCCGGCGATGGCCCAGCAGGCACCGGTGGAGCCTGCGCCAACCAATTCGGCTCCAACCAATTCGGCCAGCGCCCCAGCCACCGATCAGGCCCCGATTGCCTTTGAAGCCGATTCGGTCACCTATGCCTATGATGACGAGGTGGTCACGGCATCGGGCAATGTATTCCTGCGCCGCGATGACCAGTCCGTCCGCGCCGACAAGGTGATCTGGAACCGCAAGTCTGGCCAGATCATCGCAAGCGGCAATGTGCGGCTGGTCGATTCTGACGGCAACCAGCTGTTCACCGATTCGGTGGAACTGACCGACGAGCTGAAAACCGGCGCGATGGCCAACCTGCTGATCGCTCTGCGCGAAGGCGGCCGGGTGGCGGCGCTTTCGGGCACGCGGCTGGCAAACGGCAATGTCGTGCTGACCAAGGCCAGCTATTCAGGCTGCGCGGTTGAGGACGACCAAGGCTGCCCGAAGAACCCGAGTTGGAAGGTCAATGCCGACAAGGTAACCTATGACGACACCAAGCATAACCTGCGCTTCAAGGGTGCGCATATGGAGATGTTCGGTGTGCCTCTGCTGCCCCTGCCCGGCCTTGTGCTGGCAACTGATGGGCGCGCGGTTAACGGGCTGCTGATTCCCGATATCTCCATTTCGCCATCGAACGGTATCGAGATCAGCGATGCCTGGTATCAGCGGCTGGGCAACAATCAGGACGTGCAGCTGAAGGGCTATCTCTACAGCAAAACCGCGCCAATGATCTCGGCCACCTATCGCGCCTTGACCGACACCGGAGCCTTGCAGGTGACCGGCTATATCACGCGCAGCGCGCTGATCCCGGTAAGCGGTACTGGCACCACGCAATCGACCGAATTGCGCGGCTATATCGGAGCCAACGGACGCTTCCAGTTCAATCCGGAGCTGAGCCTGACCGCTTCGGTGCGTTATGCCAGTGACCGCACTTTCCTGCGCCGCTATGATATCAGCCGGGATGACCGGCTGCGCTCGACCTTTGATCTCGAGCGGATTAATGCGGACAGCTATCTTTCGATTGCGGGCTGGTCGACGCAAACCATGCGCGCTGGCGAAAAGCAGGGTCTGGTGCCGATTGCCCTGCCGGTCATCGACTATCGCCGCCGCCTGACTGATCCGTGGCTGGGCGGACACGTTGAATTGCAGCTCAATTCGCTCGCTATCACCCGGCAGTCCGGACAGGATACGCAGCGCGCCTTTGCCGGAATCAAATGGGATATGTCCCGCGTCACCAATTGGGGGCAGGAAATCACCCTGACCGCGCTGGCTCGCGGGGACCTTTACCATTCGGCCCAGAACGCGCTGACGACCACGGTCAGTTATCAGGGTCTGCCCGGTTGGCAATCGCGCGGACTGGCAACGGCGGCGGTTGATGTGAAGTGGCCGTTTGTCGGCAGCTTTCTGAATGGCACGCAAGTACTGACCCCGCGCTTCCAGATTGTAGCGAGCCCGGCGATCAAGAATCTTTCCGTGCCCAACGAAGATGCGCGCGCGATCGATCTGGAAGATTCGAACCTTTTCGCGCTCAACCGTTTCCCCGGCTATGACCGGATCGAAGACGGCGTGCGCTTTACCTATGGGTTTGACTGGAACTGGCAGGCGCCCGGCTGGCGGGTAAACTCCACCATCGGCCAGTCATACCGCATGACCAATTCGCCGAACCTGTTTCCCGTCGGCACCGGCCTGACGAGCAGGGCATCGGACATTGTTGGCCGCACCGAAGTGCGGTTCAAGGATCTGGTCAAGCTGACCCACCGCTTCCGGCTCGACAAGGATAACCTGGCGGTCCGGCGCAACGAATTTGACGCCACGGTAGGCTCGCAGAAAACCTATGTCGAAGTGGGCTATCTGAGGCTCAACCGCAACATCACCACGGTGGAAGACTTGCAGGATCGCGAGGAGCTGCGCTTCTCGGGCCGCGTTTCCTTCGCCAAGCATTACTCGCTGTTCGGATCAGGTGTGATCAACCTGACTGGCCCCAGCACCAACCCGCTGGTTACCTCCAGCGGCTGGCAACCGCTGCGCACCCGCGTGGGTGTTGCCTATGAGGATGATTGCCTTGAACTCGCCCTCACCTGGCGGCGCGATTATGTTGCCACGGGTGACGCGCGGAAGGGCAACACGATCCAGATCTATTTTGCCTTGCGCAATCTTGGCATCCGCTAGTTTCTGTTCCAAGTGGCAAACAAACGCGCTATCGCCCGCCGCAGTGCCTGATGGGTATGCTAAGCTGGGGTTCATCCGCTTTGCGTCAAAAGGCTGACAAGTCTGGCGGGCTGGCCCCGTCTATTACAGGAATTGGACTAAGGTGAACCTTAACTCTCGCAAGTCCCTGAAGGGCCGTTTGCTGATTACTGCCGCTGCCGCAATCGGCATGGTGGCGACCCAGGCACCGGCTCAGGATTCCGGCGCAACCCCGCAGGGCGAAATCAACGTTTCCAACGACGTGACGATCTTTGCCAAGAACGATCCCAATGATCGCCGGGCCACGGCAATCGTCAACGGTGACATCATCACCGGCACTGACGTGGACCAGCGCACCGCGCTCATCGTCGCATCAAGCAAGGTCAAGGTTTCGGACGAAGATCTCGCCCGGCTGCGCTTGCAGGTGATGCGCAACCTGATCGATGAGAGCATCCAGATCCAGGAAGCCAAGACCCAGGAGCTTGAGGTCAAGGACGAGGAAGTCGAGCAGAGCTACGCCCGCGTCGCGCAACAGAATTTCGGCCAGAACACCAAGGCGCTGGACGCCTACCTTGCCAAGATCGGATCATCAGCTAATTCGCTGAAGCGCCAGATCCGCGGCGAAATGGCTTGGCAGCACTTGCTGCGCCGCAACGTCAATCCTTTCGTCAATGTGTCCGATGAAGAGGCCAAGGAAGTCTATGACCGGATGCAGGCGGCGAAGGGCACGCAGGAATATCACATCGCCGAAATCTTCCTGACTTCGACGCCGGACAGTCAGGCCGCAGTATTCCAGAACGGCAACAAGATCGTCGAGCAGCTGAAGGCAGGGGCCAGCTTCCCCGCGCTCGCGCGTACCTATTCCGATGCGTCAACCAAGGTTGTCGGCGGCGATCTCGGCTGGATCCGCCTTTCAACCCTGCCAGCTGAAATGGCAACGACTGCCCAGACTATGAGCCCCGGCCAGCTCGCAGGGCCAATCGCCATTCCCGGTGGCTATTCGATTATGGTTCTGGTCGACAAGCGCCAGGTTTTGACCGCCGATCCGCGCGACGCGCTGCTGTCGCTGAAGCAGATTTCAATCGATTTTCCGGCCGGCACCACCGAAGCCGACGCGACCAAGCGGGCTGGTGAATTCGCCACTGCCATGAAGACCGCCAAAGGCTGCGGCAATGTCGATGCAGTTGCCAAGGGCTTGGGCGCCCAGGTTGTCGAGAACGATCAGGTCAAGGCACGCGATCTTCCGGCGGCCCTGCAAGATGCCTTGCTCGCGCTCTCTATCGGCGAAACATCGCCGCCATTTGGCTCGATCAAGGAGGGCGTGCGGGTCCTCATGCTCTGCGGCCGCGACGATCCAAAGGTCGATGGCGGACCCAGCCTTGAGGAAATCCGCAGCCAGATCGAGGATGATCGCGTCAACAAGCGCGCGCAGGCCTATCTGCGCGATCTGCGCCGCGATGCGGTTATCGAATACAATTGATCGCTCCCCTCACCGTCTCACCGCTCGCCGTCTCTCTGGGCGATCCGGCGGGCATCGGTCCTGAGCTGATTGCCGAGGCATGGGCACGGCGGGTTGAGGAGAACCTGCCGCCATTCTTTGTGGTTGGCGGGGCCGTGCTGCTGGCAGCCGCAGCGCAGAACCGCGGGCTGAACGTGCCGCTTGCGCAAATACAAAATCCGTCTGAAGCCGGGCAATGCTTTGGCCGTGCCCTGCCCGTGCTGGGGGATGATGCGTATGGTTATCATCCGGGGCAACCAGACGAAGCCGGGGCAAGGCTGGCCTTCGCATCACTTTCCGAAGCAACAGGCCTTGTCTCGCAAGGTCAGGCATCAGCGCTGGTTACCGGACCGGTTGCAAAATCACGTTTGGCGCAAGTCGGCTTTACGCACCCCGGACAGACCGAATTCGTCGCCGAATCCTGCGGCGTGGCGGGCAGTGACGCGGTGATGATGCTCGCTGGCCCGAGCCTGCGAACAGTTCCACTCACCGTTCACGTTGCCTTTACCGACGTGCCGAAACTGGTTTCGCAAGATCTGATCGTCCGCAAGGCGCGCACCGTCGCCAAGGCTCTGGCCCGCGATTTCGGTATCGCAAGCCCGCGCATCGCTATTGCTGCGCTCAATCCCCACGCTGGAGAAGACGGGCTGTTTGGCGATGAGGATTTGCGGATCGTCACCCCCGCCATCGCCGCCCTGCAGGCTGAAGGCATCAATGCCAGCGGCCCCCATCCTGCCGACGCGCTGTTCGCACCGCATTCGCGCGGCAGCTTCGATGTTGCGCTGTGCATGTATCACGATCAGGCGCTGATCCCGATCAAGGCGCTCGACTTTGATCAAGGCGTCAATGTCACGCTCGGCCTGCCGATCATCCGCACCTCGCCCGATCACGGCACGGCATTCGGTATCGCGGGCAAGAACATCGCGAACCCCGGCGCCATGATCGCCGCGATCCGCATGGCCGGTGAATGCGCCATGCGCCGGTCTGCACCATGAATCTGCCTCCGCTACGCGAAGTCATCGCGCGCCACGGTCTGCAGGCGTCGAAGGCGCTTGGGCAGAACTTCCTGCTCGACGAGCAACTGCTGGATCGGATTGCCGCGATCCCGGGCAAGCTCAAAGACGCAGACGTGCTTGAGGTTGGCCCCGGCCCCGGCGGCCTCACCCGCGCGCTGCTGAGGGCTGGAGCCAAGGTAACCGCAATCGAAATGGACCGGCGCTGCCTGCCTGCCCTCGCCGAACTGTCAGAAGCGTTTCCCGGACAATTGCGCGTGATCGAAGGCGATGCGACCAAAGTGGCGCACGGTATCGAAGGCCCGTTCCACATCGTCGCCAACCTGCCCTACAACGTCGGAACGGCGCTGTTCACCGGCTGGCTGGGCGGAGAGGCCTGGCCGCCGCAATGGCAGTCTCTAACCCTGATGTTCCAGCAAGAAGTTGCCCAGCGCATCATTGCCACACCTGCCGATCCTTCGGCCTTTGGCCGCCTTGCCGTGCTCTCGCAGTGGCGCAGTGAATCGACGCTGGCGATGAAGGTTCACCGCAGCGCCTTCACCCCGCCGCCCAAGGTGATGAGCGCGATTGTCCATGTTACGCCAAAGGCAATGCCGGAGGGCGTATCGGCGAGAGTTTTGGAGCGCCTGACCGAGGCTGCGTTTGGCCAGCGCCGCAAGATGCTGCGGCAGAGCCTGAAGGGATTGCCCGGCGCACTTGATGCCCTTGCTGCTTTGAATATTGATGCACAAAGGCGGGCCGAAACGCTGAGTGTTGCGGAGTTTGTCGGGATTGCCCGGGTGCTCTCTGGCACCGGCTGAGCCAGTCAGTGCCCCGCCAGAGCGCTGGTAACTTTGGTCAGCGGTGCAAGACTGGCGGTCACCGCAGAAGCCATGGTTGTGGCCGCAACAGCGGCTACAGCGGCGAGAATCCCGTATGTGAATCCCCGGGCAAAGTGCTGTGAGAAGGCTAATCTGGCTTGGACTGAAGGCTTGTTCCTTGCGATCTTTGCCACCTTAAGCGCCGTAGGTCCTGCTTCATTCCCCAGCACAGCCAGTGAATCAATCTGCTCACGCAGCTTCACACCAAAGCGTCGCTCTTCCGACCATTGAACCTGACCGACGAGCGAGTGCCTACCTACAAGCAGCTCCACAAACGTCCCGCGCGGTGGGGCTGGATCAGCAAGGGCCATAAACCCGCGGCTGGACAGATCGAGCAGGCAGGCCTCCCGCTCCGCCCCGCCGCCACGCAGCCGGGCCTGCAGGATCGCCTGACTGCGATCCTCGATCCTTGGTTTGTCCGCGCTCATTGCCCCAACGCCTAGCAGCAAGGCGTTAGGGTGTGGTTAAGCGCCGGTTAGTGGGCGGCCGCCTTCTTCCTGCGCCGCCAGGCGTGGAGCAGCGGCTCGGTATAGCCGCTGGGTTGTTCCACACCCTTGAACACCAGATCGAGCGCGGCCTGAAACGCCATCGAGCTGTCCCAGTTGCCCGCCATCGGCTCATAGAGCGGATCACCGGCGTTCTGGGCATCAACCTTGGCCGCCATGCGCTGGAGCGAGTCCATCACCTGCTCACGCGTGCAAACGCCGTGCAGCAGCCAGTTAGCCATGTGCTGGCTGGAAATGCGCAGCGTCGCGCGGTCTTCCATCAGGCCGATGTCGTTGAAATCGGGAACCTTGGAGCAGCCGACGCCCTGATCAATCCAGCGCACCACATAGCCGAGCAGACCCTGCGCATTGTTGTCCAACTCTTCGCGCACTTCCTCCTCAGAGAAATTCGTGCCGAGCGCCAGCGGCACTGTCAGCAGGGCATCGAGCGGCGGGATAGGCTGATTGGCCAGCTCCTTCTGTACCGCGAAGACGTCGATCTGGTGATAGTGCATTGCATGCAGCGTCGCCGCAGTGGGCGAAGGCACCCAGGCGGTGTTGGCACCGGCCTTGGGGTGGACAGTCTTTTCGGCGACCATCGCAGCCATCCGGTCTGGCGCGGCCCACATGCCCTTGCCGATCTGGGCGCGGCCGGAAAGGCCATGTTTCAGGCCGATTGCGACATTGCGCTTTTCATAGGCATCGATCCAGCCAGAGGCCTTCATCGCACCCTTGCGGATCATCGGCCCAGCCCGCATCGAGGTGTGGATTTCGTCACCGGTGCGATCGAGGAAGCCGGTGTTGATGAACACAATCCGGTCACGCACGGCATGGATGCAGGCAGCGAGATTGGCAGAAGTGCGGCGCTCCTCGTCCATCACACCCACCTTCACGGTGTGGCGCGGCAGGCCGAGCAGGTCTTCCACGGCATCGAACAGATCGTTGGTAAAGGCGCACTCTTCGGGCCCGTGCATCTTCGGCTTCACGATGTAGATCGAGCCGGTCTTGCTGTTGCGATACTTGCCGAGGCCGGCCACATCCTGCGCGCTGATGGCGCTGGTGATCACCGCGTCCATGATGCCCTCGGGCACTTCGCCGCCATCGGCGAGCAGGATCGCCGGGTTGGTCATCAGGTGGCCGACATTGCGGACAAACAACAAGGCGCGGCCCGGCAGGGTGAATGTCGCGCCCGAAGCCGCAGTCCATGTCCGGTCAGCAGCGAGAGTGCGGGTCATGATCTTGCCGCCCTTCTCGAAGGTATCGGCCAGATCACCGCGGATCACACCCAGCCAGTTACGATAGGCGGCCAGCTTGTCTTCGGCATCAACAGCAGCGATCGAATCCTCAAGGTCGCAGATCGTCGTCAGCGCGGATTCGAGAATGACATCGGCGATGCCCAGCGGGTCATCCTTGCCAATGGGGTGATTGCGATCCACTACCAGCTCGATGTGGAGGCCATTGGTGCTAAACAGCACACCGCCATCGCGCGTGGCGAAGGAATGTGGGCAATCGCCGCCGGTCAGCGCAGCTTCCCAGCCGGGGATTGTCGCATCGAGGAATTCACGCACGCGAGCGATCACCGCCGCGCCGCGCACCATGTCATAGCCACCAGCCCGTGCGGGTTCGGCATCGAGCGCATCGGTGCCATAAAACGCGTCATAGAGACTACCCCAGCGCGCATTGGCGGCATTGAGCAGGAAGCGGGCGTTGAGCACCGGCACCACCAGCTGCGGCCCGGCCATAGTGGCGATCTCGGCATCGACATTCTGCGTGCCGATGGTGAAAGCGTCCGGCTCGGGCACCAAGTAGCCGATCTGGCGCAGGAAGGCCTGATATTCGCCGCTATCGATCGGCTTTCCGGCGCGCTCGACATGCCAGGCGTCGATCTGCGCCTGCAGGGCATCGCGCTTGGCGAGCAATTCGCGGTTGCGCGGTGCAAATTTGCCGAGGAGATCGGCGAAGCCCTGCCAGAACGATGCGGCATCCTTGCCGAGCGGGGCCAGAACCTCGCTCTCGACAAATTGTGCCAGCGCCGTGTCCACTTTCAGACCCGCGCAATCGGTAACTGTGCTTTGAATAGTCATATGCCTCGCCATCATTCGTTGCGATCCGCCGTGCGGGTCACAAGCCGGTTTGTCTAGGGGGAGGACGGAGGCGCCTATGGCTGAAATGTCAGCAATTGCCAAGACCTGTCGGGGCGCTTTACATCTGCCCCCGCGTTAACCATCCCCTTGCACGGATTTCAGGGACTGGCATGATGATTGCTGTGTAAATGTTAACGCCCAAGAGGACTCCATGCTTCGCAAAATCGGCCGCCTGTTTGTCATCAAGACCCGCTTTGAGGCGTGCCTGGTCATCTATGCCCTGGCCATCGGTGCCTCGCAGCGCGGCAGCCAATATCTGCTCCACCTGCCCGACGTGAAAGGCGTGATATGGCCAGCCCATTCCGGGCAGCTGCTTTTCCTCGCCTGCATGGGCGCGGTTGCCCTGGCCGGCGCGCGCATTTTCGATGCTATCAGGGCCGACAACGAGATCGATGCACTGAAGGCAGAAATCGCAGAATTGCGGGCGCGTCAGATCTAGAAGAGTGGGGTGGTTCTGTTGCCCGGCCCACGAGTCTGTCAGTGGGAGGGGGCTCCGGGCGCAAGTGCTCCACCAAAACGGTGAGGGGGTTCTGTTGCCCGGCCCCCCTCGGGCCGCTGGAATCCGTTCTGTTGACCGGTCGGTCCAACCGCGTTCTAACTTTGTAACTTCAGGGCGTTAGCCCCTAGAATTACGCTGCGAGAGCAAGTGCTTCGTTATCGTTGGCACTTATTGGGTTTTGAGCCTTTAACGGGTTACTCAGCCCGGGCAAAAATAACGCTTTTCAACACACGTCGATCCTAGTTCGGCCCCGTCAACACCCCTGCGATAACAGGGCTCCTGACCTTCGGGCCTTGGCCCGAAGCAGGAAGGTGATGGTGGAGCCGCCGGGTACCGCCCCCGGGTCCGCTGCATCTATTGTACGTCACAGTTTATCGCCATAGCCGGGCGAACCCGGCAGCACCCATATAGGCGCAGGACCGTTAAAATAAAAGAGGCGGGAGCCTTGGCCCCCGCCCTTAGTTTTCTCAGGAGCTGCTTCTCGCGAAACAAACTCACATATTCGCGGTTTGCTACTTCTTGAGCGCGTCGCGAATTTCGGTCAGCAGATCGACTTCGCTGGGGCCGGCAGGCGCAGCCGCTGGCGGCGGCATCATCTTGTTGGCCTGACGCACGATCAGGAAGATCACGAAAGCCAGAATCAGGAAGTTGATGATGGCAGTAACGAAGCTGCCATAGGCGAGCACATTAGCGCCTGCTTTGCGTGCAGCTTCCAATGTAGCACCTTCGGGTGCCGATCCGCTCAGGACCACGTATTTGCTGGAATAGTCCGTTCCGCCGGTGATTTTGGAGATAATCGGCATCAGTATATCATCAGTCAGCGAGCTGACGATCTTGCCGAAAGCAGCGCCGATGATGACACCGACAGCCAGATCGAGAACGTTGCCCCGGGCAATAAATGCTTTGAATTCGCTAAACATGGCGACCCCTTTTTCCCTGGTCATGTTTGGAGGCGGCATGCTGCCACCAAAGCCATGACGTCACAAGGATTTCTTTGTGTTATCAGACTGTCATATCGTGTTAAAACACTGATACCCCTTGAACGTTCCCCACACTGCGCTACATTCAGCGGCAGTCGCGGCAAGTGCCGCCTGGAAGAGGGTCTATTCGCCATGTCAGTCTCACGCACCCGTTCGATTGCACGCACCGCCTTGGTTTCCGCCGCCGCGCTCAGTCTCGCAGGCTGCGGCATCAATTCGGTGCCGACCAAGGAAGAGGCCGCCAAGGCCAAGTGGGCTGATGTGCAGGCCGCCTTTCAGGAACGCGCCAACCTGATCCCCAACCTCGCCGCCGTGGCCAAGGGTGCTGCCGATCAGGAAAAGGGCATCCTCGTGGGTGTGGTTGAAGCCCGCGCCAAGGCCACCTCGATCCAGCTAAGCGCCGATGATCTGAAGGATCCCGCCAAGGTGAAGGCTTTCCAGGATGCCCAGAACCAGCTTTCCACTTCGATGATGGGCTTTGGCCGTCTGCTTGCCAATGTCGAGAAATACCCCGAGCTCAAGAGCATCACCAACTACCAGATGCTGCAGAGCCAGCTTGAAGGTCAGGAAAACCGCATCCGCATCACACTGAAGGACTACAACAGCGCGGTGCAGGACTATAACACCGAAATCCGCACCTTCCCTTCGGCAATCGGCGCGAAGATTTTCTACGGTGCCAAGCCCATGGTTCCCTATCAGGCGGTAACGCCGGGCGCCGAGGTGGCTCCGAGCCTTGAAGGCAAGCTCTGACAAGGGAGTAAGGGCCATGTCCGGCCCTGTTCATCGCATCGCAGGGCCTCTGCCCCTGTATCGCCGATACATGCCTGCCGCACTGGCCTTGCTGGTGCTGGCAGGCCTGTTCCTTTTCGCCTCCATCGCGCGGGCACAGGCGTTCCCCGAACTGACGGGCCGCGTGGTTGATGCCGCGAACATCATCCCCGCCGATGAAAAGGCGCGGCTAGATAAAAAGCTCGCCGCGCTGGAACAGCAATCGCAGCGCCAGTTCGTGATCGCCACCCTGCCCGATCTGCAGGGCTATGACATTGCCGACTATGGCTATCAGCTGGGTCGGCACTGGCAGATCGGTGACAAGCAACGCAACGACGGCGTGCTGCTGATCGTCGCACCCAAAGACCGCAAAGTGCGCATCGAGGTGGGCTACGGGCTGGAACCGATCCTGACTGACGGTTTGTCTTCGGTCATCATCCAGCAGGAAATACTGCCGCGATTCAAGGCGGGCGACATGCCCGGCGGGATCGAGGCCGGGACAGATGCGATCATCAAGCAGCTTACCCTGCCCCCTGAAGAAGCGCAGAAGATCGCCGCGTCAGCCAAACCAAAGGCGGCGAAGAAGCAAGACGTTCCGGCGGGCCTGTTCATCTGGCTGATCTTTTTCTTCCTGTTCTTCATCCTGCCGATGATCCGGCGCTCGCGCGGTGTCTATCGCTCCAATGGTCTTGGCCCGATTGTGCTTTGGTCAGTGCTCGACAGCATGAGCCGTGGGCGGGGTGGCGGCAGCGGCTGGTCCAGCGGCGGCGGTTCCGACTGGGGCGGTGGCGGCGGATTTTCAGGTGGCGGCGGCAGCTTCGGCGGCGGCGGTGCATCGGGCAGCTGGTAGGAGACTATTATGGCCATACCAACTCCCATGGATGATGCCGGCCGCAAACTGGTGAGCGAGGCCGTGCGCAAGGCCGAAGCCAATACGGCTGGCGAAATCGTCACGATCATGTCCGAGCAATCAGACAGCTACGCCGACGTTGCTCTCGCATGGGCGGCAGCGATTGCCCTCCTCGCTCTGTGCGTTCTGGCGACCTTTACCGGCTTTTACCTGAACCTCTGGGACCGGCTGTTTGGCAACTGGGTGCAGGAATGGACCCCGCGCGAGGTGATGGGCATTGCCGCGCTGGTGGCCACGCTGAAGTTCCTCGGCACCTGGCTGATTCTGCAATGGCGGCCATTCCGGCTGTGGCTGGTTCCCGGCCCTATCAAACACGCCCGCGTCCGCGCCCGCGCAGTGACTTGCTTCAAGGTCGGGGCCGAGCGCCGGACCCAAGGCCGAACGGGCATTCTGATCTACCTCTCGCTGGCCGAACGCCGGGCAGAGATTGTCGCCGACAGCTCGATCGCCTCACAGGTTCCAGCCGAAGTCTGGGGCGATGCCCTCGCCGCTTTGCTCGTGCAGATCAAGGCCGGACATATGGCCGAAGGGCTTGCCCAGGCGGTTGAAAAGGTCGGTGTTGTCCTTGCGGAACATTTCCCGCGCGCCGATGACGATCAGAACGAAATTCCGGACCGTTTGATCGAGGTTTAATTGGCAGAAGAAATCGTATGGCAGGGCCGCTTCATCACCACCAAGGTTGATGGAAAGTGGGAATATGTCAGCCGCGCCCGCGGCATCCGCGCGGCCGTTATCCTCGCGATTGACGAGGAGGATCACGTCATCCTCGTCGAACAATACCGCATCCCCTTGGGGCGCAACTGCATCGAACTGCCCGCAGGGCTAATCGGTGACCACGACGATGTCGAAGGCGAGGAAGACAGCGCCGCAGCCGCGCGCGAGCTGGAGGAAGAAACCGGCTATCAGGCAGGCCGCATCGAACCGCTCGGCGAATTCTGGTCATCGCCCGGGATGGTAACCGAGAGCTTCACTCTGGTGCGCGCGCATGATCTGAAAAAGGTCAGCAGCGGTGGCGGAACCGAGGGCGAGAACATCACCGTCCACCGGGTCGCGATGAGCGCATTGCCAGCTTTCATTGAAGAGCGGCGCGCGATGGGTGACGCAATTGACGTAAAGATGCTCCTCCTGCTCAGCCCCCATTTGCTCCAGTCATAACTCTGCATACCCGCAAGGCTGGACTTTCGCCCTGCTAGCCATGCATAGGAAGGCTCAGAGGGGAATCGGGCACATTTATGCGGCAGCATCGGGTTACCAGTTTTGATGTAGCGGCGCGTGCCGGGGTCAGCCAGTCGACGGTTTCGCGCGCGCTCACCGGCGATCCCGTTGTCAGCGAGGCAACCCGCGCGCGGGTTATGGAAGCAGCGCGCGAGCTCAATTATCACGTCGATGAAAACGCCGCCCGCCTGCGCACCGGAAAAACGGGAACTCTGGCTGTCGTCGTGATTTGCCGACCCGGCGAGCTGCGCAAAGACGTGAACCCGTTCTACTACTCGCTGCTCGGCTCAATCTGCGCGGCGGCTTCAGCCTGCGATTATGAAACGCTGGTTTCGTTTCAGGATACGGCCGAGAGCCTGTGGGGCCTTTACGAGGAACAGCGCAAAGCCGACGGCCTGATCATCATTGGCAGCACGGCCAACCGTCAGGCCTGGGACTACTTCCGGGGCCTGCACGATGCGGGTGCACACCTCGTCTGCTGGGGATCGCCATTCGATGATTTTGACTGGATCCGCAGCGATAATCACGGCGGCGCGCGGCTGGCAGCCAGCCATCTGATCGAACGCGGATATCGCCGCATCGTCTATCTTGGCACCGAGCATTCCCCGCAGCGCCAGTTCAAGGAGCGCTGGGAGGGCTTTGCCGAGCGGCTGCACGAGGAAGGTATCGAGCCCAAACTCGTCGAAATTGATGAGACACTCAGCCGCGAGGAACAGGGGCGCAAGGGCGTTCAGGCACTCGCTGAAGCGGGTTGGCCCTGCGACGCGATCTTTGCGGCCTGCGACGAAATCGCCCTTGGCGCGCTTGAAGAACTAAAGCATCTTGGCAAGCAGGTGCCCAGCGAGATCGGCCTGATCGGCTTTGACGGCAACCGTGGCGGTGCCCATTCATCGCCGCCACTGACCTCGATCGAGCCGGACTTTGAATCGGCGGGAACAATGCTTGTCAAAAAGCTGCTTGCCCTGATTGGCGGCAATGAAGGCGACGAGCGGCGTGTGCCGGTTCGCCTGCTCGAACGCGAGAGCACCCGCAAGGCTTGAGCCTAAAGCGTGTTGATCACGCCCGAGAAATCCATTCCGCCATTTCCGGCTTCGACATAAGCCTCATAGATCTGGCGCGCACGCTCGCCCATTTCGGCTTTCACGCCAGCCGTTTCAGCGGCTTCCATGGCAAGACGCAGGTCCTTGAGCATCAGCGCCGCGGCGAAGCCGGGCTGGTAGCCATTGTCAGCAGGACTTTGCGGGCCAGCACCCGGAACCGGGCAATAGCTCGTCATCGACCAGCTCTGGCCCGATGAAACCGAGGCAATGTCATAGAAGGTCTGCGGATCGAGCCCGAGTTTTTCGGCCATGGCAAAGGCCTCGCAGGTGCCGATCATGTGGATGCCGAGCATCATGTTGTTGCAGATCTTGGCTGCCTGCCCTGCCCCCAGGCCGCCCGCATGGATCACGGCCTTGCCCATGGCATCAAGGATGGGCTTTGCCCGGGCAAAGGCTTCGTCATTGCCGCCAACCATGAACGTCAGCGTACCGGCATTGGCCGCCGCAATCCCGCCGGAAACCGGCGCATCCACAGCATCGTAGCCTGCAGCGCTTGCGGCCTCACCGACGGCTATTGCGGTGGCAACGTCGATCGTCGAGCAATCGAGGAGGATCGCCGACGCCGGTGCCACGCCAATCACATCTGCGTTGTAAACACTGCTGACGATCTTGCCGTTCGGCAGCATCGAAACCACAGCATCGACCCCTTCCACGGCGTCGCGCACGGTGTCGAATGTTGAACAACCGTTCTCTTTTGCCTTGGCAAGGGCCTCTGGCGAAAGATCAAAGGCGCGGACTTCGTGGCCCGCCTTGACCTGATTGGCAGCCATGCCGCCGCCCATGTTACCAAGTCCGATGAATGCGATCTTCATGACTTAGCGCCCCTTCCAGACACCCGGACGCTTCTCGACGAAGGCGGTCATGCCCTCGGCCTTGTCCTCGGTCGCGGCAAGCACCTGGAACATCCGGCGCTCGGCGAGCAGACCCTGGTCAAGCGTGGTTTCGAAGGCAATGTTGACCATTTCCTTGTTCATCATGGTTGCCAGCGGGGGCATCGCGGCTATCTCAGCGGCAACCTTCAGCGCGGTTTCGAGCAATTCTGCGGCCGGGACCACACGGCTGACAAGACCCGAACGTTCAGCCTCGGCGGCGTCCATCATCCGGCCGGTCAGGCACATGTCCATAGCCTTGGACTTTCCGACCGCGCGGGTGAGGCGCTGTGAACCGCCCATGCCGGGCGCAACTGCCAGCTTGATTTCGGGTTGGCCGAAGCGTGCATTCTCGGACGCGATAATGAAGTCAGCCATCATCGCCACTTCGCAGCCGCCGCCCAGCGCAAAGCCATTGACCGCCGCGATCCAGGGCTTGCGCACCAGCTTGACGATGTGGGTCGTCCACTTTGAAAAGAAATCACCGGCGTAAAAATCCGCGCCAGACTTATCGACCATTTCCTTGATGTCGGCACCGGCAACGAAAGCCTTTTCGCCCGCGCCGGTGATTACCGCGCAGCCCTGTGTTGGATCAGCCTCAAACTTGGCGAAAGCGTCGATCAGGTCTTCGAGCACCTGACTGTTGAGTGCGTTCAGTGCCTGCGGGCGGTTGATCGTCAGCAGGGTAACCGCGCCGCGCTGTTCAACCAGGATTGTTTCGTAGCTCATAGGGGTTTCCATTCCTTGTCAGCGGGCAGCGGCGCGAAGATCGAATCGATCAGTTCGTCAGACACCTCTTCGGGCGTCGCCGGGTTCCACTTCGGGTTGTTGTCCTTGTCGACGATCACAGCGCGCACGCCCTCGGCGAAATCGGGCCGGGTGAGGACGCGCGAGGCGATGCGGTATTCCATCACCATGTTATCGGCGAAGGTCGCGCAGGAAAGACTGTCATGCAGCTGGCGCAGCGCGACCTTGCAGGTTTGCGGGCTTTTGGTGCGGAGCGTCGCCAGCTCCTTTGCCGCCCATTCACCGCCATCGGCTTCAAGGCTGGCGAGGATGTCTTCGTAGCGGTCTGAGGCGAAGTGCCTGGCGATCAGTGCAGCATTTGCGGCGATGCGGGCTGCGGGTGGCTCCGTAGCCAATGCGGAGAGCACGGCACCGGGCTCCTCACCCGCGACGATCCGCGACTTGGCATCAGCGAGGTGCTCGGCGCTCAGGTAATGGCTGGCAAGGCCAGCCCACAGGCATTCCGCGCCATCAATCCGTGCACCGGTAAGGGCAAGGAACTGGCCGATCCGGCCCGGCAGGCGCGAGAGGTGCCAGCCACCGCCCACATCAGGGAACAGGCCGATGCCCGTCTCCGGCATGGCAAAGCGGGTGTTCTCGGTCGCCACGCGAAAGCGCGCTGGCTGCGAGATGCCGACACCGCCGCCCATGGTGATGCCGTCCATGAAGGCGATCACGGGCTTGGGATAGGTCATCAGCAGGTTGTTGAGCTGGTATTCCTCATAGAAGAAAGCCAGCCCCGAAACGCCGCCATCGTTTAGAGCAGAATTGCGCAGTAGGTTGATATCGCCGCCCGAGCAGAAGCCCCTGCCCTCGCTGTGATCGATGATCACGGCTTTTACCGCGGGATCATCTTTCCAGGCCAGCAGTGCCTCGGTCATCGCGTGATCCATGCCTTGCGTCAGCGCATGGATTGCCTTTGGGCGGTTCAGCGTCAAAAAGCCTGCAGAACCCTCGCGGCGAACAATCAGTTCGTCGGTATTGCTCATTTCAGCAAGTCCCTGCCGATGATCATCCGCATCACCTCATTGGTGCCCTCAAGGATGCGGTGGACCCGAAGATCGCGCCAGAAGCGCTCAATCGGATAGTCCTTGAGATAGCCATAGCCGCCGAACATCTGCAGCGCCTTGTCAACGATCTCGCTGCCACTGTCCGATGCCAGCTTCTTGGCCATGGCCGAAAAGCGGGATTTGTCTGGCGCGTTCGCCGTAACCTTCGTCGCTGCGAGGTAAAGCAGCGCGCGCGCCGCCTCCAGGTCGGTTGCCATGTCGGCGAGCTGGAACTGCGTGTTCTGAAAGGCGGCAATCGGCTGGCCGAACTGGCTGCGATCCTTGACGTACTGCACCGCCTCATCAAGGCAGCGCTGTGCCCCGCCGAGCGAGCAAGCGCCGATATTGATGCGGCCGCCATCAAGGCCCGCCATGGCGAACTTGAAGCCGTCACCCTCGGCGCCGACACGGTTGGCGACCGGAACCTTTACGTTGTCAAAGATCACCTGTGCGGTGGGCGAGGCATTCCAGCCCAGCTTCTTCTCTGGAGCACCGAAGGACAGGCCCGGCGTGTCCTTTTCGACAACCAGACAGGAAATACCCTTGGGGCCATCTACTCCCGTGCGGACCATCACGACATAAATGTCGTTCACACCCCCGCCCGAGATGAACTGTTTGGTGCCGTTGATCACGTAGTGATCGCCATCAAGCCGAGCGGTGGTTTTCAGCGCTGCGGCGTCCGATCCGGACCCCGGTTCGGTAAGGCAATAGCTCGCGATCTTCTCCATCGAGACAAGATCGGGCAGATAGCGTGCCTTGATCTCGTCCCCGCCGAAGGTGTCGATCATCCAGGCGGCCATGTTGTGGATCGAGATATAGGCGCTGGTTGCCGGGCAACCATAGGCCATGGCCTCCATGATCAGCGCTGCCTCAAGCCGGCCGAGCCCGATACCGCCCATCTCTTCGGACACATAGATCGCGCCAAAGCCCAGCTCGCCCGCAGCCTTCCAAACGTCCACCGGATAGTGATGATCCTCGTCCCACTTCGCAGCATGGGGCGTGATACGATCAGCCGTGAACTTTCGCGCCATGTCCTGGATGGCGAGCTGGTCCTCTGTGAGATCGAATTGTCCGGTCATGGATCAGCCGATCAGCTCGATGACATCCTTGCCGAACAGGTCTTCATCGCTCGGGATAACCTTGGTCTGCCCGAGCGGCTTGGAAACCCAGGTCACATTGACCAGATCCTGCCACGTAATGTTATTGTTGGTCGCATTGCCGCCCCACGAACCGCAACCAAGGCTGAAGGTCTGGCGCATGCCGTTCCACAGGTTGCCTGAGTTCGAGGCCGACTGCGGCTGGTTGACCATGACGCGGCTGGTCTTGGTGCCCATGGCGAGCTTGATGATGTTGTCGTCCGAGCGCGAATAGATGCCGCACGAATGGCCCTGACCCTGGTAGGCCTGGATCTGGTTGGTCAGCGCGATGGCTTCGTCGAGATCCTTGGCGCGGTAGAGCGCCATGGTGACAGTCATCTTCTCGCCCGAGAACGGATATTCGGGGCCAGCGCCGGTTTCGGGCACGATGAAGAATATCTTGCCTTCCGGCAGACCAAATCCGGCCATCCCGGCGATCTTCTCGGCGGGCTGGGCAACCGCATTGGCGTTGATGTGGCCATCAACCCAGATGACATTCTGCAGCTTCTGCTTCTCGTCTTCGCTTACGACATAGCCGCCCTGATGGACCAGCTTTTCGAGCATCGCGTCATAGATCGAATCGAACAGGACCACTGCATTGTCCGACGAGCACGAAGCCGCGAGATCGAGCGTCTTGGAGATGCGGATCTTTTCAGCGGCGTCATCAAGGTCGGCCGTATCATCAACGGTGATCACCGCATTGCCGACGCCAACGCCCAGTGCAGGCGTCCCCGAGCTATAGGCAGCCTTCACCATCGGCGTGCCGCCGGTGGCGAGAATCCGGTCGCACTGGCGCATCACTTCGTTGGTCTTTTCCACCGAAGGGGTTTCGATCGGAATGACCAGATCAGCAGGCGCACCCATCTTGACCAGCGCATCGCGCATCAGGTTGCAGATGATCTTGTTGGTGATCTTCGCGCGCGGATGCGGGCAAACGATTATCGAGTTGCGGCCCTTCACGGCCGAGATCGCCTTGATCACCGGCGTTGCCTCGGGATTGGTCGAGGGCGAAAGCGCTCCGATCACGCCGATCGGCTTGACGATTTTGATGATGTTGCGAGCCTTGTCCTCTTCGATCACGCCCACCGACTTGTCGTCGATGATGTCCATCAGCGTGGCGCGGGTCTTGCGGAAGATCTTGAGGTACTTGCCGTCGTAATTGCCCAGCTGCGTCTCATCGACGGTGTGTTGCGCGATCATTTCGGCAGTCGATTCCTTGGCCACAGCCCAGACCATGCCGCGAATCCAGAGGTCAACCTGCTCCTGCGTGGCATCGGCGATCTGTGCTTGTGCAGCGCGGCTGCGGGCAATGATCTCGGCGATTTCGCGAGCTTCAGGGGTGTCGTTAATCTGTTCGGCGGCAGCCATGGTCGTGTCCTCGGACTCAGGTTAATTGATCGGTTAAATCCCCTGCACATTTGGGCAGGGGAACGCAAGACCTAACCGGCAGGCCGATCAGACGAGCATTCCGGCCAGCCTGCCCTTCACGATAGCCTCCGCATCGCCAATGATCCGGTCCATCAGTTCCTGGCAGGTGGGGATATCGTGGATCAGCGCCTGGATCATACCTGCCCAGAAGATGCCGCCCTCTACTTCGCCTGACTTCAGGATCTCCTTGCCTTTCGAACCCATGACCAGTTCGCGAACATCCTCAAACTTTGCGCCGGGTTCTTTCAGCCGGCGCACCACCTCATCCGAGACACCGTTCTTGCCGACGCGGGCCGTGTTGTGGAGGCTGCGGAAGATCAGGTTCGTGCCGCGCTCGTCATTCTCGACATACTTCTGCTTGATGTTCGGATGGATCGGCGCCTCCTGCGTGGCGCAGAAACGTGTCCCCATGTTGATGCCCTCTGCGCCCAATGCCAAGGCCGCGACCAGACCGCGGCCATCGCCTATGCCGCCCGAGGCGAGCATGGGTATCTTCACCTTGTCAGCCGCAGCCGGAATCAGGATCAGCCCGGGAATATCGTCCTCGCCCGGGTGACCCGCGCACTCGAATCCGTCGATCGAAATGATGTCACAGCCATTGCGCTCGGCGGAGAGTGCGTGACGCACGGCAGTGCACTTGTGCAAGATGGTGATGCCGTGCGGCTTCATCATTGCCCAAAGCTCGCGCACTTCGGCCGTGCCTGCCGTTTCCACGACCTTCACGCCCGAATCGATCACAGCCTGGGCGAAGGCCTTGTAGTCAGGCGGCGTAATCGAAGGCAGTACGGTGATATTCACCGCGAAGGGCTTTGATGTCATCGAACGGCAACGCTCGATTTCATCGCGCAGCGCCTCGGGACTGGGCTGGGTCAGCGCGGTGATCGTGCCAAGGCCGCCCGCATTGGAAACAGCGCTCGCGAGTTCGGCATAGCCGACATACATCATGCCGCCCTGAACGATCGGATGTTCGATACCGAGCATTTCGGTGATGCGGGTCTTGAAAGCCATCGGGCGCGCTCTTTCTGCTGAAAATGTCGCACCGGCCTTAATCGCGGTTTGGGCCGCTGCCAATCGGGCGCACCAGTCATGATCGCGCAGACGATCCGCCACAAACGAAAAGAGCCACCCTTGCGGATGGCTCTTTTTGTAATGGCGCGCCCGGAACGATTCGAACGTCCGACCCTCAGATTCGTAGTCTGATGCTCTATCCAGCTGAGCTACGGGCGCGTTGGAGTGGCGCACATAGGCAGGTGAATCAGGATTGGCAATGCCTTAAATCACTCCGGCAGACAGCAATCGATTCAGTTGTGCTGCCAGCGGCACATCAAGCGGCGGCATCTGCAGTGCAGTAATATCCCGGCCCGCAAACCAGCCAATTGCTTCGGCATCGAGGCACTGCACCTCGCCGTCCCACTTCCGGCAGGTGTAAAGAAAAATAGCAATCGGCAATCTGGAACGGGTTGGTTCCGGATCTTCAGCCGCAAATCCGGCGGGGATGAGTGAATCCGGCGCTACGGAAATACCCAATTCCTCATGTAATTCGCGAATCAGCGCGGAAATCGGGGATTCTCCGGCCTCGATCTTGCCGCCCGGAAACTCCCAAAGCCCGCCATGCGCCGCATCAGCACGCCTGAGCTGCATAAGTATTTTCCCGTCGGACGCGATTAGAGCCGCGGCAACGACAATCTGGAATGTCGGATCTTCTGCCAAATCGCTCTCCGCCGATAACCAAATCTTAACTGTTGAAACCCAAAATCGGAACTGCACGAAGGAAGACGGCATTTAGAAATGATGACCAAGGCACTTCTCAATATCGCCCGTGATGAACAAGGCGCAACTGCCATCGAGTATGCACTACTCCTTGGTCTTGTCGCCATGTCTGTCATGGTCGGAATGACTGGCCTTGCGAGTGAGGTAAACAAGATGTGGACGAAGGTCAGCACGACCGTTTCGAACGCAACTTCTGCCGCCTGACATTAATCATTTCTCAAGACTTGCCGCCTAATTCTGGCATGGCTCTACCGGTGGGACGGGACGAGCTGGGTAAACTAGACGACTACTATTGGAGACCAATCATGAAGTTCATCAACAAGCTCTTCCGCGACGAAGCTGGTGCCACCGCCATCGAATACGGCCTGATCGCAGCACTTATCGCTGTTGCCATCATGTCGACCGTTACCGGTCTCGGCAGCGAACTGAACAAGACCTTCTCGAAGACTTCTTCGCAGATGGCTTCGGCTAACGCTTAATCTTAAGCGAATAGCTGAGAAATTTGGAAGGGCGGCAAGGAAACTTGCCGCCCTTTCTTCGTTTGCGTTCAGTAAACGACCAGTTTGACCTTCTGGCCGGGCAACAGATTGCTCGTTTCGGTCAGTCCGTTGAGCACCAGGAAGCGTTCAAGCTGATGATCGGAATAGGCCATCCGCGCTGACAGCGACTGCACCGTGTCGCCTTTCTTGACAGTCTGAACCGATACCTTGCGCGGTTTCACTGCCGCAGCTTCCGAATCGGTGATCTTGCGCATCGATCCGAACATCGAATTGAACACATCTGCGCCGCCGGTCTGCGCCGCGGTCAGGAAATGGACTGCCTGCTTGGGGCCAAGCTCATAGGCAAAGACGATCACATCAACCGTTCCGCTATCGTTGTTCGCCCGCGCCGCGCCATAGGCGGCCGGAATCCCGTTCACCGTGGTGTGCTGGATCGAAGCCGGACGGATCGAGGCCTGCCCGTTCTTGTCCAGCCCGGCGAATACCGCATTCACATAGGTATCAAGATCGCCGCTATAGGCGCCGTTCGAAAGTTCGCCCTTTGCTGACTGCCCGGCGATGGCAACCGAGGTGGTGCCATTCACCAGATAAAAGCCCTGCGGAGCTTCAAAGGCGAACTTCATATCGGGGTGAAGGAACTTGCGCCCTTCAATGACGCCCTGATGCGGATCATCACCCCACATGATACCATCGATTCCGGTGAGGAACTTGTCGCGATTGGTGATGCCGGTGGCGGCAGAACCCGCGCGATCGAGCGCAGCCTTGATACGCGGGCCATCCGCCGGATGGGTTGATGCCCATTCCGGCACCCGTGTGTTCGAACCTTGCAGGGTGGCTTCCAGATTGTTCTGATTCGCCAGGCTTTGCAGCACCGTGCTCATTGCCCGCGGATCGTATCCCGCCTTGCGCAGGTAATCGATGCCGAGATTGTCGGCTTCGGTTTCCTGACCGCGAGAATATTTCAGCGTGAGCATCTGCGAGCCTTGGCTGAAAACCTGCTGGCCGATCTTGCCGAGCGCATTGTTACCCAGCAACACGCCGGACAGCACCGAGCCAATCACACCGATAATCGCGTTCTGCTGTGCTGCTGCCTGCCGCTTCTTCTGATGCTGCGCGGCAACGTGGCCAACTTCGTGGCCCAGAACGCCTGCGAGTTCAGCCTCATTGTTCATCAGGCCAACCAGTTCGCGCGTGACGTAGATATAGCCGCCGGGGATCGCGAAGGCGTTGTTCACCGAGGAATTGAGCAGCGTCACCGTGAATTCGGACTTGGCATTGCCAAGGCCGGACTGGACCGCGATCGTCTTGCCTACACCTTCAACGTAGGTTGCCTGCCTGCCGGTTACGCTTCCGCCGAATTCCTGCAGCAGCTGCGGATGGGCCTTTGCACCTTCCGCCTTGTCTGACGCGCTGATTGATTGAACGGGTGCCGCCGCCGGGGCTGCTGGCTGCGCTGCGGGTTTGGCGACAGTCCTGGCCTGAGCCAATCCAGGCGAAAGCGCCAACATGCTCACGCCGAGCAAGCCAATAACCCATGTGCGATTGAATTCAGCCATAATTCTGGCCCTCCTGAAATGCAGACTGAGCTGCCCCCCGAAGGTATTGAGGGGTGCGACCACCCCCATGGTTCAACCGTAGAGCGGTCTGCGTCAACCCCTGCCGATGCGCAGGTAGCGTTCTTCACGCATGGTCGTGCGGGACGCTGCGGCGAGCTTTGCCAGCCCGTCCAGCTCTTCGCCGATGGCCTTGCCGAGCGCTGCCGCCGCAGCTGCCGGATTGCGATGGGCACCGCCAACCGGCTCGGCGACGATGCGATCAATCACTTTCAGGCGCAGCAGATCCTGCGCGGTAACCTTCATTGCTTCGGCCGCATCGGGGGCCTTTTCCGCCGTGCGCCACAGGATCGAGCTCGCACCCTCGGGCGAGATCACCGAATAGACCGCGTGCTCGAACATCAGCACCTTCTCGGCACTGGCGAGCGCCACGGCCCCGCCCGAACCACCTTCACCGACGATCACCGCGACCATCGGCACCGGCAAATCAAGGCAGGCTTCAATCGAGCGGGCAATGGCTTCGGCCTGACCGCGTTCTTCTGCCTCAACCCCGGGAAATGCGCCCGAGGTATCCACCAGCGTAACCACCGGAACGCCAAAACGCCCGGCCAGCTCCATCAGGCGAATCGCCTTGCGATAGCCCTCGGGCTTGCCCATGCCGAAATTGTGGCGGAGGCGGCTTTGCGTGTCGTTGCCCTTTTCATGGCCGATCAGCATTACCCGCCGTTCACCCAAACGGGCAAAGCCGCCAATGATCGCTTCGTCCTCGCCAAAATAGCGATCGCCGCCCAGCGGCTCGAAGTCGGTGAAGGCAAGGCCCACCAGATCAAGGAAATGCGGCCGCATCGGATGGCGCGCAACCTGCGTCTTCTGCCAGGGCGTCAGCGCCGCATAGGTGCTGGCCAGCAGGTTGGCGCTTTTCTTTTCGAGGCGCGCAACTTCGGAGGCCAGGTCCAGTTCACCATCCACTGCCGTCGTGCGCAGTTCGGAGATGCGGGCTTCAAGCGCGGCAAGCGGCTTTTCGAATTCGAGATAGGATACCATTGCCGTCGCTCTAATCGCCCCTACGATGCGCTGCAAGCGGATGCTTGGCATTGACCAGAGAAACCAGCCTTGCCCCGTCGACATGGGTGTAAATCTCGGTCGTCGCGATGTCGGCATGGCCGAGCAGTGTCTGCAGCACGCGAAGATCAGCGCCGCCCTCAAGCAGGTGTGTCGCAAACGCATGGCGCAGCACGTGTGGAGAAACCTTTTCCGGATCCAGCCCGGCCCTGCCCGCCAGCTCGCGCAGCATCTGGAACAGGCGCACGCGCGTGATGTGGCCTTTGGCCGATCGCGAGGGGAACAGCATCCGCCCCTCACCAATCCTGACCGCCAACCAGCGCGAAAGGGCCTGCTGCGCTCTGGTACTCACCGGCACCATCCGCTGCTGCCCGCCCTTGCCGGTGATCATCAGGAACGGAACATCACGCGGTACGGCATTCAGATTGAGCGAAACCAGTTCGGTAGCGCGCAGGCCAGAGCCATAGAGCAGTTCAAGCAAGGTCAGCATTCGCACGGCATCGGGACGACCTGAACCGGCCTCCGCCTCAGCCGTGGCGAACAGCGCCTCCACCTCTCCATGCGAGAGCAAACGCGGCAAAGGCCGCCGTGTGCGCGGCTTTGGCAGGGCGGGAGATGGATCGTCCTCGCGAATGCCCTCATCCTGAAGGAAGGCAAAGAACTGCCGCAAGGCCGAGCATTTTCGGGCCAGACTGGAGGGCGCAAGATCACGCCAGACGTCGCCAAGGCTCGCCAGTTCCTTGCTGCCAACCTTGGTCAGATCGCCAAGTTCCTCGCCAGCCCCTGCGAGGTCGCGGCGATAGGCGGCAATCGTATTGACCGCTGCCCCCCGCTCGGCGGCGAGCATGGCGAGGAAGGCATCAACCGCTTGGGTCAGTTCAGCCTCTGGCCACAGCTTCGGCGGCAATCATCCGCGCCTCGGCAGATAGTCCGACCCGATCAAGTGCCGCGACGATGTGGTAGAGATTACGCGCGGTCATCTTGTCCCAGCCCGTGCCCTGCATGCCGACACCCGCCAGAAGGGCGACCAGAGTGGGATTGCCAACCTCTGCCGCCTTGTCGATCAGCGCGGTCCAGCGCGATGGACGATCGAGCGTGAAATCATACTTCTGCGCCAGATCGGCAGCCGATGTCTTGGGCAAACGCCCCAGTCCGGCGAGACCTGCGACAAGAAACGCGGTCTTGCGGCTCTCTTCCGATTTGTCATTGCCGTGGAAGGTGTTGATCTGGTCGGCCGTAACATCGCCGCGCCGCACCGGCTGCACCAGCGCCAGCAGCGCCCAGCCCTCGCTGCCATCCGGCACGACCGAACCCCAGCGCAAGGCGTTGGCATCAAGCCCGGCTGCGAGCATCGAGGCAATCAGGCCCGGCGCATCGGCAGACCATGACGATTCGACCGGCAAGCGGGCCGCAGCATAGGCTGTGAGCACCTGCCGCGAATAATACTGCGGCGCGCCCGCGTCGCCCCAAAGCTGCTTGATTGCCGACAGGCGATCGGCCGGAGCTGCCGCGAGGTAGGCTGATTGCAGCGCCGTGGCCCGGTCGGCAAATTCATCCGAACCACCGCCAGAATAGATCTGGCTGTAAAGATCGACCATGGCGGCACTGGAGAGCACGCCATTCGCCCCGGCAACATCGGCAGAGGCCGCGCGGCTTTGCAAGGAAGCCGCCGGAATCGTCGCAGCCATGCCGCGAACATAGGCCGGTGCGCCAGAAACCAGCTTGGCAGGCGGCTCAATCCCGACTGCCAGCGCCATGCCATAGCGCCAAGGCGTAAGGTCTGCGACCTCGTCCCATTCGATCTTCACCGCGCGCTGGGCACGCCCGGCAGCACCGGCATATTTCTGCGTCAGTAACAGATCGATCTGCTCAAGCCCTCCGCCCGGGCCGAGGCGGTCAAGTTGCCCCATGCCCTTGGTGCCATTGCTGGAAAAAGCATTGCAGATCGCCTGCAGCGCTTTCCACTGGCTGTCTTTGCGCGCGCCGCCCTGCCAGATCACCACCGGACAGGCACCGCCATAGTCAGCCGTCAGGACATAGGCATCGATCGCCGCCTGCGTCAGCGCGGGATTGTAATTCGAGGTGTCGATATCCTGCGCCAGCGCCCGCGCCGCTTCGCCCTCACCCATGCGCACGAGCAGTGCAGTGCGCAGGGCCACGAAATCCGCCGGGTGCATCCCCACCGGCGCATCGAGGCGCGATGCCAGCGCACGACGGAGCAGAATATGCCCCCACCGCGAGATGATCCGGCCGTTATTGCCGGCAAGAATCGCACCCACCAGCGAGGCATCCTGATGCGAAAGCGTCCAGGCAGGAAGCCCGCCTTCGCTTTCATCAATCACGCCCATCCGCTTGAGCGCGTGGCCCGCGCCTGAGGGCATATCGACCTTCGGCTTGTTGCCCAGCAGCGCCGCGAGCTCTTCTGGTGTCATCGACTGCAGCTTATCGAGCGATGGCAGATTCGAAGGCAGGGCAACAGGCGCAGTGCCAGTGCCGCTGCTCGCCGCCTGACTTGCCCCCGTCGCTGCCCCGGCGGCCTGTCCCGCTGCCGGAGCGGCCGCAGGTGCCGCTGGCTTGGCCGCAGGCTTCGCGGCCGGCTTGTCAAAACCCGGTGGCAGGATCGATTCCGGCCCCTGCTGCGCCAGCGCGATGGCCGAAGTCAGCAGCAGCGCTGCGCCGGTGAACAGGTGCGTCCGCTTCACCGGGCATCCCCCGGAACGGCCAGATCCTGCGAAATGGTATGCAGCGACTGGCTGCCGCCATCGAACCACGCATAGGCGACAAGCACTGCCGCGCCGACCACAACGCCAACCATCATCTTCTTGCGCCTTGGCACTTCCATCTGCGATCCTGTGCTTGGACGGGTTATCCCGCGCCACCCTCTGGTTTGCATAACGGCTTATCGCAAGTATAGGCGGCGCTGCAATGGACCTTGTTGAGCAAACCCTGTCAGGCGATGAAATAAGCGCGCTTGCCGAACGGATCGATCGGCCAATCGTGCTCGTCGGAATGATGGGCGTCGGCAAGACAACGGTGGGGCGCAAACTGGCGCAGGTGCTGCATCTGGCCTTCGTCGATGCCGATGAAGCGATCGAAGAAGCCGCCCAGATGACCATTCCCGAAATGTTTGAACAGCATGGCGAGGCCGAATTCCGCGATGGCGAGCGGCGCGTGATCGCCCGCCTGATCGGTGAGGCAGGCAACAAACCGAAGGTCATCGCCACCGGCGGCGGTGCCTTTTGCAACGATTCCACCCGCCAGCTGATTCTCGATCGCGCTATCTCGGTGTGGCTTGATTCCGATGTCGATACGCTGGTCGAGCGGACAAGCCGCAAGGACAATCGCCCGCTTTTGAAGCAGGGCGATCCCAGGGAAATCCTCGGCCGTCTGCGGGCTGAACGCGAACCGTTCTATTCGCAGGCGGCGATCAAGGTTGTCAGCGGCAATGCCCCCCACAGCGTAACCGTCGCGCAGATCATCAAGGACATTTCAGCATGGCTGTGATCCCCGTAGCCATTGCTGGCCGCCCCTATGAAGTCCGCGTCGCCCCCGGCCTGTTAACCCGCGTGGCCGAGGAGTGCGGCGAGCGGCTGCGCAAGGTGCGGGTGCCGATTATCACCGATGCCAATGTCCACGCCGCATGGGGAGGCAAGGTTGAAGCCTCGCTGAGCGCAGCAGGCAAACAGGCAGTCTGGCGCATCCTCCCGCCCGGCGAGCAGACCAAGGGCTGGCAGGAACTCGCCGCCACGGTTGACTGGTTGCTGGCCGAGGAAGTTGATCGCGGCGATCACATTCTGGCGCTTGGCGGCGGGGTTATCGGCGATCTCACCGGCTTTGCTGCTGCGATCCTTAAGCGCGGCTGCAAGTTCATCCAGCTCCCCACCACCCTGCTCGCGCAAGTCGATTCGAGTGTTGGCGGCAAGACGGCGATCAATACGGCGGCAGGCAAGAACCTTGTCGGCGCATTCCACCAGCCCTCGCTGGTTCTCGCCGATCCCGAAGCGCTGGACACTCTGCCCCGCCGTGAAGTCGCTGCCGGTTATGCCGAGGTGGTGAAATACGGCCTGCTGGGGGATGCCGGGTTCTTCGCCTGGTGCGAGGCGCACGGCGCGGAACTGCTGACGGGCGATCCGGCAGCGCGCGAATTTGCCATCGCCCGCTCGGTTGAAGCCAAAGCGCGGATTGTTGCCGAGGACGAGCATGAAACCACCGGCGTTCGCGCGCTGTTGAACCTCGGCCACACCTTCGGCCATGCGCTCGAAGCGCAAACCGGGTTCTCGGACCGACTGCTGCATGGCGAGGGCGTGGCGCTCGGCATGGTGCTGGCGGCTCGCTATTCGGTGCGGCGCGGATTGATGGAAGCGAGCGACGCCACGCGGATCGCTGCCCATTTCGCCCAGGCCGGAATGCCGCACGAAGTCTCCGCGCTGGGGCTCAACTGCGATGGCGGAACACTCGTCGCCCATATGCTGCACGACAAGAAAATGGACGCGGGCACCCTGCCCTTCCTGCTGATGCGCGGGATCGGCCAGGCTTTTCTGGCCAAGGACGTTGTGCTGGACGATGTGGCAGCGTTTCTGGACGAAGAGCTGAGCGGCTGATCAGCCAAACACAGCGATAGACTGCATGCCCGAAGCCACTGGCGCGCCATTGGCATCCCAGACAGTCATTGTCTGGCTGGAGCAGCCCGTTTCGGCATAGTCGCCGCGCGAGCGGAGCAGGAACCAGCCATCGCGGGTAACCGGCGCAGGCGTCAGCAAATTCACCTGCCAGGTCATCGAACTGACCGGCACCCTTGCCCCCAGCAGCGGCAGGACACCGGGCGGCAAGGCATCGCCGATCAGCAGGACTTCGCTCATCGGATCAAGACCATCGCGCTCGTTCATTCGCACCCACCAGCACAGCTCAGGCTGCTTGGCATCAGACTTGGGCACGGCGAAACGCGCCTCGAAGTTCTCGCGCATGAACGCCGGCATCAGCGGATGCGACTTGTAAGTCGCGCCGTCTTCAGGAGCCGAGAGATAGGCCGGTGGCGGGCAATCGTTGAGGTGAAGCGTGCTTTCAACCGGCCCCATGAAGACGAAAGTAGCGGTGGCCGTCACCTCGCCTTCGCGGGTCAGTTCCGCGCCGATCCATGTCGCGTTCTTGCCCCGGCGCAGCACCCGGGCGCGGGCTTCCAAGGCACCATAAGCCGGGCCGACAAAGCTCACCACCGCAGAGCGCAAGGGGGGCAAGCCCTCGCCGCCCACCTTCATCGCAGCGGAGAGAGCGACGGCTGCCGAGAACCCGCCATAGGCGGTTCGGCCCTGCAGCCATGTCTCAGGAACCGTGATGGCTAAGCCATGCTCGCGGTTCTCGGCCCCCGCAATCAGTTCGGCAAAGCTCATTCCAGCTCGAGGATCACCGCATCCACCGCCAGGCTCTCACCCGCAGCGGCGTTGACCTTCTTCACCGTGGCAGACTTTTCGGCGCGGAGGATGTTTTCCATCTTCATCGCTTCAACCACCGCGAGCGGCTGTCCGGCCTCGACCTTGTCACCCTCGGCCACGTGCAGCGCGACGAGCAGGCCGGGCATCGGGCAGATCAGGAACTTGGAGAGATCTGGTGGCACCTTTTCGATCATGTGCTGGGTCAGACGCGCCAGACGTGATGGCAGGATCTCGACCAGGTGGATCGCCCCGCGCGTGGTCATTTTCAGGCCGTTGCGGGTGGGCTCGATCTTGATGCCGAGCACTTCGCCGTTGACCTCAGCCTCAACCAGACGGTCGCCGGGGGTATATTCCATCACGAGGTCAACGGGAGCGCCGTCCACGGTGATGTCCTCGCCTACAAGGCTCACCTCAAAGCGGCGGTCGCCGATCTTCACTGACCATTCGGCGGGGGCATCGAGCGGATCGGCGAGCTGGCCATCGACCTGCCGCGCACGGTCGGCGCGAGCGGTGGCGATGAAGCCGGCGACGGCGGCGATGTTCGCCTTGGTCTCGTCCGATGTCGCCGCGCCGTGGAAGCCCTCAGGGTATTCCTCGGCAATGAATCCGGTGGTCAGCTCACCCGAACGGAAGCGCGGGTGCTGCATGATGGCCGAGACGAAATCGATGTTGTGGCCCAAGCCTTCAATCTCGAAGCTGTCGAGCGCGGCGATCTGCTTGTCGGCTGCTTCATCGCGGGTCTGCCCCCACGTGATCAGCTTGGCGATCATCGGGTCATAGAACATCGACACTTCGCCGCCTTCATAGACGCCGTCATCAACGCGGATGCCGTCAACGCCGCGGCGACCGTTCTCTGCGCCGTCGTCCGTCCAGCCATCGACTGGCGGGTTGTAGCGCACGAGGCGGCCTGTCGAAGGCAGGAATCCGCGATAGGGATCTTCGGCGTACACGCGGTTTTCGATCGCCCAGCCATCGATCTTGATGTCGTCCTGCGTCATCGAGAGCTTCTCGCCAGCAGCGACGCGGATCATCTGTTCGACCAGATCGATGCCGGTAATCGCTTCGGTGACGGGGTGTTCCACCTGCAGGCGGGTGTTCATTTCGAGGAAGTAGAAGCTCTCGCCCGTCGGGTCCGCGCCCGAGACGATCAGTTCGACTGTACCCGCCGAGTAATAGCCCACTGCGCGGCTCAGTGCGACGCACTGCTCGCCCATTGCTTTGCGCATCTTGGGCGTGACGAAGGGCGATGGCGCTTCTTCAACCACCTTCTGGTGGCGGCGCTGGATCGAGCATTCGCGCTCGTTGAGATAGAGAATGTTGCCGTGCTGGTCGCCGAGGATCTGGATCTCGATGTGGCGCGGGTTGAGGATGAACTTTTCGATGAACACGCGGTCATCGCCGAACGAGTTCAGGCCTTCGCGCTTGGTCGCTTCAAAGCCTTCGCGCACGTCCTTTTCGTTGTAGGCAAGGCGCATGCCCTTGCCGCCGCCGCCGGCACTGGCCTTCATCATCACCGGATAGCCGATCTCGTTCGAGATGCGCACCGCGTGCTCGGTATCCTCGATCTCGCCGACGAAGCCGGGGACGACATTGACGCCGGCTGCCTTGGCGAGCTTCTTTGACTCGATCTTGTCCCCCATCGCGGCAATCGCGTTCACCGGCGGGCCGACAAAGGCGATGCCTTCCTTGGCCAGCGCCTCGGCAAACGAGGTGCGCTCGGAGAGGAAACCATAGCCCGGATGAACCGCATCGGCGCCGGTCTGCTTGGCCGCGGCGATGATCTTGTCGGCGATCAGGTAGCTCTCCGAAGCAG
Source organism: Sphingomonadaceae bacterium (assembly GCA_947451145.1). Taxonomy (GTDB): domain Bacteria; phylum Pseudomonadota; class Alphaproteobacteria; order Sphingomonadales; family Sphingomonadaceae; genus Novosphingobium. Next base: position 6,374 of record CANFXW010000015.1, on the reverse strand, counting down.
GCGAAGGCCCGATATGCACCGCCTCGTCCGCCATCCTTACGAACGGCGCACGCGCATCGGCATCCGAATAGACCGCGACGGTAGCAATACCCATGCGGCGGGCCGTCTTGATGACCCGGCAGGCGATTTCACCACGGTTGGCGATGAGGATTTTTTTGAACATCTGTTTCCCTGACGCGAGATTAACTCAAAAACTTATAATTCCATCGAACCACAGTGCCGCCGCAAAAACGGCAACCATCGGTAAGATGGCCACCGGAATTGCCAGTGACCAATAAAGAAGTGGGTGTCGCATCTGGAGCAGGAGCATATTACGCCCTGTCAGCAAGTCCGAAACCCAAAATGCTATAGCCTTCAAGAGGCTGAATGGGTTCACCCAAACGCCTCCAGCTTCACGCAGCCCTTCGGCATCCGCTCCGCCGCAACTTCCGCTTCGGTCTGCTGAATAGCCATCACCTTCAGCCCCAACCGCGCGAACATCGCGGCGTCATTGTCATCCCCGGCGTTCGGAGCCGTCAGCAGCTTGTCGCCGGTGAAGATCGAGTTCGCGCCCGCTAGGAAGCACATGGCCTGCGTCATCTCGCTCATTGATTCGCGGCCTGCAGACAACCTCACCATCGATTTCGGCATGGTGATCCGCGCCACTGCGACCGTGCGGACGAACTCCACGTCGTCGATCTTCGCCAGCGGCGTGTCGGCCAGCATATCGCCCAGCACCGTGCCCTTGACCGGCACCAGCGCGTTGACCGGCACCGATTGCGGGTGATCGGGCAGCGTGGCGAGGGTGTGGATGAAGCCCACGCGGTCGGCCCGCGTCTCGCCCATGCCGACGATGCCGCCCGAGCAGACGTTGATCCCGGCGCGGCGCACCTGGCCCAGCGTATCGAGCCGATCTTCCATGGTGCGCGTGGTGATCACCTCACCATAGCGTTCGGGCGACGTATCGACGTTGTGGTTGTAGTAATCGAGGCCTGCATCGGCCAGCATATCGGCCTGAGAGTCGGTCAACATGCCCAGTGTCATGCAGGTTTCCAGCCCCATTTCACGCACGCCCTTCACCATCTCGATGATGGCGGGCATGTCGCGGTCCTTGGGGTTGCGCCAGGCGGCGCCCATGCAGAAGCGGGTGGAGCCATGATCCTTTGCCCGCGCCGCCGATTGCAGCACTTCGGAAACACCCATCAGCTTGGTGGCTTTCACGCCCGAATCCGCCTTCACCGACTGCGAGCAATAGCCGCAATCCTCCACGCAGCCGCCAGTCTTGATCGAGAGCAGCGTGGAAAGCTGCACCTCGGCCGGATCGAAGGACTGCCGGTGGATCTCGGCCGCGCGGAAAACCAGCTCGGTAAACGGCAGGTCAAACAGCGCGGCGATTTCCTCGCGCGTCCAGTCATTACGGGCTTGGCTAGTGGTCAAAGGATCATTGCCTCTTCAGAAAGGTCGGGCAGTCAGACTTGGCATCACCTTCGGTGCCATACTGGTAGATCGCAAAGCGCGAGCCGATGCCTGTCCAGTAACGGCAAGCCAGCGTAGGCGTTTTCTGCGCGCCAAGATCACCGAATTCCTCGGCAAAATAGCTTTCGCCGGGCTGCACGATGCGGCGATCATAGTTCAGGCTATACCCCGCCAACGCCATCACCAGATCGGCCACGACAACCAGCATCACCAGATGAAACAGGTACTTCATGCCCCCAAGCACTCCCCTATGCGTCAACCGGCGGCATATTGTGGCCAAGCAGGCGCAGCATGTCTGCCGCGCATTCGACCACGTTGGAGCCGGGACCATAGATACCTTGCACACCCGCGCTCTTGAGGAAATCATAATCCTGCGGCGGGATCACGCCGCCAGCGACAACCTTGATGTCCGCGCGGCCGGCTTCTTTCAGCAAACCGATCAGCTGCGGGACCAAGGTCTTGTGCCCGGCAGCCAGTGAACTTGCGCCCACGGCATCGACATTATGCTCCAGCGCCAGCGCGGCGGCTTCTTCGGGGGTCTGGAACAGCGGGCCGGAAACAACATCAAAGCCCATGTCGCTGAAGGCCGAGGCGATCACGTTCGCACCGCGATCGTGCCCGTCCTGCCCCATCTTGGCGACGAGCATGCGCGGTTTGCGGCCCAGACGGTTGGAGACCGATTCAACGCCATCCAGCACCTGCTGGTAACGGCTGTCACCGGCATAGGCGCTGCCATAGATGCCCTTCACCGGCACCGGCTGCGTACCATAGCGGCCGAACACGGCTTCCATCGCATCCGAGATTTCACCCAGCGTCGCCCGTTCGCGCGCGGCATCGACGGCGAGCGCGAGGAGGTTGCCGCCGCCCTTTGCGCCTTCGGTGAGCGCAGCCAGCGCCGCGCGGCACTTGGCCTCGTCGCGATTGGCTCGGGTTGTCTTGAGCCGGGCGATCTGCCCTTCGCGCACGGCAACGTTATCGACTTCGAGCGTATCGAGGTGGTCTTCGGTGCCGAGCCGGTACTTGTTGACGCCGACGATCACGTCCTCGCCCTTGTCCACCCGGGCCTGACGGCCAGCGGCGGCTTCCTCGATCATCGCCTTTGGCCAACCGGCGGCAACCGCCTTGGCCATGCCGCCTTCGGCTTCAACGCGCTCGATGATTTCCCAGGCCTTTTCGACCAGCTCGCTGGTCAGGCTCTCGATGTAATATGATCCACCCAGCGGATCGACGACATTGCACATGCCGGTCTCTTCCTGGATGACGATCTGGGTGTTGCGGGCGATGCGGGCCGAGAAGTCCGTCGGCAGCGCGATGGCCTCGTCCAGCGCATTGGTGTGCAGCGACTGGGTGCCGCCGAGCATCGCCGCCATGGCTTCAATCGTCGTGCGGATTACGTTGTTGTAGGGGTCCTGCTCCTGCAACGAAACGCCGGAGGTCTGGCAATGGGTGCGCAGCATCTTGGAGCGCTCGTCCTGCGCGCCCAGCTTGGTCATCACCCGGTGCCACAGCACGCGCGCGGCGCGCAGCTTGGCGACCTCCATGAAGAAGTTCATGCCGATGGCGAAGAAGAAGCTCAGGCGACCGGCAAACTTGTCGATATCGAGGCCCGATGCGACGCCGTATTTCACATATTCCATGCCGTCGGCGATGGTGAAGGCCAGTTCCTGAACCTGCGTCGCCCCGGCTTCCTGCATGTGATAGCCGGAAATCGAAATAGAGTTGAATTTCGGCATCTTGGCAGAGGTAAATGCGAAGATGTCTGAAATGATCCGCATGCTGGGTTCGGGCGGATAGATATAGGTGTTGCGAACCATGAACTCCTTGAGGATGTCGTTCTGGATCGTGCCATCAAGCTGCTCGGTGGGAACGCCCTGCTCTTCACCGGCAACGATGAAGAACGCGAGGATCGGGATCACAGCGCCGTTCATGGTCATCGAAACCGACATCTGGTCGAGCGGGATACCGTCGAACAGGATCTTCATGTCCTCGACCGAATCGATCGCCACTCCAGCCTTACCGACGTCACCAACCACGCGCGGGTGATCGGAGTCATAGCCGCGGTGTGTCGCGAGATCGAAGGCCACCGAGAGGCCCTTTTGCCCCGCAGCAAGGTTACGGCGATAGAAGGCGTTCGATTCCTCGGCAGTAGAGAAACCGGCGTACTGGCGGATCGTCCAAGGGCGGCCGGCATACATCGAAGCGCGCACGCCGCGCGTGAACGGCGCGAAACCGGGCAGGCCGGGATCAGTGTTCACATCCTCGGCCGTGTAAAGCGGCTTTACCGCGATGCCTTCGGGCGTGTTCCAGGTCAGGTCCTTACCCTTGACCTCTTTCGCCGCTGCTGCCTGCCAGTCTTCGATTTTAGCCATGATATGCCTCATTCGCCCCGGAATACGGGTGCGCGTTTTTCAAGAAATGCGGAAACAGCCTCAGCACAGTCTGCCGAGTTGCCGGAAATGCGCTGGGCTTCCTCTTCGGTGAGCAGCGCCTGTTCATAGGTTGACGACCAGCCAGCCAAAACCGCCTGACGGATCTGGCCATAGGAGATAGTAGGACCGGTTGCGAGGCGCGCAGCGAGCGCCTTTGCCTCGGCCAGCAGAACTTCATCCGGCACGACCTTGTAGATCATGCCCCAGTCGAGCGCCTTGGCTGCCGGAATGCGTTCGGCGAGGATAAGCGCTTCGTTTGCCCGGGCATTGCCAACCAGACGCGGCAAGATCCAGCTGGAACCGGCATCAAGCGCGAGGCCGACATTGGGGAAAGCGAAATAGAAGAAGGCGTTCTCACCAGCGATGACGAAGTCGGCATGCAGCGCGAGCGGTGCCCCTGCCCCCGCCGCCGCGCCGTTTACCGCGGCAACGACGGGAATCTTCAGCGCGGCAATCTTGCGCATCGCCGGATTGACCGCATCAATCAGGCCCTGCTTGATCATGTCGCCAAAGCCTTTGCCCTCTGGCACCTCCGAACTCATATCGCCGCCCGAGCAGAAGCCTTTTCCAGCCCCGGTTATCACCAGTGCGCGGGCATTGCCTAGGTTGTCGAGCGCATCACCCAGTTCACGCGCCAGCGGCCAGGAAAGCGCGTTGCGCGTCTCCGGGTGATTGAGCGTGAGGACGGCGACATCGCCGTCAAATTCCAGCGTGACGCGTTCGTAGCTCATCAATGCGCCCCTTTCGGCGTTTCCATGATCTCGGTCAGCATGCCGCCCATGTCCTTGGGGTGGACGAAGATGATCAGCGTGCCGTGCGCGCCGATGCGGGGTTCGCCGAGGACGCGCTTGCCCATCGCTTCAAATTCGGCCTTGGCGACGTGAATGTCCGGCACTTCGTAGCAAATGTGGTGCTGGCCGCCGAGCGGGTTCTTTTCCAGCCACTTGCCGACAGCCGAATCCGCCGCCGTGGGCTGGAGCAGTTCGATCTGCGTGCCTGCGGTTGCCCCAGAGGCGTTAACTTCGCCGGGCGTATTCACGAAGCAGACGCGAACCTGCTGCGATTCCAGCACGAAAGGCTCGGTAATGTCGCTCGCGCCCATGACATCGCGATAGAAGGCGATCGAGGCGTCAAGATCAGGCGTGGCGACGCCGATGTGGTTCAGTCTGCCGAGCTTCATGGTCAAACCCTCTCGATAATCATGGCGATGCCCTGCCCGCCGCCGATGCACATGGTGATCAGGCCGTATTTGCCGCCCGTGCGCTGCAGCTCATAGGCCGCCTTGACCGTCAGGATGCAGCCGGTTGCGCCAACCGGATGGCCGAGCGCGACGCCCGAGCCGTTGGGGTTCAGCTTGGCGCGGTCAAAACCCAGCACCTTAGCGACCGAGAGCGCCTGAGCGGCGAAAGCCTCATTGGCTTCGATCACGTCCATCTGGGCGAGTGTCAGCCCGGCGCGTTCCAGCGCGATCGGCACGGCCTTGATCGGGCCTTCGCCCATGTATTCCGGTTCCACACCAGCGTGGCCCCAGGCGACGATCTTGGCCAAAGGCTTGAGCCCGCGCTTCTCGACTTCCGCGCCGGTGGCCAGAACGACAGCCGCTGCGCCATCATTGATGCCGGAGGCATTGGCGGCGGTTACCGTGCCGTCCTTCTTGAAGGCCGGACGCATGGCGGCAAGAGATTCGGCGCTGGTATCGGCGCGCGGGTGCTCGTCGGTGTCGAACACGGTCACGCCCTTGCGGGTCTTGATCTCGATGCCAAGGATCTGGTCCTTGAATCGGCCCTCGGCAATCGCGGCGCAGGCGCGTTGGTGGCCTTCGAGCGCCAGAGCGTCCTGCTCTTCGCGGGTCACCTGATGGCGTGTCGCGCAGTTTTCCGCCGTGATGCCCATGTGATAGCCGCCGAGCGCATCCTGCAAGCCGACGGTCAGCGCGTCTTCCTGCGTGTTGTCGCCCATCTTCTTGCCCCAGCGCACGCCGTGGTCATGGTAGGGCACGTTCGACATCGATTCCGCGCCGCCAGCCAGCGTGATCGAGGCTTCACCAGTCTGCATCAGACGCGCCGCCGAGATGATCGCCTCCACGCCCGAGCCGCACAGGCGGTTCAGTGTCAGCGCGGGGACGGAATAGGGAACGCCAGCCTTGAGCGCGATGGCGCGGCTGAGCATCTCGTCCCGCGCGCTGGTCGGCATGACCTGCCCGATCACGACATGCTGCACAGCCTCAGGCTCAACGCATGCGCGGGCGAGAGCCTCGGTTGCAACGAGGCCGCCAAGGTCTGAGGGCATGAAGCCCTTGAGGCTACCACCAAAGTCGCCGATCGCGGTACGAACGCCGCTGACGATGTAGATGTCTTGCATGATCTAGTTCCTTGGCCGCTTACAGCGGAATATTATCGTGCTTCTTCCACGGATTTTCGAGGCTCTTGTTCCGCAGCTTCCTCAGCCCCAGAGCAATCCGGCGGCGGGTGGAGTGCGGGTAGATCACCT
>CANFXW010000014.1 GCA_947451145.1 Sphingomonadaceae bacterium | reverse complement strand
GTGAAGCGCGTTGAACACGACATCGGGCTTGGCCTCGGACAGCCGCAGCGCAACATCGCGGTCCATATCGATGCGGGTAACCCTGTGCCCGCGCGATTCCAGCGCCTTGGCGACGCCTTCGCCGGACATCAGCGACACCGGCCGTTCCGATGACCAGCCGCCCATCAGGACTGCGACGTGGAGTTTCGGTAATGTCACGGCCTGCCTACCCGTTCTTTGTCTGGCGCTTCGGCAAACATGCCTACGCGCTGAATTTCCCATTCGAGCGTCACGCCCGAGTTGTCTTTCACCCGCCGCCGCACTTCTTCGCCCAGCGCTTCGATATCGGCGCTGGTGGCATCGCCGGTGTTGATCAGGAAGTTGGTGTGCTTCTCGCTCACCTGCGCCCCGCCGATCTGGAGGCCGCGGCAACCGGCCTTGTCGACCAGTTCCCAAGCTTTTGCGCCATCGGGGTTTTTGAACGTGGAGCCGCCGGTCTTTGAGCGCAGCGGCTGTGAAGCTTCGCGGCTCGCCGAGATGCGGTCCATTTCGGTCTGGATCGCCGCCGGATCACCCGCGCGGCCATGGAAACGCGCCGCCACGACAATCGCGCCTTCGGGCAGTTCGGAATGGCGATAGGTGTAGTGCAGTTCAGCAACCGGCAACGTCACCAGTTCGCCCGAGCGCAGAACTACGTCGCAATCGATCAGGATGTCCTTGACCTCGGAGCCATAGGCCCCGCCGTTCATCCGCACGAAGCCGCCGACCGTGCCGGGGATCGAACGCAGGAATTCGAGGCCCGCGATGCCGTTATCGCGTGCAGTGGAGGAAACGAGAATGCCCGAAGCTCCGCCACCGCAGTTCAGGGTCAGTTCGCCTGTGCAGGTAACCTGCGCAAAGGCCTTACCCAGCCGCACCACAACGCCCGGAACCCCGCCATCGCGGACGATCATGTTGGAGCCGAGGCCGAGCGCCATCACCGGCGTTTCGGGATCGAGGTTGCGCAAGAAGTGCTGCAGATCAGCCAGATCCTTGGGCTCAAACAGCCACTCGGCCTGGCCGCCGGACTTGAACCAGACCAACGGCGCGAGCGGGGCATTTTCTGTCAGCTTTCCGGCAACGCGAGGCAGATCGAGCGCCATCATCCGCCCCTCCGCGCTTTGATCGCATCGGCGAGGCCCGCGGCCCACTTGGTGATGTCACCCGCGCCAAGGCAGACGACCATGTCACCGCCCTGCACCGTTTCGGCCAGCACATCGGCCAGAGCATCGGCTCCGGCAACAACCTGCGCCGAACGGTGCCCGCGCGCCTTGATTCCGGCGACCATGGCATCGGAATCAACACCCTCAATCGGCTGCTCGCCCGCCGGATAGACCGGCGCGGCGAAGACCAGATCGGCGTCGTTAAAGGCGGACTGGAAGTCTTCCATGTGATCGCGCAGCCGCGTGAAACGGTGCGGCTGGACCACGGCGATAACCCGTCCGGTGCCAACGCCTTCGCGCGCAGCGGCCAGAACGGCGCGGATTTCGACCGGGTGGTGGCCGTAATCGTCGATCACCGTTACGCCATTAACCTCGCCCACCTTAGTGAAGCGGCGCTTCACGCCGGTGAACTTGGCAAAGCCCGTCTGGATCACCGCATCGCTGCAGCCCATCTCTACCGCGACGGCCACGGCGGCGAGCGCATTCTGGACGTTATGGCGGCCGGGCATCGGCAGATCGATATCCTCGATCCGGCGGAACGAGCCATCGCGCTGGCGCAGCACGGCAGTGAAACGATTGCCGCCGGGATAGGGCGTAACCGCCTCGCCGCGCACGTCGGCCTGGGCGGAAAAGCCATAGGTCACCACGCGGCGATCGCGCACCTTGGGGATCACGGCCTGCACTTCGGGGTGATCGATGCACAGCACCGCGGCCCCATAGAACGGCACGTTCTCGATGAACTCGACGAAGGCATCCTTCACCGCATCGAAGCTGCCATAGTGATCGAGATGCTCGGGATCGATGTTGGTGACCACCGCAATCGTGCCATCAAGCCGCAGGAATGAGCCATCGCTTTCGTCCGCCTCAACCACCATCCAGTCCGACGCACCGAGGCGCGCATTCGAGCCGTAGGAGTTGATGATCCCGCCGTTGATCACCGTGGGATCGATCCCGCCGGCATCAAGCAGCGCGGCGACCATAGAGGTGGTCGTGGTCTTGCCGTGCGTGCCCGCGACAGCGACCGTGCTCTTCAGCCGCATCAGCTCGGCGAGCATTTCGGCGCGGCGGACCACCGGGATGCGATGCTCGAGCGCATAGGCGACTTCGGGATTGTCACGCTTTACCGCTGTCGATGTGACGATCACTGCGGCGTCAGCGGCGTTCTCGGCCGCGTGGCCGATGAACACTTTGATCCCGCGCTTGCGCAGGCCTTCAACGACATAGCCCTCGGCGATGTCGCTGCCCTGCACCGAATAGCCGAGGTTGTTCATCACCTCGGCAATGCCCGACATGCCGATGCCGCCGATGCCGACGAAGTGGATCGTCCCGATATCTGTGCCGACGCCCTTCATTCGCCGCGCTCCATCGCCACGGCCTGTTGGCCCGAAGCTGCTTGTGCAGAAGAGCCACCAACCCGGATCACATCCATCAGCGGCGCGGCGCCGAAGCTTTCGACCAGATCGGCGAGGTCGGCGGCGGCATTGGGGTGGCCGCAGTTCCACGCAGCGTGGGCGGCATTGGCGAGGCTGCCGGGATGCTGCGCCATGGCCTGAATCTGCTTGGCGAGTTCCACGCCGGTGAAGCTTTCCTGCCGGATCGCCCGCGCGCCACCAGCCTCAACAATCTCTCGGCAATTGGCGGCCTGATGATCGTCAGTAGCGATCGGCAGCGGGATCAGGATCGCCGGGCGGCCAACAGCGGTGAGTTCCGCCACGGTCGAGGCTCCAGCGCGGCCGATGAACAGGTGGGCATCGGCCAGACGCTCGGCCATGTCCTCGAAATAGGTGCCAAGTTCGGCGGGAATGTCATGCCCGGCATAGCGCGCACGAACGGCATCGATGTCTTCGGCGCGGCACTGTTGGGTAACCTGCAGCCGCGTGCGCAGCGCAGGCTGGAGCATGGCGAGACCATCGGGCACCACTTCAGAGAGCACCCTCGCCCCTTGGCTGCCGCCGGTTACCAGTACCCGCAGCAGGCCGTCTTCGCTGAACGCGGGATAGGGCTGCTCGCGCAACCACAGCACTTCGGTGCGGACCGGATTGCCGACGAGGTGGACCTTGTGCGCCAGCCTGTCAGCCAGCCGATCGACCTGCTGATAGGCAGTGGCAATAGCATCAACGCGCTTGGCGAGGAAACGGTTGACCCGGCCCAGCACCGCGTTCTGCTCGTGGATCACGCTCGGAATCTTGGCCGAAGTTGCCGCAAGCAAGGCAGGCAGTGCGGGATAGCCGCCAAATCCGACAACCGCGCTCGGCTCAAAGCTTTCAAACAGGCGCAGCGCCATGCGGCGCCCTTCCAAGATCGCCTTTGCGCCGCGCAGCCAGACCAGCGGGTTGAGACCGGAAATGCGGCCCGCCGGCAGAACGTGCGCAGTCAGGCCATCGGGCTTGCCGGGGATCTGTGCGCCACGCGCATCAGTGATCAGCGCGACATGGTGGCCGCGCCGCATCAGCTCTTCGGCGAGGACGAAAGCGGGGATCAGGTGTCCCCCGGTGCCCCCGGCAGCGAGGACATAGTGGCGGCTGGCGGCGCTCACAGCACGGCTCCGGCTTGGCGCAAGCTGAAAGCCTCGCGCTTGAGGAAGGGATTGCGCCGGGTGATGGCGAGCAGCAGGCCCACCCCCAGACACAGCGCGATAGTGGAAGAACCGCCATAGCTAACCAGCGGCAGCGTCATGCCCTTGGACGGGAACAGCCGCAGGTTGACGAGGATGTTGATGAAAGCCTGCCCGCCAAGCTGCGCGGTGAGGCCCGTCGCGGCAAGGGTGGTGAACAGATCTTCCTCTTTCATCAGACGCAGCAGCACGCGGGCGACCAGCGCGATATAGAGCAGAACCACAGCCAGGCAGACAAGCAGCCCGAATTCCTCACCGATCACCGAGAAGATATAGTCGGTGTGCGCTTCCGGCAGAGCCAGCTTGCGGGTGCCGAGCCACATGCCGGTGCCGGTCCAGCCACCAGCGGTGATTGTTTTGTGGGCCAGATCCACCTGATCGAACGCCGTGCCACCGCCGATGAAGTTGTCGATCCGGTGCCGGGCGTTGTCATAGAGGAAATAGGTCGCGACCACTCCGACCACACCGGCACCCGCCAGCATGCCGATGCGCTTCACCGGAATACCCGAGAGCAGCACCAGAACGAACCACACACCCGCGAACAGCACGGTCGAGCCAAAGTCCGGCTGCAGCATCAGCAGCGCAGCGATCAGGGCCATGATTGCTGCAGAAATGCCGACCACCGGCATATCGGGATCGCGCGCGCGCCAGGTCATGATCCAGGCAATGCCGATGGCAAAGGCAGGCTTCATGAATTCGCTCGGCTGGAACGAGAAGCCGACGTTGAGCCAGCGCTTGGAGCCGTTCACATTGTGGCCGATCACGGGCACCAGAATCAGCGCGACCAGCATGGCAAAGCCGAGCAAGACGCCGAACCGCCGCGCGGTTTCCTTGGGCATGGCCGAAGCACCGAGCATGGCGAGCAGACCCACGGCCTGCCAGCGCAGGTGGATGACGAAGAAGTGCAGATCATCAAGGTGCACAGCATTGGTCGAAAGCCTGCGGGCGCTGGCGGGCGAAGCTGCCGCCACCGCCACCGAGCCAATCGCCATCAGCAGCAAGACCAGCGCCAGCAGAACGCGATCAATCTCGCGCCACCAGACAACCAGCTCGTGCCAGCGATTGCGCCGCTGGCCGAGAGAACCATGGCCCAGATTGCCCCGCGGCACCGAAGGCGGCAATGTGGCCATCAGCAGGAGCCTCCTTCGAGCAAAGCATCGACAAGCTGGCGAAAGGTATCGCCGCGCGCTTCGTAATCACGGAACTGGTCAAAACTGGCACAGGCCGGTGACAGCAATACGACATCGCCCTCACCCGCTGCATCAATTGCCTGACGAATTGCCTCGCACATCATCTCGCTGCGGCGCACCGGCATGTAGGGTTCCAGCAAATCGGCAAAACGCGGCCCGGCCTCGCCAATGGTATAGGCGGCGGCGACATTGCCGAAATAGGGCTGGCATTCGTCGAGCCGGTCACCTTTGGGCAGGCCGCCAAGAATCCAGTGGATGCGGCGGTGATCGTGCGGCGGGAAAGCGGCGAGCGCCGGGGCGGTTGAGGCAGGGTTGGTTGCCTTGCTGTCATTGATGAACAGCACACCGTTCGCCTCGGCCACGCGCTCCATGCGGTGCGGCAGGCCGCGAAAGGTTTTCATCGCCGGGCGCCACTGGCTTTCGGTGAGGCCCAGCGCCTCGACAATGGCCACGGCGGCGGCGGCGTTCTGCAGGTTATGCGGGCCTTGCAGCGTCGGCCAATCAGCCTGCATAGCCGTGATCCGCGCTTCGTCGACACGCTTGACGCAGTCATGCCCGCGCCGCTCTTCTTCGCGCAGCGCCACGGCCAGAGTATCCGTATCGCCCATGCCGAACACGGCGATCTGGCTCGCGCCCTGCATCGCAAACAGGCGCGCCTTTGATGCGGCATAGGCTGCGAAGCCATCATAGCGATCAAGGTGATCGGGCATGATATTGAGCAGGCAGGCGACATCGCAGGCAAGGTTGAAGGTCAGGTCGATCTGATAGCTCGAAAGCTCGAGCACATAGACGCCGCCGGCCGGCAAGGGATCCTGCCCCAGCACCGGCAGGCCGATATTGCCGCCCATCCGGGTTGGCACGGCAGCCGAGCGCAGAATGTGATGCACCAGTGCGGTCGTGGTCGACTTGCCGTTGGTCCCGGTGATCCCGACGATACGGTGCGCGGGCAACTCCGCACGCGCCATCGCGAACAGCTCGATATCGCCGATGATTGGCGCACCGACACTGGCGGCGACAGCGGCAATCGGATGACTGTTCAGCGGCACGCCGGGCGAAACAACCACGCCGTCATAACCGGCCAGATCAGCAGTCAGCGGATCGGCGAGTTCAACCTGATCCGGGAATTCCTTGGCAACCGCCTGGCGCGGTTCGTCGCGGCTGTCCCAGGCCATAACGTGCGCCCCGCTCGCCACCAGCGTGCGCACAACCGCCATCCCCGAGCGGGCCAGCCCGAGAACGGCGTAGCGCTTGCCGGAAAAGGCGGGAGAAACGATCACCTGAGCTTCAGCGTGGAGAGACCGATCATGGCGAGGATGATCGAGACGATCCAGAAACGGACAACCACGGTCGATTCCTGCCAGCCGAGTTGCTCGAAGTGGTGGTGGATGGGCGCCATGCGGAACACCCGTTTGCCGGTTCGCTTGTAAACCGCGACCTGCACGATCACCGATACTGCCTCGAGCACGAACAGGCCGCCGACGATAGCCAGCACGATCTCGTGATGCGCAGCGACAGCGATGGCACCCAGCGCGCCGCCGAGGGCAAGGCTGCCGGTATCGCCCATGAACACCGCAGCAGGCGGAGCGTTGAACCACAGGAAGGCAAGGCAGGCCCCCATGATCCCGGCGCAAAGGATCGCCAGTTCGCCCGCGCGGGCAACGTGCGGAATGCCAAGGTAGTGCGCATAATCGATACGGCCGGCTAGGTAAGCGATGATCGCGAAAGTGCCCGCGGCGATGATCACCGGCATGGTCGCAAGCCCGTCGAGCCCGTCAGTCAGGTTCACGGCATTGCCCGCGCCGACCATGACGACAGCGGCGAAGACATAGTAGAACGGCCCCAGCGGAATGTAGCGATTGCTCAGGAAGGGTATGTAAACATTGGTGTTATCGACCTGATGGACGATGATCCACGCGGCGACACCCGCCACAACAAATTCGGCCAAAAGCCTTGCCTTGCTGGAAATGCCCGCAGTCGAACGCTTCTTCACCTTGTCATAGTCATCAAGGAACCCGATCACCCCGAAGCCGACGGTCACGGCCAGACAGGCCCAAACCAGCGGGCTTGAAAGGTCCATCCACAGCATCAGTGAAACGATCAGCGAGATCAGGATCATCAACCCGCCCATCGTCGGCGTGCCGCGCTTGGCGAGGTGGCTCTGCGGGCCGTCTTCGCGGATCGGCTGACCTTTGCCCTGCCGCATCCTCAGCATGATGATGAAACGCGGGCCGATCACCATTCCGATAACCAGCGCGGTCATCAGCGCGGCACCGGCGCGGAACGACTGGTAGCGGATCAGGTTGAGGACCGATGGGAAATGCAGCCATTCGGAAAGCACATAAAGCATGGACGGCTGACCCTATTCCCTTGGTTCGACAAGTTTGGCGACGATCGCGCCAAGCCCCACCGAATTCGACCCCTTTACCAACAGCGCGTCGCCACCCTTCAGGCCAAGCTCGGCCAGAGCGGACATCGCCTCTGCTGCCTTTTGGCAATGGGCGAAGGGTATGGCGTTGCCAAGCATCGCACCCCCTGATTTCCCCAGTTCCTCCGCCAAAAAGCGCATCTCGTCGCCAACCAGCACCGCATAGTCGACATTGGCCGCGATCAGATGCTCGGCGAGCGCCGCGTGGAAGGCGGGAGCGAAGTCACCAAGTTCCTTCATCGCGCCCAAAACGGCGATCCGGCGCATGGCGGGCGTGGCACCCAGTTGCGACAGCGTAGCCCGCATCGAAGCAGGGTTGGCGTTATAGCTTTCGTCGATCAGCAGCGCCTCGCCGCCCGGCACATGCAGGGTATGCCGCGCGCCGCGCCCCTTCATCCCGGCCATTTCGGCCAGAGCCAAACCGGCAGCGCCAAGGTCACCGCCCGCTGCGCGAACAGCGGCCATTACGGCCAGCGAATTGGCAACCCAGTGATCGCCGGGCGCGGAAACGGTGTAGCACAGTCGGCGGTCGCCCATGTCAGCCGTCACCAGCGATCCGCCGCCGGGTGCTTTGACCGCATCGAGCAAGCGGACATCGGCATTGGCCCCGTGCCCGAACGAGATAACCTTCGCGCCCTGCTTTTCCGCCGCCGCGCGCAGACGCCAGTAATGCGGACTGTCGGCCGGGATCACTGCGGTGCCGCCCGGCTCTAGGCCCAGAAACACTTCCGCCTTGGCATCGGCAATCGCCTCTTCGCTGCCCAGATTCTCGATGTGGGCAGGAGCAATCGTGGTTATCACGGCGACATGCGGGCAGACCTGCGTTGTCAGGCCGGCGATCTCGCCCGCGTGGTTCATCCCCATCTCGAACACGCCAAACTTCGCCCGCGCGGGCATCCGGGCAAGGCTGAGCGGCACGCCAACGTGGTTGTTATAGCTCTTCACCGAGCGGTGCGCCTGCCCGTTGCTGCCACGATCGAGCGCGGCGAAAATCGCTTCCTTGACGCCGGTCTTGCCGACCGAGCCGGTCACCCCGACAATCTTTGCGACGGAACGTTCGCGCGACGCCCGCGCAAGATGCTGAAGCGCAAGGAATGTATCGTCGACGAGCACATGTGGGCCATTGACCGGGCGATTGACCACTGCGGCAGCAGCACCTCTGGCAAATGCGCCATCGACGAACTTGTGCCCGTCCATCGCCTCACCAATCATCGCGAAGAACAGATCGCCCGGCATCACATCGCGGCTGTCGATCTCGACGCCCGATGCCTGAAACGAGGCGCTTGCCTTGCCCCCGGTCGCCGCAGCGATGGCATCGGCATACCACAGCGCCAGCGGCAGATCGTCTTGCGGCAGGGCGGGCCAATCGAGAAGCGCGGCGATTGTCATAGGGCAGCACACTCCCGGCATACGGTAACGTCATCAAATGGCAGGACGCGCACATCGGGCGCGCGACCAATGATCTGGCCCTGTTCGTGGCCCTTGCCGGCAACGAGAACGATGTCATCGCGGCTGGCCTGGGCAATGGCCGCGGCAATCGCTTCGCGCCGGTCACCGATCTCGGTTGCGCCGGGGGCACCGGCCAGAACCATGCGGCGGATTTCGGCAGCATCTTCGCCGCGCGGGTTGTCGTCGGTGACGATGGCAAGGTCAGCCATGGCAGCAGCGACGCGCCCCATTTCCGGGCGCTTGCCCTGATCGCGATCCCCGCCTGCCCCGAACACGACAATCAACCGTCCCAATACATGCGGACGCAGCGCAGCAATCGCAGCTTCCAGCGCATCGGGCGTGTGTGCGTAGTCAACATAGACCGGAGCGCCAGCCCGGCTGATCGCCGCCCGCTCAAGCCGTCCACGCACCGGTTGCAAGCGCACCAGAGCATCGAAAGTCGCATCGGCATCACCGCCGGTCGCCAAGACAAGTCCGGCCGAAAGCAAGGCATTGGCCGCCTGATAGGCACCGATCAGCGGCAGGTTGATATTGCGTAGCTTGCCCCCATGCTCGATCTCGAGCACCTGCCCAAGTTGGCTCAGGGTGCGCGAGACCAGTCGGATGCCGGTGCCGTTCTCGCCAACCGTCAGTACATTCAGCCCGCGCCGGGTCGCATGTTCGATTGCCCGGGCGGACCATTCGCCGTCATCGGCCCAGATCACTGCCCAGCCGCCGTCTTCAACCACTTCGTCAAACAGGCGCATCTTGGCGAGGAAGTATTCCTCCATGCTCCGGTGATAATCGAGGTGATCGCGGCTGAGGTTCGAGAAAGCCCCTGCCCGTACCCGCAGACCTTCGTTGCGGTATTGCGAGAGGCCGTGGCTCGATGCTTCATAGGCAACATGGGTCACGCCTTCGCGGGCGAGGCCGGTCATATTGGCGAGGAAGGTGACGATATCGGGTGTTGTCAGCCCGGTTGAAATGCTCTCGTCGGACGTGGTCACACCCAGCGTGCCGATTGAAGCCGCGCGGTGCCCGGCCATGCGCCAAAGCTGGCGGGTCATTTCGGCGGTGCTGGTCTTGCCGTTGGTTCCGGTGACCGCGACGACGCATTCCGGCACCGGCGTATAGAAACCGGCAGCCAACCGGGCAAAGGCGCGGCGCGGGTTGGCATCGGCGATGTGGACGGCGCCTTCAACCTTGGCTTCGGGCCGCGCGACAACTGCCACGGCTCCGGCCTGAATGGCTGCCGGGATGAAGTCTTCGCCGTTGACGCTCAGGCCCTGGAAAGCGCCGAAAACGCAGCCCTTGGCGACCTTGCGATTATCGATGGCGAAGCCGGTGACGTTGTGATCCGCGCCCGCAGGCAATGAAATTCCAGCCAGTTTCGCCAGATCCCCCAGCCTCACTCACCGTCTCCATTGGCAACCAGCGGAGCGAGATCGGTGATGTCGATGTCGCGGCTATCGTCAGGCATGATGCCGAGCAGCGGCCCGATCCGCGGAACCAGACGTCCGACAACCGGCGCGGCGTTATAGGCGGCGGTGCGCTGGCCGCTGGTCGCTGTCGTCGCCTTGGGTTCAACCAGCGTGGCGAGAACGACATAGCGCGGGTGGTCCATCGGGAAAGCCGAGGCGAAAGTCGTTACCACGCGGTCCTTGTGATAGCCGAACTGGTCGGCAACCTCGGCGGTGCCGGTCTTGCCTCCGACGCGGAAACCTGCGGCGTTGGCTGAACGTCCGGTGCCGACATTGGCGATCAGGCGCAGCAACTGGCGCATGCGGGCAGATGTAGAGGCCTTCCACACGCGCCGTCCGGCGGGCGCCTGCCCGGGCTGAAGCTTCATCAGCGTGGCCGGACGCCAGACCCCGCCGTTGACCATCGCGGCATAGGCGGCGGCAAGATGCATCGGCGTGATTTCAATGCCGTGGCCATAGGCAACCGTTGTCGTCGTCACGCGGGACCATTCGCGCGGGTAGTTCGGCTGACCACGCGCGGGCAGTTCGATATAGGGCTTGGCATCAAAGCCCAGCGAGCGAAGCGTCAGATTGAGCCGCTCGCCGCCCAGCTCATCGCCGACCTGCGCGAGGACGATGTTGGAGGAATGGATCAGCGCCTCGGGAACGTTCAGGCTCGCACCGAAATCCTTGTGATCGTGCACCACATGCCCGCCAACCTCGCGTTCGGACCCAGCCGGATAGCGACGGGCCAGATCGGTGATCGTGCCTGCCTCAATCGCGCTCGCCACGGTGATCGGCTTGAAAACCGACCCCAGCTCGTAAATCTCGCTGGTCATCACGTTGCGCATCAGCTTGCGCCCGGCTTCGTCATAGATCTGCGGGCGGTTGGGATCGAAAGTTGGCAGCGAAGCGAGCGCCAGAACCTCTCCGGTATCGGCATCCATCACGATGCCACCGCCGCCATTGGCGTTGCTTTCGCGGATAGCGCGGCCAAGTTCATCCTCCAGCGCGCCTTGCACGCGGGAATCCATCGACAGCATGATCGGCGCGCCGCGCAATGCCGGGTTGGACAGGCGATCATTGAGCACCTGCTCCATGCCGAGCTGGCCCTGCCCTGCGGCATCGACATAGCCGAGCACGAAGGCTGCAAGCGAACCTTGCGGATAGTAGCGCTCGTTTTCCCTGGGAAACTGCAGTGCCGGTTCACCCAGCGCGAGCACCCTGTTGGCATCCTCGGGCATGATGCGGCGGCGCAGATAGCCCGACTGGCCCGATTTGAGCATCCCGAGCAGGCGGTCATAGTTCTCGTCGGGGAATATCGCGATGAGCGCCGCGGCAACCTCTTCCGGAGACTTGATCAGCGCGGGACCATCGCCAACCGCAGTGGTATTGAACCACAGGGCATAGGTGGGCAACAAGCGCGCCAGCGACTGGCCGTTGCGATCAACAATCTCCCCGCGCGGCGGCAGCAGCGCGTCGGCGTAAGACTGGCTGTCAGGCCCATCCTGACCAAAGCCGGTCCAGACCAACTTGATCACCGCAATCATCGCAATCAGCGAGAACCCCGCCAGCACCCACAGCACCCGGAACTTGGCAATCAGCAGCGCCCGCTGGCGCAGATTGACGAGCTGGCCGCGTCCGGTGCTGATCGATGCGGATACGGCGATCGCGGTCATTCGCGGACCGCCACTTTGGTACGGGCACCCTTGCTGCTGATCTCTGGCTTGTCAGCTTCGGACAGACGGTCAGACAGGTTGGCAGCAGTCGTGCGCTTGCGCGGGCCACCCTGCGGCACTTCGGCAGCCATGGCCTTGCCCGAGAGCGGGTTCACCATATCGGGCAGCGCCGATTCCTTGCTCTCGTCAGCAGCGGCAACCATGATCGGCGAAGGCGCATCGGCAGCGCGCGGCTTGCCCAGCGCGGCGAGCGAGCGTTCGCTTTCGATGTACTGGCCGGTGGTGGGCGCGGAATAGCCGAAATCGACATTGTTGATCGCCACCAGCTGGTGCTGGCTGGCGCGCGTTTCAAATTCGGTTTCCAGCAACTGTCGCTCGGCCCGCGCCGCGACGATCTGCCGCTCGGCGAGCTTCACCTGGCTGCGCACCGAATTGACCTTCAGCGTGAGCGCCAGAAATATCGCGAAACAAATGGTCAGGATCATGGCCCAACCGATCCGGTGCAGTCCTGCGCGGGAAATGATCATGCTGCCCTCCTTTGGCCGGTTGGCGACAAGCGTGGAGCCGATGCGGTGCGGGTTGCGGCGCGCAGCGTGGCGCTGCGGGCGCGGGGATTGCGGCTGGTTTCGGCCTCTCCGGCGCGGATCGCCTTGGAAAGGTCGGCAAAGCTGGCGGGAACGCCCGAGGCGACCTGCGGCATGTGGCGTGATGCCGAAGCCGTGGCCCCGCTCGCCTCGCGCAGGAACTGCTTGACGATGCGGTCTTCCAGACTGTGGAAGCTGACCACTGCCAGACGGCCGCCTTCGCGCAGCAGAACCTCGGCAGCGGCAAGGCCGGCCTCCAGCTCTTCCAGCTCGGCGTTCACATGGATGCGCACGGCCTGAAAGCTGCGGGTCGCGGGATCCTTGGGCGCACCGGGCCGATAGCCGAGCGCCTTGCGCACAACGTGGGCCAGCGCACCAGTGGTCTCCAGCGGACGGGCAGCGACGATGGCGCGGGCGACGCGGCGTGACTGGCGCTCTTCGCCGTACTTGAACAACACGTCGGCAATGTCGCTTTCGGCAGCGGTGTTGAGGAAGTCGGCAGCGCTTTCCCCGTCCTGCCCCATGCGCATATCGAGCGGACCGTCATGCGAGAAAGCAAAGCCGCGCTCCGCCTGATCGAGCTGCATCGACGAAACGCCAATATCCATCACCACGCCATCGACATGGGCGACGCCTGCTTCGTTCATGGCGGAAACCATTTCGGAGAAGCGGCGGGGATGGAGGATCAGGCGCGGCGGCTGCGCGGAAACTTCGGGCCAGGCACTGCCGGCCGCAATCGCATCAGGATCGCGATCAAAGGCATGAACGGTCGCACCAGCTTCGAGCAGGCGGCGGGTATAGCCGCCAGCACCAAACGTGGCATCAATGATCACCGAACCCGGCTGCGGGCGCAGCGCGGCGATCACTTCATCGAGCAGGACCGGGATGTGCGGGGCGGGCTGGGTCATTTCCCAGCCTTTCCGGGCTTGAGCAGCGCCATGGCGTTCTCAAAGCCCATGCGGATGTGATCCCAGCCGGGACCAAGGCTTTCGACACCTTCTTTGCTGAAAATCCAGAACTCCGGGCCGTAGGAGTGGAAGTAAAGCAGGTTGCTGATCTTGGCGTGGCGCTGCAGGCTTTCGGGCATGACGAACCGGCCGCTGTCATCAAAGACATAGGTTGGCGCGCCGTAGAAGTTGCTGAGCGCCTGATCGTAGGCTTCGCGGGTGGGAAACTCGCCTTCCTTGCGGCGCTCGTTCAGCTCGGCCTCGAACTCGTCGCCGCGCGACAGGCCATAGCCGGCGATGCAGGGCAGCGTAGCGTGGGGATAAAGGCAGACGATGCGCTGATCGCCGCTGGAGAGGCGCACCTGCTTGCGGATTTCGGGAGGCAGCACAAAGCGGCCGGTCTCGCCTTTCAGCGTAACCTCCTGCGCTCTGTATCTGATCTTCAGTCCCTGCACGCCGCCAGCCCCCGACAAAGCTGTTCACGATTCCAAGGACAAACTCCTCCGCCCAGCCGCGCGCCCTCGCGGCCGGTTATCCCCAAAAGGGAATCGGCATGGAAAATCATCCAGATCGTGGAGTTGTATTAACTCCCCGCGACCCGGGATGAAAGGGTAAAACACGTTTTTTTTCGGTGTTTCCCGTTAAGTTATTGATTTTATTGGATGTCGCCCTGTGGATAAATCATGCGCACGCAGTAGTAACCTACTGATTTTGCAAGATTTCCTCCTAACAGACATCACGCAATTACTCTCCAGAACGGGTTTTACCGGGCTCTACCGGACCTGAACGACGCCCCTCAAGGCGCGCCAGCAGACCTGCTAACACGGCCGCGCGACCATGGGAATCGCCTTCCTGAGGCTCGAGCAAGGCGGCATCGGCGAGGATCAGCGCACGGCCTTTGCCGATGCGACACTCGGCGGCGATCCTCTTCGCCTGCAACCGGCACGGCGCGTGACGGCTGGCGCGGGTGAACGTGCCGGGCAGATTGACCGGGATATTCAGACCAAGGCCCGGGACGCTGCGCTCCCCCGCCGCCTGCCCGGGGTCGAAATGCAGCACCAGTCCCCAGTGCCTGAGCAAAGGGCCGAGCATGACAATATCCTGCGGCCGCCGCTTGTCGCCCAGCGCGAAGGCGGAATGCTGGGTCAGCATCGGATCGGCGAACACCAACAGCCGCCCGCCCGCCCGCACCCAGCGATCCAGCGCGACGCTCTCTTCAGCTGCGAGCGGGCGCGGCTGGGCCATGACGATCAGGCCCAGCCCAGCGAGTTTGCCATCGCCCTGATTGAAACGGTCTAGCGGGACCACGGGGCCTTGCCGTTCCAGTGTAGCCAGCACCCAATGCTTGCCGCTCCCGGCGCCGATCAGCGAGGAAACATTGTCAGCTTCCGGCCAGACAATCGGCAGGCTGGTGAACAGGCCGGTGTCCGCGATTGCCTGCGCCGGTGCGAAGAGCAATGCCAGCAGCGCTGCGATATGTCTGAAATTCAGGATCAGCGACCCGCAGGAGGATTGGCGTTCTGGACGCTGGTCGCCTCAGGACTCGGCACAGCACCGATCACCGCAAGCGGATCGTTCCCGGTCTTCTTTTCAGCAGAGGCAGCAGCCGCCTTGGCGCTTTCGCTGCCGCCATCGGCCAGCTTGGCGCGGTCCATGATGATATTGGCGAGGCCGACGAGGAGGAGCATGATCGCAAGGCCAAGCAGCCCGATCTGCAGCCGGTGGACCGACTGCGCGCGCAGTTCCCTCGTGTTCGGAATCACGAAGTGCTGCGGTCCCGGACCCTCGGGACCTATGGTGGGCCTTGTTGCCATTACAGACGAGTTTACATTGTTCGCGATGGCTGGGCAATCAGGAATTGCAACAGCCATGTCGCTCAGCCTTGCCGCAGCCAGGGGAATACCGGCAGCCCTTTGGCCTCGAGCCAATCGGCATTGTAAAGCGATGAAAGGTAGCGGAAACCTGTGTCACACAGGATCGTCGCTACCCGTGCCCCTGCGCCGAGCTGCTTGCCCAGAGCAATGGCGCCCGCGACATTGATGCCGCTCGACAGGCCAAGGCACAGGCCTTCTTCCTTGAGCAGACGCGCCACCCATTCGATGCCTTCGGCGTCGGATATGCGGAACTGCGTGTCGATCGGCGCGCCTTCCAGATTGGCGGTGATGCGCCCCTGCCCGATGCCCTCGGCCACCGAAGAGCCCTCGGCCTTCAGTTCACCATGGGCATAGTAATTGTAAAGCGCTGCGCCGTGCGGGTCGGTGAGTGCAATTGTCACCTTCTCGTCGAATTCCTTGAGGCCCAGCCCCACCCCGGCGATTGTCCCGCCAGTGCCCGCGGCGCAGGTGAAGCCATCGATCCGGCCGCCCATCTGTTCCCAGATTTCCTTCGCGGTGCTCTCGATATGGGCCTTGCGGTTGGCGACATTGTCAAACTGGTTGGACCACACTGCCCCCGGCGTCTCTTCCGCCAGCCGGCGCGAGGTGTGGACGAAGTGGCCGGGATTGGAAAACGGCGCAGCGGGAACCAGCACCAGCTCCGCACCCAGCGCGCGCAGGGTATCCATTTTCTCGCGGCTTTGGGTTTCGGGCATGACGATAATCGTCTTGTAGCCCAACGCATTGGCAACGAGCGCGAGGCCAATGCCGGTATTACCCGCCGTGCCCTCAACAATCGTGCCGCCGGGCTTCAGGCTGCCGCGCGCCTCTGCATCGCGGACAATCCAAAGCGCCGCCCGGTCTTTCACCGAAGCGCCGGGGTTGGCGAATTCGCACTTGCCCCAGATCTCAGCGCCCGCCGCCTCGCTCGGCCCCTTGAGCAGAACGAGCGGCGTGTTGCCGATAAGATCAAGCGAATTGGAAGCTATGGCACCAGTCATGGTGTCAAGCTAAGCGTTTCAGTCTGCCTCGGCAATGGTGACCTTCAGGCCATCAAGCGCATCGCTCATCTTGATCTGGCAAGAAAGGCGCGAGGTTTCGACGCGGTGGTCGCTGCTGTCGAGCAGATCGTTCTCGTCTTCGCTCATCTTCGGCAGCTTGTCGGCGAAGGCGGGATCGACGATCACGTGGCAGGTCGCGCAGGAGCAGCAGCCGCCGCACAGGGCCAGCAGCTCGTCAAAGCCGTTATCGCGGATTGCTTCCATCACGGAAAAGCCGCTCTTCACTTCAACTTCTTTTTCCGCGCCGTCGGTGTTGACGATAACCAGCTTGGCCATTCTTGCGATTCCTTGCATGAGTCCGCCCTGAAGGGGCTTTGCGCGGGCGACTAATCAAGGCACTTGGATTTTGCAAGCACTGAGGAAGAGAACATGGGCTTGAGCGCCGAAGCGATTACCCAAGGGCTGGATGCCATTGCCGCGCAGGAACCCAAAATCGCGCGGGCCATTGGCATCGCCGGTTACCCTGAACCACGCATTCGCGAGCGCGGCTATGCCACGCTTTTGCGCACTATCGTTGGCCAGCAGGTGAGCGTCGCGGCGGCGGCTTCAATGTGGCGCAAGCTCGAGGCGCATCTGGGGCCGGAGGTTTCACCGCACCTGCTTCTCGAAAGCCATTTCGACGAACTGCGCGCCTGCGGCCTCTCGCGGCAAAAGCAGGGCTATGCCCGGTCTTTGTGCGAAATGGTGATCTCGGGCGAGCTGACTTTCGATGCCCTGCCCGAGGACGATGAAGAAGCCATCGCCCTGCTCACCCGTATCAAGGGCATCGGCCGCTGGAGCGCTGAAATCTACCTGCTATTCGCCGAAGGCCGCCCCGACATATGGCCGGCGGGCGATCTCGCTGTGCAAGCGGGCCTGCACAAATTGCTCGATCTGGAAGAGCGCCCATCGGAAAAGCTGACCCGCGAGCTGGCCGAAAGCTGGCGCCCGCACCGCGGCGCGGCGGCGATCTTCACCTGGCATTGTTACAACAACGCGGCGCTCTAAGGCCCTAGCGCACGCCCTTGGTGATATTATCGGCCGTTGCGAACTTGGGCAGGTTGATGCCGCCCGTGGTATTGAGCGCGATCACCGCACCGGCATTTGTGCCATAGCTTGGCATGCCCATGGCCTCGAGCAGGTGCTTGGAAACACGGTGCCGCGTCACGAGGCCACCTGCGCCGTCATCGACCAGCGAGATTTCGAATTCCAGCCCCTGCAGCGCGCCCTCAGAGCGCTTTACCGTGGAAACGACGAGCTGGCCTTCGCCAAGATCGACCACGAACTGCGTGCCCACCGGCACTTCGAACAGGCCTTCGATTGCTGCACCGCCGCGTGACAGGTTGCGCATGATCACATCATAGCGGAAGTCTTCGTGGATCACGCCAACGCGGCGATAGACCGAGCGGCGATCGGCGCGCTGCTGGGCGGGGCCATCGGGCTCAATCACCCATTGCCCGGTGGCCAGCGCCTCGCTCACGGCTTCGGCACTGCACGGCGGGGAATAGATGAAGCCCTGAATCTGTTCTATGCCCAGATCGCCCATCACCTTCAATTCGTCGCGCGCTTCGATGCCTTCGGCGACGGTGACCATGCCGAGTTTCTGGGCCAGCGTGGCAATCGCGGCGGCAATCGCCGAGCAGCGGCTGCCCGAGAACGTCACCTCCTGCGTGATCGAACGGTCGATCTTGATCTTGTCGAACTGCGAATTGCGCAGGTACGCAATCGGCGAATTGCCCGAGCCAAAATTCTGCAGGGTTACCCGCACGCCCAGATGGCGCAGCTCGTTAAAGGTCTCGCGCGCCAGATCGGCGTTGGTCGAAAAGATGCTTTCGGTGAATTCCAGTTCGAGCCGGTGCGGAGAAAGCTCGGCCTCGGCCAAGGCCTGCGTTACGGCGTTGATAAAGCCATCGTGGGCAAATTGCGCGGTGGCGACATTCACCGATACGCTGACATTACCGGGCCAATGCGCGGCCGTGGCGCAGGCCTCGCGGATTGCCCACTCGCCCAGCGGAATGATCAGGTTTGATTCCTCGGCAATCGGGATGAACAGCGAAGGGGGAAGATCGCCGAAATCGGGATGCTCCCAGCGCATCAGCGCCTCCAACCCGGCGACTGCATTGGTCTTGGCGTTGACGATGGGCTGATAGACCAGATGGATCTGCCCCTCGCCCAGCGCCTCACGCAGATCCTCTTCCAGAACCTTGCGCTTTTCGGCCGTGTTCTGGAGCTCGATCGAGAAGAAGCGGAACTGTCCGCGACCGCCGCCCTTTGCCGCATAAAGCGCGAGATCGGCATTGCGGACCAGCTCTTCGCTGGTCGCGCCATCGAAGGGTGCCACGGCAATCCCGACCGAAGCCCCGATCACGCAGCGCGAGCCGTCGATTGAATAGGGTTGCGAGATCAGTGCAATTAGCCGCTTGGCAATATCACCCAGTTTGCCGCGGTCATCGCAATCGGGGATGATCACCTGGAATTCGTCGCCGCCTAGCCGACCGATCTCGCCATCCTTGCCGATCACGCCGCGCAGCCGTTCGGCCACCTGCTTGAGCAAGGCATCCCCCACCGGGTGGCCCAGCGTGTCATTGACCGCCTTGAAGCGATCGAGGTCAATCATCAGCAAACCGCAACTGCGTCCGCTGGCCTTGTAGGCTGTGAGCGTCGACTCCAGCCGCTGCTCCATTGAGTGGCGGTTGGAAAGGCCGGTCAATGAATCAAAGCGCGCCAACCGGCTTGTGTCGCGTTCTTCCTTCAGGGCAGCGCTGACGTCTATTCCGTTGCCACGAAAACCGGCGAACTCGCCCGATGCGTCAAACTGCGGACGACCGCTGATCGCCCACCACACCTCGTCGCCATCGCCGCGGGCGCGGACATTGAATTCGCTGAAGCCCTTGCGCGATGCCATGAGCAGCGGCAGCGTCCGGCCGGTTTCATTACCGGCGATCTGTTCAGCGTTGAACAGCGCGGTGAAAGACTGTCCGAGCAGCGAGGATGGCGAGCAGCCCAGCGCATCAGCCACGCTGCCGGATACATAGGTAACCAGGCCTTGGGCATTGGTGGACCAGAACCAGCCCAGCCCGGAATTCTCGAAATCGCGCAGCGAAGCGAGCGCCTCGCGCTCCTCTTCGCCTGAGAGGTCGCGCGGCGCCTGGGATTGCGCCTGTTTGCGCTTGAATCCACCCAGCGGCCAGCTCATTGCATCTCCGGAACAAACGACTTCGCCCGGAACCATATCCGGTAATGAAGTCTCGTAACCGGGAATGGTGAATTTTCGCCTAATTTCTAGGTGTAAACACCTGCAAGACCTCCGGCTAACCGGCCTTGCGCAGCCACAATCCATCGCCAGGATTGCGCTTTGTTTCTGGCATCAGAACGATCCGCCCATTCTCATCGAGATCAAGCGGGCGGGCAAATTCGATGCCCATCCGGTCTTCTTTGCACCAGCGGGTGGTAACGGTAACCGTTTGGCCAACCCCTAATTCAAGCGTGAAGATCGTTCCGTTCGGGACATTCCATAGGCCGGTAACCAGCGCGCCGGTTTGCGAGATATTGCGGATGGTCGCTTCGTATTTTTCGCCGGCATGTTCCAGCCATATCTTGCGCAGCATGGTCTGGCGCACCGGACGGGCCGATCGTGGCCCGTCGGCAGACACGCTAAGGCCCCGCGCCAGCAAGGCACGCGCATCGGCAACGGTCAGCGGCTTGGCATAGATGTAGCCCTGCACGTGGCTGCAACCCAGTCCGCGGATCAGGTCAAGCTCGTCGAGCGTTTCCACACCCTCTGCGGTCGTCTCCATGCCCAGTGCTTCGGCGAGGCTGACGATCGAGGCGATGATCGCGCCATTGCGGCTGCCGGCAATGGTCGCGCCGCGCACGAAGCTCTGGTCGATCTTGATCTTGTCGAACGGTGCTTTCTTGAGATAGCCGAGTGAGGAATAGCCGGTGCCGAAATCATCGAGCGCCAGCCGCACCCCGATCCGGTCGAGCGCCGCGAACATCACATCGGTGCCTTCGCTGTCATTCAGGAAGACGGACTCGGTGATTTCCAGCTCCAGCCGCTCGGGCGCAACCTGTGCCGATGCCAGGGCCGAGGTAACGATCGAAGGCAGCGCCGGATTGGCGAATTGCAGCGGCGATACGTTGACCGCGACGCGCACGTTCTCGGGCCACTTGGCCATGTCCATACAGGCCGTGCGCAGCGCCCATTCGCCAATTGGCGCGATCAGGCCGGCATCCTCGGCAATGGGAATGAACTTCGCCGGGCTGAGCGGTCCGCGCACAGGATGATCCCAGCGCAGCAGAGCCTCAAAGCCGGTGATCTTCTCGGTCGTGGTCGAGACCACCGGCTGGTAATAAAGCTCCAGCCCGCCCGAGGCGATGGCATCGCGCAGATCCTGCTCCAGCTGGCGGCGTTCTTCAGCATCGCTGTGCAGATCGGCGGCATAGAAATGGTGCCGCCCGCGCCCGCCATCCTTGGCGGCATAGAGCGCTAGATCGGCGTTGCGGATCAGCGCTTCTGCGGTAACCCCGTTTTCCGGCGCGCAGGCAATGCCGACAGAGGCGCCGATCACTACGCGGTGTCCGTCAATCGAATAGGGCTGCGACAGTGCCTCGATCACCCGCCGCGCGAGTTCAGCCAGCACATCGTGCTTGTGAACGCCCGGGATAACGATCTGGAACTCGTCTCCGCCCAAGCGGCCAACCTGGCCAACCTTGTCGATCACCCGCTCCAGCCGCTGCGAAACCTGCGTCAGCAGGGCATCGCCCGCCGGGTGCCCCAGCGTATCGTTCACCTGCTTGAAGCGGTCGAGGTCGATCAGGAAAACGGCGCAGGTGCGCTGTTCCATGTTGCGCGCGGTCAGCACCTTTTCCAGCGTCTGCGAAATCTGCAGGCGGTTGGCGAGCCCGGTCAGCGAGTCATAGTGCGCCAGCCGGGTGACTTTCTCTTCCGAGCGCCGCCGCTCGGTCAGATCGCTACCCGATCCGCGGAAGCCCTGGAAGTTGTCGAAATCATCATAGACCGGCAGGCCGTTGATCGACCACCAGCGGTCTTCTTCGTACTTGGTGGCGGCCCGAACCGCGAGCTCCTGAAAGCTCGAGCGGGTGGAAAGGTGGAAGGCCAGCGTCCGCTCGCCCTCGCGCGAATGGTCCTTCAGGTTGAACAGATCGGTGAACGGCAGACCCAGCAGCTCAGCCGTATCGCGGCCAATCACCTCGCCCACTGTCGGCGAGACATAGGTGATCACCCCGCGCCGGTCTGTTTCCCAGAACCAGCCCTGGCGGGTCTGCTCATAATCGTTGAGGATCATTTCGGCCCGCTGCTGCGCGCGCTCGACCGCTTCCTGCTTGCGCTGGTTTTCGCGGTTCAGCGCATTCTGCACGCGGCTGGCTCGGAAGCCCAGCCCGCCTGCTACGGCAATCGCAACGAACAGGAACGGATCAAGGGTCACCGCCGAATAGCCGATCCACAGACCAAAATTCGCGCAGACAAGCGCGAACATGCGTCCGTTGCACAGGATCGAGGCAACCACGCTGATACACAGCAGCTGGGCCATAACGGCGTGCGTGCCATCCGCTTGCGGCAAGTGCCACATGCCCATACCCGCGCCGAACAGCACCATCGGCAGAGCGACTGACGCAGCCACCAGCTGGTGGCTGACCTGCGCAGCCAGCTGTTCCTTGCGTTCAAACTGGGCCACCTTGAACGAGACCAGACAGCCGAGCATCCCGGCTGCTGAGAGCGTGCCGGAAAGCGTTGATGGCAAGGCACGCTCGAACCCGAACAGGGCCAGCACGGCGGCCAGCAAAACGCCACTGATCTGCCACCAGTCGGGCGGCAGGGCATAGTGCTCGACAAAGCGTTTTCCGCGCACCCGCGCCGTTGTCGCTGACTTGCGAGTGGTCTGGACAGGCGCAACCGCTTCCGCGCGCGTTTGCACGCGCTCAGGCATCTGGCGCTGACCCTTTGTGTCACTCATCCGGCCGCTATGCCAAATTCCGTTTGAAAAACAGTTAATCCCGCGTTCGCCAAACTTGCCGGGCTAAGCGAAAATACAGACGTTTCCTGGCAATCGCCCAAGCGATGGTCGAAGTGTTGGTATTTCTGCAAATTTTCCCTTGCGCTCAGGGCGATTTCAGACTGGAAAAGACCAAAGCAAAAAATAGAGGATTTAGGCGTGAAGCATATTGCCATCATCGGGTCTGGGCCGGCTGGATACTACACTGCGGAAGCTGCCCAGAAGCAATGGGGCGACGGGGTGATGATCGACATTTTTGATCGTCTTCCCGTGCCCTTCGGCCTGATCCGCACCGGTGTCGCGCCCGATCACCAGTCGATCAAGGGCGTGTCCAAGCGGTACGAGGCGGTCGCCCAGTCTGACAACGTGCGCTTCCTTGGCAATGTCACCGTGGGTGAACACATCACGATTGCCGAGCTGGAAAACCTCTATGATGCCGTCGTGCTTGCCACCGGCGCGCCGCATGACAAGAAGCTGGGGATGGAAGGCGAAGACCTGTCCGGTGTCTATGGCAGCGCAGCCTTCGTCGGCTGGTACAATGGCCACCCGCACTTCGCGACGCTCGATCCCGACGTATCCGGCACCAGCGCAGTGGTGATCGGCAACGGCAATGTCGCGCTCGACGTTGCGCGCATTCTGGCCAAGACGCGGGCCGAGTTCGCCGGCAGCGATATTGTCGCCCATGCGCTTGATATCCTTGAGACTTCCAGAATCGAGCAGATCACCATTCTCGGCCGACGCGGGCCGCACCAGATTGCCATGACCACCAAGGAGCTGGGCGAGCTGGCCCACCTCGAACGTGCCTGCCCGCGCGTCGATCCCGCGGACCTGCCTGAAGAGGGCGAGGATGCCCTGCTCGAACCCGGCCAGCGCAAATCAGTCACCCACCTGCGCGGATTCGCCGCAATCCCCGAGAGCC
This sequence comes from Sphingomonadaceae bacterium, assembly GCA_947451145.1. Taxonomy (GTDB): domain Bacteria; phylum Pseudomonadota; class Alphaproteobacteria; order Sphingomonadales; family Sphingomonadaceae; genus Novosphingobium. Next base: position 60,991 of record CANFXW010000014.1, on the reverse strand, counting down.
ACCGCGCCGACAAGGACATCGAAATTGACTTCGATTTCTTCGCCTCGCCCAAGCGGCTGATCGGCGAAGGCGGCAAGGTTACCGGCGTGGAAGTCGAACGCACCAAGCTCGACGGCGGCCGCGCTGTCGGCACGGGCGAGACCTATGTCGTGCCCGCCAGCCTTGTCGTCTGCTGCATCGGCTATCAGACCAGCCCGATCCCCGGCGTGCCGTTTGAAGAGAGCGCGGGCCGCTTCGCCAACGTCGATGGCCGCATCCTGCCCGGCCTCTACTGCGTCGGCTGGGCGCGGCGCGGCCCCTCGGGCACTATCGGCACCAACCGGCCCGACGGCTTCTCGGTGGTCGAGCGCATCGTTGAAGACATGGCCTCAGGCGAAATCAGTGGCACGCACCAGGGCGGCGAAGGCTTTGACGCCCTCGCCAAGGCGCGCGGCATCGAACCCGTCCGCTTCCGCGACTGGAAAAAGATCGAAGCGGCTGAGGTTGAACGCGCCCGCCACGATGCCCCGCGCGAGAAGTTTGTGCATGTCGATCATATGATTGAGGCGGCGAAGGGGTAAGGCCCCATCCTCTCCCCGCCGGGGAGAGGATACGAAGGCTTGGTGCTTCAGCACCTAGCCGGAGTTGGAGAGGGCCACTCACAGCGCAGGCGCAGAACCCCTCTCCCAGCTGCGCTAGCCGCAATTGCGGCAAGCTGCGCTGCCTCTCCCCGTCGGGGAGAGGAGAGAGATGATCAAACCCGCATCGGCATTAGTACATAGAGCGAGGCTGACTTGTCATCCTTGCGGATCAAGGTCGGAGCACCCGCATCAGCGAGATGCAGCTCGACATTGTCGCCGTCGATCTGGCTGAGGATGTCCTTCAGGTAGTTGGCGTTGAAGCCGATCTCGAAGCCTTCGGCCTTGAAATCTGCGGCCAGTTCTTCCGCCGCGGTGCCGTTATCGGGAGAGGTGACCGAGAGCGTTACCTTGTCAGTTTCCAGCGAGATCTTCACCGCGCGGGTCTTTTCGGTGGCGATGGTCGCGACGCGATCGACGCCTTCATAGAACGAGCGCGGATCGAGGCGGAGCAGCTTGTCGTTGCCGGTGGGGATCACGCGGCTGTAATCGGGGAAGGTTCCGTCGATCAGCTTAGAGGTCAGCACCACGCCGTTCTCGCCGCCGAGGGTGAAGCGCACCTTGCTGGCGGAAAGATCAATGAGCACATTGGTATCAAGCGATTCTTCGAGCAGCTTGCGCAGTTCGGCAACGCATTTGCGCGGCACGATCACATCGGGCATGCCATCGGCGCCATCGGGCTTTTTCAGCGTGTAGCGCGCCAGACGGTGGCCATCGGTAGCGGCAGCGCGCAGCTCGTCATCGGTCACATGAAAGAAGATACCGTTGAGATAGTAACGCGTTTCCTCGGTGCTGATGGCAAAGCGGGTGCGGTCAACGATCTCTGCCAGCGTCGCGGCGGGCAGTTCAAAGCTGGTCGGCAGATCACCTTCGACGATCACCGGGAAATCATCGCGCGGCAGGGTGGGCAGCGAGAAGCGGCTGCGCCCGGCCTTCACCGCCATGCGGTTTTCCGAGACTTCAAGGCTGACCTGGCTGCCGTCGGGCAGCTTGCGGGCAATATCGAACAGCAGATGCGCCGAAACGGTGATCGCGCCGGGGCTGTCCACCGAAACGGCCGCCATGGTTTCCACCACCTGGATATCGAGATCGGTCGCCATGATCCGCACCGTGCCAGCGGCCGAAGCCTCGATCAGCACGTTCGACAGGATCGGAATGGTATTGCGCCGCTCAACAACGGACTGGACGTGCGACAGGCACTTCAGGAGCGTCGCGCGTTCGATAGTGGCCTTCATGATCGTCCGCTTCCCCCTTCAGGACGCGCACGAGAGGAATCGCCTGCGCGCCGGAATTTTCGGACTTTCTTCTCTAACGCGGGGGCCGCGCCGGGCAAGCGGGAAGTAGCGGAAAGGCCGGGAAGCTGGGGATAAATGAGTATTAACGCAGGGGCTTCGACAGGCTCAGCCTGAGCGGAACTCAAAACAACAATAAAACCCCGCTCACCCTGAGCCTGTCGAAGGGTGACACACTACCTCACCCCAGCATCGCCATGCCGCCATTCACGTGCAGCGTCTGTCCGGTGATATAGCCCGCTTCCTTGCTGGCAAGGTAGGCCACGGCCGCACCGATATCCTCGCCCTCGCCCATGCGGCCCATCGGGATGCGGGCGTTGAGAGCGTCCTTCTGCGCGTCGGGCAACACGTCAGTCATCGCGGTGCGGATGAAGCCGGGGGCGACGCAGTTCACGGTGATCCCGCGCGTCGCCAATTCCTGGCCGAGCGACTTCGACATGCCGACAAGGCCAGCCTTCGCCGCCGCATAGTTCACCTGCCCCGGATTGCCGGTCGCGCCGACAACGCTGGTGATGGTGACGATCCGGCCAAAGCGGGCCTTCATCATCGGCTTGGCAGCCGCGCGCATCAGGCGGAAGGCGGCCTCAAGGTTGACGCGGATAACTGCGTCCCACTCTTCGTCTTTCATCCGCATGGCAAGGTTATCGCGGGTGATGCCGGCGTTGTTCACCAGAATGTCGATCTTGCCCAGCGTATCAAGCGTGGCGGGAACGAGGTGCTCAACCTGCTCGGTATTGGAAAGATCGCAGGTGATCTCGACATGATCGTGGCCATAGGCCGCGTTCAGCTCTTCACGGAATGCGCGGAGCTTGGCCGGATTGGTCCCCGAAAGCGCCAACCGCGCACCCTGCCTGGCGAGGGCGTGGGAAATGGCGCTGCCAATACCGCCAGCGGCACCGGTTACGAGGGCGGTCATGCCTGTGAGATCGAACATGCGGTTTTCCATTTTTGGTCTCCGGAAATTTGGTTCGCGCAAAGGCGCTAAGAGAAAGAAGGCGCTAGGGGTTACTATTGGGATCGATGCTCATTGACCATCCGCCGGATCCCTTCCTTCATGGTTTCTCCCGAAAAATTGAGAAGCAGCCCAAGGGGCTGCCTTAGCAGCCTCAAATAGGTCAGGAGTTGCTTGGCATGCGCTCTGCTACCAAGGTCGACCGCCTTGATTTCGAGCACTAAGCTCGATTCCACCAGAATGTCGATCTTGAATGCTGCTTCAAATCGTTGCCCATCAAACGTAACTGGCACGACAACCTGCCGTTCGACTTGCAACCCACGACGTTCAAGTCGGCCAGCCAAAATCGTTTCATAAACACTTTCAAACAGCCCCGGCCCCAATTCACGATGAATGCCAATTGCTTCATCAATGACGATTTTGGCGAGCTGTTCGACCCTATCCACCAATCACCCCTTTGCGCCTTCTTTCTCTTAGCGCCTTTGAGCGAACCCCTTATAGCGACTTCGCCAAAGCCTCGATATCGGCCATGCCAATCACGCTCGTCACCGCAACATCGCCCGCCGAGCGGGAAATCATCGGGCCGACGACTTTGCCGCCCAGTTCGACGAAGTGCTGGGCGCCTGCATCCTTCATCGCGATCGCAGATTCGCGCCAGCGGACGCGGCCGGTTACCTGCTCGACCAGCAGGCGCTGGACTTCAGCGGGATCGGTGACGACCGCGGCGGTGACGTTGGCGAACAGGGCGACCTTCAGCGCTCCCGGCGGGGTTTTGCCCAGCGCTTCGGCCATGGCATCGGCGGCGGGCTGCATCAGCGGGCAGTGGAAGGGAGCGGAGACGGGCAGCAGCATGCCGCGCTTGATCTCGAAGTCCTTGACCATGGCAACCGCGCGCTCGATCGCCTCGCGGTGGCCGGAGATGACGACCTGCCCCGGATCGTTGTCATTGGCGACGGTGCAAACCTGACCTTCCGCGGCGGCTTCTGCCAGCGCCGTGGCCTTGGCAATGTCCGCTCCGAGCAGAGCCGCCATCGCGCCAATACCCACCGGCACAGCGGCCTGCATCGCCTGACCGCGCAGCTTGAGCAGGCGGGCAGTATCAGCAAGGCTGAATGCTCCGGCAGCACAGAGTGCGGTATATTCGCCAAGGCTGTGCCCGGCGACGAAATCGGCCTTGTCGGCCAGACTGATGCCGCCTTCCTTTTCGAGGATCCGCAGCACGGCAATGGCATTGGCCATGATCGCCGGCTGGGCGTTCTCGGTAAGGGTCAGCGCATCGTCCGGCCCGTCACGCATGATCGCGAACAGCTTTTGCCCGAGCGCGTCATCGACTTCCTCAAACACTTCACGCGCGACGGTGCTGGCATCGGCGAGCTCCACGCCCATGCCGACTTTCTGGCTGCCCTGACCCGGGAATACAAATGCGCGCATGGTGCGGCCCCTCCTGTTAAATCTGGCGCGCGCCCTATGGTGGGCGCTACGCTGTTGCAAGTCCGAACGGTACAATCCTGTTGGCGGCATCGTGGCCGATGTCTGCGCTGCCAAGATAGGGAATGGCGTGAACGCCGCACCAGTGGCGGGCGATTTCCTCTGCGCTGGCGCCGAATGGACGATCGTTTTCCGGTATGTCGCTCACTCGGCCCAGCCTGAGGCCAGCCACGCCGCCCAAGTGCGCGCTGGCGTGGAACAGCAGCCGGTCAACGGCATAGAGATGCTCGGCCACTTCCTCGATCATCACCACATGCCCCGCCAGCCCGGGCATCAGCGGCGTGCCGCAGAGCATGGCGAGCGTCATCAGGTTGAAGGCAACGGTGGGATGCTGATCGAGCGACGGCTCCAGCCCGGAGCGATCTCCCGAAAGCCAGTCCAGCGTGCGGGCAATCGCGCCCTCCCCGCCCGCCCGGCGAATGTCGGCAGGCATCGGCGCGTGAACCGGATGGCCGATCCGCTCGCGATACAGCCCGCCGAGCAGGTAGCCCATGTCCGAATAGCCAAGGAACTGCTTGGCCCCAGCGTTATGGTCCAGCCGGGCAATCGCATCCTGCGCGATACGGTTCGAGCCATAGCCCCCACGCGCAAACCATACCGCGTCAAAGGCGGGGTCGTTGGCGCATTCGAGGAGTGCCGAAAGGCGGAGCGCATCCGGCCCGGCGAAATGGCCCTCGCTCTGAAAGCACTGGGGGTGGAAGTGGAGCTCTATATCCGGCCAGCCCTTGGCCAGCTCACTCACCCGCGCGGCATCCTCGGGCGTAAACGGGGCAGCAGGGGCGCAGATGGCGACGCGGATCATGCTGCCTTCCTATCCGAGGTTGTATCATAGGCAAAGGGCGCATAGTCGAGCAGGCAATGACTACTGCTACCACATCGCTCACCACCCACCCCTGGTTCTTCTGCGGCATTGGCGGATCGGGCATGTTACCGCTCGCCCTGATCCTGCGCGGGCATGGCGCGGAAGTCGCGGGATCAGACCGTAGCTGCGATCAGGGGCGCACGCCGGAAAAGTTCGCCTGGCTGGAAAGCCTGGGGTTTGCCCTCCACCCGCAGGATGGCAGCGGGATCACCAGCGCCGCGCAAACCCTCGTCGCCTCGGCAGCGGTGGAAGATACCGTGCCGGAAATGGTGCGAGCGAAGGAACTCGGCTGCCCGCGCATGAGCCGCGCCGAACTACTCAGCCACCTGTTCAACGCCGCGCCGCAGGGCATTGCCATTGGCGGCACCAGCGGCAAGTCGACTGTCACCGGCATGACCGGCTGGATCCTCACCGCAGCGGGGCGTGACCCCACGATCATGAACGGTGCGGTGATGAAGAACTTCATCGCCCCCGACGCACCTTTCGCCTCGGCGCGGGTTGGACAGGGCGATGTGTTCGTCTCCGAGGTTGACGAGAGCGACGGCTCGATCGCGCTCTACCGCCCCGCTGTAGCCGTGCTGCTCAACGTCAGCCTTGATCACAAATCGATGGACGAACTGCGCGAGCTTTTCGGCGATTTTCTGGCCCGCGCGGAAGTGGCGGCGGTGAATATCGACGATTCCGAATCCGCTGCGCTGACCACGCGAGCCGGGCGCCTGATCACCTTCGGAATTCATAACCCCGATGCCCTGATCGGCGTGGTCCCGGGATCAATCACCGATGGCCCCATCAGCCAGAGCGCCACCATCATCGACCGACGCGACGGATCGCAGCACGCGCTTAACCTCAAAGTTCCCGGCCGGCACAACCTCGCCAATGCACTCGCCGCGATAGCTGCGGCCAGTGCTGCCGGTGTCGATGTTGCAACAGCCTGCGATGCTCTCGGCACCTTTGCCGGTCTTTCCAGACGCTTTGATATTATCGGCACAAGTGCTTCAAACATCACCGTTATCGATGACTTCGGCCACAATCCCGAAAAGTGCGCAGCCACACTGAAGACGCTGAAAGCCCACCCCGGCCGGGTGATCGCTTTCTTCCAGCCGCATGGCTATGGCCCGCTGCGGCAGATGGGTGCAGAGCTGGCCGAAACCTTCGCCCGCCTGCTCGGCCCCGACGATGTGACGATCCTGTGCGATCCGGTCTATTTCGGCGGCACGGTCGATCGCAGCGAGGGCAGCGAGCGGATTATCAGGCTGATCGAGAGCCACGGTGGCAGGGCAGAATATGTCCCCGCCCGCGATGCCTGTGCCGACCGGATCGTCAGCATCGCGCAACCGGGCGACCGTATTGTCGTGATGGGTGCCAGAGATGATACGTTAACCAGCTTTGCCCGCACAATTCTGGCACGTTTGGACTGATTTCACCTGCCCCCTTAAAATCGGCGTTAACCAGTCGTTTTCACCCTTGTGCTAATCAGACATCGGGGAAATGCGATGGAACAGTCCGCCATGATCACCAGTGAAACCACCCAGCTGCGCCGCGCCGAGCGGGTCGCTTTTGACATGATGGTGAAGTATCGCCTGTGGGGCTTTCGCGGCACGACGATGCTGAAGGACATGACGCCCTATGGCGCGCGGATCGAAGGGATTGGCGATATCCGGCTGGGCGACGAGATCACCATTCTGCTGCCCGAGCTTCAGCCCAAGAACGCCACGGTTGTCTGGACGGACGGCGCTTCGGCAGGTCTTGAATTCGATCACCCGCTGCACGGCGAAGTGTTCAAGGCGCTGGTCAAGGACTACGCCCGCTCACGCCCGACTTTCGAGCCGGTGATCCTGCCGCTGCGCACTGCCGCCTGAGGGCAGAATAGCACTAGCCTGCAAAACTAATCACGGTTAGGTTCCACTCCAGAACAAGAACTGGAGAGAGCCATGAAACGCCTGACAACCCTGTCGCTTGCCGCCGCAACGCTTGGCCTTGCCGCGCCGCTGGTCGCCGAAGACGCACCAGCCCCCGCTGCGCGCCCGGTGTTTGATGCAGATGGCACTGTCCATGTCCCTGCTTTTGATCTGCCGCCCTCGCCGCTGCTGAGTCCTGAAGCACTGGCAGCGCAGAAGATGCGGGCAAAAATGCCCAGCGGCGCGCCGCCCAGCAACATTCCGGTCGATGTCATGCGCAAGGGCCTAACCGCCATGCTCACCCCGCAGGTCGCCGGAATGCAGAAGCAATATCCGGTCGACATTGTCGAAGGCACAGTCGCCGGAATCCCCGTCCGCACCGTCACCCCCAAAGGCAAGGCCTGGGACCAGAAGCGCGTGCTGATCAACGTCCACGGAGGCGGCTTTTCGATGTGCTGGGAAAGCTGCTCGCTGCTTGAATCGATCCCGATTGCCTCGGTCGGTGGCTACAAGGTTGTCTCGGTGAACTATCGCATGGGGCCAGAGGCCAAGCATCCGGCTGCATTGGAAGACACCACGGCGGTCTACAAGGAGTTGCTCAAGCGCTACAAGCCCAGCCAGATCGGTCTCTATGGCTGCTCGGCCGGCGGCGCAATCAGCGCCGAAATGGCGAGCTGGTTGCCCGCCCACCGCCTGCCCCAGCCCGCCGGAATCGGTATCTTCGGTGCCGGAGCCGTGCGCTTTCTTGCCGGAGATTCCGCCTATATCAGCGGCAATATCAGCGGGTCCTTTCCGCCCCCGCCAAAAGCTGGCGCGCCCAAGTCAGACATGACCCGCGGCTATTTCGACGGTGCGGATATGGGCGACAAGATCATCTCGCCCGCGCTCTATCCTGAAGTTCTGGCCAAGTTCCCGCCGACGCTGATCATCACCGGCACCCGCGCAATGGACATGAGCCCGGCGGTCTATACCAACAGCCAGTTGCTCAAGGCCGGAGTGAGATCGACCCTGATGGTCGGAGAGGGCATGGACCACTGCTTCATCTACCAGTCAAATCTGCCCGAAGCGCGCGATGCCTATGGCGTGATCGTGAAGTTTTTTCGCGATAACCTGAAGTAGGGAAAGGCTTCACTCTCCCAGCAGCACGAAGGGGGCCCAGGCGGCCGGGTGCGCGCCACCGGGGACCGAGCGGTCGGCGATCAGGCGCAGTTGCGCTTGCCGCAGCGCTTCGGCGTGCCCCAGCCCGGCCCGCGCGCCTTTGACGGCATCAACCGTCATCCGCGCGGCGACATCATCGCGCAGCGCCCATTGCGACAGCAGCAGCGACCGGACCCCGGCATAGACAAAGGCCCGCGCCAGCCCCGAATAGGTCGGCGCGGCCCCGTCCTCGCCCGCTGCCGTGTTGCAGGCCGAGAGCACAACCCAATCGGCATTGAGCCTGAGGCCTGCGATATCGCTCGCCGTCAGCAGCATCGATTCCGCATCGCGCACATCCTGTGGCGGCGACAGGACGAGCGCGGGTTCGCCCAACCCGCGCATCTCTCCACCCACCAGCCCGTGCGTGGCAAAGGCAATCACGCCGTATTCGCCAAGGTTGCCAGTCACGATCTTCGATTTGAGCGCGTCTGCGCCGGTCAGCATCAGCGCGCTGTCTCTGCCCAAGGCATCGCGCATGGTTTCCAGCTCACCCAGAGCATCGGGCAGGCGCGGCAGGTTCATCAGGTTTTGCACGCTGAGCTGGTCACCATCAAAGGTTCCGCGTGTCGCCAATTGCAGCGGGCGGCCTGCAGTCAGCAAAGGCGCGCCAATTCCCGCGAAGCGCAGCGAACGGGGTGCCGCTCCGCGCTCACCGCCGAGCAGGGCGAGCGATACCGGCACGGCCACGGCTTGTCGCCGGATCAGCCAAGGGGCGCGGCGCAGGCCGCCGCCGGTCAGCGTCGCGGACGAAGGTTTGCGCGTCAGCAGGGCGGCCAGCGGCACAGACTGCAGAGCGCCGCCGCCGAGCACGAGCAAATGCTTGGTCGCCGCAACATCGCGTTCAAGCGGCCCCGGCACCATCGCGGCATAGAGCGCGTGTGCACTGGCAGCGTCAAAGCCAGCCTCGGGATCACCCTCCAGCGCCTGATCAAGACTGCCGCGCAAACGACCGGCCCATGTGGAAACAGCGCCATAGCCCGGCTTCGTCTCGCCAAATTGCACGCGGGCGGCGGTGACGAACATCGTCGTCACCCGGTCCTTGGCTGGCAGGGCGATCAGCAGGCCCTCGCCTGCGCCAAGCGTTTGCTGGACTGCGCCAAGCCCCGGCAATTCGGGCAGGCGGGTCGCCGCATAGGCAGGAAAATCGCGGGCAATTGCGCCCGCCAGAGTTGCCGCCTGCGCCTGTCCCTCAACCAGCTTGGCGTCGATCGCGGCAACATCGCCGGCAGACCCGGCAGACACCGCCGCCGCCCGGCCCGCCTGCAGCTTGCGCAAGGCAGCGTTGGCATCCTGGACCACGCGGATCGCGGCGGCCAGTTGCGGGTTGCTGGCCGCCTGACGGCTGGCACTGGCCGCCGCCGCCGTATCGAGCTCGCTGAAACGGGCAAGCTGCATCGCTTCAAAAGCATCGTCGGCATGGCCTTCCGCCAGTGCAATCCGGGCGAAGGTAACGAAATCGCCCGAGACCTCCTGCGCCAGCCGGATCGATCCCGCCGGTTCCACCGCCAATGCCAGCAGCCGGTTGCGCTGGCGCTGGATAGCATCGCGCGCGGCGGAATAGGCGGTCTTGTCGCCCAGCTCCGCACGGGCACGCGCTGCGGCAAGATCGGCGGTAATGCGGATCGGATCATTCGGCGCGAGTTTGGTTGCGAATATCTTTCGGGCAGTATCCAGCTCGACAAGCGCGCCCTTAGGGTCGCCCTGCTCGAGCAGCAACCGGCCAATGTGTGACTTCGCCCGCGCCCATATCGCATGTTCGGTTCCGACGCGCGCGCGCAGCATCGCCTCTGCTTCACGGTAGAGCGCCATTGCTTCATCAAGACGCCCCAGTTGCTGTACAACGAGCGCAAAGTTAATGATCGTCGTGCCGGGCGCATCAGGGCGCTGGGTGTTGTTCTGCCCGCGCACCATATCGGCAAGACGGCGATATACCGCCTCGCTTTCGACCAGCTTACCGCTTTGCGCCAATGAGCCTGCAAGGTTGGAAAGCTTGATCGTGATTGGTGCGAGGTTGGTTCCCGGATTGCGCTGCTCGATCTCCAGCCCGCGCCGCAAAACACGCTCGGAATCGCCGTAGCGGCCGACGTCGCTATAGGCGACAGACAGGTTGTTCAGCGCGGTGATCGTCGCGTCGTTGTTCTCGCCAAGCTTGGCCTCGCTGAACCGCAGCGCCATCTCGCCTTCCCTCACGCCTTCCTGATATCTTGCAGTCAGGTGCAGCAGCGTCACCCAGCCGCTTGCGGCGTCGGCCATTGCCTGCGGCGTCATATCCGGCGCAACACGACCCACTGCCACCGCGCGGCGCGAATATTGCTCGCCCTTCACAAAATCGCCCGCCCGCGCGAGGGCAATGCCCAGCGTGCTGAGTGCGACGGCGTAGTCCGGGCTCGCTGTCTGTCCTGACGCTTCATAGCGTGCAATCAGATCGTCTAGGATAGCACGCGCTTCCGCAGGCTTGGCCGCGACACCGAGCACCACCGCCTTGCGCCGCAGCGTGCCGAGCAGCAACGGGTCTTCGCGCGGCACTTTGGGCTCAAGGTAGGCCTGCGCCTCTTCCAGGGTCGTCAGCGCCTTGGCGACCTGACCATCATAGGCATAGGCGAAGCCGAGCACCTGCCAGCCGTGGATCACATCGGCCAGCGGCACGGTGCGATCCGCGCGGGCGCGTTCAAGCAGGCCCGGCAGTGCAGCAACTGCCGGTTTGGGGGTGCGGATGATCGACTGCTCGGTAAAGGCACCAATCTGCGCCGAAAGCCCCTGATCGGCGACAGCTGGCGCGGCCTGCGCCAAAACAGGCGCTGGCAGGACAACAAGGCCGGGCAGAAATGCCAATGCGAGGGACAGGCGCTTGCTCATCTGGGTTCCGCTCTAAGAGGTATCGCGTACTAAGCACATGTGAGAACAGGCGAAAAGGGCACTGCGGCCATTGCGGGCACAACCCGGCGGATTGTCATAATCATGACAGCGGGCACCCATTACTTGCATTCCCGCCAGAAACCGCTATGCGCGCCCCTTCCTCAGCCTAGGCCGAGGGAATCGAAGAAAGCCGGAGGGGCCCCGCAATCGTGCGGACAAGCCAGCGATCGGTTAGATTATGAGAAAGGCTGCACATGCCGTTGTACGAGCATGTCTTCCTGGCACGCCAGGATCTGAGCCAGGCACAAGTTGATGCCCTGGCCGCTACCGCCACCGAGATCGTCGAAGCCGGACAGGGCAAGGTCACCAAGACCGAGACCTGGGGCCTCAAGAACCTCGCCTACAAAATCCAGCGCAACCGCAAGGCACACTTCGTGCTGCTCAACATCGAAGCCCCCGCTGGCGTCGTTGCTGAACTCGAGCGCCAGACCGGCATCAACGAAGACATCATCCGCTGGATGACCGTTCGCGTTGACGAACTGGAAGCTGGTCCTTCCGTGCAGATGCGCAAGCAGGACCGTGAGCGCACCAAGCGCCGCGAACGCGAGGAGTATTGATCGATGGGTCGTCCATTTTTCCGCCGCCGCAAGTCGTGCCCCTTCTCGGGCAAGAACGCGCCGAAGATCGATTACAAAGACGTGCGCCTGCTTCAGGGCTTCATGTCTGAACGTGGCAAGATCGTTCCCAGCCGCATCACCGCCGTTTCTGCCAAGAAGCAGCGTGAGCTTGGCCAGGCTATCAAGCGCGCCCGCCAGATCGGCCTCCTGCCGTATCTCGTGAAGTAAGGGAGAAAGTCCATGGATATCATTCTCCTCGAACGCGTTGAAAAGCTGGGCCACATCGGTGACGTTGTCACCGTGAAGGACGGCTATGCCCGCAACTACCTTCTTCCCAACAAGAAGGCCCTGCGCGCCAACGAAGCCAACAAGAAGGTTTTCGAAGCCAACCGCGCCAAGATCGAAGCCGACAACGCGGATCGCCGCGCTGCCGCCCAGATCGAAGCCAAGGACGTTGACGGCAAGAGCGTCGTCCTCATCCGCGCTTCGTCGAACTCCGGCCAGCTTTATGGTTCGGTTTCGGTGCGTGACATCGTTGAAGGTCTGGTTGCCGATGGCGCCAAGGTGACCAAGGCGATGATCGTGCTCGAACGCCCGATCAAGACCCTCGGCGTTTTCGACGTGAAGGTTTCGCTGCACCCGGAAGTTGTCGTTGGCGTCAAGGTCAACGTGGCCCGCTCACCCGATGAGGCCGAGCAGCAGGCTGCCGGCGTCAACGTGATCGACGCGATGTTCGACAATGAGACCGCCGGCTTCACCGAAGCCTACGATCCGAACGCCGAACCCGGCGAAATCGCCGCCGAAATGCTTGAAGAAGCAGCTTCGGAAGGCGACGCGGAAGCCTGATAGGCTTTGCAGCGCTAAAGAATTGGGGGCGTCCGCAAGGGCGCCCCTTTTTCGTTGTGCGTCAGTGGCGGCACCCCCCCAAACCGGTTGCAATTGAAATGTAATCCAACTTCTGCTAATAGCTGAAGATGCAAACTACAGAGAACATCATCGCGGAATTGGTCCGCGTTTACGAAACCGCCGTCACCACGCTCCGCTCGGACATTCAGGTTTTTGCCGCTGACGGTACCCTTCCCCCCGCAGATCGCCGCGAAAGCCGCGCTTGGTGCTACCCGGAACTGCGCATCCATTATGGCGGCATAGAGACCCGGCCAGACCTCGCCCGCGCCTTCGGGCGATTGTCGCATGACGGGGTGTTCGCCACCACCGTCACCCGCCCGGCCTTCTTCGCGCACTACCTCACCGAGCAGCTCAGCCTGATCGCCGATGACTATGAGATCGAGGTAGAGGTTGCCCGCTCGGCCCAGGAAATCCCCTTCCCCTATGTGATTGATGCCAGCTCCGGCCTCGGCTCGGTCAGCCCACAGGACTTGGCCAAGGTGTTCCCGGCGCCCGAACTCGCGGCGATTGGCGATGAACTGGCCGACGGCATGGATCTGGGCGGCCCCGGCGATGCCAGCCCGCTCGCGCTGTTCGATGGCCTGCGCACCGATTTCAGCCTCGCGCGGCTGGCGCACTATACCGGCACCAGCGTCGAGCACTTCCAGCGCTATATCCTGTTCACCAACTATCACCGCTATGTCGACGAATTCGTCGATTGGGCAGGCGAGCAGCTGGGCAAGGATGGCTATACCCTGCTCTCCGGCGCGGGCGGCCTGTTGCTCGACCAGCCGACGCAGAACGCGCGTGAGCGGATGTCAGACACCGCATGGCGGCGGCACCAGATGCCGGCATATCACCTCGTCGCCGAGGACGGCAGCGGCATAACGCTGGTCAACATCGGCGTCGGCCCGTCCAACGCCAAGACGATCTGCGATCACCTCGCCGTGCTGCGGCCCGAGGCATGGCTGATGATCGGCCACTGCGGGGGCTTGCGCGATACCCAGCGGATCGGCGACTATGTGCTCGCCCACGCCTATCTGCGCGACGATCACGTTCTAGATTGCGTGCTGCCGCCGGAAATTCCCATCCCCGCCATCGCCGAAGTGCAAGTGGCGCTCGCCGCCGCGGCCGAACAGGTCAGCGGCGATACCGGCGCGAACCTGAAGAAGCGGATGCGCACCGGCACGGTCGTCACCACCGACGATCGCAACTGGGAGCTGCGCTATACCGACAGCGCCTTCCGCTTCAACCAGAGCCGCGCCATCGCCATCGACATGGAAAGCGCGACCATCGCCGCCCAAGGCTTCCGCTTCCGCGTACCCTACGGCACCTTGCTCTGCGTCTCGGACAAGCCGCTGCACGGCGAGATCAAGCTGCCGGGGCAGGCCAACAAGTTCTATGAGGAGACGATCTCGTCCCACCTCAAGATCGGCGTTCTGGCCTGCGAACTGCTGAAGGCGGAAGGGGCACGGCTCCATTCGCGCAAACTGCGGGCGTTCAACGAGCCGCCGTTCAGGTAGGTTCAAACCACCCTCACATTCCGCGCCAGCGTCTTCACCCGATCGCCATCAGCCATCCGAACGGTGATTGTCGCGTGGCCGGTCTTGGAAAGCTTCCAGTCCTCGACCATGCCCGACTTGCCCTTGTGGGTGCCGGCGACCACCTCGCAGTGATCGCCGTTCTTGGCTTCGGGCCCGCTCACCAGCCGCAGGTCTCGCCTTTGTTCTGCTCTTGCAGCCAGGTCATCAGCGGGGCGAAATAGCGGAGCATCGGCTTGCCGCTCATCTCGCGGCTGCCGGTGAAGGCTTCCAGAGCATCCGGCCATGGCTTGCTGGCACCCATTGAGAGCATGGCGTTCAGCTTCTTGCCAACTTCCTTGTTGCCATAGAACGAGCAGCGATGCAGCGGGCCGGTCCAGCCGGCGGTTTTGCAGGCCGCTTCATAGAACTGGAACTGCAGCACGCGGGCAAGGAAATAGCGGGTGTAGGGTACCACGGCGGGCACGTGATACTTGGCCCCGGCATCAAAGGCATCGGCGCCGCGTGGGCCCGGGGGCACGATCCCCTGATACTGCTGCCGCATATCGGTCCACGCCTTGTTGTAATCGGCGGGCTTCACCTGCCCTGAGAAGATCTGCCAGCGATAGCGATCGATCAGCAGGCCGAAGGGCAGGAAGGCCACCTTGTCCATCGCCTGACGCAGCAGCAGGCCCGTATCCTTGTCGGCGCTCGGCACCTTTGACTGGTCGAGCAGGCCGATCTGGACGAGGTATTGCGGGGTGATCGACAGCGCCATGGTATCGCCAATCGCCTCATGGAAGCCGTCATTCGCGCCTTCCATATAGAGCCGGTAGGGCTGTCCATTATAGGCGCGCTGGTAGAAGTTGTGGCCAAGTTCGTGGTGGATCGTGGTGAAGTCGTCCGAGTTCACCTTTGTGCACATCTTGATGCGCAGATCGTCCTTGTTGTCGATATCCCAGGCCGAGGCGTGGCAGATCACATCACGGTCACGCGGGCGGGTGATCTGCGAGCGTTCCCAGAAGGTCTTGGGCAGCGCCGGGAAGCCGAGCGAGGTATAGAACCCTTCACCCGCCTTGACCATCTTGACCGGATCATAGCCCTTTTCCTTCAGCAGATCGCCGACATCATAGCCAAGATTGCCAGCGCCCGCCGGAGCGACCAGATCATAGATCCCGCCCCATTCCTGCGCCCACAGGTTTCCGAGCAGATCGGCGCGGATCGGGCCGGTCTTGGCCTGCACGTTATCGCCGTACTTCGCATTGAGCTGCTTGCGGGTGTAGCAATGCAGTTGCTGATAGAGCGGCTTCACCTCGTTCCACAGCTTCTCGGTGGTCGCGATGAAGGCCTCGGGCGTCATGTCATAGTTTGACCGCCACAGCGCGCCGGTATCGGCATAGCCCAGCTCGCGCGCGCCCTGGTTAGAGATGTCGACCATGCGGACATAGTCAGCCTTCATCGGCTTGCCGACGTTGTCGTTCCACGTCAGCCACATCTCTTTCAGCTCGTCGGGATTCCGGTTGGTGCGCATCTCGGATTCGATATCGTTGCCGCTGATCGGCTGCCCCTTCAGCGTGCCCTTGCCCTTGCCGTACATACCCTGAATTTCGGCCTGCAGCCTGGCATATTCGTCCGCCGCGCCGGAGGTCGACGGCACCGGATTGACGATCAGCGTACGGAACATGTTGAGCCGGCGCCTGGTATCGGCGGAAAGGCCGGGCACCTTGGCCATGGCCGCAGCCTTGGCGGCATTGTTTGACTGAAGCACCGACATCTTGGCGTTCTCGTCCGCAGCAATCGCGGCGGAATCGTCCATGATATAGGTTTCATAGACCCATTCGGTCTGCCCGTTCTTCACCGTCTCGTCGAAATAGGCCTTGTCCGCCTTCTTCACCCAGACATCGACTTGCGCTGGCGTGGTCTTGGCAAAGGCCGGAGCGGCAACAAGGCTGGCAGCAACAGCCGCGAACGAGACAAATTTCTTCATGGGCGATCCTTCAGGCCGGAATGGTTTCAGGAGAAACGGCATAAAGCCCGAAGCGGCGCGGTCAAGAGCGGTTGGTCGAGTGGAGTCGGCTGGATGCAGAACACTCCCCTCCCGCCTGCGGGAGGGGCTGGGGGTGGGTAAGAGCGAAGCCAGCGGGCGTTGACATGCCCACCCCTAACCCCTCCCGCCTGCGGGAGGGGGTCTAGGCGCTCAAAAACCCGACAATCGCCTCTCCCAACTCGCGCCGTGAAACACAGCTCATGTGCGTACCGGATATCTCCGCCAGCGTCCCATCCGGCAATGCATCAACCAGCGCATGGGGCGATCCGTTGTCGCGATCCTCGGTGCCGCAGACGACAAGCGTCGGCATGGTGACCGCAGAGAAATCGGCAATCCCCTGCCCCTCGATCGAATGCAGCAGCAGCCGCGCGGCGACGGGATCAATCTTCATCGTCTTCATGAAGCTCTGCGCGAAATAGGCCGGATCGTCGCGCGGGATCGTGCCGAAGCGGTCTATCACATCGAGGAAGAAGTCCGAACGCCCGCCCCATTTGACCAGCCCTTCCAGCCCCATCCCGCCCAGCACCAGACGGCACGGGGTCAGGCCAGCCAGCACGCCCTTGAGCGCCGTGCGCGCACCGAGCGAAAAGCCACCGAGGTCATAGTCAGACAGGCCAAGGCCGCGCACCAGCGCCTCAAGATCGGTGACCAGCACGTCATGCGGATAGTCGCTGGGGCCCTGCGAGGCGTCGCTCATGCCGTGCGCCCGCAGGTCGGGCATGATCACCTCAAAACCCGCTGCGGCAATCAGCGCGGCATGGCCATAGCGGATCCAGTTGACCTCGGCGCTGGAGAACAGGCCGTGTAGCAGGATAACCGGCCTTCCCTGGCCCATCCGGTGCACAGCCAGCTTTACGCCGCCCATACCAGTGTGGAACTCGGTTGTAACGTCGGTCACCTAGAACCCCGCCGGCAGAGCATCAAAGGCCACCGTCATGCGCGGAGACTGGCTTTCGAAGGGGGCCGTGCCGTGCCAGAAATAGCTGGGGAACAGCACCAGCGAGCCGACCTTTGGCTGCACAATGCGGCGCGGAGTGAAATCCAGGCCGAGCGTCTCGTCGGGAACCCCGAACTGCAGAACGCCGGGCGGCACCGCCAGACCTGCCTTAGGCGCGGCCACTTCAGGCGGTACTTCAATATAACAGGCCGAACTCAGCCAGCCCATCTGGTGGATGTGATTGGCATGATAGCCCGCACTCACCAGCCGGACTGACCATGATCCGACAAAGCTGATCCCGCCTGCCAGCCGCGAGAGGAACGGGTGCGTTTCGTCGGCCCGCAACATGGCGATCTGGTCATTGATCGCCAGCCGAAGCCGGGTTGCCAGCTTCTGCACTTCGGGAATGGGCCGGTCAAACAGGATGCCGGGAGTCTGGGTGCCGCCGCGCGGGGACTGGCTGGCGGGGTGGTTGCTGGTCTTGTGCAGCGGGTGCAGCGCAGCGGCGACTGCGGCAATCTCGTCCTCCGACATGCCGAGATCGACCGGCATCACCAGCCGGTCATAGTCGGCCAGCCATTCCTCGCGCGCGTCCTGCTTCAGCCGCCACGCCACAGTGAGCCAGGCCCAGCCCGAGAGATCGCGCGGGGACAGGCGACTGGCCTCGAGCGCGTGGTGTTCCCCCGCATCCCAATCGCCTTCGGCCAGCAGCAGGGGTGCGATATGGCCGTGAACGCCGGGTGCCTCGGGGTTAGCGCGCAGGATGCCGCGCATGATGTCGATCGCCGCGGTGCGTTCACCCTTCAGCGCATGCCCGATGCCGCGCGCCAGCGAAACCGCCGGATCAACACCGAAACGGCTATCCCATTCAGTGCACCATGCGATCAGCTGATCAGCCTGCTTGATATCCTTGGCCGTGGCTATGGCGGAGAGCCACAACTCGCGGTCAGTGGCGCGGGCGTTCAGCGCCGCGCGGAAGCCGTCGAGCGCTTCTGCGCTGCGCCCGATCTGCGGCATCACCTGCGCCAGACTGGCCGAGGCATCCGCCAGTTCGGGCTGGCGCGCAATAACCTGCTTGAATGTCGCCACCGCTTCATCAAACCGGCCAAGATCGGCGAGCAGGTGCGCGCGCAGGTTGCGGGTAACTTCGGGCAGGCCATCGGCATTGCCGATGATCATCAGCGCCTCTTCCTGCTCGTCGAGCGCGCGCAGGGCTTCGGCGAAATTGTAGCGCGCGGCCACATTGCCCGGCTCCAGATCAAGCGCCTTGCAGCAGGCATCGATCGCCGCCTGATTGTTGCCCAGCCCGCGCTCGGCAAGGCCGCGCAGCACCCATTGGCGGGGATCAGCCTGTGTCACGCGCTCGGCGGAATTCAGCGCGGTGATCGCCGCATCGAAATTGTGCGCGTCAATCTGCGCCGAGGCTAGATTGAGCCAGAAATCGAGCCCGGCGGAATCGAGCGACGCCGCCCGGGCATAGGCCTCTGCCGCTGCCACCGGATTGCCCTCTTCCGAGGCGAGGTTGCCCAGCGCATTCCACGCGTGCGGGTTCATCGGCAGCTGGCTGGTCAGCCCCTGAAGCATTGTGCGGGCCTCTGCCAGCCGCCCCTGTGCGATCAATACCTGACTGGCAACGAACATGGCATCAGGGTGACGCCCGGCGTTCACCGAGAGATTGCCTAATGCCACAGCCGCAGAGGCCAGATCGCCGTTACCCAGCGCAGCATAGGCCGTCTGGACGAATTGCATATCAGCGGCGGAAAGAGGCAGGGTCACAGAGTTGGTCAGCCTTGAAAACGAAAAGGGCGCCCCCGGAAAACCGGACGCGCCCATTGCCTAGCCCAAAGGCAGGCCATTCGCCAAGGGCATCAGCCCTTCTTGAGGTGACGCCGTCCCAGCAACTCGGCAATCTGCACGGCATTCAGCGCCGCGCCCTTGCGCAGGTTGTCTGAAACGCACCACAGGACGATGCCGTTTTCGACCGTGCTGTCCTCACGCACGCGCGAAACGAAGGTGGCATAGTCACCCACGCATTCGACCGGGGTGACGTATCCGCCGTCCTCGCGCTTGTCGACGAGCATCACGCCGGGCGATTCGCGCAGGATGTCCTGTGCCTGCTTGGCGGTGATCTCGTTTTCAAACTCGATGCTCACGGCTTCTGAATGGCCAACGAACACCGGCACGCGCACGCAGGTGGCGGTCAGCTTGATCTTGGGATCGAGGATCTTCTTGGTCTCGACCACCATCTTCCATTCTTCCTTGGTGTAACCATCATCAAGGAAAACATCGATGTGCGGGATCACGTTGAAGGCGATCTGCTTGGTGAACTTCTTCGGCGCAGCAGGATCGCCGACAAAGATGTTGCGGCTCTGCTCGAACAGCTCGTCCATGCCTTCCTTGCCGGCACCCGAAACCGACTGGTAGGTGGAAACGACAACGCGCTTGATCGTTGCGGCATCGTGCAGCGGCTTCAGAGCAACAACCAGCTGCGCGGTGGAGCAGTTGGGGTTGGCGATGATGTTGCGCGCCTTGTAGCCGTCGATCGCCTCAGGGTTCACCTCAGGCACCACCAGCGGCACGTCCGGGTCCATGCGGTAGAGCGACGAGTTGTCGATCACCACGCAGCCCTGGGCGGCAGCACGCGGGGCGTGGATCTTGGTCGGTCCGGAGCCAGCTGCAAACAGGGCGATATCCCAGCCGGTGAAATCGAAGTTTTCGATGTTCTGGACTTTGAGCATGCGACCGGAATCGCCGAATTCAACTTCTGTGCCCTGCGAACGCGATGAAGCCACTGCGGCGATCTCGTCGCAGGGGAACTCGCGCTCGGCAAGGATGTTCATCATTTCGCGGCCGACATTACCCGTCGCGCCGACCACAACTACCCGGTAACCCATGATACTAATTCCCTGATCAATAAAGGAAACGGCCGGTCTCCGTGTGGGGAGCCGGCCGCTTCGGTCTGTTTGTCAGACTGATCTGTTAAAGGTCAGCCCTTGTTCAGCCCTGGCCAGCGTCGCTGGTTTTAATCGTTTTGCGCTCGACAATACGGGCGCGCTTGCCGGTGCGGCCGCGCAGGTAATAGAGCTTGGCACGACGCACGACACCGCGGCGAACCACAGTGATCGAGTCGATGTTGGGCGAATAGAGCGGGAATACGCGCTCAACGCCTTCGCCGAACGAAATCTTGCGCACGGTGAAGTTGGAACCGATGCCCTTATTGGCGCGCGCGATGCAGACGCCTTCATAGGCCTGAACGCGGGTGCGCTCGCCTTCGATAACCTTCACGCCGACGCGCACGGTGTCGCCCGGACGGAATTCCGGAATAGTCTTCGCAGCCTTGGCGATTTCCTCGGCTTCGATCTGTTGAATCAGGTTCATGTGCCCTGGTCCTTCTTTTCACGCCGCGCGCCAGAGGCAGACTGGACCCGAGCACCCTCATGGCGCTCCCAAAGATCCGGCCTGCGTAACCGTGTATCGATCTCCGACTGGCTTTTACGCCAAGCGGCTATCTTCGCATGATCCCCCGATCGCAGCACTTCAGGGATCGTGCGCCCTTCCCATTCTTGAGGTCGGGTATAGTGCGGGTACTCAAGCAGGCCGTTCTCGAACGACTCTTCAGTCCCACTGGAAGGCGCGCCCATTACGCCGGGAAGCAGGCGAATGCAAGCGTCTAACAGCATGATCGCTGCGGGTTCGCCGCCGGAGAGGACGATGTCGCCCACCGAGACTTCCTCAACCGCGCGCCCGGCAAAGATCCGCTCGTCAAATCCCTCGAACCGGCCGCACAAAACGATAACGCCGGGACCGCTGGCCAGTTCGCGCACGCGGGCCTGCGTCAGCGGCTTTCCGCGCGGCGTCATGGCGATGATCGGCGCGTCCGGATTGGCCGCGCGGGCATGGTCTATCGCGGCGGAGAGCACATCGACCCGCAGCACCATCCCCGCCCCGCCGCCGGCGGGCGTATCATCAACCGTCTTGTGCTTGTCGATGGCAAAGTCGCGGATCTGCACGGCGTCCAGCGCCCACTTCCCCTCCTCCCGCGCCCGCCCGGCAAGGCTGACGCCCAGAGGCCCGGGGAACATCTCGGGGTAGAGGGTGAGGACTGTGGCTTGGAAGGTCATGATGGTGCGCCTTTCAACCAATTTGCCTTTTCTGGCAAATGCGGACTTGTTGCGCTGGACCAGAAGGGCAATACCAAACCTATGCGCAAGCTTATCTATGCATTGCTTCTGGTTGGCTCAGCCCCCGCCGCCGCCGAGGAGATCGGCGAGTGCCGGTTTGACCGCGACACCCTGACCTTTGCCGGCACGCCGCTCGAACAGGCCACCTGCCTGCTGCGCAAGATCAAACTGATGGGCGAGAAGGAAGCGCAGAAGGTGCCCAAGGTCATCGTCCACCTGATGACCGACGCCCCGCCACCCAGCGAGGCGATGAAGCAGGCGGCGCTTGCCGCGTTCCCCCAGCCCTATCGCGACTATGCGGTGCTGCACGCCAACGATCCGGTGTCAAAGACCGATGCCGGGGTGCCGCTGCAATACTTCGTGATCCACGATACCAGCGAGCCGTTTTACGGTAACGAGCCCTTCCCGAAGAACCTCAACATGGACTGGAAGGTCAATGCCTTCGATTCCTATGTCGACAAGACATTCGCCAATGCTCCGGTGGCGCATATCTTCCTCAACCGTGTGGGGCAGATCTGGCCGGGCCACGAATTCGCCGAACCCTGGCGCGCGACCAAGCTGGAGAGCCGCGTCGTCGGCCCCACGGCACGCGGGCGCTTCGTCCATATCGAAACCGTGCAGCCACGCCGCTTCCTGCCCGGCGCAACCAATCGCGGAGCCACTTATGGCCCCAAGCCGGGCTTCACGCCCGAACAATACCGGATGCTGGCGGCACTATATGTCTACGTCAGCGCGCGGGCCGGGCGCTGGCTGATCCCGGCGCAGCACAACACGGTCGACGCCGGAATCAAGGACGCCCACGACGATCCGCAGAACTTTGAAATGAAGCGGTTTGGCAAGGAAATCGAGAAGCTGGTGAAGGCGCGTTAGCCCTCGGCGAAAGCCTCTGTAACCACAATCCGCGTCTCATCCCACTCGGGCACAGCCTCCAGGCGCATTGGCACCATGAAGCGCTTCCGGTCAGGGCGTTCGATCTCGATCACGTCGCCCGCGCCGAAATTTTCGACGGCAACGCAGGTGCCGATCGCCTCGCCGTTGGTGGAGACAGCGGGCAGGCCGATCAGGTCGGTGTAGTAATACTCGCCCTCGGCCAGTGGCGGTAGGGCGGAGCGGGGCACGGTGAGCGTGGTGCTGCGCAGCTTTTCCGCTGCGGTGCGGTCGGTCACTTCGGCAAAGCGGGCGATGGCGCCGCCTTTGCTGTCATCGCGCAGGCTGGTGACCGTCAGCGCGCCGTTATTGAATGACTTGTGCGGTTTGAGCGAGGCGAAGCCTTCGCCAAACAGCTTGAGCCGAACCTCGCCGCCCACGCCATGCGCGCCTGCAATTGCGGCGAGCGTGACGGGGCGATCGAGTGCCAAGGTTTAGCCCTCGGCCTGTTCTTCGCTGGCAGCTTCGGCAGCCGGAGCTTCTTCAGCAGCGGCTTCAGCGGCGGGAGCTTCTTCAGCGGCAGCCTCTGCAGCAGGCGCTTCTTCAGCAGCTACTTCGGCAACTTCTTCAACGACCGGCTCTGGCTCGGGAGCAGCGGCTGCAGCAGCAGCGGCTTCGGCAGCTTCAGCAGCCTTGGCAGCCTTGTCTTCAGCGCGTTCCTTGGCCTTCTTGCCGGGCTCAGCCTTGTTCGGGTTGTTGGTGGCGGGGCGTTCCTTGATGCCGGCCTTGTCGAGCAGACGGGCAACGCGGTCGGTCGGCTGGGCGCCAACGCCAAGCCAGTAACGCACGCGGTCTTCAACCAGACGAACGCGGGTTGCGTCATCCTTGGCGAGCAGCGGGTTGTAGGTGCCAACCTGCTCAAGATACTTGCCATCGCGCGGTGCGCGGCTGTTGGCGATAACGATCTTGTAGTACGGGCGCTTCTTGGAACCACCGCGCGAAAGACGAAGGGAAACAGACATTTGAACTACCTTTCGATAAAATTACTTGAATTGATTTAAACTTATTTCTTCAGAAGATCGTTGAGGTTTGAAGGCAGGCCGCCCCCCATGCCGCCGAGGCCGGGAAGGCTCGGGCCGCCACCGCCGCCCATGCCGCCGCCACCAGCGCCGCCCATTCCGGGCATACCGCCGCCACCGAACAGCTTTCCGAGCGCGCCGAGGCCGCCCATCTTCTTGATCTGCTTCATCGCCCGTTCCATCTCCTGATGCATCTTCAGGATCTTGTTGACGTCCTGCACCTGCGTGCCGGAGCCCTTGGCGATGCGAATCTTGCGCTTGGCGTTGAGCAGGTCAGGCCGCGTGCGTTCCTTCGGCGTCATCGAGCCGATGATCGCGTCCATGTGGAGCAGAACCTTGTCGTCCATGCCCGACTGGGCCATCGCCGCCTTGGCCTTCTTCATGCCGGGGATCATCCCCGCCAGAGCGCCAATGCCGCCCATGTTCTGCATCTGCCGCAGCTGGGTGCGCAGGTCGTTCATGTCGAACTGACCCTTGGCCATGCGCTTGGCCATGGCCTCGGCCTCTTCCTCCTTGATCGAGGCAGCCGCCTTTTCGACCATGGAGACGATGTCGCCCATGCCCAGAATGCGGCCGGCAACCCGGCTGGGAGAGAAAACTTCAAGCGCGTCGATCTTTTCGCCGGTACCTGCGAACTTGATCGGCTTGCCGGTAACCGCGCGCATCGAAAGCGCCGCACCGCCGCGGGCATCGCCGTCCATGCGGGTGATCACCACGCCGGTGAGATCAACCTGCCCGGCAAAGCTCTGCGCGACGTTCACCGCGTCCTGGCCGGTCAGCGAATCGACAACCAGCAGGACTTCACGCGGGTTTGAGATAGCGGCGACTGCCCGCATCTCTTCCATCAGCGCCGAATCGACGTGCAGACGGCCCGCCGTATCGAGCAGCAGTACGTCCACCGCCTGCAGCTTTGCCGATTGCAGCGCGCGGGTGGCGATATCGGTGGGCTGCTGGCCGGGGATGATCGGCAGGGTCAGGACATCGACCTGCTCACCCAGCACGCGCAGCTGTTCCTGCGCGGCGGGGCGGTTGACGTCCAGCGAGGCCATCAGGGCCTTCTTGCCGTACTTTTCTTTCAGCAGTTTGCCGAGCTTGGCCGTGGTCGTCGTCTTGCCCGAGCCCTGCAGGCCGACCATCAGGATCACCACCGGCGGCGCGGCGTTCAGATCAAGGCCGGGCACTTCCTCCCCGCCCAGCATCTCGACCAGCGCGTCGTTGACGATCTTGACGACCTGCTGGCCCGGCGTGACCGACTTCAGCACCGACTGGCCAACGGCCTGCTCGGTTACCGAATCGATGAAACGGCGGACCACGGGAAGGGCAACGTCGGCTTCGAGCAGGGCGATGCGCACTTCGCGCATGGCATCGCGCACATCCTGTTCATTCAACGCGCCGCGACCGCGCAAGCGGTCAAAGACCGTGCCTAGCCTGTCAGACAGCGTATCGAACATGCGCTTCACTACTCCTCATTCCGGCCCGAAAGCTGGAAAACGCGAAAAAAGCCGGTGGGCGAAACCTCGCCGACCAGCTTGAACCAAAAAACTTCATTCACTCCCGTGGGGTGAATGTATTGAGTTACTTCCATCCGACACCGCGAAGCGGTGGAGGATGGTGGAGCCTAGCGGGATCGAACCGCTGACCTCCTGCATGCCATGCAGGCGCTCTCCCAGCTGAGCTAAGGCCCCGTACCAATTTCTTCCCTCACCAACGGCTTGGGAGGTCGCCCCTTAGTGGCGGCTCCCAGCCTTGGCAAGAGGAGAAATACACTCGCGAGCGTTGTGCATTCATCCTTCGACAAGCTCAGGATGAGCGGGAAAAGAATTCGGGTTCAAACCCAACCCCGCTCAGGCTGAGCTTGTCGAAGACCCGACGCGATTAATGTTCGTCGTCGTTGCCTTCAACGCCGCCGACACCCAGATCGTCATCGCCGCCCAGATCGACATCGTTGTCCGGGCTATCGCCGTCCTCATCGATATCCAGATCTTCTTCCGCCAGATCGACATCGGCCACAACCGCGTCCTTCTTGACCTCTTCATAGGGAATCGGCTGCTTCGACTTCAGCACCGGATCGACGATCCAGGTGTGGCCGCATTCTACGCAGGTTACCGGATCATCCTTGCCCAGATCGTAAAAGCGGGTGCCACACTTCGAGCAGCCGTGCTTTGCACCCCATTCAGCCTTGACCATGTTCATTCCTCATACGCAGCCCGCAGGCGGGCGCCAAAATCTTGTAAAACCGTTCGGCGAAGGTCTTATCCCTCCACCGATGAACCTGACATGCGCCTGATGTGGGCCTGCCGAGGGTCCGAAGGAGGCGCGCCTTGCCATAGAGCGCCCGCGCTGTCAAAAGCCGCGCGCAAATCCCCGCAATCCTGCCCCGAAAGCCAGCCAATCCCGTGAGTTCTGCCGATCAAGCCGCCAAACGCCCCCGCCGTTTCCAGCCCGCCGGCAGCCTGCGCGGCGAGATTCGCGTGCCGGGAGACAAGTCGATCAGCCATCGCTCGCTGATGCTCTCGGCTTTGGCAGTCGGCACCAGCCGCGTTACCGGCCTACTTGAGGGCGAGGATGTGCTCTCCACTGCCGCCGCCATGCGCGCCATGGGTGCGACCATCGAGCGCGAATGCATTGGCGAGTGGACCATTCACGGCGTCGGCGTAGGCGGACTGCTGCAACCGCAGGCTCCGCTCGACATGGGCAATTCGGGCACGTCCACCCGCCTGCTGATGGGCCTGATCGCCAGCCATGGCATCGAGGCCAAGTTCGTCGGCGACGCCAGCCTTTCCAAGCGCCCGATGGGCCGGGTGATCGAGCCGCTGAGCCTGATGGGCGCGACTTTTGATGCCAGCGAGGGCGGCCGCCTGCCCCTCACCATGCGCGGTGCCTGCCCCGCAGTGCCGATCTCCTATCGCCTGCCCGTCGCTTCGGCGCAGGTGAAGAGCGCGGTGCTGCTGGCCGGGCTCAACACCCCGGGAGTGACCACGGTGATCGAACCCGTTCCCACCCGCGACCATTCCGAACGGATGCTGCGCGGCTTTGGTGCCGAGCTGAATGTCGATACCGCCTCCGACGGCACCCGCACCATCACGCTGGTGGGCGAGGCAGAGCTGAAGCCGCAGGAGATCGAGGTTCCGGGCGATCCCAGCTCCGCCGCCTTCTTCATCGTTGCCGCGCTGATCGTTCCGGGCTCTGACCTGATCGTGAAGAACGTCGGCCTGAACCCCACCCGCGCTGGCCTGATCGCAGTGCTGCGCGACATGGGCGGCCAGATCGACGAGCTGAACGCCCGCGAGGTTGGCGGCGAGCCGGTGGCCGATCTTCACGTGCGGCACTCCTATCTGAAAGCCATAGACGTCGATCCCGCCATCGCGCCAAGCATGATCGACGAATTCCCGGTATTCTTCGTCGCCGCCGCCATGGCCGAGGGGATGACTGTGACTTCCGGCCTCGACGAGCTGCGCGTGAAAGAATCAGACCGCCTCGCCGCCATGGCCACCGCGCTCACCGCCGCAGGTGTGCGCGTGACCGAGCGCGAGGACGGGCTTTCGATCCTCGGCTCGCGCGGTGATCCGTTGCGCGGCACCGATGGCGCAATCGAAACACACCTCGATCACCGTATTGCAATGGCCATGGCCGTGGCAGGCCTCGCATCGGTGCGCGGGGTCGAAGTGGACGACACCCGCCCCATCGCGACGAGCTTTCCGGCGTTTGAGGAATTGCTCGACGGGCTGGTGCAATGATCATTGCCGTCGATGGCCCCACCGCCTCGGGCAAAGGGACAATCGCCAAAGCACTCGCCGCGCATTTTGGCCTGCCGCATCTCGACACCGGGTTGCTCTACCGCGCGGTGGGGCTGCAATGTGCGCTGAATGGCGGCAATCCTGACGATCCGGCGGACGCGCTGGCCGCTTGCGATTTTCCCGATGCCATGATGGCCAACCCTGAACTGCGCAGCGAAGCCACCGGCGGCCTCGCCAGCCGCGTTTCGATCCACCCTGAAGTACGCGCCGCGCTGTTCGATCTGCAGCGCGCCTTTGCCACGCAGAACGGCGGAGCGGTGCTCGATGGCCGCGACATCGGCACTGTCATCGCACCGGAGGCCGAGGTGAAGCTGTTCGTCATCGCCTCGGTTGAGGCCCGCGCCCAGCGCCGCTATGCCGAAATGCTGGCTTCGGGGCGCAAAGCCTCGCTCGCCGCCATCACCGCCGACCTTGAAGCACGCGACCTGCGCGATGCCACCCGCAGCGCCGCGCCGCTGCTGGCGGCGGAGGATGCGGTGGTGCTCGATACCTCGCTGCTCAGCCGCGACGAGGCGATTGCCCGCGCGATAGCTCTGGTCGAACTGAAAGCTGGAATCGCATGAAAAAGCTCGCGACCCTCACGCTGATCGCCCTGATCGCCACGCCGCTCAGCGCCAAGGTTACGCCCGCCAAGCGCGGCCTCGCCTTCGCCAAGACCCATTGCGCCGCCTGCCACGGCATCAGCGCCAATTCGAGCTCGCCCAATCCCGAGGCCCCGCCGTGGGACGACATCGCCAACCGCCCCGGCACCACCCGCGAAACGTTGCGGGTGTTCCTGCGCGATTCGCATAACTATCCCGACGCGATGCAGTTCACCGTGAAGCGCCGCAACATCGGCGATCTCGCGGCCTATATGATCACCTTGCAGCGCAAGGGTTACCACCCGGGGATCTAGCCCAAAAAGGCAGTTGTGCCTGTGATACCAAACGGTTAGCCTCCCTAGGGAAATTTCGGGGGAGTGCATCATGAAATTCAGGCTGTTGGGCGTTGCATCCTTGCTCGGCGGAATTGTCGCTGGCTGGTTCTGGGTACTCGGCCCGCTGCGTGAGGCGCAGGCGCATTATCCCACCGTGGAATACGACATGAAGACCTTCATGGTCGTGCCGCTGTTGATGATCATGGGCCTGATGCTGATCACCTGGGGCGAGCGGGTCTGGATCATCCTGCACGGCACGCCGGACAATGCGAAGGACTGGGCCTACCGGATCGCCATGATCGCGGTCGCCGGTGGGCTGGCCTGGCTCAGCTGGATCTGGTTCGACGGCCAGATGAGCGCACTGGGCTATTTCGCGCGCGGTTAGGGCAAAGTCCCCGTCTGCCGCATGGCCTCGCCCAGCGCGAGCGCGGCTGAGGTGGCGAGGTTCATGGATCGCACTTCCGGCCGGATGGGGATCAGCAGGCGGGCATTGCAGGTCTCGGCAATGGCGGCAGGCACGCCCGCGCTTTCCTTGCCGAACAGCAGCACGTCATCGCTCCTGAAGGCGAATTCATAGGCCGACTGGCTGCCCTTGGTGGTGAACAGCAGCAGGCGTTGCCCGGCGCAAGTCGCGCGGAAGGCATCGAAGCTGGCATGGCGCACCACGGTAACGTGATCGATATAGTCCATCGCCGTGCGCCGCACGCGCTTGTCATCCCAGGCGAAGCCCATCGGCTCGATCAGATCAACCTGAGCGCCGAGACAAGCCCCAAGCCGCAGCACAGCGCCGACATTTCCGGCAATCTCGGGTTCGTAGAGGGCTATGCGCATGGGGGTTCAATGGCAGTGGTGGGGGTGGGATGCAACGGTTGGAGCTGGGGATTTGGTCAAGTATCGACGTGCGTCCTGACGGAATGATCTTGGCAAAAAGTGATGAGCGGATGACGTTATTTTTGCAACGCAAGGTCACTGACAGCACCATTGCATCGATCAATGATCATTGAAAAACCACCGCCACCTTCCGTCAGAACGATGCGCCCACTTCGATCTCGAGCAGACCTTGGTCTTTGAGACGCGGTCCAGTTGCCATTTGGGCCGCGACCAACTGTCAACTCATATTGCCTCGTTTTTTGAGGCCTCTGATGGGATAGAATGACCGCAACGGCAATCGATCGAGCCGTCGCCGCATCAGGAACGACGGGGCCAAAATAGGACGGGCACTTTGGCTCTGCGGCAATACTGGAAGCCGACACGGCCATGCAGATTATGGGGACGACAGATAGCCTCATTGCTTCGTTGTGCCACAACCTAGCGCGTCCGCAAGGGCGTCGATTCCGGAATGCCCGCTTTCAGCAACCCACAGAATTTTCCTACATCCCCCAACCCTGATACCACCCGCAAATGCCCCGCTCCCCCGCCTCTCTTCCGCGCCAGACCTGCTCCCCCAAACCGGCACTGCCGGTTTTTTCTTTCCCCCAGCGCGCACCAAACGGCAAACTGGCCGCAAACTCGCAGAACTCTGAGGCTCCCGCCCGCCTTCGCGAGGTTTACACAGTGTCAACTGTGTCAACCTCAACCCGGACCAATTGCACTTGGAGCACCGCCCTTTCTCCCCCCTCCCGCCTGCGGGAGGGGCTGGGGGTGGGTGTGTCTGGATTTGGCTCGGACGTAGCGTTTGTCTTTGACTGGCCCACCCCTGACCCCTCCCGCAGGCGGGAGGGGGAATGCTGCGGCCTGCCCGCCCCAAATTCCTTGCTTTTCGGCACACTTCGACCTAAGGGCCGCGCGTCCCGACATGCTTTGGCTCGACGGACCTTCATCGCGGCATGCGGCCCGGTGGGGAGAACGGCCCCTTTTGGCCCGTTCCCGGCAATCCCGCCGGAACGGAGAAAAGACCAGCGGATACAACCGCTTGGCCGGTAACAACGATATGAGGAAACTCAAACTATGGCATCTACTGCCAACCCGACGCGCGATGATTTCGCGGCAATGCTTGATGAATCACTCGGCGGCGCCGACGGCGGCTTTGAAGGTCGCGTAGTCAAGGGCACCATCACCGCAATCGAAAATGACAAGGCCGTTATCGACGTGGGCCTGAAGAGCGAGGGCCGCGTGGCCCTGCGCGAATTCGCCATGCCCGGCCAGCCGCACGGCCTTTCCGTGGGCGACGAAGTTGAAGTCTTCGTTGACCGCGTTGAGAATGCTGACGGCGAAGCGATGCTCAGCCGCGACCGCGCCCGCCGCGAAGCCGCCTGGGACAAGCTCGAATCAGAATTCGGCGAAGGCAAGCGCGTTGAAGGCGTGATCTTCGGCCGCGTGAAGGGTGGCTTCACCGTCGATCTCGACGGCGCCGTGGCCTTCCTGCCCGGATCGCAAGTCGATATCCGCCCGGTTCGCGACGTGCAGCCGCTGATGGACATGCCGCAGCCCTTCCAGATCCTCAAGATGGACCGTCGCCGCGGCAATATCGTCGTTTCGCGTCGCGCCGTGCTTGAAGAAACCCGCGCAGAACAGCGTTCGGGCCTGATCCTGAACCTCACCGAAGGCCAGATCCTTGACGGCGTCGTCAAGAACATCACCGATTACGGTGCCTTCGTTGACCTCGGCGGTATCGACGGCCTGCTCCATGTCACCGACATGAGCTACAAGCGCGTCAACCACCCGAGCGAAGTGATCGCCATCGGCGACACGCTGAAGGTGCAGATCATCCGCATCAATCAGGATACTCAGCGCATCAGCCTTGGCATGAAGCAGCTGGAAAGCGATCCGTGGGAAGGCGTTATCGCCCGTTACCCGGTTGGCGCGAAGCTTTCGGGCGTTGTCACCAACATCACCGAATACGGTGCGTTCGTGGAACTGGAAGCCGGCATCGAAGGTCTGGTCCACGTTTCGGAAATGTCGTGGACCAAGAAGAACGTCCACCCCGGCAAGATCGTTTCGACTTCGCAGGAAGTCGAAGTGCTGGTTCTCGAGGTCGATTCGGACAAGCGTCGCATCAGCCTGGGCCTCAAGCAGGCTGTCCAGAACCCGTGGGAAGCCTTTGCCGACAAGCACCCGGTTGGTTCGACCGTGGAAGGCGAAGTCAAGAACGCCACCGAATTCGGCCTGTTCATCGGCCTCGATGGCGATGTCGACGGCATGGTCCACATGTCGGATATCGCTTGGGGCATCTCGGGCGAAGACGCGCTGGCGCTGCACCGCAAGGGTGAAGCCGTTACCGCAGTCGTTCTCGACGTCGATGTCGAGAAGGAGCGCATCAGCCTTGGCATGAAGCAGCTTGAAAAGGGTGCTCCTGCAGCTGGCGGCGTTGCTTCGGCAGCCGGCGGTGGCGCTGGTGGCCTCAAGAAGGGTCAGGTTGTTACCGTTACTGTGCTCGAAGTGCGCGACGGTGGCCTCGAAGTTCAGGCTGGCGACGATGGCGCCACCGGCTTCATCAAGCGCAGCGACCTTGGCCGCGACCGCGACGAGCAGCGTCCTGACCGCTTCCAGGCTGGCCAGAAGTTCGACGCCATGGTTACCGGCTTCGATCGTTCGAAGAAGCCGAACTTCTCGGTCAAGGCCCGCCAGATGGCCGAAGAGAAGGAAGCCGTGGAACAGTACGGTTCGTCGGATGCCGGTGCATCGCTGGGCGACATCCTCGGCGCCGCTCTGAAGGCGAAGAAGTAAGCAGGCGTCGTCCCGGGCTTGACCCGGGACCGCTGGCAGCCTCGCGCTGACCGGCCACCGATCCCGGCCTTCGCCGGGATGACGTGACAAACAAAGGCCCGTCCGGAGCGATCCGGGCGGGCTTTTGTTTTGCCTTTCCTACATGCCGTTATGGCTGCAATAGGGATGCTATGTGGTTTCGAAGATTTCTTGATCCCGTTGTAAGAACTGCCCCTGCCATCGGCGTTATCGCAATGGTCGCAATGCCTATGATGGGTAATTTTCCCAAGGAATTGCAGCAACTTTCAAACATCGCTCTCGTCGTACTCGCGTCGGCGGGTGTGACCATATTGCTCGCGCGGTTTGTTTGGATGATCAACAAGGCAACCCTGACCGATGGCGGCCCCCGACTCTCCAACATTGCAGACCTTAATCGCCTCCCGATTGAATCAATGTGGTTAGGACTGCGAGGATTTGACCTTTACGTCACGATCCCGCTCTTTGGCCTCATCCTTGAATTTATTTTGTTTTTTGGAGGTGATTCACCAGACGATGTGAAAAACTGGCTCGGTTGCAACGTGTTCTTTTTGATGGCGGTCGGCCATTATACGCGCAAGGCTAGGCTTTTTGCGCGAACTTCAGATCCCGAAACTACCGACATATAGGTTCGCTATCTTCGCGGATGCTTTCGCTTTTGACCACGCGAGTCTAGATGGGCCGCAAGGAGTCCCCCATGATCGAAGTTCACCAGTTCCCCTGTCTCGATGACAATTACGGCTTTCTGCTCCACGATAGCGAAAGCGGCGAAACCGCCTGCATCGATACCCCCGATGCCGACGAATACCTTCGCCAAGCTGCGGCCAAAGGCTGGAAGATCACCGCGATCTGGAACACCCATTGGCACCCCGACCACGCAGGCGGCAACGAGGCGATCAAGGCGGCTACGGGCTGCACGGTGATTGCTCCCGCTGACGATGCCGGAAAGATCGCTGCGGTTGATCGCACAGTCGATCAAGGCGACACCGTCGGCCTCGGCAAGTTCACCGCTCAGGTGATCAACGTCGGCGGCCACACCATGGGCCATATCGCCTATCACCTGCCCGAAGCTGGCGTGGCTTTCGTCGGCGATGCGCTGTTCGCGCTCGGCTGTGGCCGCATGTTTGAAGGCACCGCGCCGCAATTCTGGGCCAGCCTCTCGCGCCTGAAAGAGTTGCCGCCGCAAACGCTGTGCTATTGCGCGCATGAATACACCGCCAGCAACGCGCGCTTTGCGGTTCATGCCGATCCCGAAAATGCAGCGCTGGCTGCCTATGCGGCTGACATCGCCAAGGCCCGCGCGGCGGACCAGCCGACGGTGCCGTTCCTGCTCAATCGCGAGCTTGAGACCAATCCGTTCCTGCGCGCCGATGATGGTGCCCTGCAGGCCCGCTGGGGCGGCGGCGATGCCGTTTCTACCTTCGCGGCGCTGCGTGAGGCCAAGAACAGCTTCTGATCGGCTTTACGCAAACGAATGTTGTTCCCCGGACGGGTTGCCAAAGACCCGGGCTGTAGCCAACGCCTCTTCCTGCAAGGGTTAGCAGGAGTGCAGGACTATGAGCAGGCTCAATCCAGCGGTCGCGCGGGTTACGGATCGGATCATCGAGCGGTCGGCCGCCAGCCGCAAGCGCTATCTCGACCTGATGGAGCACGAGGCGAACAATCGCGGCAGCCGCCAGTTCCTCTCCTGCTCCAACCTCGCCCACGGTTTCGCTGCGGCACTGGATGACAAGCCCGCCATCGCCGGGTCACGCGGGCCCAACCTCGGCATCGTCACCAGCTACAACGATATGCTCTCGGCGCATCAGCCCTATGGCCGCTATCCCGAAGCGATGAAGCTCTGGGCCCGCGAAGTGGGCGCGACGGCGCAGGTCGCTGGCGGCGTGCCTGCGATGTGCGACGGGGTAACGCAGGGCCAGCCCGGCATGGAGCTCTCGCTGTTCAGCCGCGATGCCATTGCCCAGGCCACCGCCATCGCCATGAGCCACGCGATGTTCGATGGCATGGCCCTGCTCGGCGTCTGCGACAAGATTGTGCCCGGCCTGCTGATCGGCGCGCTACGCTTTGGCCACCTGCCTGCCGTGTTCATCCCAGCTGGCCCAATGCCCACAGGCATGGCCAACAAGGAAAAGCAGAAGATCCGCCAGCTCTATGCTGAAGGCAAAGCCACCCGCGATGATCTGCTGGCGAGCGAGAGCGCCAGCTATCACTCGCCCGGCACCTGCACCTTTTATGGCACGGCCAATTCAAACCAGATGATGATGGAGCTGATGGGCCTCCACATTCCCGGCGCAGCTTTTGTCCCCCCGGCCAATGCGCTGCGGCAGGCCCTCACCCGCGCCGCTGTGCACCGGCTCGCGGGCATGGGCATGAACAGCGCCGATTACCGGCCGCTGGCAAAGGTTGTCGACGAAAAGGCCGTGGTCAACGCCTGTGTCGGCCTGCTCGCCACCGGCGGCTCGACCAACCACGCGATCCACCTGCCCGCCATGGCTCGCGCGGCCGGAATCGTGATCGACTGGCAGGATATCGACGAGCTCTCCGCCGCCGTCCCGCTGATCGCCCGCGTCTATCCCAATGGCGAGGGCGACGTGAACGCCTTCCACGCCGCGGGCGGGATCGGCTACGTCGTGCGCGAACTGCTGGGCGCTGGCCTGATCCACGGCGATGTGCTGACCGTCGCGACAGGCGGCATGGCAGCCTATGCCCAAGAGCCTGCAATGGACGGCGACAAGCTGCAATGGCGCGATCTGCCCAATGCGAGCGGCGATGACGCCATGCTTCGCCCCGTTTCAGCGCCCTTCTCTCCCGATGGCGGCATGCGGCTGGTTTCCGGCAACCTGGGCCGCGGCATCTTCAAGACCAGCGCCGTCGATCCTTCACGCTGGACAGTCGAGGCCCCCGCCCGCGTGTTCGATACGCAAGAAGCGGTGATCGACGCCTTCAAGGCAGGTGAGCTTGATCGCGACGTCATCGTAGTCGTCCGTTTTCAGGGACCGCGCGCCAATGGCATGCCTGAACTCCACAAGCTGACCCCGCCGCTCGGCGTGCTGCAGGATCGCGGGCACAAGGTGGCGCTCGTCACCGATGGCCGGATGTCGGGCGCATCGGGCAAGGTTCCCGCCGCGATCCACGTTACGCCAGAGGCACTCGGAGGAGGCATGCTCGCCCTGCTGCAGGACGGCGACATTGTTCGCCTCTGCGCCAAGGATGGCGTGATCGAAACCAAGGCAGATCTCAGCGGCCGCCTGCCCGCATCAGCCCCGGACGAGACGGAAGGCATGGGCCGCGAACTGTTCGCCATATTCCGTGCCGGAGCCGACAGCGCCGAAAAGGGCGCGAGCGCGATGCTGGCATTGGCTGGGCTCTAAACGAAGTCCTCTGTGTCGATCGTCTGGAACATTGCGTCGTGATAGCGGCGGCCTGAAACCGTCTGCTGGTTGATCAGCACGCCCGCCTTGGCGAGCACCTCCGGCGGAACAGTCAGGCTTGCAGCGGCGAAGTTGTCCTTCAGGTGATCCAACTTCGTTGTACCCGGGATCGCGTAAACATGGCTACCTTGTGTCAGCACCCAGGCCAGCGCGAGCTGCGCCGGATGCAGTCCGTTGCTGGAAGCGAGAGCGCTGAACTGGTCAATCAATGCCAGATTTTTCGGCCAGTTCTCCGCACTGAATCGCGGATGGGGATAGCGGATATCCTTTTCGCCCAGCGTGGCGGGATCGCGAAATACGCCGCCCAGCGCCCCGCGCCCAACCGGCGAGAAGGCGACGAGAGCAATCCCCTGCTCCGCCGTTGTTTGCAGAACGCCCAGCTCGACATTGCGGGTCCACAGCGAATATTCGGTCTGTACCGCCGCCACGGGATGGACGGCATGGGCCTCCCGCACGTGCGCTGACGACCATTCCGAAACGCCATAGCTACGGATCTTGCCCGCCTCGATTGCCCGCACCATTGCGCCGACTGAATCGGCAATCGGCACATCGAAATCAAACCGGTGCATGTAAAAGAGATCGAGGTGATCGGTTTTCAGCCGGGCAAGGCTGGCATCGAGCGACTTCAGGATCGAATTCGGATGGCAATCGGTTCCGCGTTTTGGCCCGGTGAAATCGATGCCGGTCTTGGATGCGAGGAAAAACGCGTTCCGGCGGTGGCTGATAGCCTCGCCGATCAGCTCCTCGTTCTTGCCCGCGCCATAGATGTTGGCGGTGTCGAAGTGATCATAACCCAGATCGAGCGCAGAGTTCAGGAACCGCACGCCATCCTCTTGGGACAGCGCCGGACCATAACCGTGGCTCAGCCCCATGCAGCCGAGGCCGATGGGGTTGAGAGTCTTTCCTGCAATTGTCCGTGTCATGACCACCCGTCTTGCGCCTCAAGGCACTTCGCCAGTTCGCCGATCACGCGATAGCAATCAAGCACCTGCGCCACCGAGCTGTTGGGCTCGCGCCCATCGCGGATGGCGGCGATGAATTCGCGGTCCTGCAGTTCGATGCCGTTGTTGCTGACAGCAACGCCGGTAAGGTCAATCGGCTCTTCCTTGCCGTTCACCAGATCGTCGTAACGGGCGATGAAGGTGGCGCTATCGCCGATGTAACGGAAGAAGGTGCCGAGCGGGCCATCGTTGTTGAACGACAGCGACAGGGTGCAGATCGCCCCGCTTTCGCTCTTCATCTGGATCGACATGTCCATCGCGATGCCAAGCTCGGGATGCTTCGGCCCCTGGATGGCATGGGCGGAAACGATCTTGCCAGCCTGATAGGCAAACAGATCGATCGTGTGCGCAGCATGGTGCCACAACAGGTGGTCGGTCCAGCTGCGCGGCTGGCCCTTGGCGTTCATGTTCTTGCGGCGGAAGAAATAGGTCTGGACGTCCATCTGCTGGATGTTCAGCTCGCCCGCCACGATCTTGTTGTGCACGTACTGGTGCGAAGGATTGAAGCGGCGGGTGTGGCCGACCATGCAGGTGAGGCCGGTTTCCTTGGCCTTGGCAACCACCGCTTCGGCATCGGCCCAGCTATCGCAGAGCGGGATTTCCACTTGGACATGCTTGCCCGCATTCATGCAGGCAATGGCCTGCTCGGCGTGCATTTGCGTGGGAGTGCAGAGGATCACGGCATCGACATCGTCGCGCGCAAGGGCGTCGGCCAGTTCGGTCGACGAGTGCTTCGCGCCATACTTCGCGGCAACCTCGGCCGCCTGTTCGCCGGTGCGGCTGATGATCGAGGTGATTTCCACCCCATCGATGTTCTTCAGACCATCTAGGTGCTTTTCACCAAAGGCACCAGCCCCGGCGAGTGCGATGCGGATGGGCTTTGTCATTCTACGGGCTCCAAAACGAGATGGCCGATGGCCGTGTTGCTGCAAGGGATGTGATAGTGGCGGTGAAGTACCCGGGTCTCGCGGCCGAGAGCGCCGCGCATGATCAGCCACATCACCATTTCGATGCCTTCGCTGCCGGTTTCGCGCAGGTATTCGATGTGCGGGATATGCCGCGCGTCCTGGCTGTCACCGATCAGCAGGTCCATGAACCTGTTGTCCCACTCGCGGTTAAGCAGGCCGGCACGTGGGCCCTGAAGCTGGTGGCTCATGCCGCCGGTGCCCCAGATCTGCACGTTAAGATCCTCGGGGAAGCTTTCCACCGCGCGCTTGATTGCCTCGCCCAGCGCCCAGCAGCGGTTGCCCGAGGGAACGGGATAGGTAACCACGTTCACGGCAAGCGGGATGACTTTGCACGGCCACTTTTCCGGCTGACCGAACATCATCGAGAGCGGGACAGTCAGGCCGTGATCGACGTCCATCTCGTTGATGATCGTCATGTCGAAATCGTCGAGAATCAGGCTCTGGGCGATGTGCCAGGCGAGATCGGCATGGCCTTCCACATCTGGAACCGGGCGCGGGCCCCAGCCCTCGTCGGCGGGCTTATAGTTCTCGCCGCAGCCGATGGCGAAAGTGGGAATGATGTTGGCGTCGAAAGCGCTCGCGTGGTCATTGTAGACCAGCACAACGACGTCGGGCTTCTCTGCCTTCTCCCACTCCCTGGTCCAGTCGTAGCCTGCAAAGATCGGGCCAAAATAGTCGTCGCGGGTCTTGCCCTGATCGACTGCGACACCGAGCAGCGGAACGTGGCTGGAGCCAACGCCGGCCGTAATGCGGGCCATCTCAATAGCCTCCCTTGATGCTGCGGTTACCTTCAGGCGAACGCCCCCCGTCCAGCATCATCTGACGGTATTCGGGAAAGGTCATGTCAGTCATCGTCGAGCAGGCTTCGGCAAAGGGAATACCGTCGGTCGAGAATATCTTGGAGAGAAAATAGATGTTCCCACCCAGATCGAGGAGCCTGTTGTAATCGCGCGCCAGCACGGCCTGCTTCTGCTCTTCGCTGAGCGGCCATTGATCGAGATAGGCGCGCTCGTCAGCCTTCCAGCGTTCGCGGTTTTCCGGCTTCATCAGGCTCATGGAAAACTGGTTGAGGTGATAACCTTGCCGCGCCCGCGCTGCCGTGTAGACGCGGGTTCCCGGGATATCCTCAAATTCGGCGAGGTAGGCGTGGATATCGGTTGGGCCGTTCATGCTTGAGCCTCTTGTTGCTGGGCCTTGATGGCGCGGGCGATAATCTGACGGGCTCTAACGCCGCCTTCGTCGATCTGGTAGGCGGCAAGGCGCAGGTCTGGATTGGCAGCGATGGCGCGTTGCTGGGCCTCGAGTATCTCGCGATCCTCGGCAAAAACACCGCCCTGCTGAGCCTTGAAGCGCGCGGTGAACCCGGCGTCGCCGATCTCGAAATTGCGCGCCATGCCCCAGAAATAGTGCATCGTGCCTTCACTCTCGGGGGTCATGAAATCGACCACCATGCCGCGGACACCCTGATCGTGCGATTCAAGCGATGCCCCTGCCCCGACCGGCGCAACGCCGACATCGATCAGCACGGCTGACGGCAGCAGGAACTGGCAAATCTGCCAGCGATCGACTGGCCCAGCCTGCTTCAGCGCACCGGCCCAGAACGGCGGCGCATCAACGCCGGGCATCCAGCGGGTAACGAAAACCTGATCGCCCTCCACCCGCGTGTTGATCGGTGCCTCCATCAGTTCGGGCTGGCCGATCGAGCCCGAATGGACATAGGTTTCGTGCGTGAGGTCCATCAGGTTGTCGATCATCAACCGGTAGTCGCAGGCGATGGGGTAGTAACCGCCGTCAAAGGTCCAGCCCGGGGTCGAACAGGGCCACAGATCGGGGATCAGCGCCGGATCGGCCTTATCCTGCTCGCCAATCCACACCCAGACGAAGCGATGGCGCTCGGCCACGGCATAGGTTTCGGCGCAGACCTTGCGATTGACCGTATCAGTGCGCAGCGGCATTTCCTCGGCCACGCCATCAGGGCCAAGCTTGAGCCCGTGATACTTGCAGCGGATCGAATCGCCCTCGCGCAGGCCCATCGACAGCGGCAGCAGGCGGTGCGGGCAGGCATCGCGCATGGCCACAACACTGCGGTCTAACTTGCGGTAGAACACCATCGGCACGCCGCAGATTGTCCGAGCGAGCGGAGCGGAATCCACCTCGCTGTCCCAGCCGGCGACATACCACGCGTTGTTGAGCCAGGTGCTCATAG
The DNA here is from genome assembly GCA_947451145.1 of Sphingomonadaceae bacterium. GTDB lineage: Bacteria > Pseudomonadota > Alphaproteobacteria > Sphingomonadales > Sphingomonadaceae > Novosphingobium. Next base: position 21,696 of record CANFXW010000014.1, on the reverse strand, counting down.
CCCGCGATTTTTCAACTGGGCATCAAGCCGTGGGAATACCCGGCGGGCATTGCCTTCAAAAATCGCGTGACGTTCTGCATCGCTGATGTCGAGCGCATCGACATAGCGTTTGGTGTCATCGAAATAGAAACCGGTGGTGGGATCAATCCCGCGCACCGCACCGACCATCTCGCTGCCGAACAGGATGTTCTTGTTGTCGATCACATCGGCCAGCAAGTTGATGCCGGGCTGGTGATAGACGCAGGTATCGAAGAAAACGTTGTTCATCAGATGACCAGAAAGATCAGGCTTCTTGAGCATATCAGCCAACCCGCGATAGCGACCCCAGTGATAGGGCACCGCGCCGCCGCCGTGCGGGATGATGAAACGCAGGCTTGGGAACCGGCTGAACAGATCGCCTTCCAGCAACTGCATGAAAGCGATGGTATCGGCGGCGATGTAATAGGCACCAGTTGCGTGCATCGCCGGATTGCAGCTGCCCGAAACGTGGATCATCGCGGGCACATCCAGCTCGCACATTTTCTCGTAGAACGGAAACCAATAGGGGTCGGTCAGCGGCGGGTGGCTGAACTTGCCACCGCCGGGATCGGGGTTGAGGTTGCAGCCGATGAAACCCATTTGCGTGACACAGCGCTCCAGCTCGGCAATCGAGCTCGACATGTCAGCCTCGGGGCTCTGCGGCAGCATGCAGACACCGGCGAAGACTTCGGGATAGAGCCCGACCACCCGGCCGATAAGATCGTTGCAAACCTGCGCCCAGATCACCGCGACCGTCTGATCGCCGACATGCGGAGCCATGGCGCTGGCGCGGGGCGAAAAGATCGTCATGTCCGCGCCGCGTTCCTTGATCAGGCGCAGCTGGTTGGACTCGATCGTCTCGCGGATTTCATCATCCGAAATCTCGGGATAGGGCGGCGCAGCCTCGCCCGCCTTGAACGCAGCCTTCTGCTGTTCGCGCCACTCGTCGTGTGCCTTGGGCAGCACGGTGTAATGGCCGTGGCAATCGATTATCAGGCTCAAGGCTCTCTCCTCTCCAGGATTTCTCCAACGCCCTTCCCGGCCATCTCGCGCTGGCGGCGGACTGTACCGGAAGTCATCACGGGCTCGACGCCGAGCGAGGCCAGCGTCTTGGCTGACTCCTCCATTTCGGCAGCGCGGCGCAGGCCATGGGTAACCATACGCTCGATGTTATAGGCCGCGCGTTCGACCCAAGGCAGTGCTTTCTCGCTGGCATCGAGCGAGGCCAGAACCTCATCGGTAACGTCAGCGGCTTCTGCCCCAAGCATCATCTCTGCCGTCAGCGCCTCGATCCCTTTGACCATGACCGAACGGATCATCTTGATCGCCGAGGCCCTGCCCACCTCCTCGCCAACGATGCGGGTATTGGTAAAGCCAGCGCCGCGCAGCAGCGTCTCGGCCTTGGCCGCGGCATTGCCAGAGATAAGCAGGGGCACTGCCAGTCGCCCGGGGTTGACCGGAGCCAGCACTGCGACATCGACATAGCGCCCGCCCGCCGCCTCAACCAAAGCTGCCGCTTCGCGCTTGGTATCGGGCGCGACCGAGTTCATGTCGCACCAGATCGCACCGGGCGTGAGCATAGGCGCATAATCGCGCGCGACACCCAGTGCACTGTCAGCAGTCACCAGCGAGAGCACCAGCGGCGCACCTGCCAGCGCCTCAGCCGCACTTGCTGCACCGGACAATCCATCAACCGCCATTGCGGCCCGGCGGTCAGCAAGGACATCCCACCCCGCAGCGCGCACGCCCCAAGCGGCAGCCGATGCGAAAGTCGATCCGGCCTCTCCATATCCGACAAGGGCTATTGCATGTCCCATGCAGCGGCGATGCAACCTGCCTGCGGTTCACGCAAATCGAAACTGCACTTTTGCGATAAGGCTGGGCTAATCGAGCTTCGAATTGGGTGTTGCGGAGTAGCGCCGATCGCAAAGCTTGATCGAGATCAAGATCAGCCCTCCCCAGGCAGACATAGGAAGGCCCCACGAAGGGCTATCGCCCGCAGCAATGGAGGCATGCCATGCCATCAGAACTTGAACCCATTCCCGGCACCACGCTGTTTGACGGCGAAGCTGCGCGCAAGGGCTATGCATTGAACGCCCTGTGCTTTTCATTCAACGAAAAGGTCAATCGCGATGCATTCTTGGCGGACGAGGCGGCCTATCTCGCCCGTTTCAACCTGACGCCGGAACAGCACGAGGCCATAGCCAAGCGCGACGTGTTGGGCATGATCGCGGCTGGCGGGAACATCTATTACCTCGCCAAGCTGGCCGGCATCTTCGGCCTCAATGTGCAGGATGTCGGATCAATGCAGACCGGGGTCAGCGTTGATAAGTTCAAAGCCATGCTGCTCGCGCAGGGACGCGGCGAATCCTACGAAGTCGCTCATAAGGAGATGCTTAATGGCTGAGATCGTCGGCGCCTATTTCACCAGCCATGTTCCCTCCATCGGCGGTGCAATCCATCGCGGCCTCAAGCAGGATCCCTACTGGAAGCCGTTCTTCGACGGCTTTCCGCCGGTCCACGAATGGCTGGCCAAAGTGAAGCCCGATGTTGCCGTGGTGTTTTCCAACGATCACGGGCTGAACTTCTTCCTCGACAAGATGCCAACCTTCGCGGTGGGCGCAGCGCCGGAATATGCCAATGCCGATGAAGGCTGGGGTTTGCCACTCTACAAGACGTTCAAGGGGCACCCGGAGCTCAGCTGGCACATCATCGAAGGCCTGGTGGAAGAAGAGTTCGATCCCGTGACCTGCCAATCGATGCTGGTTGACCACGCCATCTCGATCCCCTTCGAACTGGCCTATCCCGATGCAGAGCAATGGCCGATAAAGCTGGTGCCGATCGGCATCAACACAGTGCAACACCCCCTGCCCTCCGCCAAGCGCTGCCTTGCCCTCGGCCGGTCGGTGCACAAGGCGTTGGCGAGCTGGAAAGGTGACGAGCGCATTGTGGTGATTGGTACCGGCGGCCTGTCACACCAGCTAGATGGCGAGCGTGCCGGATTCATGAACGCCGAATATGATCGCTTCTGCCTAGACAATCTGGTGAGCGATCCCGATGCCCTGACCAAGGATTCAATCCACGAAATCGTGCGATTGGCAGGAACGCAAGGCGTCGAGGTGCTCAACTGGATTGCGGCACGCGGTGCGCTGGGCCCCGGGGCACGGGAAATTCACCGCAATTACCACCTGCCTATCTCCAACACGGCCGCGGCAACGGTACTTTACGAGCCAGCCTGATGCGTCTCGCCCGCCGCGCGTGTTAGCTCGGCGACAAATTCTGCCTGAACTGCCGTTGGCCGCCACGAGGCGCGGGTGGTGAGGGCAATGGCGCGGTCAAGATCGTCGGGAAGATTGGCGATCTTGACCAGCCAACCCGCCTCGATTTCAACCGACACCTGATCGGGTGAAACGAGTGTCAGCAGGTCACTGTCCATCAGCAATTGCCGGATCGTCATCACCGAACCCGATTCAACCGGGACCATTGGCAGCGGCAGCTTGGCCCTGGTGAACATCGCTTCCCACAACACCCTGAGCGGTGCGCCTTCCGAAGCGATGACCCAAGGGTAACCGGCGAGCGCCCTGGCATCGGCAGCTTTGCCGTCGAGCGGATGGCCTTTGCGGGCAATCACCACCAATCGGTCGCGAAACAGGCTGTGCTGGACAAGGTCAGGCTCTAACAACGGGTCGCGGCGCGCACCGATCATCATGTCGATCGCGCCGTTGCGCAGCGGTTCGACCAGTTCGGCACGCGAGCCTTCGACAATCGAAACCCGCACCTGCGGGCGACGGCGCAGGAAGCCGGTAATGGCGGACGGCAACACCCGGGCACGCGACAGAGGCATCGCGCCAATGGCAATCCGGCGCGTTTCATGGCCCTTCAGCGCTTCAAGTTCAGCCAGACCCGCTTCCAGTTCGACCCGGGCAAGGCGAAAGCCGCGCGCCATCTGCATGCCGGTTTCGGTAAGCAACACGATTTTCCCGCGCCGCTCGACCAAAGGCTTGCGGAGCGAAAGCGCGAGGTCGTTCACGGCGCGATGGAGCGATGGCAGCGACAGGCCTGTCTCATGCCCAGCACCGCTGTAACTGCCGGTATCAGCCAGCGCGAGCAGGGCGCGAAAGCGTGACATCGTGACATGCGGGCTGGCGATATGGGCCAATGCGGCCTCAACCCGGGGGACGAAAATCTCTGCTGTCGGGGTTTGCGCCATGCCATCGTGACGTCGCTCGAACAGCGCGATTCCCAGCATGGCCTCAATCCGGCCAAGCGCCTGTGTTATCGCGGGCTGGGTGAGATTTACCGCCTGTGCAGCGGCATTCATCGTCCCCAACTCGGCGATTTTCGCCACGGCGCGCAGGTGGCGCAGGTTGAAATCCCAGACTTCCATTCCGTCTATCTTAGCGAAATCTAATCGCTACGCCAGACATTCGCCTTTCACTCCCCACACCATAGGGCCAAAGTGCGGGTTGGTAGAGGTATCGAGGAGCAGCAGCGTGAGCGGAATCGTCGTTCAGAACATCGAGCGGGCAGCACTGGACGTCATCGACGGACTGGCAAAGTGCGGTGTCGCCACTGTGCACGAGGCGCAGGGCCGCACGGGCCTGCTCGCCGCCTACATGCGCCCGATCTACAGCGGCGCTCGGATTGCCGGCTCTGCCGTGACGATCAGCGCGGCTCCGGGTGACAACTGGATGGTCCATGTTGCCATCGAACAGCTCAAGGCGGGAGACATCCTGCTGCTTGCCCCCACCTCCCCTTGCGAAGACGGCTATTTCGGCGATCTGCTGGCCACCAGCGCGCAGGCGCGGGGCTGTCGCGGGTTGGTGATCGATGCCGGCGTGCGCGATGTGCGCGATCTTACCGAGATGAACTTCCCGGTCTGGTCCAAGGCGATCTATGCGCAAGGAACGGTCAAGAACACGCTCGGCAGCGTCAACGTGCCAGTGGTCTGCGCCAATGCGCTGGTCAATCCGGGGGATGTGATCGTGGCCGACGATGACGGCGTCTGCGTGGTCCCCCGCGCCAATGCCGAAGCTGTGCTCAAGGCCGCACAGGCCCGCGAAGCCAACGAAGGCGAAAAGCGCGCCAAACTTGCCGCAGGCGTGCTCGGCCTCGACATGTACAAGATGCGCGAGCGGCTGGAGAAGGAAGGGTTGAAATATATATGAGCCACTCCGCACCCTGCATGTGGATGCGGGGCGGTACGTCAAAAGGCGGCTACTTCCTCAAGTCCGATCTGCCCGCAGATACCGCCGCGCGCGATGCCTTTCTGCTCGCCGTCATGGGCAGCCCCGACCCGCGCCAGATCGACGGCATGGGCGGCGCCGATCCGCTGACCAGCAAGGTGGCGGTCGTGTCAAAGAGCGAGCGCACCGGGATCGATGTCGATTACCTGTTCCTGCAGGTCTTCGTCGATCAGGCTATCGTTACCGACGCCCAGAACTGCGGCAATATCCTTGCCGGGGTTGGCCCCTTCGCCATCGAGCGCGGACTGGTGGCGGCGAGCGGCGATGAAACGCAGGTTGCGATCTTCATGGAAAATACCGGACAGGTCGCTGTTGCCACAGTCCAGACCCCGGGCGGCACAGTGACCTATGCCGGAGATGCAGCCATCGACGGGGTGCCTGGCACCCATGCGCCGATCCCGACGCTGTTCAAGGATACTGCCGGATTGAGCTGCGGCGCGCTGCTGCCTTCGGGCAATGCCGTCGACGTGGTGGATGGCGTTCGGGTTACCCTGATCGACAACGGCATGCCCTGCGTGGTGATGAAGGCTGCCGATGTCGGCATCACCGGCTATGAAGATCGCGACTGGCTCGACGCGAATACAGAGCTCAAGGCGCGGATCGAGGCGATCCGGTTGCAGGTTGGCCCACTGATGAACCTTGGCGATGTAACCGAAAAGTCGGTTCCCAAGATGATGCTCGTCGCCCCGCCCAAGGATGGCGGCGCAGTCTGCGTGCGCAGTTTCATCCCGCACCGCGCCCACGCCACCATCGGCGTGTTGGGTGCTGTCAGTGTGGCTACGGCCTGCCTGATCGCAGGCTCCCCCGCAGCCGAGGTGGCTGATGTGCCTGAAGGCGCCCGCAAGACGCTGTCTGTGGAGCACCCGACCGGAGAAATGAGCTGCGTGCTCGAAGTTAACGAGGCGGGCGATGTTATCAGCGCCGCCCTGCTGCGCACCGCGCGCAAGCTGATGGATGGAGTGGTTTTCGGATGACTGATCGCATTGTTTCCTGGTACGCCAGCCCTTCCAAGCCGCGGTACATCCCGCCTGCCGGAGCGGTGGATGCCCATTGCCATGTCTTCGGGCCGATGGCCGAGTTCCCCTTCAGCGCCAAGGCCAAGTACCTGCCAGGCGACGCCGGGCCGGACATGCTGTTCGCCCTGCGCGATCACCTCGGCTTTGCGCGCAATGTCATCGTTCAGGCGAGCTGCCACGGGACCAACAACGACGCGACGCTGAACGGCATCGCCAAGTCCAATGGAAAGGCGCGCGGCGTTGCCGTAGTTGATCCGGCGATCTCGGAAGCAGAACTCGCCGCGCTGCACGAAGGCGGCATTCGCGGCGTGCGCTTCAACTTCCTCAAGCGCCTCGTCGACGATGCGCCGAAGGACAAATTCATCGAAGTCGCCAACCGCCTGCCCGCAGGCTGGCACGTGGTGATCTATTTCGAGGCCGACATACTTGAGGAACTGCGCCCCTTCATGGATGCCATCCCGGTCCCACTAGTGATCGACCACATGGGCCGACCCGATGTGACCCAAGGCCCCGATGGTGCCGACATGAAGGCTTTCCGCGCGTTGCTGGATAGCCGAGAGAATATCTGGTTCAAGGCCACCTGCCCCGACCGGCTCGACGCGATCAAGGACGGTGGCGCGGGCGATCCGTGGGTCGCTTTCGCCAGCGCTGTCGCACCACTGGTCGCCGACTATTCGGACCGCGTCCTGTGGGGCACCGACTGGCCGCACCCCAACATGGAAACCGAAATCCCCGACGACGGCCACCTCGTCGACATGATCCCCCGCATCGCGCCGACGGCTGAGCTGCAACGCAAGCTGCTGATCGATAATCCTATGCGGCTCTATTGGCCTGAGGAACTGCGCTGAATTGGCTTCAGGGCACCAATGTCAGCTTCGATGGCCGTGATGGCCTGCGCGGCAAGGCTGATTCAAGTTCTGATCAGCGAATGGCCGGGATGCTCCACCAAATGGAGTATTCCGGCCTGCTGCTGTCACCGCTTTTCAGACTTCCTGATCTGCCTTGCCGAAATGAAACAAAGCTTAGTGCTGTCAGACTAATCGCAACAAGTCTCGGATTGGCGCGGCTTGGGCTTTGGCCGCAAAGAATGTGACACCGGCACCAAAAGGGCCGCGCCATTCTCTAACGTGAAGTCGCCCAATGCATAACCGACATTGACCCCATATTGGATCGCCATGTTGGTCTGTCTTGGTGTCAGTATGCGCTGGTTACATGGCCCGGGCATGGCGTAGCATGACCGGAAATCAATTCAATTCGCCATGTGCAATATAATCTGATTGCCTCGACTGATCGCGCCGGTTAGCCTCCTTCAAAAGCACAAAACGATAGATCATGGGAGAAGCAAGAATGGCCGCTTATGTAATCGTGTTCCGCGAAACACCCATTATCGATCCCGAAGCCATAGCCGAATACCAGCGCCTTTCCGCGCCAAAAGAGCCCACGCCAGGGCTCAAGGTGCTTGCCGCCTACGGTGATCTTACGCAGCTCGAAGGTGACTTGCCCGACGCGGTCACCGTGATCGAGTTTCCAGACGTGGAAATGGCCAAAGCCTGGTTTTTCAGCCCGCACTATCAGGCTGCCGTGGCAGCGCGGAGCAAAGCGGCAACCTTCCGCAGTCTGATCGTCGAGGGATTGCCAACGTCGGCCGGATGATCGGCGCATGAAGTGATGGAAACGGGAAAACGCGATGACAGTTGATGCCGGCACCGGAACGGAACTTCGCAACCGCCACGAGACACGGCTGGCCAGGGCGACGCCGGTCGATGACGGCGACCTTGGCTGGATGCCCGCATGGCAATTGCGCGAGCTGATCGGACAGCGCAAAATTTCGCCCGTCGAAGTGACCGAGCATTTTCTGGCGCGTATCGCTCGTCTCGATCCGCAATTGCATGCCTTCCGTCAGATCGACGGAGATGGTGCCCGCGCCCAGGCCAAGGAGGCCGAGCGTGCGGTTATGGCCGGAGAAGCGCTGGCGCCGCTGCACGGCATTCCCGTTGCGATGAAGGAATTCCTGCCCATCAAGGGCTTGTCGTGGCGCGATCTGAGCCTGCCTAATGATGGCGTGCCGCGTGACCTTGTGGCACCGCGCGATTGTCTGGAAGCCGAGCGGATGCGGGCGGCGGGGGCGGTCATAATCGGCCCGACTGTCGCCGGGCTTGTCGTTCGCGAATTCGGCGATTCGGACCGGATGCCGCTTAATCCCTGGGACACGACACGCGTCTGTGGCGATTCCAGCAGCGGCAGCGCCTGCGCGGCTGCATCCGCAATGACACCGATCACTGTAGCTGGCGACGGGCTCGGATCAACGCGGCTGCCCGCTTCGTTCTGTGGCCTCGTTGGCCTCCATCCGACGCGCGGCCTCGTGCCTTCATTCGAGTGGGAGCATATCGGCACCCGCCCGGTCAGCACTTATGGCCCGCTGGTCCGCGATGTGCGCGACGCAGCGACAGTGCTGTCGGTTCTGGCCGGCCCGGACGGGCGCGACCAGATGGGCCTGCAGGACGACGTGCCTGACTATTTCGCCACTCTCGATTCTGGCGCCAAGGGCATGCGGCTGATCTGGAGCGATGACTTCGGTTATGCGAGCGACTTCGCGGTCGCAGAGTCGGCGCGGGTTATCGAGACAGTCCGCAAGGCCGCTTTCGAGCTTGCCGCCATCGGCGCCGAGATCCGCGCCACAGACCAGAAGTTCGAAAATCCCGGCTGGGTCGCCAACACAGTGCTGATGGGGGATCCGACAATTGCGGTTACTACCCAGCCATCGCGCGAAGTTGCCGTGCGGGTTCGCGAGGCCCGCCAGCGCATCTGGACTGCACTGCGGCAGGTTCTCAGCGAAGCCGATTTCATTGTCACGCCAACCATCCTGAGCATCGCCCCTACCCGCAAGGCTTGGGCCGACAGCGGGATCGCGCAGGGATTTTCCGGACTCTACACGGCAATGACCGGGGTCGCCAACCTGCTGGGCTGGCCCGCCATGTCGGTTCCGGCCGGGCTGGTCGATGGCATGCCGGTTGGCTTGCAGATCCTTGGCAAACCCAAGAGCGAGGCGCGCATGCTGCAACTGGCGCAGGCCTTCCTGATGACGCGGGAGTAGGAGATGGCTGAACAGTATGATCTGGTGATCCGCGGCGGACTGGTCGTCGATGGCACAGGCAGCGAGCCGCGTCTGGCCGATGTTGCACTAAGCCAGGGCGTCATAGCGGCAGTCGGCGAGGTCGCGGGCCGCGGCAATGAGGAGATCGATGCTTCGGGGCTGCTGGTAACGCCCGGATTTGTCGATCTGCATACCCATTATGACGGCCAGGCGATCTGGTCGAGCCGCCTCAATCCGTCCTCGGCACACGGCGTTACCACTGTCATCATCGGCAATTGCGGCGTCGGCTTTGCGCCGTGCCGGCCGCAGGACCGCGAACTGCTGTGTTCCGCGATGGAAGGCGTTGAGGATATTCCCGGGGTCGTGATGAAGGAGGGGCTCACCTGGAACTGGGAGACCTTCCCCGAATATCTGGACGTGCTGGAATCGCTGCCACGCGACATCGATCTGGGCGCCTTTGTCCCGCATTCGGCGGTCAGGGTCTATGCCATGGGTGAGCGCGGGGCCAATCGCGAACCGGCAACGGCAGACGACATCGCGGCGATGAGCAGGATCATCCGCGAAGCGATCGAGGCCGGCGCGCTGGGCTTTGCCTCGTCGCGCACCGAATTCGACCGTCGCAGCGACGGTGAACTGGTGCCGAGCTTCAATGCCGGGCGCAACGAGATGGTTGCTGCCGCGCAAGCCGTGCGTGATGGCGGCGGGGGCCTGTTCCAGATCCTCACCGAACTCGGTGCCGAAGGGCTGAGCCCGGCCGACGAATTCGCGCTGCTGCGCGCGGTCGGCGAAGAGTCCGGCCAACCGATCACCTATACCATCGCCCAAAGCAATCGTGCGCGGGGCGACCACTGGCTGCATTTGCTCAAACTGACCCGCGAGTATAACGAAGAAGGCGGTGCACTGATCCATCCGCAGTATTTCCCGCGCCCGATCGGCATGCTCGCCAGCTTCGATTTGACGAGCAACCCCTTTGTCCATTGCCCGACCTATAAGACCATTGCGCATCTGCCGCTCGAGCAGCGCATGATCGAGCTGGCCAAACCGGAAGTTCGAGCCAAGATCGTCGCCGAGGAACCGGACGATGCACTGATGCCGCTGACAGCGCTTACCCGGCAGTTCCATCTGATGTATGAACTCGGAAACCCGCCAGTCTATGAGCCGGAGGGATCTTCAAGCATCGCCGAACGCGCCGAACGCGAGGGTCTTCCCGCCGCTGAGATCGCCTATGACCTGCTTATGCAAGATGGCGGTCGCGCCATGCTGCTGGTGACGATCGGCAACTATGCCAAGGGCTCGCTCGACCACATGTTCGAGTTTTTCGATGACCCCAATTCGGTAATGGGCCTCGGCGACGGCGGTGCGCATTACGGGTTGGTCTGCGATTCCAGCTATCCTACATTCGTCCTGACCCACTGGGTGCGCGACCGTCCCGGGCGGAAACTGACGCTGGGCCAGGCGGTGAAAGCCATGACTTCCGACCCCGCCGGGATCGCCAGATTGAACGATCGCGGCAGGATAGCGCCGGGATACAAGGCAGACCTGAACGTGATTGATCTTGAGAACCTTGAGCTCATGGCTCCGGTTATCGTCGATGACTTGCCAGGCGGCGGGCGTCGGCTCGATCAGGTGGCCGCCGGCTACCGCTGGACCATTGTCAGCGGCCAGCCAATCCTGAAGGACGATGTGCCAACCGGCGCATTGCCAGGGCGCGTCGTACGCGGCGCCCAGTCACCGGTAGATGCCAATGTCTGAGCAGGACATGCTGCTTGAGCGGGCCCGCGACGATGCATGGTCATTGCCGCTTGACCAGCTGAACCCGGCCCAGCCCGATCTGATGGCCGTTGATGCAATAGGCCCGATGTTCGAACGCCTTCGCAAAGAAGACCCTATCCACTATACCGCCGAGAGCGACTTCGGGCCATATTGGTCAATCACCCGCTATGCCGACGTCAGGGCAGTTGCCGAAGATTACGCAGCATTCTCGTCCTCGCTGGGCACGACTTTGGCCGACGGCACGGCGGGCGGGACGTTGGCGCCGAGTTTCATCAACATGGACCCGCCTGAGCACGACGAACAGCGACGGAGCATCAGCCCGGCACTGTCTCCGGCCAATATGAAAGTGCTCGGCCCCCTGATCCGCGAGCGCGCCGGGCGCATTCTCGACGAACTGCCAATTGGCGAGGAGTTCAACTGGGTCGACAAGGTCGCGGTCGAGCTGACCGCCATGACCCTCGCCACCCTGCTCGATGTGCCACAGGAAGATCGCCGCCAACTGGTCTATTGGTCCGACGTTATCCTCGCCACGCCGGGCAAGGGACTGGTCGCTACGCAGGAGCAAAAGCAGGCAATCCTCGGCGATCTGCGCACCTACTTCGTCGATCTGTGGAACCAGCGCGTCAATGCCGAACCCGCAGGCGACCTCATCTCGATGCTCGCGCACAGCCCGGCCACGCGCCACATGTCGCCGCAGGAATATTTCGGCATGGTCATCCTGCTGACCACAGGCGGCAACGATACAACCCGCAATTCGATTTCGGGATCGCTGCTCGCCTTCCATCGCTTTCCCGACCAGCTTCGCAAATTGCGCGAAGATCCGCGACTGCTTCCGGCAATGGTTTCAGAAGCCATCCGCTGGCAAACGCCGATCTCCTACACCCGCCGCACCGCGACGCGCGATACAGAGATCGGCGGGAAGACCATCCGCAAGGGCCAAAAGGTTGCCACATGGTATCTCTCGGCCAACCGGGATGAGACCGTTTACGCGCAAGCTGACCGCCTCGACATCGAACGGCCGCAGGCGCGCGCGCACACATCTTTCGGCTACGGGATTCACCATTGCCTCGGAACGCGGCTTGCCGAACTGCAACTGTCAATTGTCTGGGAAGAGATGCTTAGGCGGTTTCCCGAAATCGTCGTCACGCGTGAGCCCAGGCGATCCTATTCGCTGCAGATTCGCGGCTATGACGAAATACCCGTCGTCATTCCCCGCCGTTGACGAAGTCAGCGCATGACGAGGCCGCCATTGACGCGCAGCACCTGACCGGTCACGAAGCGACTGGCGTCCGAGGCAAGGTAGAGCGCGGCGTGCGCTATATCGCGCGGCCTGCCGGTCAGCCCGATCGGCGTCGCGGCGGCCCGGGCGCGCAGAAACTCTTCGCGTTGCACAGCGTCGATCTGGCCTTCGCTGTCGAGCCAGGCCGAAGCCACCATCGGTGTCTCGATGAAGCCGGGAGCAATCGCGTTAACCCGGCAATGGAAAGCGCCGAATTCCACCGCGGCCGATTGCGTCAGCATGTTCACCCCCGCCTTCGAGATCGAATAGGCAGAAAGCATCGGCTTGGGATTGTCTGCCGCTGCCGAGGAAATATTGACGATCGAGCCACCGCCTTGCCGTTGCATCACCCGGCCCGCCGCCGCGCAGCCCCAGTATTGCCCCTTTAGGTTGGTGGCGAACAACCGGTCGATCTCCGCCTCCTCGGCATCGAGTATGGCAAAGTCGGTAAGGATACCTGCGGCATTTACCCAGACATCGAGCCGACCCCGCTGCGCAAAGGCCAGATCGGCGAGAGCTTCGATCTCTGCCCGGTGCACGACATTAGCGACCTGCGAGACCACTTCGCCGCCAATCTCCACCACCATCGCGGCGGTCGCGTCAAGGCCGACCTCCTCAAGGTCCGCGAGCACCACCAGCGCACCTGCTTGCGCAAACAAACGCGCAGTTTCCTGCCCGATGCCCGAGGCTGCGCCGGTGATCACCGCGACGCGGCCGCTCAGGCTGCAATCTTCGATCAGTGAAGGGTGCATCTCTTTCAAATCCTCCGTTGTCGGCCCGATCAGGCCTTCAAAGCCAAACACCCAGAATATGGCGCTGCATTGTCTTGCTCGATTATGGCCAAACCCCGACGTCGAGCTTCAGCTTTGAATTCCCTCACTGTCATTTGCAGCAAATCATGACGCTGCGATCCAGGGAACGGCTGTAATTGACACACCCTCATTGCAATGCAATTGCTTAGTGAAGGGCAACAAACGGAAATCCCCGCTGCCACCATTTGCCAAAGCGAACCAAGGGAGCGCCACCTTGACCACAATCACACAAGTTCTGGGTGGTCTGGTTTTTCCCGAATGCCCCAGATGGCGAGATCGCAGCCTGTGGTTTGCGGATTGTCACGACGGCAAGGTAATCGGGATGGCGCCGGACGGGCGCGTTATTGAGTCCTTTGATGTGCCCGGCGGACCGTCTGGCATTGGCTGGCTGCCAGATGGAGACATGCTGATAGTCTCGATTGCCGATCTGTGCGTGTATCGGCGCTGCAGCGACGGCAGGATTGTCCGCCATGCCGATCTTTCCGGGCACCACCGTTTCCACACCAACGACATGGTCGTCGATGCCTTAGGCAACGGCTATGTCGGCGAAGTCGGCTTCCGGGTCGGCGAGGAAGACCCGCGCTCGACCTGCCTGTTGCTGGTGCGCCCCGATGGATCAGTCCATGTCGCGGCCGAGGATCTGATGACCCCGAATGGTGCAGTGATTTCTGCCGATGGGCGAACCCTGATCGTTGCCGAATCCCGCCGCATGCGGCTGACAGCCTTCACCATTGCCGCCGATGGCATGCTCACCGATCGGCGCCTGTTTGCGCAGCTTGCACCTGAACAGGTTCCCGATGGCATATGCCTCGACGAGGAAGGCTGCATCTGGGTGGCATCGCCGCGCGCCAGCGCCGTGCTGCGGGTTAGCCCCACGGCGGGCGTGATCGAGGAAATCGCCATCGAGGGTGCAAAGCCCTACGCCTGCATGCTGGGCGGCACCGACCGCCGCGATCTGTTCATTTGTCTCGCCAAAGATCACGATCCCGAACGCACCCGCCAGGCGCGCAGCGGCGCCATGGCCGTCGCCCAGGTCGCGGTGCCGGGCTGCGGCTATCCATAAGGCGGATCAGGTCGGCGCCCGCCGGCTTCCCCGAATCAATTGCCCGGGAAGTGCAGAAGTTGCCTCATCGTTTCTGCGAATGATCTGTCCGCTGACGAGCGTCGCGGCATAACCGCTGGTGGGCTGGTCGATCCGCTTGCCACCGGCGGGCAGATCCCGAACAACCCGGGGAGTGCCCAGACCAAGGCGGCCGTAGTCGATCACATTGATGTCGGCCTTGTAGCCCGGAGCAATCCTGCCCCGGTCGCCCAGCCGCGCCGTCTCGGCGGGAGCAGCACTCAGCATGCGGATCGCTTCCCCCAGCCCCAGCCGTTCGCCCGCCCGGTCGCGTGTCCAGTAACTCAGCAGGAATGTCGGATAGGTGGCATCCGAGATCATTCCGTAGTGCGCGCCGCCGTCAGCCAGGCCGATGACGGTGTGCGGATCACGCAGCAATTCCGGCATGAAGTCGAGCGAGCGGTCCTCGTAATTGGTGTACTGCAGGAAGAACATCGCCTGCCCGTCGTTCTCCAGCAGCATGTCATAGGCCAGCGCCAGCGGATCGACGCCGCGTGCCTGCGCCATGGCCGCAATACTCTTGTCCGCCGAGGGTTCATAGTCCTGCACCGCCTCCACTGGATACATCCGGTCGAAATTGCGACCGATCAGGTGAAACGGCTGCCCGATATCGACCGGCTCTTCCGCCAGCAATTTCGCCTTGAACTCAGGATTGCGCAGGAGCGCCAGCTTGTCATCCATCGGCAGTTGGGCAATCGCACGAAAGCTGGGGCACAGGCAGAAGGGGTGAATGGTGAGATCGAAGTTCACATAGAGCCCGAAACGGCGCGGATAGACCTGGGCGGTGATTGTATTGCCCGCCGCATTCATCTCCGCGACCCGATCAAGCATCTGGCGCCAGTTGATCTGCCCAAGCGTGAAAGTTCCGCTGGCCCCGCCGCTGGCGACGACCCGGTTGAACATCTCCAGATCGTCTGCCGCTGCTGCACTTGCCATATCGACGATGGCGGAGGCCTGCCAGATACCGCCACCAGCATCCTTAAGGGCCGAGGCGATGACATGCAGTTCCTGTTCGGCAACGCCAAAGGTTGGCACCTGATCGCCGTCGCGCGTGCGGTGAGTGAACAGCTGTGTCGTACTGACACCCAGTGCCCCCGCCGCAACAGCTTCGCGGGTGAGTTCATACATCTTTGCCAGATCTGCCGCCGTTGCCGGTTCGCGGTCAGCCCCGCGCTTGCCCATGGCATAGACCCTGAGCGGCATGTGCGGGAACAGCGAGGCAATGTCGATATCATGCTGGCGGCTTGCCAAGGCGTCGAGATATTCGGGATAGCTTTCCCAGTCCCAGGCCAGCCCTTTGGCGAGCACCACTTCGGGAATATCTTCGACACCTTCCGTAACTGCCTGCAGAAGCTCGCGGTCCTCGCGACGACAGGGTGCAAATCCGACGCCGCAACTGCCCATCACGGCCGTGGTGACGCCATTGGCCGAGGAAGGAGCCAGGCGTTCGGACCAGATCGCCTGCCCGTCGTAATGCGTGTGAATATCGACGAAGCCCGGCGTGACGATCATGCCGCGCGCATCGATTTCCTCCAGCCCGCGCTCTGGCACGTCGCCGATCCGGGTGATGATCCCATCACTTATACCGATATCGGCTTCACGAGGATCATCTGACTGGCCGTCGAAAACTGTCCCGCGACGAATCACAACGTCCATCTGCATTACTCTCCTTTGATTGCTTGCAGCTTCACCGGGCATCGGGCCTCCATGCAAGCGTTTTGATCGCTTCCGTACAACGGCCGGTTTGGCAATGAGTGCTTCAGGGAGACGCCAGCAGCATCAATCCCGAAAATCGGTCGACGCTGTCATCTCGCACATCGTCAGCAGGGACTTTCCCGGATCAATCGGGCCTTCCCGGGAAGATCTTGGTGGCGGAGAGGCAGGGATTCGAACCCTGGATACCCTCGCGGGTATGCCGCATTTCGAGTGCGGTGCATTCGACCACTCTGCCACCTCTCCGTGAGATCGCGCATCAGTGTTCCCGAAGGGCCACTGGATCGAAGAATGGCGCGGTTAGCCGAAGGCGAAGCGCTTGCCAAGCCCCTGCGGTGCTGAAATTCGGGGATGTTTCACGCAACCGGCTTGTTTCGCATCCGCACAAAACTATATTGGAGCCATGAACCGCCCTGCCCCGTCCGCCCTGCGCTCCTCATTTTACTCCCCGCAAGCCGGCAAATTCGTCGATACGCCCCGCCATTCGCGCGCGCGTTTCGCGATTGGCGATGTTGTGCGGCACAAGGTCTATGACTTTCGCGGGGTGATTTTCGATATCGATCCGGTCTTCGCCAACAGCGAGGAATGGTGGGAATCGATCCCGGCCGAAGTGCGGCCCGAGCGGGAGCAGCCTTACTATCACCTGCTCGCCGAAAACGGTGATTCGAGCTACATCGCCTATGTCAGCCAGCAGAATCTGGCCGGTGACGGTGAAGGCGGCCCGGTAGAGCACCCTTCGGTCGATGAACTGTTCGAGGATTTTGACGATGGCCGCTACAAGCTGCGCCGCGGCCTGACGCACTAGGCATTCACGAAAGGGGCCGGAAGATGAGACGCATTGCTTTGGCGTTCGCTTCAATTGCCTTGCTGGCCGCCAGCCCTGCCCTCGCCAATTGCCCCGCCTCCGCCACGCTCGATGGCAAGTTCAAGGCCAACGATCAGGGCAGCTATCAGCTGCGCAGCAATGGCACGACTGTCTGGTGGATCGGCAAGAGCGCCGATGGCGGTGCCAGCTGGACTAACGTGTTCAAGGGCACCCGCAAGGGCGACATTATCATCGGCCAGTGGGCAGATGTCGGCGATGGCGCGAGTGGATCGGGAACGCTCAGCCTGAAGGTTACCGCGAACAACCAGCTGGTGAAGCTGGCTGGCGGCGACTTTGGCGGCTCGATCTGGTTGCGGCCAGGGTGCAGCTATTCGAAAGCAACGGCGATCGATTGATCAGCTCTTCAGCTTCCAGCCGCGCTTGAGCAGCAGGAACGTTACCACACCCAGAACCAGATTGAGCGCACCCAGCCCGAGCGCGCCGTGCATCACGGCGTAGTTATCGCTGCCGATATCGCTCTGCCCCAGAAAGCCGAAGCGGAAGCCGCTGATCACATAGAAGATCGGGTTGGCACGGCTGATTACCTGAAACGCTGGAGCCAGATTGTCGATCACATAGAAAGTGCCCGAAAGCATGGTCAGCGGCATGATGATGAAATTGGTGATCGCCGCGTTGTGATCAAACTTCTCTGCCCACATCGAGCTGATCAGCCCGACAAAGGCGAGCAGCAGCGAACCCATCAGGCCGAACCAGACAATCGCCCAAAGGTGCGGCGCGGCAAGGTGCACTCCGGGATAGAGCGCCATGGCGGCAGCCAGCGCGAGGCCAACCAGCACGGCGCGCGAAACCGCTGCGCCGGCCAGCGCCAGCATCAGCTCGATCTCGGAAAGCGGTGGCATCAGGTAATCGACAATCGTTCCCTGCATCTTGCCCGAGAGGAAATAGAAGCTCGAATTGGCGAAGGAGTTGTTCATCATCCCCATGACGATCAGCCCCGGCGCAACGAAAGTGGCGAAAGGTACGCCCAGCACTTCGCGCCCTGCCCGGCCCAGTGCCACGGTGAAGATAATCAGCTGCAACAGCGTGGTTATCGCCGGTGCCCAGATCGTCTGGGTCTGCACCTTGATAAATCGGCGGCACTCCTTGATATAGAGCGTCCACAACCCCAATTTGTTGATACGATGGATCATGGGCACGCCCTGATCGGGAAATGCCGTGCGCGCGGGCGTAATAACAGGTTGATCGGCCATAGTGCAGCGACTATCGGCTGGTCGCTTGCATGGCAAGTACGCTCGCGTTTGCGCGGGGCAAGGAAACAGGAATTGCAATGAGCTGGACCGACGAACGGATCGAAAAGCTGACGAAGATGTGGGAGGGCGGAGCAACCGCCAGCCAGATCGCTGATGAGCTGGGTGGAGTGTCCCGCAATGCCGTGATCGGCAAGGCGCACCGCCTTGGCCTGAAGGCTCGTCCGTCGCCGGTTAAGGCCAATGAGGCTGAGGCCGCGCCAAAGGCCCCTGCCCCCAAGCCGGCCAAGGCCGAAGCCCCGCCAAAGGCCGCCAAGCCCGCTGCCGAGCCTGCCCCGCGCGCTGAGGCACCAACGCCTTCCGCAGCGCCGCGTCCTGCAGCTACGATCCCTTCGCAGCCGATGCCCGGCGTCAGCGCTTCGTCGCAGCCGCGCATTGTCTCGGTCGGCCCCGGCGGCTTCCTGCGTCAGGGCCCCGGTGACCAGCAGGCGCCGATCCCGCCTGCTCCGCCGCGCCGTCTGGTTCCGGCCAAGCCGAGCCCCGAGATTGCTGACAAAACCAGCCTGCTCGATCTCAACGATCGCATCTGCCGCTGGCCGATGGGCCATCCCGGTGAGCCCGACTTCCACTTCTGTGGTGAAAAGGTGAACCCAGGCTTCCCCTATTGCGTCGAGCATTGCGGTCGCGCCTATCAGGCACAGCTGCCGCGCGGCCACCGTCGCCCTCCGCCGCCGCTGCCATTTGGCGGGCCAAGGGTTCGATAAACGGGACCGGAACCGCAATTCGTTAGCGTAACATTTACCAAGACCTCGTAGTTTACCTTTGTAACGGAGGCATTGGTGTCAGACGAACCCCGGGCATTTCGCCGGACAGAACGGTTGCGTGTTACCTACTTTGCCAGGGTGAAGACCCCGGCGGAGCAGGAGAGCGACGTCGTGATCGTCAATGTCACGCCCGAAGGTTGCTGCCTGACGCTGAACGGCGCCTCGATGCAGGTGGGCCATCACTTGCTGATCCGGCTGGAATCGGGCGAATCACTGCATGGACAGGTGCGCTGGGTGCGCGATGGCCAGGCCGGAATCCTGTTCGACGAGTATCTTGAAAAGCCCCGCCTTGAATATCTGCGCCGCGAACATTCGACCTTCCTTTCCGAGCACGAATGGGAAGACGAACCCGTCCAGCGTTCAGTAATATAGGGTCAGGACCTACTAATCGCGCCTTCGAGGTTTGAAGCAAAACGGCCCAGCGCAAGGCGGATAGGCGCAGGAATAGTGGTTCTATTTCAAGACTATCCAACGCAGTGATGGGCCGTTTTGATCAAATCCCTGCGGGACGGCAGAATGGCTTCCATCTCGGACAGAAAATCCCTTGGAAAGGCAACCAGCCTTCCCGGCGGGATCTTCCGCCCGATATGTTCGCCATTCTGTCGCCTCGAAGGTGCGATTAGTAGGTCCTGACCCTAAATGGTTGCCAAAACGCCTACTTAATTTTTCCGTCCGGCTGACGTTCACCACAGCATGATGGAAAACGATCCGCTCCTGAACAGGGTTCGCAACTGGTTTGGCTTTGGACACCGCTCCGATGATGAGGAGCAGGCTGATTCGGCCTATGCCACGGGTGAAACAGGCCACAGTGCCGCGCAGCTTGCCAACCGGCAGCTGCTCGAAGGCATTTTCGAATTCATTCTGGAACACCACCTTCCGGTCAATGAGGAAACGCTGGCCTTCGCCCACGATCTGGTCTCGGGCCGGGATCCCTGCCTTGCCGGACTGGTCCGCCGCCGCGTATCGAGCCGCGAACCGATTACCTGTGAATGGATCGAGGACGTTCGCAACGAACGGGAGAAGGACGAATCAGTCGCGCTCGACGAACTGCGCGAACGGCTGGAGAAGTCGATCGCCCAGTTCACCCAGACCACCAGGGATGCCCGCAGCGCCACCAGCGACTACCAGAGCGCCTTGCAGAACCACGTCGACGAACTGCACGAGGTCAACAAGGCTGGCGCAGTGATCCAGGAGCTGGCCAATGTCGCCAAGGCCATGATCGACCGCACCCAGGAAATCGAACACCAGATGGCCCGCAGCGAGCGTGAGACGCGCAATCTGCAGCGGCGGCTTGATGAAGCCAAGCGCAACGCCGAAATCGATCACCTGACCGGCCTGCCCAATCGCCGCGCCTTCGAGGCCATGCTCGAAAACGAATTCGCCGATGCCCGCTTGCGCCGCGATGCGCTGTGCGTGGCCTTCTGCGATATCGACAAGTTCAAGCTGATCAATGACACCCACGGCCATGAGGCGGGGGACCGCGTGCTGAAAGTGGTGGCGCGAACACTTGCCGAAATTTCCGATGATCGGTGCCACGTCGCCCGGCATGGCGGCGAGGAATTTGTCGTCCTGTTCCGCGGCAAGACCCTGCGTGAGGCTTATGAGACGCTGGATGCCACGCGCGAGACGCTGGCAAACCGCAAACTGGTCAACCGGGCGACAGATACGCCGTTTGGGCAGGTCAGCTTCTCAGGCGGGCTGGCAGACATATTCGCCTTCCGCGATCCTCGCGCGGCACTGAAAGCCGCCGATGAAGCGCTTTATGTCGCGAAGGATACCGGCCGCAACCGGATCGTTCTCGCCAACCAATCGGGCCCTATTCAGGCGGCAGCCTGATCTCCACACGCTGGACAAAAGAAAAGGGGCCGCCGCAGCAGCCCCTTCCCTCTTTTTTCGAAGTGATCCGGGATCAGTCGTCGCTCTTGAGGAACGCCGGCATGTGATCCGGGTTACCGCCTTCGCTGTCACGACGCGGACCACGATCACCACCTTCACGGCGAGGACCACGGTCACGGTCACCGCCGCCTTCACGGCGCGGGCCACGACCACGATCACCACCGGGGCGACGATCGCCACGGTCACCGCGATCACCGCGCGGCTCGCGGGGTTCGCGCGGCGGGCGGGTATCTTCGAGTTCAGCACCGGTTTCCTGATCGACGACGCGCATCGAAAGGCGAACCTTGCCGCGCTGGTCGATCTCGAGAACCTTGACCTTCACGGCCATGCCTTCCGAAACGACATCGGTCGGCTTCTCGACGCGCTCGTTGCGCATTTCCGAAACGTGAACGAGGCCGTCCTTGCCGCCCATGAAGTTCACGAAAGCACCGAAATCAACGATGTTGACGACCTTGCCGTCATAGATCTTGCCGACTTCGGCTTCCTCGACGATGCCGAGGATCCATGCGCGGGCGGCTTCGATCTGTGCCGGGTCAGAAGACGACAGCTTGATCAGGCCTTCATCGTCGATGTCGACCT
The DNA here is from genome assembly GCA_947451145.1 of Sphingomonadaceae bacterium. GTDB lineage: Bacteria > Pseudomonadota > Alphaproteobacteria > Sphingomonadales > Sphingomonadaceae > Novosphingobium. Next base: position 253 of record CANFXW010000014.1, on the reverse strand, counting down.
TGGCGCCGGTTTCAGCGACGATCTCGCGGATTACCTTGCCGCCGGTACCGATGACTTCGCGGATCTTCGACTTGTCGATCTGCATGGTCTCGATGCGCGGTGCGTGCGCCGAAAGCTCGCTGCGCGAAGTGCCCAGAGCCTTGGTCATTTCACCCAGGATGTGCGCGCGGCCTTCCTTGGCCTGATGCAGGGCGGCTTCAAAGATTTCGCGCGTGATGCCCGCAACCTTGATGTCCATCTGCATCGTGGTGAT
>CANFXW010000013.1 GCA_947451145.1 Sphingomonadaceae bacterium | reverse complement strand
TGAATGGCCGCAATGGCCTGGCCTGCACCACTGCGATCGAAGACCTTTCAGGCGATATCCGCATCACTCCATTGCCGCATATGGAAGTGATCAAGGACCTGGTCCCTGATTTCACCCATTTCTATGCGCAATACGCTTCGATCCGCCCCTGGCTGCAAACCGTCTCCACAACGCCTTCGGGCAAGGAGCGTCTGCAGTCGCCCGAACAGCGCGAAAAGCTCGATGGCCTCTACGAGTGCATCCTGTGCGCTTGCTGCTCGACCTCATGCCCCAGCTACTGGTGGAATTCGGACAAGTTCCTCGGTCCGGCGATCCTGCTTCAGGCCTATCGCTGGCTGGCCGACAGCCGCGACGAGATGACCGGTGAACGGCTTGACGAGCTGGAAGATCCCTTCCGTCTCTATCGCTGCCACACGATCATGAACTGCGCCAATGTCTGCCCCAAGGGCCTCTCGCCAGCGCGGGCGATCGCCGAAATCAAGAAGATGCAGGCCGAACGGCACCTTTAAGGTCAGGCCTGCAAAATGACTGGCCTGCTTGCGCGCTACGAGGCGCTGGTCGCGGCGGGTGAGTTGCGCCCTGATAGCGAGCAGGCAGCTGCAGCAGAGCGTCTGGCCCTGCTCCAAAAGCAGATAGAAGGCGCTTCAACTGGCGGCTTGCTTGGCAAACTTTTGCGCAAGAAGCCCGCCCCGATCCGCGGCGTTTACATGTGGGGTGGAGTCGGGCGCGGCAAGTCGATGCTGATGGACCTGTTCCATGACACCCTGCGGATTGCCGAAAAACGCCGCGTTCACTTTCACGCCTTCATGCTCGAAGTGCACGCCCTTCTGCGTGAAGAGCGAAAAAAAGAAAGCGGCGACCCAATTCCGCCCGTAGCGGCGACCATTGCGGAGGGGCTGAAGGTTCTCGCTTTCGACGAAATGGTCGTCAACAATAGCGCCGATGCCATGATCATGAGCCGGTTGTTCACCGCACTGATCGTGGATGAAGGCGTGACAATCGTCACGACCAGCAACCGCGCGCCAAACCAGCTCTACAAGGATGGCCTCAACCGCGAGCACTTCCTGCCCTTCATCGCGCTGATCGAGCAGGAAATGGACGTGCTCGCGCTCAACGGGCCGGTCGATTACCGGCTTGAGCGGCTTGGCGGGATGGCGACCTGGCACTCCCCGCTCGGAGAGGATGCGACCGCCCAGGTGCGGGAGGCATTTTTCCGGCTGACCGACTATTCCCCGGAAGATGCCGAACACGTGCCGTCTGCCGAGCTTGATCTGGGTGGCGGGCGCAAGCTGCATGTACCCAAGAGCCTCAAGGGCGTGGCCGTGTTCAGCTTCAAGCGGCTTTGCGCAGAAGCACGCGGGTCGTCGGACTATCTTGCCATTGCCCAGACCTATCACACCGTCATAATTGTCGGCATCCCGAAGCTGGGGCCGGACAACCGCAACGAGGCTGCGCGTTTCGTCACGCTGATCGATGCCCTTTATGAAAACAAGGTCAAGCTTCTCGCAGCTGCGGCGGCTCCGGCGGACGAGCTCTATGATGAAACCGCCGGCGGCAATGAAAGCGGCCGCTTCGAATTTGACCGAACAGTAAGCCGCCTGATGGAAATGCAGAGTGCAGACTACCTCGCCGAAGGTCACGGCGCCGCCTGATCTGACCTGCACGGCGAGCATTTGCCATGTCCAAAGTCTTAGAATTCCGCCAAATTCAAGTGGCGTTCATGTATGATATGTTGTATCATTCCCGTTAGACGAACGAATTGAAGCGTGAAAGGCCAAACGGGCGTGAATTTGAAATTGAATTGCGGCTTACTGGCTTTCGCGTTGGCCACCGCCTATGCTCCGATTGCACAAGCACAAGCGACCCCGCCTGCACCCGCTGCCGGTAACAATGCTCCGGCGAACGATGACGACAGTCAGGCGATTGTCGTTACGGCCCGGCGGCTGGATGCCGCGCGCGATTCCATTCAGCCATCGCTTGGTGCAAATGACACCACCCTGAAACGCGAGACCATGGATAGTATGCCCGGCGGCGCAGACCGTGGCCTCAACAGCGTCTTGCTGCAAGTTCCGGGCGTTTCGCAGGATAGCGATGGCGACGGCGAAATCCATGTCCGTAACGAGCACGGCAACGTTCAGTACCGGCTGAACGGCGTGACCATTCCAGAGAGCTTTGCCGGATTTGGTCCACTGGTGGATTCGCGCATCGCGGATTCGGTGGAAGTGATAACCGGCGCCTTGCCCGCGCAATATGGCGATCGCACAGCCGGTGTCGTCCAGCTCAAAACCCGTTCGGGCGGCTTTGATGCCGATGGCGACATCGGTATTTACGGCGGCGGCAATGGCATGGTGCAACCGAGCGGCACTTACCGCAATTCCTTTGGCAAACTGAACGTCTTTGTCTCGGCGAGCTATTTGAAGGACGACATGGGGATAGCCAATCCCACCCCTGAACGAACCGCCATCCACAACCGCACTGAGCAGACCCGTGCCTTTGGCTACCTATCCTACATTTTGGATGATGAGGACCGACTGTCGTTGTTTGGCGGCAGCAGTATCGGCTCGTTCCAGATCCCCAACCAGCCCGGCATCGCACCAAAATATGTGGTGAGCGGCAGAACCAATTTTGAATCTGCCAAGCTGGATCAAAACCAGAAGCAGCAGACCCATTTTGCGGTTCTGGCGTTCCAGCATTCAAACGGCGGACTGGATATCCAGATGGCCCCGTTCATGCGCCGGGCCCATGCCCATTTCCTGCCGGATCCATCGGGTGGTGAGCTGGCATTCAACGGTGCCGACAGCGATCTCGACGAGACCAGCCTGGCGCTCGGCGTACAATCTGATGCCAGCCTTGCAATCAGTCACAGTCACACAGTGCGGTTTGGCGTGCTCTATCAGAATGAGCATACCGAAACGAAAAGCATAAACCGGGTTTTCGCTGTTAATGCCCTGGGCAACCAGCTTAGCAGCATTCCGGTGGTCATCCCCGTCAATCAGCAGGCAACCGCCAACAGCCTCGGCCTATACGTGCAGGACGAGTGGAAAATCAGCGACAAGCTGACTCTCAACTACGGCCTCCGCTATGACCGCTTCGAACTGACCAAGGCGGAAGATCAGCTTTCCCCGCGTCTCAATCTGGTTTGGAAGCCCTCTGACTCGGCCACCATCCACCTTGGCTATGCGCGCAACTTCACACCGCCTCCGGTCGCCCTGATTGGCGCGGGAAATCTGGCCGCCTTTGCCGGAACAACCGGCGCAGCAACGGTCCTAACAGCCGATCCGGTGCTCGCCGAACGGGAACATCTGTTTGATCTGGGGGCACAGTATGTGATCGCCCGCCATCTGACACTGGGGGTAGATGCCTATTACAAGGCCAAGCGGAACCTCCTCGACGATACCCAGTTTGGATCGACCCAGCTTTTGGCACCGTTCAACTATGCCAAGTCGTTCAGCTGGGGCATCGAAGCCAGTGCCTCTTATGAAAACGGCCCGGTAGAAGCCTACGTCAACGTCGCGCGCGGCGATCAGAAGGCAAAGCAGATCAATTCGAACCAGTTCTTCTTCGATGCCGGTGATCTTGCCTATATCGGGCAGAACTACATCTACACCGACCATTCCCAGAAATGGACCGTATCGAGCGGTGCCAGTCTGAAAATTCAAGATGGCATCGGCGAATTGCAGCCCAGCATCGAAGCGATTTATGGCTCAGGAATGCGGACGGGCGATCCGGCAGGCATCGTTCCCAATGGCGGAACCGAGCAGCCCTATGTCCAGATCAACTTCGGCATCGGGCAGACTATCGGTAGCGACAAGGAAAAGGCCCTAACCCTGCGCATTGATGTGACCAATCTGTTCGACAAGGTCTACCTTGTCCGCGACGGTTCAGGGATTGGTGCGGGGCAGCCGCAATACGGTCCGCGCCGCGCAGTGTTCTTCGGCATCCGCAAGGCGTTCTAAGTACCTTGAAGTCCGGCGGGCAATCCCCATTTCTGTGATATCCCGGCGGCAACACCCCGCCGAAGTTGGAACTCCCAATGATTGAAGTCCGTCCTTTCTCTGGCCTTGGTCACGCCGACCACGGCTGGCTAGATGCGCGCCACCATTTCAGCTTTTCATCCTACTACGCCCCCGCCCGCATGGGCTGGGGATCGATCCGCGTGTGGAACGACGACACGATCGCCGCGCACACGGGCTTTCCGCCGCATCCCCATAACGACATGGAAATCGTCACCTTCATCCGCAGCGGCGCGATCAGCCATGAGGACAGCGTCGGCAACAAGGGCCGGACTGGTGCGGGCGATGTTCAGGTGATGAGCGCTGGCAGCGGCATCGTCCACGCTGAATACAACCATGAGGACGAAGCCACCACCTTGTTCCAGATTTGGATCCTGCCGGATGCAAGAGGCGGAACGCCCGGCTGGGGCCAGCGCGAGTTCCCTCGCGGAGACCGTTCGGGCCGCTGGGTCGTACTAGCTAGCGGCTCGCCGGACGCGGACGATGCCTTGCCGATCCGTGCAGATGCCAAGGTGCTGGCGGCGACGTTGTTCGCTGGCAGTTCAATAATCCACGATGTGCAGCCGGACCGTCACCAATACCTGGTCGCGCCGGTGGGACGGATAAAGGTTAACGGACTGCCGGTTGAGGCCCGCGATGGCGTGGCGATCACCGGTGAAACGCAGATCGTGGTCGAAGCAATCGACGACTGCGAACTGGTGATGGTTGACGCGCGTTAGGCGCTATTTCTGCCCTGCTTGGGCAGCATTTTTTCGTTAACGGAATCGAAAAGGCCTGCCCTCTCGGGCAGGCCTTTTCTCAGGTAACGCGTTAACTGCCGCTTACGGCAGGTCTCGGGTCACCCCGATTCGCGAATCAATCGATCCCTCGGGGTATAGCGAGAATCTCTCACCTAACCCGTTGAAAAATCAATTGAAGAACAGGTCGTAAAGAAAACGTCCGATCATGACCAATCTCCATTAAGGCTTTCGCCGGAGACTGATACTTATGGTAAATTCACTTGGTTAACAAGCCTTAACCATATCTGATCCTTCGCTGCTGCCCCAAATCGAGAGAAGCGACGAACTCGTCATAGGCAATCGGCTTACCGATAAAGTACCCTTGAGCAAGGTCACAACCCAGTGTGCGCAGAACATCCAGCGTGGCGCGATCTTCAACCCCTTCGGCCACAATCGTCTGACCCAGGGCATGTGCAAGCTGAACGGTATTGGCGACAATGGCGCGGTCACGGATGCTCCCGACGATGGCCTGAACAAAGCGCCGATCCATCTTGATCTCGTCGCTGGGTATCTCGGAAAGATAGGCCAAACTGGCCTGCCCAGTGCCAAAGTCGTCGATCGAAAGGCGGAAACCCATGGCGCGAAGATCGAGCAGATTGCGCTTGGCAATTTCACGATTGGCCATGCTGAATGTTTCAGTCACCTCGAACGTTATCTGGCTGCAATCGAAGTTCCGGCGCCTGACCACTTCGCTGATGTTGCTGATCAATCCCGGCTGATCAACCATCCAGGCAGAGAGATTGACGCTCAACTGCAGGATTGAACCGCGCGCCTGCAAATCGATGGCCGCATCAACAGCTTTGTCGAGCACCCAATAGGTGATGGCATCGATGCGCCCTGCCCGTTCGGCCTGAATGATGAAAGAGTCAGGCGGAATGATGCCCCGATCCGGATCGGTCCAGCGGATAAGCGCTTCTGCACCGGAAATGCGATCCTGTCCCAGATCGTACTGCGCCTGATAGGCCAGCCAAATGTCACCATTGCTCAAGGCGCGGTCGATGCGCGCATGGAGCGAGAGCTCCCAGGGCGTTTCCGCCAAACGTTCGCTGCCGAACTCTTCGAACAATTTACCCTTGGCATGCGCTTCCGTGGCGCTGGCGATCGCGGATTTGATGCGGTTGATCGGCCGGTTGGCGGTGTTGCGATCAATGCCGAAGTAAACGTTGGTATCAAGCACATGGCCATCAATCAGCAGCGCCGATGAAAACAGCGCCTTCAACGCTTGCATCTGGGCGACGAGCGTTTCTTCGGAATAGGGCTGCATCTGCCAGACAAAGTGGCCGTTATCGTTGTCATATATAACCGCTTCGTTCGCGGCCAACGACAGGCGGCGGGCAATCTGCCGTGCGCATTCGCCATGCAACTCGCGCGGGAGTGAGGCCAGCATCTGTTCGTAATGGCTGACGTAGGCCGCGATCACGTCGTAGCCACCGGGAATTCCCTGGTCGGCAAGTGCCTCGATATTTGGCAGGCCGGATGACGAACTGGTCAATTGCACGCGTTGGCGGAACTTCTGCCAGGCACGCATTGGTCCGTAGACAATCGCGGCAATAAGTGGGGTCGCTGCATCGGTGACTACGCCATGATCGCGAAGCACGCCCGGCAAAATGGTAATGGCAACCACTACACCTGCATATGTTGCGAGCTTAATCCGGCCGCTGCGGCTGCGATTGCCTGCAATCACCATGAGCGTGAACAGGATCAGCAGCGGGTAACCGCCAAGTTCGGTAGTCTGCCGACCTCTAAGTGCCATCGCACCTGAAATATCAATTTTCGCGGAAGGTACGATCGCGCTGCCAAAATAGCGCAATGCCGAATTCAGGCTGGTGCTTGTGCTCGAAACAAAGACGTTCTGACCCTTAAACAGACCTTTGTTCGTTGAGCCTGTCAGCACATCCGAAGCGCTTACCGTTGCAATTGTGGCCGGGTTGATACGAAAGTCCGGAACGATCAGCTCGTCTGTCTGAACATTCTTTTTTCCGGATGCCATCGTCACAACATTCGGCACAACGACGCCACCGGATTCGACGGTGGCCGTGGTGCTGATAGCGCTGTCGAAAGTGTTGATCTTCCATCGCGACGCCGCGACCTTGGTTCCGACAGGCGGCAGCCATTTCGGAATTGTCAGTTCAGAATGCCTACCCGGCCCTGAGCCGGCAATCGTCGCCCGGCTAACCAACGTTATTCGGTTGCCTGCCCGTGCAACGGCAGCTGAAAGTTGCTGGTCACCAATCTGGTCAGCGCCAGCTGCCATCGGGAAATCAAGATAGATGTGCTTTACGCCCGATTGCGCTAGAAAATCGACAAGATGGGCTTGCTGCAGGGTAGAGTTGGCAGGCGTACCAGCACTGCTGGTCGAACCGTTATCTAGCGACACAACTACCGATCCATCGGCCTGTCCGGTTGATCGGATCTTGTACCAGCTGTTCATGAACATCTGATCGACGGTCTGTGTGTCCCGGCTGAAGACGCACAAAACCACCGCCGCGAGGGCTAAAATCAGTGGAGATTTAAAAATCTTGCGCATGCCCCGGGGTTCACAGGCTCCTGTTTCGCCACTTTTTTAGCCTGAATTTGGTAAACAAGCCGTTACGCATACCCCTGAACTGAACAGCACTGTTGCAAATCCTGCGGGCATTGCTGCGGCCCAAAGTCTGCTTATCCGGATATTCCAAGTCCGGACAAAGACTTGTCCAGCATCAACAACTGCCACAGCAAACGCGAATGGTCAGAGTGGCCGACAATGTGCGCTTCGGCGATCGATCGAATTCGGGCAGAATCAAACCATCCGGTGCGCGCCAGGACCGTGCTTGTGGCAATTTCACGCGCGGCACCGGCCAGCGGCCCCCGGAACCACTGGGCGATTGGCGTGACAAAACCCTGCTTGGGCCTGAACAGCACATCTTCGGGCAGATAGCGGCGCATCGCCTGCTTCATCAGCCATTTGCCCTGGACGCCCTTGATCCGCATGTTCTCTGGCAGACCAGCGGCGAATTCGATCAGGCGATGATCGAGCAAGGGCTCACGCGCCTCAAGGCTGACCGCCATCGAGGCGCGGTCAACCTTGGTGAGAATATCGCCGGGCAGCCAGAACTTGAGATCGGCATATTGCGCCTTGTCCAAGCCCGACCGGGCTGGAGCGTCATTCATCAGCGCAACGAGCGGCTGCTCGGCCCGATAGTCCCCGCGCAGGGCGAGGAAGTCTGGCGAATAGAGTGCCTCACGCAGTTCTGGCGGGGTTACCGACAGGGCACGAGCATAACCCTCCTCGCTCGACTGGGCGAGCGACTGGAAGGTCGACTTGGCACGCAGCGGGCGCGGTGCCCAGTCTGCTTTGGGCCAGATCGAGCCCAGTGCCCCGAACAGTGGTCCGCGTACCGCCGGCGGAAGCAGGCCGCGTGCCTTGTCCTCATTCCACTGGAAGCGCTGGCGGCGATAACCGGCGAAAGCCTCATCCGCGCCATCGCCTGATAGCGCCACAGTCACCGTTTCACGGGCCAGCTGGCTAACCCGCCAGGTTGGCAGCGCCGAGGCATCGGCAAAAGGTTCGTCAAACATCGCGGCAATGGCATCGGCAGCTTCAAAATCATCGGGAGAGACGATCCGGCTGCGGTGGTCAGTGCCAAAACGCTCGGCAATGGCCTGCGCATAGCCGCTTTCATCCAGCCCTTTGACGTCAAAGCCGATCGAACAGGTCTGGACGGGCCTCCCGCTGGCCTCGGCCATCAGCGCGACCACGCTGGAGCTATCAACACCTCCTGAGAGGAAGGCCCCAAGCGGCACGTCTGCCACCATGCGCGAGGTAACCGCTTCACGCAGGTGGTGGAGCAATTCAGCCTCCAGGTCCTGCGCTTTGCCCTTGTGCCGCTCGGCAAAGGAAATATCCCACCACTGCGCGGGCCGGGGAATGTCGGCGCCATGGCGCAGCAGCAGCGAATGACCGGCGGCGAGTTTATGCACGCCCTTCAGGATGGATCGCGTGTCCGGAACATAGCCCCAGGCCAGATAGTCCTCCACCGCCAACGGATCGACCTCGCGGCGGAGCAGCGGATGGGCACAAAGCGCCTTCAATTCCGAAGCAAAGGCCAGACTTCCATCGCTGAGTTGCGCATAGAACAGCGGCTTCACACCAAACCGGTCGCGCGCGAGGAAAAGCGTGCGATCGGCCAGATCGTAAATCGCAAAGGCAAACATGCCATGCAGATGCTGAACGCAATCCCGCCCCCAGCGCTGCCAGGCGGCGAGAATTACCTCGCTGTCACCATCAGTGTGGAACTGCGCGCCGTGTGCGGCGAGCTGACTGCGCAATTCGCGGAAGTTGTAGATCTCACCGTTGAACACCAGCATCACGCGGCCATCGCTGGAGGCCATCGGCTGCGGCGATCCGGCAATGTCGATGATCGACAGTCGGCGATGCCCCAGTGCCACTCCGGGTGCGGTCCAGACACCAAAGCCATCGGGTCCGCGGTGTGCAATGGCATCGCACATCCGTTCCACCCGCAGCGGATCAACCGGCTTGGGGGTTGAAAGGTGATAGATTCCGGCAATTCCGCACATGGGCCTGGTTACCTCGCCGCAGCAATGCGGTCCATCCAGCGATCAAGCGCGCCTGTGGACTGACGGAAAGCAGCCAGGGCTTCCGGTGGATTGTTTTTGCCGGACTTTTCAGCCGATAGGATCAGCAACATGGTCGGTTCAGAACGGAGCAGAAGGCGGTTGCGCAGAGTAGCTAGGCGAAGGCTCAGGCTGCTGCCAGTCAGCAGATCGCCTTCTCGGTAGCTCGTCAGTGCCAGCCGTTCGATCTGGTTCTTCGAAAGCAGCCGGTCAGACTTGGCCAGTGCTACCTCCGGCCCCGGCGCCAGCCATTGCCAAGGAGAGCCCGGTGTTAAGGCTCCTTCGCCGAAGCCGCTCGCCTTGCTGCCCTCGGACTGCGCAGAATAGAGCGCGAAGAACACGTCTACCTTGTGGCCTTGCGCATCTGCATAACGTCCGAGCAAACGGTGCGCAGCCCCGCTGGCGCGGGGTTCCCACCAGACCAAGGGCCTGTAATCCTCACGTATCCAACCCGGCACTTCAGGGAGAAAAATCTGGTTCGGCAGGCGGGCGGACAGGCGCTCGGCCGCCGCGGCCCATGTCAGGCCGCCAAGCACAATCACCGCCATGGCGAGCAACAGCGGGCGCGTTGCAACGCGCCGCTCGGCGCTGACCGTGAGCACCCTTGATCCCGAAATCGCGCCAAAATCGACCAGTGGAGCTCCAGCATCGCGATCAAAAAAGCGCCACCCGATGCCGATCACCATGGCAATCACCAGCGCGAAGAAGAACCAGCCATAAACGATGTGGTCAAAGCCGCCCGCCGCGTCTGCGCCAATATGCTGGGCAATGAAGACCGTTCCCCAAGCCCGAACGCCATTTGCCAGAATGGGAGCCACCACGCAGAGCACCATGAAGGTCACCCGGCGCGTCCAGCCTTTGAAGCAGACGTGGCAAGCGAGCACGCCGAAGGCGATCATCGCGATCAGGAATTTCACGCCGGAACAGGCTTCAGCAACCTCGAAAAGACCAGCCGGCGTGTTGATGAACACCCCGTCGATTGTGGCTTTGACGCCAGTAACTTGCACAAGTGCAATCGTCAGCTTCGCGGTGACAAGCTGGAGTAGCGGCACCAGTTCATCACCGAACGGCACGAGAAAAAGCATATAAAACAGCGGGAAAGCAAGCGCTCTTCCGATCATTGGCCCCAAAAGGGCAAGCGTAGCACTCACCAGCATGGATACCGCTGCCGTCTGCCTTACTATGTTCAACCCGGCCAGATCGCCCAGCAACCAGAGCAAAAGTGAGGTAGCAAACAGCCCCAGCCCCGGGAGCCATCCACTGGGCGAAAACCGCGACAGTTCAGCCCGGCACTGCCAGACAAGCCAGCCAATGATCGGCGGAATCAGCAGCACATGGGTGTAGGTAGAAATGTTCCACCACTGATCAGCCATCTTCGCCCAATCCTGCCGGAAAAGCAGGATCAGTGTCGCCCAGCTACCCGCCAATGCGATAAGCGGAACGCGCCAGCTCTCGGGCACCTGTGCGGCAACTGGTGATGCCTGCGGAGCCGGATCGGCGATGTCAGGCGGCATCGCTCACCCCGTTCTGGGGCAAACCCATCAGTGTGGGCAAAGTAGAGAGCACAGCCTCCCAGCTGCGACCGTCCTGCATAAACCGCCGTGCGGCCAGCCCCATGGTCTTGGCCTTGTGCGGATCGCGCAACAGGGCGATCACCTTTCGCACGAGCGCGTCATCATCGTCACACACTACGAAATCGCGGCCCGGCTCAGCACCTATGCCGGTGGCAGCGCCGGTTGAAACGACGACTGGCAGCGCCATGGCCATGGCTTCCAGCACTTTGTTCTGCACACCGCGAGCAATCTCAAGCGGGACCAGTGCGAGATCGGCGCCGCGCAGCCAGCTGGCGATATTGTCCACCCTGCCCCAGACCCGGCATCCGGCAACGCCATCCAGCGCAAGCACCTCGGCGGTCGGATTGCGGCCGACGATATGCAGGCTGGCATCAGGTAGAACAGCGCGAATTCTTGGCATCAGACGATGCGCCGCGCGCTGAACGGCGGCGATATTCGGCGGATAGTCCATCTGACCGGTGAAAATCAGCTTCGGTCCAGTGAAGGCGGCCAGTTGCGGCTCGGGCTGGCAGGCGAAGGGGTCGAACGCCTGCGTATCGATACCATTGCCCAGCGCGAGCACATTGGTCGCGCCCTTGATCCGCGAGGAAAACAGCGCCGCTTCCTCGTGCGAGACGAACAGGCTGGCGTCAGCGCGGGCAGAAAGCCGCGCTTCCTCGGCCTTCAGCAACCGCCCCTCGCGGGCATTGACCCAGCGCATCGCCAGGTTGCCCTCGCGCGAATAGGCCTCGAACTTGGCGGAATCGACATCAACGAAATCGACGATCAGTCGCCCCTTCCAGTCCGCCGGAACATATTGCCCCATCTGGCCCGAAAAGACGTAGATCGCCGAGATATCGCGCGTTTTCAGCGTCATGTTGATATATTCGGCCAGTCCGGCATCGCGAAAAGCGGTTACGCTAACCGGTTTTCCCCGCAGCACGCCCTCAATCCCGGCGCGCACCAGCGGTTTTGAGCGATCAATCACGCGGCTCGTTACCGCAACCTGCTCCAACGCAATCTTGGCTGCCTCATCGCCCTGATCATCAGCGAACGTCGCGACATGGACCGGCGCGATGTTAGCGAGGCGCTTCAGCACGTGGTGCGAGCGGATCTTGTCACCACGATCGGGCGGAAACGGTATGCGGTGGCACAGGAACAGTATCTCGCCCATCAGCCCAGCCCCCGGGCAATCAGCGGGCCGATGAAATTGGCAATCGGCAGCGGCAGGCGCCGCCACACGGCGATCTGCAGGGCGTGTTTCGCGCTGGTCGGATCGGCATCGCGCTTGTCACAGCCCGGCGCGTTCCACACGGCATAGCTCAGCGGTTCGGGCTCGAACCCCCAGTTGCGCTTGAAGTGATAGGCACCGCTTTCGGTCTTGGACCGGCCAAAGTCAAAGTTGGTGCAGCCGCGAGCGCGGGCGTGGCGCATCAGCTCGAAATACATCCGGTCATTGGCGCGCAGTCTGCGCGCCGCCCAGGTGCCGCCACCCCAATAGGGCATCACCGCCCCGCGATGGTAGAGCGAGAGGACCGAGGCCACCGGCGCGCCATTCTCGCGAATGGTCAGGATATCGGCGTCCTTGCCGAAGTGATCGAGCACAGCATCAAACAGGCTGCGCGGGAATACCGGCGTACCCAGATTGCGCACAGATTCGGCGTAAACGGCATAGTGCGCATCGCGATCGCGCTGGCTGGTGCCGACTTCGACGGTCAGATCCTTTTCCAGCCCCTTGCGCACTTCGGCGCGCTGTTTGCGCGGAATGGCGAGCAGTTCGGCTTCGTCATCGGCCGCAAGCGGGCGCATGAAGCCACAGTGCGATTCCGTCTTGAGCGTCCAGCCTGCGCGATCCACCGGCATGTCACCGCCGCGCAGCTCAATCGCCGGGCAAATGCGGCGCTCGGCAAGTTCTTCCAGCATGGCAAACAATTCAGAGCCGGCGCAACCATTGGTGAGCAGTCCGCCGCCGACGGCGAAACCGCTCGACGCGAGGACCCGGCCAAAAATAGGTGAATGGACCTCGTTGACCGGCAGATAGGCGCAGATTACCCCGTCGCGCTCGCCCACCAGCGCCAAAGCGCGGTTTCTGGTACCCTTGGCTACCGCATTGAGCCATACTGGTCGATGAAATGGCGTGGCATGCGGATGGTCAGCGAGGAACGCGTCGATGCGCGCTGCTTCACCAGCATCGCCGGGATCGACCAGCCTGCCGCTGATCTTTGCGGGGACAAACGGCGCGTTCATGCGGCCAGCCTTGGCGTTTCGATGCGGGCTGCCTCGCGGACGACGACCTCATCCATCCGGCCCCAGGCGAATTCGCGGACCAGCACCCGCAGCTTGTCCGCCATGGCATCAAGCCCGGTGTAGTGGCGCAGCATTGACTTCATCGGCGCATTGGCGACGCGGGGTTGATCGGGATCGACCTCCCAAGGGTGGAAATAGAACACGGCGGGGCGCAGATCGCGGTTGTTCACCTGCGATATTGCCCAGCGGGTGAAGGCATAGGGCAGCACGCGGAAGAACCCTCCGCCGCCTGCCGCCAGCCGCTTTCCGGCGAACTCTGCTGTGGTCACGGGAACCTCTATCAGCGATGATCCCGCAATCGGGTGAAAGGCAAAGCGAGGGGCCTCGCGCCAGCCATAGTGATCGTGCCGGATCGGCGCGACGCTGGAGCTGTAAGTATATCCCTGCTCGGCCAGCACTTCAAAGGCCCAGGGCGTGCGCTGGTCGATGGAAAAGCTGGGAGCGCGATAGCCTTTGACGGCCCGCCCACTGGTCTGCTCGATAACATCCCGCGCGCGGGCCAGATCCTCGGCAAAAGCCTTTGCGCCGAGCGTGAACACACGCGCGTGATCCCAGCCGTGGCTGGCGATCTCATGGCCCTGATCGGCGATCCGCCGCATCATCGCCGGATGGCGCTCTGCCACCCAGCCCAGCGTGAAGAACGTGGCCTTCACCCCGGCATCGTCAAAAAGCGCCAGAATGCGATCACAATTGGCCTCGACACGCGGCGCGTGCCCATCCCAATCGTTCCGCTCGATCACCTTTTCAAAGGCGCCGACCTGGAACCATTCCTCGACGTCGACCGAGAGGCCATTGATGATTTTATCGCTGGCCAAAGGGGCACCTTTTCTCCGCGATCAGGCCGCGATCTGCTGATCGGTTTCCAGCCACTCGACGAGCATCGCCAGCGTGTGACGGACGGTCTGCTCCTGTTCGACCAGCCGCGATTCCAGCTCGGCGATACGGGCGTTGAGGTTGCTGACTTCGGCGGGATCACCTGCAGGTGCGACTGCTGCCGCTTCGCCAGCCTCACGGCTGTTGGCGAGTTCAAGCACGGCCTGCTGCAATTCGGCAATCTGGGCGTCGCGCTCAGCCAACATGGCTTCAACGTCAACCGAAGGCGCGGCTTCGACGGGTGTAGCGGCCAGCGCTTGATAGGCAGGCTGCGGCGCGGCATGAACCAGCGGTTGCGGGGCAGCAACCGGCGCAGGCTTGGGACGGCGCGAGCTGAGCGGCAGCGCGGTATCATCAGCCAGTTCGGCCAGAACCTGCTGCAGCATCGACGCATCGATGCGGGTGCGCTCTTCGACAGCACCCAGCAGCATCAGGCGGTTGAACACCTTGTTGATCCGCCTCGGAACGCCGCCGGTGGCTTCGTAAAGTTCGGAGAACACGCGCTGGTCAAAGCTGGGGTTGCCTTCCCAGCCAACGCATTTCAGGCGGTGTTCGACATAGGGCTGGATCTCGGTCGGCTCCATCGCATCGAGGTGATGCGCGGCGATGATACGCTGACGCAGCTGTTCCAGCTCGGGGCTGTGCTGGATCAGTTCGCGGAATTCCGGCTGGCCAAGCAGCAGCGTTTGCAGCAGCGGATGGGCACCAAGCTGGAAGTTCGACAGCATGCGCAGCTCTTCCAGCGCAGAAATCGAAAGGTTCTGCACCTCATCGACCACCAGCAGGCAGCGACGGCCAGCGCGGGCTTCTTCATGGAGGAATCCTTCGATGGCACCCAAAGCCGAAGCCTTGTCATGCCCATCAACTTCCAGCCCGAAAGCGTTGGCGATAACGTGGACGATCTCTTCGCCATCGAGCGCCGAGGTGACGATCTGCGCAGCAGTCAGCCGGGCCGGATCGATTGTCGCCATCAGGTGCGCGACCAGCGTGGACTTGCCCGCGCCAACCTCACCCGTGATCACCACAAAGCCTTCGCCCTGGGCCAGGCCGTAAGACAGATAGGACAGCGCCTTGCGGTGCGTTCCGCTCTCGAAATAGAACGCCGGATCTGGCGTCAGCTGGAAGGGTTTGCCCTTCAGACCATAGAAATCATCGAACATGCCTGTGTCCCCTTTTCAGGCTCAGAAAGAATAGCGAACGCCGACGAGGGCAGACGCGTCCCAAGTGCTTGGCTGTGCATTGCGGCTCACACCATCGATGCCGACAGCCACGGTGCCCGTCAGATGATCGCTGATCGAGCGGTTATAGGCGGCGGTCGCTCCCATGGCGGAGCCATCGTTGTTCACGCCAAAGCCGCTCTGGAACCAGCTGGCCCACAGATTGGTCGCAAGGCTGGAACGGCCATCAAGCTTGGCGTTGAGATAGCTGGCGAGCCAGATGTTCTCGTCGACAACGCCATTGGCAGCGGCAAGGATCGTACCCGCCGCGGCGATGAACTTGCGGCGGTCATAACCCGCTCCTACGCCCACGCTAATGCGGCCGAGCGAAACGCCGTAGCTGCCCATGATGCCGCGCGCGCGGAAGGTGGCCGAGCGAACCGAACCCAGTGCGCCGGTGAGGCAGTTGCCTTTCTCAAGGCTGACCAAGCAGCCGCCGATGTCGCCCGAAAGCGGATTGCGAGCGGCCTCGAAGTCAGTCGGCAAACCGGCAAGCGCGCTGTTCAGCTGGCCGCCGAAACCGGAGATTGCGTCATAGACCGAAATGTTCAGGCTCTGGCGCGAATTGGGCGCATAGGCGAAGGAGCCATAATAGCTGGTCGAGCCATAGCGGCGGCCAAAATGTGCCTCAAAGGCGGTGCGGCGGCTCGGCCGCCACATCAGTCCGGCATCCCAGATCAGGCCGCTGGTGTCATAGGCCATGACGCGTGGACTGCTGGGATCGGTGACATAGCGCCCGTTGGCGCCGATCACCGGATTGCCTGCTGTATCCTTGAGAGCATCACGTGCAGAAATCTGCACCTTCTCGTAACCTACCCCGCCGACGAGCTGCAGATCGCTGCCGAGCGGCACGGCCACATCGGCGCGAACGTGCTTGTCGCTGATCCGCTGATCGAGATTGGAAATGTCTTCCTGATAGAAACCACCGCCAACGCCGATACCCACCGGCAAGACTGTGCCTGCCTTGGTGCCGGCGTGGATCTCGGCATTGTGCGAGGTAGAGTGATCGAACACGTCGAGCGCCGGTCCGCCCGGTGCCGTAGTGATGTTGGCGTCGGTACCAACCTTGGTATAGCCAAAGCGATAGCCGCCATCGATGGCGACTTCGCCAGCATGGGTGTGCACCGTGGGGCCAGCATAGGCCGAATAAACCTGCGTCGAGCCCCCAGTGCTCGCCGTGCTGCCCAGCACAACCGCGCCGTTATCCTGAATGCGCGTGCGCGCAGCCATGACACCGGCCTCAAGGTTGACCGCATGCGGGACAATGGCGGTGGCAATACGGGCGACACCGCTCACCGTGTCGCTGTCGCTGGTCTTGCCATAGCCAAAGCGGCGCTCGTAACGAACCGAGGCGGCAGCCTGGGTGTTTCGTCCCTGGATCGACGCATCAAGACCTGCGGCCACCGTCGTATAGGTGCGGAAATCATGCCCCGGCGAAAGCTGGGCATTGGCGACCTGCGCGGCCTCGATATAGGGCTGCAGCGAAACGTGGCGGCCTCCCCTGCCCTTGCCATGCTTCTTGCCGCCATTGCCGCCGTCTTCGTCACCGCCATCGGAATCGACCGAGGCTTTGCCGTCATAGGACATCGACTGGGCATGCGCATGCCCGCTGAGAGAAAGCGCAAGGCCAAGCGCGGCTATGCTGATGATCTGGGTACGATGTTTCATCGAACTACCCCCTGTATCCGTAATAGGAACCGAAACGGCGGCCCGAGGGGCTGAAATGCACCCCGTTGAGCAGCAACTGAATGTTGGGACATGCCGAGAGCAGCGAGATTGCGTCTTCGAGCGACCCTCTGCCCGTGCGGTCGCAGCGCGCGACGAGCACGGCTTGCCCGGCATATTTTGCCAGCTCTGCCGCTGGAGAAGCAGCAAGAGCGGGCGGCGAATCGAAAATTACGATGCGATTGGGAGCGCCCTGCACCAGCCGGTCCAACACTTCGCGAGTGCGCGAGGTGCCGAGATATTCGGTATCATTGTTGGTCATCGAACCAGCGGGGAGCACCCAGAGCCCGGCGATGTCGGTGCCAATCACGCAATCGGCAACGTCGATCGACGGATCGGTCAGCGCATCCATCAGGCCTTTGCTGCCCGGCAAACCGAGCGAGGAAAGCACCGAAGGCTTGGCGAAATCAGCATCGACCAGCAGGACTTCGCTTTCCTTTTCCGCTGCGATGGAAAGCGCGAGGTTGACCGAGGTATAGGTCTTCCCCTCACCCGGCAGCGGCGAGCAGACGAGAATGCGCTGCGCCGAGGCTCCCATACCGCCACGCGCCAGTTCCTTTGCTTGGGAAAGCAGCTGGCGTTTGATGATGCGGAACTCTTCGAGCAGCCCGGTGACGCCGCCCTCCGGCTGGATCATGCCGGAATCGCGCAGCAGGGCGCGATCCACTGGATAGCGCTCGCCGCGGAATACGACAGGATCAACGGCCAGTGCAGGCTGCTGCACGGCGTGAACGGGTTTGGTTGCTGGCGCGATCTGCGCCTTCGGCGCCTCTTCCGGCTCGGCCTTTACCTCAGGCGTCAACACAACCGGCTCGATCCGGCGCGGTTTGCGGCGGGGCGGGATCAATTCGGCAGGCACCGGCATGCCGCCCAGCTTCGCCAGATCAAGGTGCTTGGTGGCGCGCTGGATCGACGATTCGGCATTCACCGGCTCGCCATTTTGCAAAGGGATCTTGGTAAAATCGTTCATCACGCAACCATCCTGAGCTGGATCGCTTCAGAGACGATCAGGAGGACAAACACCGCGACCAGTGCCACCGAGCCCGCATAGAACTGCTTGAGCCTGCGCTTGCGCAGCGCCCGGCCGGCCTCGGTCAGCGTTTGTGAAATCGCACCCAGCACCGGCAGGCCAAACGCACCCTCCAGCTTCGCCGTGGTGGCAAAGGTCGAGCGCAACTGGCCAACGGCGAAGGCAGCACCGCAACCTGCGCCAATACCGATCACCAGCACCGCGAGCAGCAGCAGCGGACGGTTGGGCGCAACCGGCGCGCGCGGGGTCGAAGGCGGATCGATGACCTGGAACTTCACCGCCGAATGCTGGCTTTCCACCTGCCCGCGCAGCCGCAATTCTTCGCGATCCTGCAGCAGCTTGTCGTACTGTTCCTTGAGCACGTCATAGTCGCGCGTGATCTTCTGCGCCTCTGCAGCGAGCTGCGGGTTCTGGATCTGTTGTGAGGTAACCTGCGCGATGTCGGTCTGCACCGAAGCGCGGCGCGATTGCAACGACTGGACATTCGCCTGACGTTCTGCGCGGATCGAAAGCAGCGAGGAATAGGCCGGGTTTGGCGTGCCAGCAGCACCGCCTTCGCCAGCAGCAGCAACTTTCAGCGCCGAGATCTGGTTCTTGAGCGCGATAACATCGGGGTGATTATCGGTCAGCCCGCGCGAGCGCATGCCCGAAAGCTCGGCTTGGGCCGATGCCAGAGCGCCCTTGGCGCCGCCAGCAGAAGTACCCGCCAGCGTTTGCGGCGTACCGGCAAGCTGTCCATTGATCGCGGCCAAAGCCGATTGAGCGGCAGCCAGATCGGCATCAATCCCGCGCAGTTCTGCCCGGCTGGCTTCCATGCGCTGCAGCACCGAGGTTCCGCCAACCGCCAGTTCCGGATGGCTCGCTTCAAACTGGGTCCTGCGGGTCTGCGCCTCATCGAGCGCCTTTTGCCGTTCGGCGAGTTGCTTGTCGAAGAAATCGACCTGTGATCCCATCTCGCCCTTGCTGCCCGAGAGGTTTTCCTCCCGGAACAGGTCGATCATCTTCTGCACGACATCCTGCGCCAACTTGGCACTTTCGGCATCTGACATCGAACCGCTGGCCGTGCGGGCGGTGATCTTGAACAGGTTGTCCTGCTCGCTCTCGACCTTGATCGCCTTGCCGAGGCCGAGCACTGCGCCTTCCATCTGCTTGGGCGTGGTGATGCTGTCACCCAGTCGGGTGGAGCGGATCACCTTTTCCATGTTCACCGCGCTGGTCAGCGTCTGGCGGACGCGATCGATATCGCGCTTGCGATCACCCACGCCGACGCCGATCTGCTCGGCCAGCGGATCGTAAAGCTGCACATAGATGCGCGCTTTGGATTCGTAGGAGTTGGGCACGGTCGCCACGGCCATCCAGCCGAGCAGACAAACGCCCCAGGCCACGCCAAGCACCACCCAGCGGCGGTGCCAGACGCTGTAAACAGCTGAACGCAGTTCGTCGAAGATCGAGTTCATGTGCGGCGCTTGCCCCCGGTCCCGATCAGAACGTGCTCTCGGGAATGATGATCACATCCCCGGGCATGAGCATGACGTTGGCCTTACTTTCGCCCTTGCGAAGCAGGTCGCCAAGACGGAGCGCGAATTCCTTCTGGTGGCCGCTCTCCTTGTCAAAGCGGATCAGCTTGGCACGGTTGCCCGAGGCGAATTCCGACAGGCCGCCAACCGCGATCATCGCGTCAAGCAGCGTCATGTTGGCGCGATAGGGCAGCGAAGCCGGCTTGGCGGTTGCGCCGATCACGCGGACTTGCTGGCTATAGGTTCCGGCAAACTTGTTGACGATGACCGAGACCAGCGGATCCTGAATGTACTGCGAAAGCTGGAGCTTGAGATCTTCCGCCAGCATCGATGGCGTCTTGCCCACGGCAGGCATGTCGGTGATCAGCGGCGTGGTGATGCGGCCATCGGGGCGGACCTGCACAGAAGCGCCAAGTTCCGGGTTGCGCCAGACAAAGATCGTCAGCTCGTCCATCGGACCGATGACATATTCCTCGCCCGGGCCTTCCTGCATGGCGACGAACGACGCTGCAGGCAACTGCGGCCCCGCGCCCGAACCAGCGCAGCCGCTCAAGGCAAGCGAAGCCACAGCACTGCTGGCGAGCAGGCGGGAAAAGCGGTTGATCGGCATCGGCATGCACCCTCGTCGGCTATGGCCTATCCGGTGCGAGGGGGCTGGATCCGTCCCGATCCCGCCCAAGGCTCACAAAGCACAGGCCGTAAGTTCACCCGCAGCTATCGCGAAAAAGGGTGAACATACCGTTAGCCTTTCGGGCAATTTGCGGCTTTTCGGGGGCTTAGTAAGGGGCAGTCCCGATTAGGGACGGTAATGTGCTTAACCCTAAACGAGCATTTCCAGCGCCGGTCCGTGGCCCAGGAACTGCGCAGGGCTGGCGCTCGCGCCATAGGCTCCAGCGCAGAAGATGGCGACGAGGTCGCCCACTTCGGCGTGCGGGAAGCCGGCTTTATCGGCTAATTTATCCATCGGCGTGCACAGGCAACCGACGATCGTCGCCTCTTCCTCGACTGGCGCATCGAAGCGGGTGGCGATGGCGACAGGATAGTTGCGCCGCACCACAGTTCCAAAGTTCCCTGAGGCAGCGAGCTGGTGATGCAGCCCACCGTCTGTCACCAGAAACACCTCGCCGTGGCTGACCTTCCGGTCAACGATGCGAGTCAAATAAACCCCTGATCCGCCGACAAGATAGCGGCCGAGCTCGATACAGAAGCGCGTTTCAGACAGGATCGGCGGCAAGGCAGTAAAGCGCGCCTTCAGTGCTGTGCCGACCTCCATGATATCGAGCGGCTCGTCACCGGGGAAATAGGGGATGCCAAAGCCGCCGCCCAGATTGCAGTGCGGCAATGGCGCTCCACTCTCGGCAGCCAGTCGCACCGCCAGATCGATGGTTTGCGACTGGGTATCGATCAGGGCGTCGGCTGACAGCGCCTGGCTGCCTGCAAAGATGTGAAAACCGCGCCATTCGGCACCCTGTTTGATGATGTGGCGGGCAAGCGCAGGCACGCGTTCGGCATCCACGCCAAAAGGCTTGGCGCCGCCGCCCATCTTCATTCCCGAACCCTTAAGATCGAAATCCGGGTTTACGCGTATGGCAAGTCTGGCCGTACGGCCATCGCGAGAGGCTATTTCCAGTGCTCGCTCAGCCTCGCCCTCGCTTTCGAGGTTGATCGTGACGCCGTGATGGATCGCCGCGGCCAGTTCGGTATCGCGTTTGCCGGGGCCGGCGAAACTCACGAGTTGTGGTGAGACGCCTGCCTTGAAGGCCATCGCCATTTCGCCGCCCGAGGCCACATCAAATCCGTCAACCAGCTCAGACATAAGTTCAAGAACCGGCCCATAGGGGTTTGCCTTTACAGCATAATGGATTGCCAGTCCTTCCGGCATCGCGTCACGCAACCGGGCGATGTGATTGCGCAGCATAGTCCGCGAATAGACGAATAGCGGTGTGTCACCGGCTCGCTCAACAAGATCGCTGGCTTTGTGCCCGGCGATCACCAATTCGCCATCGACAGCAGCAAATCCTGCTGGGATCGGTCCTAGCGGTTTCATGCAGCTTTCTCCGTAGCCAATTCCTGAGCGAGACCGTTGCGGTCAATCTTGCCATTAGGGCTGATCGGCATTGCAGCGCGCCAGTGGACCACCTTAGGCTGCATAAAATTCGGCAATTCCTGCATCAGCTTACGCGGTAATTCTTCTTCGGCACCTGAGATGCCTGGAGCCGCGCGGACAATAAGGTGGACTGCCTGCCCCAATCGTTCGTCGGGAACGCCAAGCGCAACGGCTTCAGCGACCAGCCCGGTTGCCAAGGCGGCCTCTTCAACTTCTTGCGGGCTAATCCGGTTACCGGCAGATTTGATCATCGCATCGCGCCGTCCGACGAAATAGAGCAGCCCATCGGCATCACGTCTGACCCGGTCGCCCGACCAGACCGCCATCCCGCCATAGCGCGAGGCATCGGGCGCCGGTTTGAACCGTTCTTCCGTCCTCACCTCGTCCATCCAGTAACCATATGCCACGAGCGGACC
This sequence comes from Sphingomonadaceae bacterium, assembly GCA_947451145.1. Classification (GTDB taxonomy): domain Bacteria; phylum Pseudomonadota; class Alphaproteobacteria; order Sphingomonadales; family Sphingomonadaceae; genus Novosphingobium. The sequence continues at coordinate 82,189 of CANFXW010000013.1, read as the reverse complement.
GCAGTGGACCAATTCGCCTTCCTCGCCGTCTGCCGTCACCTCACCATCGTCGCCGATAACCAGAATTTCGGCATGCGGGATCGCTTTGCCCATCGATGTCGGGTGGCTATCGACCAGCGCGGGATCGAGGAAAGTCGAACGGAAGGCCTCAGTCAGGCCGTACATCGGGAACAGCCGCGCTTGCGGGAACAGCCCGCGCAGCCGCGCAACGAGATCGACAGTCAGAGCCCCGCCGCTGTTGGTTAGGCGGCGCAGTTTTGTTGCGGTTTCCGCTGGCCATTCAAGCTCGACCAGTTGCACCCACAATGGCGGCACAGCGGCCAGGGTGGTGACGCCATGGCGCTCGACCGCTTTCAGCACATCGCGGGGTGTGAGGTAATCGAGCGGGATCACACAGCCACCCGCGTACCACGTTGAAAACAGCTGGTTCTGCCCATAGTCGAACGACAGCGGCAGCACGGCCAGCGTCCGGTCGTCAGCCGCCATTCCGAGATAGGACGCAACGCTATCTGCCCCCAGCCACATATTGGCATGGCTGAGCATCACACCCTTGGGCCGCCCGGTCGATCCGCTGGTATAGAGAATCGCCGCAAGTTCGTCCGGATTGGCGATGCTGGGCGGAAGTTCGGCACCGAGCGTCGCGGCCTGCGCCAGCGCCTCATCCTCGCCCAGCAATTGCGCTTCGGCTGCATCACCCTGTTGCAGCGTAGCCAGCCGCGCCGGGGAGCCGATCAGCAGCTTTGCGCCGCTATCGGCCAGAATATGTGCCACCTGCGCGTGCTTGAGCAGCGGGTTGATGGGCACATGCACCAGTCCGGCCCGCGCTGCCGCCAGCGGCATCAGGCATGTAAGCTCGCCCTTGGCCGCCCACGTCGCCACCCTCGCGCCCCGCATCGGCACTTGCGCCTGCAGCCAGCCGGCCAAGGCAGCGATACGCGATCTTAAGTCCTTGAAGCTAAGCGTGCCGGAACGCAGCACGAGCGCCGGTGCATCGTCAGCCCCGAACAGGGCGAGATGATCGAGCGGGCGGGGTGCGGCGTCAGGTTGGGCAGGATTAGTAATTGGAGAGGCTCCGGCGAGTTTGGTTTGGGGATGGGGTTTTGCACGTTGATAGCAATCGATTATCACGACGATCTTAACATTGTGCAAGGCGATCCCGCCTTGAACGCACTGCTATGCCCGGAACAGGCCGCCGCGCCGTTTGATCGGCTCGCATGGTGGCGGGCGCTGGCCGAGGATTGCGATATCCTGCCGCTGATCGCCATTGCCCGCGACGGCGATGCCTGCGCGGTGCTATCCTTGCGCCGCGTGAAGCGCAGTATCGAGGCGCTCGCCAACTGGTATTCGTTTCGTGTGCGTCCGGTGATCACTCCGGGGGCTGATGGTCTGAAGCTGCTTTCCGCGATGGCTGAGGATATCGTCGGCCAAGCGCCGGATATTTCGCTTTCCCCTCTTCCCGACGAGAATGGCGAGGCCAGCCAGATCGAGTCGGCTTTCCGCAAGGCGGGATGGCTGGTGTTCCGCGAGCAGTGTGACGTAAATCACGTGCTTAAAGTGCAAGGCCGCAGCTTTGCCGACTACCTCTCATCACGCCCCGGCCCTTTGCGCACCACGCTGAAGCGCAAGGGCAGCAAGGTGCAGGTGCGGATCGAAACCGCATTCAATCCCGAAAGCTGGACCGCCTATGAGGCGATCTATGCGCAAAGCTGGAAGCCCGAAGAAGGCTCGCCCGCATTCCTGCGCCGCTTTGCCCAGGAAGAGGCCGCAGCCGGCCGATTACGGCTTGGATTGGCCTTTGCCGATGGCGAGCCGGTGGCCACACAATTCTGGACTGTTGAGGGCGGCACGGCCTTCATCCACAAGCTCGCCCACACCGAGGCGAGCAAGCCGCTCTCGCCCGGAACCACGCTTAGCGCCGCGCTGTTCGAGCATGTCATCGAAAATGACCATGTCGATCTGGTTGATTTCGGTACCGGTAACGACGGTTATAAGCGCGACTGGATGGAAGAGGTGCGGCCCCGCTATCGGCTCGACATGTTCCGCCCCGGCTGGCCCGGAAATTGGCCCGCTATTGCAAAACACCTTGCCCGCCGCCTTGTGCCGGGTGCAAAGCATGGCTAGAGGCGCCGGTTCAGCGATCTTGGCAACTAATATCAAGGCGAGTTCGAGGGGACATGACCAACCATACCGATCGCGAACTGCGCCGGATTCTTGCCGATGTGCTGGGACTGAAACCTGCACAGGTGGCCGAATTCGATGCCGACACCGGCTTGTTCGGGCACTTGCCCGAACTCGATTCGATGTCCGTCGCCGGGTTGTTAACCGAAATGGAAGACCGTCTGGGCTTCATCATCGACGATGACGAAATCGACGGTGAACTTCTTGAAACCTATGGATCGCTGCTTGCCTTTGCTCAGGCGAAGCGCGCTGCCGCTTAGCAGGCAGCCATGATCGGCACCTGGCCCTGCCCTGCTGCCGATAAGACAACGGCGCAGGAATATGCCGTCAGCTTTGATTCCAGCCGGACAAAGCGGCTGCTCATCTTGCCCGCCCTGTTCGACGAAGCCAACCGCCTGCGCCGCCTGACGGTGGAAGTCATGCGAAGGCTTGACGGTGCTGGCATCGACTCCTTCCTTCCCGACCTTCCCGGCTGCAACGAGAGTTTGGCCGACTTTTCGCAACTCACACTTGCTGACTGGGCCAGCGCTATGGTCGCCGCAGCCCGTCATTTTCGCGCGAGCCATGTGCTGGCCATTCGTGGCGGGGCGTTGGTCGTACCACAATCGCTGCCCGGCTGGCGCTATGCGCCGGCAAATGGTGCGACGATCCTGCGCCAGATGCTGCGAATACGCATGCTGGCAGCGCGCGAGGCTGGGCGCGAGGAAACGCAAGGCTCGCTGATTGAGCAGGGGCTGGTCGAGGGATTGGAACTGGCAGGTTATCGTCTGTCTCCCGCAATGATCGCGGCCCTGCAATCGGCTACGCCGCCCGAAGAGACAGACCAGTCGATCATCGGTCAGGATATGCTGGGAGGTAGCCCGCTGTGGCTCCGCGCCGAGCCTGACGAAGATCGCGAACAGGCAGATGCGCTCGCGGCAGTGCTTGCCTTGGGAATGGCGGCATGACCCGGCGGCATGTGACATTCGACTGCGAGGGTTCGCTGTGCATTGGCACGCTGGACGAGGCCTCTGGCGAAACCGGACTGCTTATCGTCAGTGGCGGAAATGAACTCAGATCCGGTGCGTGGAATGGTCAGGCACTGCTCGCCGCGCGCCTTGCCGCAGCGGGCTTCCCGGTGTTTCGGTTCGACCGGCGCGGGGTGGGAGACAGCGAAGGTGCAAACGGCGGGTTCCGTTCCAGCGCGGCAGATATCGCCGCTGCCCTGTCGGCTTTCCACAGCAAAGCACCGCGGGTCACGCGAGTAATCGCCTTTGGCAATTGCGATGGGGCCAGCGCGCTTATGCTGTCTCAGGGCAAGGGCTGTGATGGATTGATACTATCCAACCCCTGGACCATCGAAGGCGACGCCGAGGACGCCACGCCCCCCGCGGCCGTTCGAGCCCACTATGCCCAGCGACTGAAAGACCCGCGAGCGCTGGTGCGGGTTTTGACCGGCAAGGTATCACTGTCCGGCCTGTTCGCTTCGCTGCGCAGCGCCTTGAAGCCTGCTCCCCCGCCCAGTTCACTGGCGCAGGAAGTCGCCGCTGGCCTCGCCCGCTTCAAGGGACCGGTAACGATCCTGCTCGCCGGGCGGGATCGCACCGCGCAGGTGTTCGAGGCAGGATGGAACAAGGCCGACCCGCGCGTCCAGCGGTGCCCGGGCGCGACCCATTCCTATGTCGAATCGCAGGACTGGCTGTCTGATCAGATTGTCGGAGTCTTGAAGGGCTAATCACCCCTTCGCGGCGAACTCCCGTTCCGCCACGAAGCGCTCAGCATCCAGCGCGGCCATGCAGCCGGTTCCCGCCGCCGTAACAGCCTGCCGGTAAGTGTGATCCATCACGTCTCCGCAGGCAAAAACGCCGGGGATTGCAGTCTTCGGCGTACCGGGCTGAACGACGATATAGCCACTCGAATCCAGCTCAAGCTTGCCCTTGAACAATTCGGTCGCCGGAGCATGGCCGATAGCAACGAATGCGCCGTCTGCGGGAATGATCGAGGTTTCACCAGTCTCGGTATCGACCACTTCCACCCCTGTAAGGCCGCCACTGGCCGGATCGCCAACAAAGCTCTTCACTGCCTTGTTCCATGCGACCGAGACCTTCTCGTTGGCGAACAGGCGGTCTTGCAGGATCTTCTCGGCGCGGAAGGAATCGCGGCGGTGGATTACCGTCACGTCGGGCGAGTGGTTGGTGAGGTAAAGCGCCTCTTCCACGGCCGTATTACCGCCGCCGATGACCACAACCTTCTTGCCGCGATAGAAGAAGCCGTCGCAGGTGGCGCAAGCCGAAACGCCCTTGCCTGAAAGTGTCTGTTCGCCGTCGACGCCCAGCCACTTGGCCTGAGCACCGGTGGCGATTACCAGCGTTTCGCCTTCATAAATATCGCCTGAATCGCCGATGGCGCGGAACGGAGGGCCGGAAAGATCGATCTCGGTGATCGTATCCCACAGCATCCGCGTGCCGACATGCTCGGCCTGGGCCTGCATTTCCTGCATCAGCCACGGGCCCTGAATCACATCTCGGAAGCCAGGATAGTTCTCGACATCGGTGGTAATGGTCAACTGGCCGCCAGGCTGCAGTCCCTGCACCACAATCGGCGCCAAGCCAGCCCGCGCCCCATAGATCGCGGCCGAAAGCCCCGCAGGGCCAGAGCCAATGATGAGCATGCGGGTAGTGTGGGTTGCCATGGTGATCGATCCTTGATTGCGTTTGGCGAAATAGGTTCTGAATCCAATGATTGCGAGTCCGCAGAGACGATTTGTCCCAGATCAATTGAACCTTGCGGAGTTTGATGCATTGCTATTGCGACTTGATCGCATTAGCGGCAACTCCGAAAGGCCTTTCCATGATCCGCCCAATACCCGCCCTGCCTGTCATTGCGCTGGCCTCGTGCCTCCTCGCCACCCCTGCCCTCGCAGCACCGGGCCTCGGTGACGAAGTCTATGGCGCCACGGTCGAGCCGGGCGAATGGGAAATTGAAACCCGCTATGGCATTCTTGCTGGCGGACCCGATGCCGGTGAGGGCAACTTCCGGCTGGAAGTCGGCTATGGCGTGTCCGGCCATACCCGCCTTGCCGCGGTCGCAGAGTTCGAGAAAGAGCCAGGGCAGCCGCGCAAGCTGGAAGCCATCAGCTTTGAAGCCATCCAGAATATCGCACGCATCGGCCCCATCGACGTTGCACTCTATGGCGAGTTCGAAGCTGTTCGCGGCGGAACGGACCAAGCCGAAGCCAAGCTGTTGCTCGAATACCGCGACCGGCTGACCGACGTACGCTTCAACCTCAAAATGGCGAAGCCGCTGGTGTCGGGCGCACCTGTTGAGCTGGCCTATGCCGCGTCGGCCGATATTTCGGTTGCGGACAACTTGCGGCTGGGCGTGACCGGCTTTGGTGATCTTGGCACCTTCGGCCGGTTCGCGCCCTATGCCGAGCATTTCTTTGGACCCACGGTGAAGTTCAGGATCAATGGCATCGGTGCGCCACTCAGGGTTGAAACCGGATACATGTTCGCGATTGCCGCAGCCAAGGCAGATACCAAGGGCATGTTCCGCCTCAATCTCGAGCTTGAACTCTAGGCGTCGTCGAACAGCACCCGTCCGCACAGCATAGCGGCCAGTGCACCAGCCAGCTGCGCCAGAACAAAGCCCGACACGTCCGCCGGAGCAATCCCTGCGAAGGTGTCACTCAGGCTGCGCGCAATAGTGATCGCGGGATTGGCGAAGCTGGTTGATGAGGTGAACCAATAGGCCGAGGTGATATAGAGCGCGACCGATGCCGGCACCCACTGCGGCCTTGCCTTGACTGTCCCAAGAATGGTGATCAGCAGGCCGAAGGTCGCGACAAATTCGCCAGTCCATTGACCAAAGCCGGTCCGCGCATGGTGGGAAAACTGGATAACCGGCAGCCCAAACATAACATGCGCGGCCCAGACGCCGAGTACGCCGCCAACGATCTGCGCCACGAAATAGGTGAGCGCAGAACCGCTCCCCACCTCACCGCGCAGACGCATCACCAAGGTCACAGCCGGATTGAAATGTGCACCGGAAATCGGGCCGAGCATGGTGATCAGGACGAACAACATCGCCCCCGTCGCCACAGTGTTGCCCATCAAGGCAACGGCGACATTGCCGCCCGAGAGTTGCTCGGCCATCACGCCCGAGCCGATTACTGTCGCGAAGAGGAAGAACGAGCCGATCGCCTCGGCCAGGAGTTTGCGGTTCATGCGGCACCTTCCATTTGCCCGATCCGGGCGAGTTCCTTGAGCAGTTCAGCCCGTTCCATCGTTTCGAACGGCAGGGCCAGCAGGGCCTGCACCCGCATCTCCAGCCAGCGCCAGGTCTGCTCGAATGCAACATCGACCTCGGCATCGCTGCCTTCGATATCCACAGGATCAGGCAGCCCCCAATGTGCTTTCAGCGGCGCGCCCATGAACACCGGGCAAGCCTCGCCGGCAGCATTGCCGCAAACGGTAATCGCCAAGTCGATCGGCGGCGCATCGGCTCCGGTAAACTCATTCCAGCTTTTTGAGCGGAATGCAGCAGTGTCGATACCCTTGCGCTGCAGCAAGCGAAGTGCGCCTGGATGCGGGACGCCTTTGGGTTTCGATCCGGCGCTGTAGGAGACAATCCGTCCCTGCCCGAGCGTGCCAAGAATCGCCTCGCCAAGGATCGAACGGGCAGAATTGCCAGTGCAAAGCACCAGCACGGAAAATGGTCTGGTCATTAGCTTTCCCGATCAACAGCAGGATGATTTGGCTGGTGCAGTGGCAATGGCCGGGGCGCAGCAGGCGCTCGCAGCGGCATTGTCTGACGATAGCGCAGCAAAGTCTGGTCCGGCACCATAATCGGTTGCCTCGCCGTTGGTCAGGAATGCTTCCCAGACTACGCCATCGGGATCGGCGATCCAGCTCTTCTCCGAGCGGGCATAGCAACAGGTGGTTGCGCCCTCTTCCAGCACAGGCGCGTCAGCGGCCTGAAGCCGGCCATAAACTTCGGCCAATTCCGCCGTATCCTCAACTTGCACGCCCAGATGCTCGATCCCTTTGGCAGCGCCACATTTCTCCGAAATGGCGAAGTTAATGCGAGGGTCTTCCAGCATCCACTTGGCATAGTCCGGCTTCACCACCGAAGGCTTCTCGCCAAAGAGGTGGCTGTAAAAGGCAATCGAGCTTTCAAGGCTGGATACCCCGACGTGAACGTGAAACCGCTTCATGCGACATTCCTTTCTGCGGATTGGATTGGGCTGCACGCTGCATCGCTGGCGCAAGACGCACCGCCGCAGCAATTTTCGGTTAGATAGGCCATAAGGGCGTTCATCACGGCATAGTCCGCAGCATAGATGATCGACCGGCTGCGGCGCTGCTGGCTGACCAGACCGGCATGGGCGAGCTGGGCCAAATGAAAGCTCATCGAGGAAGCAGGAACCTCAAGAGCATCGGCAATCGCTCCCGCTGCCATACCTTCGGGGCCCGCCTGAACGAGCAAACGAAAAGCTGCGAGCCGGTGTTCCTGCGCCAAGGCGGCCAGCGCGCGGATTGTGCTTTGCGAATCCATGACAACCTCATATTTCTATATTCATCGAAATATCGGAATGGCAGCCCGAGTCAAGCCTTGCGGGATTAAGAGCAATTGACGCGGCCGATGCGCAGTCCCATCTGGACTGCATGACGCTCACCGGCCCCACATCGAATTCCTTCATCTCGCAGCGGCTGCGGCTGCACTATGTCGATTGGGGCAATCCCGATGCGCCCCCACTGATCCTGCAGCACGGCGGGCGCGATCATTGCCGGTCATGGGATTGGGTCGCAGCTGAACTCGCCAAGGACTGGCACGTCATCGCCGCCGACCTCCGCGGTCATGGTGACAGCGCCTGGTCGCCAGATGGAGACTATACTTCCAACGCTTTCGTTTATGATTTCACCCAACTGGTCCACAGCCTGGGGCACGACCAGGTGACAATCATTGCCCATTCTCTCGGCGGCAATATCGCGACACGCTTTACGGGACTCTACCCCGAAAAGGTGCGCAAGCTGGTCAACATCGAGGGACTTGGCCCATCCCCCAAGATCCTCGCCGAACGCAGTAAGCTGACCCAGGCTGATATCATGCGCGAGTGGATCGAGAACAAGCGAAAGGCTTCGGGTCGCTTGCCGCGGCGCTATCCAACGATCGAAGCGGCCTATGCCCGGATGAAGGAGGAAAACGGCTTCCTTTCCGACGCGCAGGCCCGTCACCTGACCATTCATGGCGTGAACCGCAATGAGGATGGATCGTGGTCCTGGAAATTCGACAATTACCTGAACGTATGGCCGCCAACCGATTGGCAGCAAGTGGACGTTGAGGCTTTGTGGTCGGCTATTACCTGCCCGCTATTGCTGCTCTACGGGGCGGACTCATGGGCATCGAATCCCGAGCGCGATGGCCGTCTGGTCCATTTCCACAATGCCCGCGTCATTGAATATGAAAAGGCAGGACATTGGCTGCACCACGACCAGCTCGACCGGTTCCTTGGTGATGTGAAGGCGTTTCTGGCACCTTAGGCTTCTGACAGATTGGCGCGAAGTCGTTTCCGCAGGGCATCATCAACGCCAAACGTCGCTGCCTGGTAGGCTTCGACGGAGCCGTGTTCTTCGCGAATCCGGGCGAACGCGATATCCAGCCATTCGGCCTCGACACTCATGATTACCCGCAGGGCATCCTCGTCGATGTCGCCGACAATATGGGCAATCGCGCGCCCACCGGCGGCAATACGGGCGAGCGGATCGCCGGCAGTATTGGTCAACAGATAGTCGGCGACGATGTCGTCGTGATGCACTCCCAACGCGGTGTGCAGCATGGCGACGGCAAACCCCGTGCGGTCCTTGCCCGCCAGGCAGTTGATCATGCTCGCCCCGACCGTGCCAGCATCTGAGGAACTTGCCAGCACTTGGAAATAGTTGGTGATGGCCTCAACCAGCTTTGGCCGGAAAGGTATGCCGAGATAGGATCGACGCATGTTTTCGCGCGTGGTTTCAGCGTCCCGCTTTCTGCCGGATGCCGCAGCGACGTGGGGTGCGAGGATTGCCGCATCATCGGGGGCAAAATGAACGGTACCCGCGAAATTCGGCGGCCGACGGCAAGGGTAGTTTTCGCGCTCCCGGTCAGTCCGCAGATCAAATACGTGCGCCAGACCAAGCGAATCGATTGTGGCAAGATCAACATCATCGGCCTCGTGATGCTGGCCCGACCGCCAAAGCAGGCCGCGACGCAAACGCCCTCCCCCGACGAGAGCGTAGCCGCCGTAATCACGAAAATTGTGGACACCTGTCAATTCGACGACTCTCGGCGCATTCATGCGATTAATCCCCTTGCTGATATTAGCATTGCTTAGTATCGGCCAATGGTCAACGGACCCAACAGCCCCGCAATCGACACACTCCGGAGTTATCAGTGAGCGCCAATCAGCCAGCCGACGATATCGAAATTGGTGGATCGCGTCTGCGGCGGCCATTGATGCTGGGGGGCATTCTGGTCGCAGTGTTGATCGGCCTGTGGTTCTATCTCAGTGGCGGCCGCTATGTCGAAACCGACAATGCCCAGCTGCAAACCGCCAAGGTCATGGTTGCCTCTAACGTCAGCGGCAAGGTGATTTCGGTAGAAGTGCAGGAAAATCAATTCGTCCACAAAGGCGATGTGCTGTTCCGCATCGATCCGGCCGATTATCAGGCCAGTGTTTCTGCGGCAGAGGCCGGGCTTTCCGGTTCGATCGCCGATGTTGGTTCGGTCCGCGCCGACCTCGCATCAAGCCAGGCCGATGTGGCCAAGGCACAGGCCCAGCTCGCCTATGCCCAGTCTGAAGCCAACCGCCAGCGTTCACTCGCCAAGGATGGCATTTCATCACAGTCGCAAGTCGACTCGGCAGACTTGGCCGTGCGCAACGCTGCAGCATCGATCGTGGCCTTCCGCGCCAAAGCCGCCAGCATTGCGGCGCGCCTGCCAGCCGGATCGGGAGATGCTCAACCAGCACCGCGCCGCGCCGCAGCGGCTCTCGAAGCCGCCCGCATCGCGCTTGCCAACACGGTGGTCCGCGCGCCGCAGGACGGCGTGGTGACCAAAGTCAACCAGGTGCAAGTCGGCACTTATGTCACCTCGGGCAAGCCGCTCTTTGTCCTGACTGGCACGCGGTACTGGATTGAAGCCAACTTCAAGGAAAACCAGCTGCGCTACATGCGGCTTGGCCAGAACGCGGTGATCCATATCGACGCCTTCCCCGACAACGAGTTGAAGGGCCACGTCGAAAGCTTCAGCCCCGGCACCGGCAACAGTTTCTCGGTCCTCCCGGCCGAGAACGCGACCGGTAACTGGGTGAAGGTTACGCAGCGCCTGCCCGTTATCATCTCGATCGATGTCACGCCGAAAGATATTCCGCTTCATGCCGGCCTCAGCATCGATGTAAGCGTCGATACCGGACACCAGCGCCGCCTGTTCGGCGCGGATGTGCCCCCGGTTTCTCCGCGCGGCGCAGTTTCGGCGCAGCATTGATCCGGCCATGAAGCGTCTCGTCCTTTCCGCTGCTGCTCTGGCCCTGCTAACCGGTTGCAAGACCGTCGGGCCCAATTTCGAGCGCCCGGCTGCCCCATCGGCCTCGGTCTATTCTGCAACGACAAATGCAGCCACCAAAGGCCCGGTTGCAGCTTTGGGTGAAGGCCCTCAAGCGCGTTGGTGGGAGGCATTCGGATCGGCAGACCTGAACGCTTTGGTCACGCGGGCGCTGGCCGGAAACCAGAGCCTTGCCGCCTCAATGGCGACACTGGAGCGCGCGCGCGAAGCCGTGAAAGCGGCGAATGGGCGGTTGCAGCCGCAGGTTAACGTGAACGGTCAAATCGAACATCAGAAGGTCAATCTTGGCGCCTTTGGCTTTGACGCCAGCACCTTTGGCGTTGCCATCGACAACCCTGAGTTCACGCTTTATTCGGTAGGCGGCGGGATCAGCTATGATCTTGATCTGTTTGGCGGAAATCACCGGGCGCTGGAGCAGAGCACCGCAGATGCCGAGGCGCAGCTGCACGAAACCGAAGCCGCGCACCTGACGCTGGCCGGGCGCGTTGTTATGCAGGCGCTGATGATCGCCGCACTTAACGACCGCATAGCAGCGCAACAGTCGCTGGTTAGCGAGGACGAGCGCAACGTATCGCTGACCGAACGTAAGCAACAGGGCGGTGCGGGAACGCTGGTTGAAGTGCTGACTGCGCGCCAGCAGCTGGCGAACGACCGGGCCGGCCTTCCCCAGCTTGAACAACAGCGCACCGAAGCACGCGATCTGCTGGCGATTCTGCTCGGAACTACACCCGGTGATCTTGGCGCGACCAACTTCTCGTTGGCTGCCCTCACCCTGCCCGCGCAGGTTCCGGTGACGCTGGCTTCCGAGCTGGTGCACAAGCGGCCCGATATTCTTGCCGCCGAAGCGCGGCTCCATGCAGCGACCGCCGCGATTGGCGTAGCTCAGGCGCGGCTCTACCCCAGCATTTCGCTGGGCGCGTCGTTCTCGCAGATGGCGACACACCCGGAAGACGTGTTCAAGGGTTCAGCCAACAGCTTTGCTCTGCTTGGTGGTGTAACAGCCCCGATTTTCCATGGCGGCACCCTGACTGCGGCCAAGCGCGGCGCGGAAGCCGAAGCCAAGGCATCGGCAGCGCGCTATCGCCAGACGGTGCTGGAGGCATTTGGTCAGGTTTCAGACCTGCTTTCGGCGCTGGACAACGATTCCCGCTCGCTGGCTCTGCAGAACGACGCTGCGTCGATTGCCGAGCGCTCGCTCGGCCTGTCGCGCCGCAGTTTTGCCGTGGGTAACAGCGGCATATTGCAGGTGATTGAGGCGAGCCGCAGCGTAGAACGCTCACGCATAGCGCTGGTCGATGCCCGGGCGCGGCAATATGTCAACGTGGCCCGGCTCTATGTCGCCACAGCGGGTGGCTGGACCGAAGCTCAACACTAAGCTCAAATACCCATGCAGAGGTATTTGATTTCCATATAGTCATCCAGCCCGTGCCGTGAACCTTCGCGGCCTAGGCCGGACATCTTCACCCCGCCAAACGGCGCGACTTCGGTGGAGATCAGGCCGGTGTTGATCCCGACGATGCCCGATTCCAGAGCCTCTGCCACGCGCCACACCCGGCCAATATCCTTGGCATAGAAATAGGCGGCAAGGCCGAATTCGGTATCGTTGGCGAGCCGGATCGCCTCGGCCTCGTCCTTGAAACGGATAACGCCAGCAAGCGGGCCAAAGGTTTCCTCACGTGCCAGCTTCATGTCGGCCTTCACATTGGCAACCACAGTCGGTTCATAGAAGCTGCCGCCCAGAGCATGGCGCTTTCCGCCAGCCAGCAGGATTGCGCCGCCGGACAGTGCATCTTCAAGGTGCTCTTCCACCTTCTCGACTGCCGCCATATCAATCAACGGGCCAACGACGGTGCCTTCGTCCATGCCGTAACCGATCGGCATGGTCTTGACCCGAGCGGCAAGCTTGGTGACAAATTCATCATAGACCGCGTCCTGCACGTAGAAGCGGTTAGTGCAGACGCAGGTCTGGCCGCAGTTGCGGAACTTCGAGACGATCGCGCCTTCGATAGCAGCATCAACATCGGCATCGTCAAACACGATAAAGGGCGCATTGCCACCGAGCTCCATCGAGACCTTCTTCACCGTATCGGCGCATTCGCGCAGCAGCTGCACACCGATTTCGGTCGAGCCGGTGAAGGTCAGCTTGCGGACCTTTGGGTTGCGGGTCAGCTCGCCGCCGATGGCGCGGGCCGAACCGGTAACGACGTTGAATACGCCAGCAGGAACGCCGGCCTCCTCGGCCAGAACCGCAAGAGCCAGCGCCGAATAGGGCGTGGCCGAAGCCGGCTTGAGAACCATGGTGCAGCCAGCCGCCAGCGCTGGCCCGAGCTTGCGTCCGATCATCGCTGACGGGAAATTCCACGGGGTGATCGCCGCGACCACGCCAATGCCCTGCTTCAGCGTAACGATCCGCCGGTCCGCCGCATGGCTCGGCACGATCTCGCCATAGGCGCGCTTGCCCTCCTCAGCGAACCATTCGATGAAGCTGGCTGAATAGGCGATTTCACCCTTGGCTTCGGCAAAAGGTTTGCCCTGTTCGCGGCTGAGCAGTTCGCCCAGTGCGTCCTGATTGGCGATCATCCGATCGAAGAACTTGCGCATGATCTTGGCGCGATCGCCCGCAGTCTTCGCCCGCCACGCCGGAAGCGCCGCTTCAGCGGCATTGATGGCGCGCTCGGTTTCGACCTGCCCCATGTTCGGAACCGTGCCAAGCACAGTGCCCTTTCCCGGATCACTGACATTGATGGTCGTGCCGCTATCGGCATCGCACCACTTACCGTCGATATAGCACTGCTGCTTCAGGAACCGGGTGTAGCTCATGGAAACCTCGTTCGTCTGGACGATCTTGTCTGGATGAGCGGGCAATGGGCGGGAATTTTCTTGCCGTCCAGCCCCAAGCCCGCATGATCGCGGCGATGATTGACTGTCGGAGAAACGGGCATGGCCGAAACGTTGAAGTCGCTGTCTGACAAGGCCGAAATTGCTGATCTTGTTCACACCTACGCGCTGAATATCCGCAACCGCACACCCGAGCTAAACGCCAGGCTATTCACCGACAATGGCAGCTTCGAAGTGCGCGATGCCGATCCAATGGTGCCAAGCAGTCTGGCCACGCGATCTCATGCTGAAGGCCTCCATGAGGTGATGAAATCGGTCGCCAGCTCATCCGCCAGTGGCCGGGTTTTCCCGGCAATTCACAACCTGCTGATCACGCTGAACGGCGAAACCGCCTGCGCGACGTCACTGATGATCGCGACCTTTTTCCCGGGAGGCAGGGAACTGTTGGGCGAATATGAGGATCAATTTGTCCGCGAAGACGGCGTCTGGAAGTTTCGTTCCCGCTGCTACACGATTTATCGCGAGGGCTAAGCCAGATCGCTAACGCATTCAGTGGTGCGAAAATAGCGCGTCTTCGGCCGGTCAAACAGGTTGTGCTCGTCCTCGAATACGTCTGCGGGCAACTTGCCTTCGCCCACCATCCAGATCAGCCCGGCGGCCGCCTTGGGATCGTCATACCACAGCTCGGTGATCACATCGAACTCGGGTTCGTGGATCTCCTTGGTATCGAGATGCGGCAATGGATCGAGATAGCGCCGCGCGTAATAACACATCCCCGGCTGAGCATACTTGCCCGCAACCTTGGTATGGACGTTCTCGTAATAGGTGCGGAAGTCCTCAACGCTCATGCCGGGCCGGCGCTTTAGGCCGATGATGATCTTGGTGATCTCTCTCGACATTCCGGTCAGTCCTGTTCGACCCATTTCGTCGTCGTTGCGCGGGGGCTGAGGTACTTGGTGTTGGTCCAGCCGCCATCGACGACAATCGACTGGCCGTTGATCATCTGCGACCCGTCAGAGCACAGGAATGCGATTACGCTGGCTATATCCTCGGGGTTGGCGAGGCGCGGATAGGGCGTGGTTTCCACATTGGCGCGCTTGAATACTTCGTCTTCAAAACGGTGCGCCACCATCTCGGTCATCGTCACGCCCGGCGCGACGCAGTTCGAGCGAATGCCGCGCGGGCCATATTCGCAGGCCATGTGCTCGGTGAGCGACTTGAGCCCGCCCTTGGCCGCCGAATAGGCACCGCCACGCCGGCCGCCGATATGGGCGAAAGTGGATGTGACATTTACGATCGACGCGCCGTTTTCCAGATGCGGCAGCACTTCACGGCACAGCCGGAAAGGCGCGCGCAGCATGATGTCCATCATGCCGTCCCAGTCACCATCGCTGGCCTCATGCACCGGCTTGGGGCTGCCGACGCCCGCGTTGTTGACGAGGTAGTCGATCCGCCCAAACCGCTCGAGCGCCAACGCGACAATCTTTGCCGGGGCATCTTCCGCCGTCACATCAACCGAAATCGTCGCGACCAACGCCGGATTGCCGATTGCCGCCTCCAGCGTCGCCAGCTTGCCCTTGTCGCGACCGACACCGACGACTGCGGTGCCTTCGGCAGCGAGCATTTTGGCGGTTTCCAGTCCGATGCCGCTGCCCGCGCCGGTAATTATTGCAACTTTCACAGTCCTGCCTCCGCCGGGAAATCAATTTAACGAACGATAGCCCCCGACAATGCCTGCGTCGAGAACGCCAGAGCGGTATTGGCCTTGCCATTGCTTGGCGGGGGGCGGCGGCGCGGCTAGAGTTTGCCCCATGACCACAGACAACAGCGCCCTTTCCGGCATCCGCGTTATCGACATGTCCCGCGTTTTCGCCGCCCCGGTTGGTGCGCAGATCCTTGGCGATCTGGGGGCAGACGTCATCAAGATCGAGCGTCCCGGCGTCGGCGATGACGGGCGCGGCTATGGTACGGCTTGGGTCAAGGGCAAGGACGGAATTGAAACCAGGCAGTCCAGCTTCTTCACCGTCTCGAACCGCAACAAACGCTCGATCACGGTCAACCACTCCAAGCCCGAGGGGCAGGAAATCATCCGCGCACTGGTGAAAGATGCCGACGTGCTGATCGAGAACTACAAAGTCGGCGATTTGGCGCGCTTCGGGCTGGACTATGAGAGCCTGAAAGCAATCAACCCGCGGCTGATCTATTGCTCGGTCACTGGCTATGGCCAGACCGGACCGATGGCTGCGAAGCCCGGCTATGACGGCCTGTTTCAGGCAACCGGGGGGATGATGGCGGTGACGGGTATTGCCGATGGCCAGCCCGGCGCGGGGCCATTGAAGGCCGGCCCAAGTCTGGTCGACTTCATCACAGGCCACAACACCGCGCTGTCGATCCTTGCCGCGCTGCAATACCGCAGTCGCACCGGCGAAGGGCAGTTTATCGACATTGCCTTGCTAGATACTTCGGTGGCGATGGTCAGCCATATCATGCAGGATTACCTGATCAGCGGTATGGCCCCTCCACGCCTTGGCAACGGCGGCAATGGCGGCGGCCCTGCCGATCTGCTCCAGTGCAGCGATGGCATCGTCTATCTCACTGCCGGAACCGACGAACACTATCGCCGCCTCACCGTGCTGATGGGCCAGCCCGAACTCAATGATGACCCGCGATTTGACTCAAACTTTAAGCGCGCCCGCGAAGGCCGGGCCGAACTGATCAACATTATCAATGCCTGGAGCAGCATGATTTCCGTCACAGACCTGCTCGATATGTTTGAAGAGGTTGGCATTCCGGCAGCCAAGTACAATACGCTGCCCGAGGTATGGGAAGACGATCAGGTAAAGCACCGCAACCTGCGCGCCACGACCCCGCATGCCTTTGCCGAGGCTGGATCGGTCGATCTGATTGCCAGCCCGCTCGCGCAGATGTCGGCCAGTCCGGCCACCATCCGCCGTGCGCCGCCGATGCTGGGCGAGCATAATGTTGAGGTTCTGCAGGACCTGCTAGGTTACAGCGATGAGCGGATGGCCGCGCTCAAGGACCTTAAAATCATCTGAATTTAAGGCTCAGACCTGCGCCGCCTGCCATGCCTGAGCCAAAGGATGGTCCGCAGGATCACCGCTGAACCCGCGCGGCAGCAGCAGGCCGATCGTTCGCCGGAAATCATACCCGACAAGCGGCACGGCGCGAATGCCCGGGCGAGCCAGCGATTCCGGCGCAGTCGTCACCCCCTTGCCGATCCGCACCATCTCCATGCAACGGTCATCGTTGGCCGAGCGGAGGAAGAACGGCGGCCGCACCCCGCGCTGGGTGAACCAGCGGCTTGTTTCAGACAGGATTTCGCAAGAGCGGCGGGCAATCATCGTTTCGCCCGCAACATCGCCTGCCTCCAGTTCGGCGCGTTCAGCGAGTGGATGCCCTTCATACAGCATCAGGGCATAGCCTTCTTCCCGCAGCTCGACCGATGGCCGTTCGCGATCTTCCGGGCGCAGCAGCGTGAGCGCGACATCGACTTGCCCTTCCGACATCCGCTTGCGCAGATCGGCGTCGCTTCCTTCAACCAGCACCAGACCGCGTGCGCCCTGCCATCGCGAGACCAGTTGCCCCAGCATCTCCGTGGCCAGTGAGGGAATCACGCCAAGTCGGAGGGGACTGGCCGCCGGCGCAGATTCTGCAAGGCTGGCTTCGGCCAACCGGAATTCCTTTTCAATCGCGCGGGCATGGGCGAGCAGGCGATTGCCCGCGTCAGTGAGGCGTATCCGCCGCCGGTCGCGCAAGAACAGCCGCGCACCAGCAATCCGCTCAAGCTCGGCAATACCGGCAGACAGGCTGGGCTGCGCGACCCCAACCCGCTCTGCCGCTCGGGTGAAGCTTCCGGTATCAACCACGGCAAGGAACTGGCGGAGCTGGGTTCGTTTTATCATAGATAATTTCTATCTTATTTCTCATCATCAATCAATTTTGATTTGACTGGTGGGAATGCTAGCCTGCGCAAAAGGGAGGATTGCAGCATGCGTGCCACACCCCAATTTGACTTCGCCCTGGGCGAAAGCGCCGAGATGATCCGCGAGGCCACAGCACGCTTTGCGGACGAACAGATCGCCCCACTCGCTACCCGCGCCGATGCCGAAGACTGGTTCCCGCGTGAACTTTGGGAGCCGATGGGCGCGTTGGGCCTGCACGGCATTACCGTGGAAGAGGAATGGGGCGGGCTTGGCCTCGGCTATCTCGAACATGTGATCGCGGTCGAGGAAGTCAGCCGGGCCTCGGCCTCGGTCGGCCTGTCCTATGGCGCGCACTCCAACCTCTGCGTCAACCAGATCCGACGCTGGGGCACCGAGCAGCAGAAGGCTAAGTACCTGCCCAAGCTGATCTCGGGCGAACACGTCGGCAGCCTAGCTATGAGCGAGGCCGGTGCGGGCTCTGATGTGGTCTCGATGAAGCTGAAGGCAGAAGCGGTGCCCGGCGGCTTCCGCCTCAATGGCACCAAATTCTGGATCACCAACGGCACCTGCGCCGATACTCTGGTGGTCTATGCGAAGACCGGCGAAGGCTCTCGCGGCATCACCGCCTTCCTGATCGAGAAAGGCATGCCCGGCTTCTCGATCGGCCAGAAGATCGACAAGCTGGGCATGCGAGGTAGCCCCACGGCAGAGCTGGTTTTCGACGATTGCTTCGTTGCCGAAGAGCAGATCATGGGACCGCTGAACGGCGGTGTCGGCGTACTCATGTCCGGCCTCGACTATGAGCGCGTGGTGCTCGCCGGACTTCAGCTTGGCATCATGCAAGCCTGCCTCGACGTCGTCATCCCCTTCGTGCGCGAGCGCAAGCAGTTCGGCCAGCCCATCGGCGCTTTCCAACTGATGCAGGCCAAGATCGCCGACATGTACGTCGCCCTGCAATCGGCGCGGGCTTACGTCTATGCTGTGGCAAAAGCCTGCGACGCCGGGCAGACCACCCGCTTTGACGCCGCGGGAGCGATACTGCTCGCCAGCGAGTCCGCTTTCCGTGTCGCGGGCGAGGCAGTTCAGGCATTGGGCGGGGCAGGATACACCAAGGACTGGCCGGTCGAACGGTTCCTGCGCGATGCAAAGCTGCTCGATATCGGCGCAGGCACCAACGAAATCCGGCGGATGCTGATTGGACGGGAATTGATCGGGGCATGAGCGCACCAGCACTGGAATCGAACGTAGACCTCACCTCGCCGCAGGCGCAGGCGCGGGCCAAGCTTAACCGGGCGCTGGCGGCGGAACTGCGCGAGCGGGTGGCCAAGGCTGCGCTGGGCGGGGACCAGAAGTCCCGCGACCGCCACACCGGCCGCGGCAAGTTGCTCCCGCGTGACCGGGTGGAGCGCCTGCTCGATCCCGGCTCGCCATTCCTTGAACTGGGGCAACTGGCGGCCAATGGACTCTACAATGACGAGGTTCCCGGCGCGGGCATAATCACCGGCATCGGCCGGGTTTCGGGCCGCCAGTGCATGATCTTCGTCAATGATGCGACGGTCAAAGGCGGCACCTATTTCCCGCTGACAGTGAAGAAGCACATCCGCGCGCAGGAAGTGGCCCAGGCCAACCGCCTGCCCTGCGTCTATCTGGTCGACAGCGGCGGCGCGAACCTGCCCAATCAGGCGGAGGTATTCCCCGACCGCGACCACTTTGGCCGCTTCTTCTTCAATCAGGCCAACATGAGCGCGCTTGGAATCCCGCAAATTGCCAGCGTGATGGGTTCTTGCACGGCAGGCGGCGCCTACGTTCCCGCAATGTCGGACGAGAGCGTGATCGTGAAGGAACAGGGCACGATCTTCCTCGCCGGCCCGCCGCTGGTTCAGGCCGCGACCGGCGAAGTGATCAGCGCCGAAGACCTGGGCGGCGGCGATCTGCACAGCCGCAAATCCGGCGTTACCGACCACCTCGCCGAGAATGACGAGCATGCGCTCACTATCGTCCGCGATATCGTTTCGCACCTTGGCGCGGGCCACCAGCACAAACTGGCGCTGAAGGAACCGCGAGAGCCGAAGTTTGATCCGCAAGAACTCTATTCGGTAATCCCCGAAGACGTGCGCGAACCCTATGACGTCAAGGAAGTGATCGCCCGCATTGTCGATGGCAGCGAGTTCCATGAATTCAAGGCGCTGTACGGCACTACTCTGGTCTGCGGTTTTGCCCATATCTGGGGCATGCCGGTGGCGATCCTTGCCAACAACGGCATCCTGTTTTCGGAGTCCGCACAAAAGGGCGCGCACTTCATCGAACTCGCCTGCCAGCGCGGCATTCCGCTGCTGTTCCTGCAGAACATCTCGGGCTTCATGGTCGGCGGCAAGTATGAGGCCGAGGGCATCGCCAAGCACGGCGCCAAGCTGGTGACAGCCGTCGCCACCGCGCAGGTGCCAAAGCTCACCGTGCTGATCGGCGGCAGCTTCGGCGCGGGCAACTACGGCATGTGCGGCCGCGCCTATGATCCGCGCTTCCTGTTCACCTGGCCCAACGCCCGCATCTCGGTGATGGGCGGCGAACAGGCGGCCTCAGTGCTGGCCACAGTCCACCGCGATGCTGCCAAGTGGTCGCCTGAGGAAGCCGAAGCCTTCAAGGCCCCGATCCGCCAGATGTATGAGGATGAAGGCAATCCCTACTACGCCACCGCGCGGCTGTGGGATGACGGGGTGATTGACCCGGTACAGACCCGCGATGTGCTGGGGCTGGCTCTGGCGGCAACGCTGGAAGCGCCAATCCCCGACCGGCCGTCCTTCGGCGTGTTCAGGATGTGATGACCATGATCAAAAGCCTCCTAATCGCCAATCGTGGCGAAATCGCTTGCCGGGTTATTCGCACGGCGCGCCGCTTGGGTATTCGAACCATTGCGGTCTATTCCGATGCTGACGCCAAGGCGCTGCACGTGCGCTCGGCGGACGAGGCGGTGCATATTGGCCCCTCGGCAGCCCGCGAGAGCTATCTGGTGGGCGAGAAGATCATCGCCGCGGCCAAGGCAACCGGCGCGGAAGCGATCCATCCGGGTTACGGCTTCCTATCCGAGAACGCCGAGTTCGCGCAGGCGGTGATGGATGCTGGTATCGTCTGGGTTGGCCCCAAGCCCGCATCAATCACCGCGATGGGCCTGAAGGATGCGGCCAAGAAGCTGATGCTTGAGGCCGGAGTGCCCTGCACCCCCGGCTACCTCGGTGACGATCAGGACCCGGCGAACCTCGCCGCAGAGGCTGCCAAGATCGGCTACCCCGTGCTGATCAAGGCCGTCGCTGGCGGCGGCGGCAAGGGGATGCGGCTGGTCGAAAAGCCGGAAGACTTCGCCGATGCCCTCGCCTCGTGCCAGCGCGAGGCCAGTGCCTCGTTCGGCAATGCCCATGTCCTGATCGAGAAGTACATCCTCTCGCCCCGCCACATCGAGGTGCAGGTGTTCGGCGACAGCCACGGCAATGTCGTCCACCTGTTCGAGCGCGATTGCTCGCTCCAGCGCCGCCACCAGAAGGTGATCGAAGAGGCCCCTGCCCCCGGCATGGACGCTGCAACGCGCGAGGCCGTTTGTATGGCCGCCGTCCGCGCCGCCAAGGCGGTGGACTATGAAGGCGCAGGCACCATCGAGTTCATCGCCGACGGCTCCGAAGGCCTGCGCGCCGATCGCATCTGGTTCATGGAAATGAACACCCGCCTGCAGGTCGAGCACCCGGTGACCGAAGAGATCACCGGCGTCGATCTGGTTGAATGGCAGCTGCGCGTTGCCTCTGGCGAGCCGATCCCATGCAAGCAGGACGAGCTGAGCATCAACGGCTGGGCCATGGAAGCACGGCTCTATGCCGAGGATCCCGCCAAGGGCTTCTTGCCAAGCATCGGCAGGCTCGAACTGTTTGAACTCGGCGAAGTCGAAGGCGGTCGCATCGACACCGGCGTTTACGAAGGTGCGGAAGTCTCCCCCTTTTACGATCCGATGATCGCCAAGCTGATCACCCACGGCAGCAGCCGCGATGAAGCACGCCTGCGCTTGTCCGACATGCTGGAAGACAGCGCCGTCTGGCCGGTTCGCACCAATGCCGCCTTCCTGATCAACGCGCTTGCCCATCCCGAATTTGCTTCGGGCAAGGTCGACACCGGCCTGATCGGCCGCGATGGCGAGGCTATGGCAACCGATCCCGAACCGTCAGATGAAATGCTGCTCGAGGCCGCGATGGGGCTGGTTCCTTATGCCATGGCCTCGGGCTTCCGCCTGAACGCGCCGAGCCGCAATGTCGGCACCTTCCTGCTTGACGGACAGCCCATCGAAATCGCGCTGGAAGGTGAAGCGGCTGACGAGCCTGAGGAATCGATCCTGATCGCCGAAAACGGCAAGGTCTGGCAATTGCAGCCCTGGCGGGTTGCCGGCTCCGGCCACCACGGCGCGCATGATGGTGATATTCTCTCCCCAATGCCTGGCAAGATCATCGCGGTGGACGTCACTGAAGGCCAGTCGGTCACCAAGGGGCAGAAGCTGCTCACGCTCGAAGCCATGAAGATGGAACACACCCTCACCGCTCCGTTCGATGGTGTGGTGGCGGAACTGAAAGCCGTTTCCGGCACGCAGGTGCAGGTAGATGCGCTTCTCGCGCGGATCGAGGCGGTGGAGGAATAGGATGCCCGGACGTTACTTCGATCAATGGCAGGTCGGTGATCGCATCACGCACCAGCCGAGCCGCACGGTTACCGAAACCGACAACCTGATGTTCAGCGCGATGACGCATAACATGCAGCCGCTGCACCTTGATGCCGAATATGCCAAGGCCAGCGAGTTCGGCCAGATTCTGGTCAATTCCACCTTCACCTTCAGCCTCGCGGTGGGCCTGTCGATTGCCGACACCACAGTCGGCACGCTGATTGCCAACCTTGGCTTCGACAAGATCGTCACCCCCAAGCCGACCTTCATCGGCGATACGCTGACCTGCCACAGCGAGGTGCTGGAAATGCGCCCCTCCAGATCGCGCCCCGGTCACGGTATCGTCGTGTTCAGCCATGAGCTGACCAACCAGCGCGACGAGGTGGCGCTGTCGATGACGCGCACTGTCATGCTCAAACCCTCGCCTGAAGCCGCCTGATGCCCAGCCGCCGTGACCTGATCCGGATGTCGGACGCAGAATCGCTCGAATACCTGCGCAGCCAGTGCAAGGCGGTGCTCGGCACCATCGGTAAGGACGGAATGCCCCACATGGTCACGCTCTATTACGGGGTGGACCCGGAAGGGCGGATCGTCATCAGCTCCTTCGCCAAGGCGCAGAAGGTGGTGAATGTCGAACGCGATCCGCGCGCGACGATCTCGGTTGAAAGCGGCGAATTCTATCACGAAATCAAGTCGGTAATGGCCCAGTGCGATGCCGAGATCATCCGCGAATTCGAGCCGATGCGCGCAGCAATGCAGTACATCCGCAGCGCCAATGGCCGCCCGCACAGCGAAGGCGCGCAGGAACAGATTACCGCCTCTTATACCAAGCGTGTTGTCATTCGCTTGACGCCCCGGCGCTACATCTCGTGGGACCATTCTAAACTCGGCGATAAGTATTGACCGCTAAGGGCGTGCAGCATTGAATGCACGCAAGGGACTAGGGCCCAGTGAAAATATCGGGGGACGCATGAACCAGAACACCACATTGCTCGATCCAGCCGAGCGTTCAAAGCGCGGCGATGCGCTCTATGCCGAAGTTACCGGCAAGAAGGCGCCCAAGGCCAAGACGCCCTATGAGCAATCGTGGCGAGATTTCGTATTTGCCGAAGTCTGGTCGCGCCCGGGGATGGACCGCCGCGCTCGCTATCTGGTCGCGATTGCTGGTGCGGCGATTTGCGCTACAGCCTGCGATCACCTTGATGGCTATGTGCACGGGGCACTCAAGTCAGGGGCTCTTAGCATCTCCGAACTCCGCGAAGCCGCCCTTCACGTTTCGGTCTATGGCGGTTGGGGCAAAGGCGGCGATATTGAAGCTGCCATCACTCGCGCAGCCAAGGCTCTGAAAATCGAGGAGCCCGAGCATCCGCCAATCCGCGCCGAAGCCTGGGACCAACACACTCGCGGAGAGCAGGGAGCCGCCGAATTCATGAAAGTAATGACCTTCCGCGGCGGCCCCGGTCTTTCGCCCTACCTAGAAGCCATCCGCAATTTCGTCTTCGGTGAAATGTGGTGCCGTCGCTCGCTCGACGAGCGCTCGCGCCGCTGGATGACACTTGTTGGTGTCTGTGAAAGCTGTGCGGAAACGCCGATCAAGAGCCACATCCACGCGGCCATGGCGAGCGGTAACTGCACACCCGACGAGATGCAGGAATTCGTGCTGGCCTATGGCATCCATGCCGGTTGGCCCAAGGCTTCGGTCATTCAGGCTGCCGTGTTTGAAATGACGCGCAAGTTTGAGGCTGGCCTGCCTTGGGACGCAAAGCTCTGATCTAAACGATCGAAAGCACCCGCCGCTGTTCGTCCAGTTTCGCGACCAGATCGGCGCGGGCAGGCATTTCGCTGAGGATCCAGTTCGTCATTCGTTCGTAATGGCTGACAAAGCGCTCGACTGCAGCCCTGTCCATCAGCGGCAAGCCAGTGGAAGCAAGGTCCTGCTCCTGCTGCAATCGCCAGCCTGCCACCACCGCGAATGACGGAGCGGCTAGCAGGATCAAGGCGTCAAGGCGGCCGAACAGGCGCTGATAGTCTCCGGCAAGCTGGGCATTGGCAAAGGCGCGCCACGTTCCGTCCGGGTCTTCATTTGATTCAAGGTCATTCACAGCCTGAGTCAAATCCGCATCCGGCTGCGGCACTGCGCCTACGCACCAGCCTTCGAATATCAGCACACGGCATCCGGCCGGAGCCAAAGGCCAGTCTTCTACCGCAGCCCGGTCATCCCGCGCCTTTTCAAAGCGCGGCAGGGCTGCGGACTCACCGCGCTGCAATGCATCAATCACCGCCATGCCAAGCCCGACATCGTGCGTACCCGGCACCCCGCGCGTAATCAGCAGCGGGTGTACTCCCGCCGCCAGCGCCCGCCTTTCGGCCTTGGTGCTGTAAATGTCATCGAGCGACAGGGTTGCGGCAGGAATGCCTTCCTCGGTCAGCTGCTCAACCAACCAGCGCGATAGCGTCGATTTGCCGGAAGCCTGCGATCCGCAAATACCGATAACGATCAGGCCATCGCGCTTGGCCATCTCGCGATGGACCAGATCAAGCGCCGCCCTTGCGAGTATCGGATCAGACTTAGACAATCCCTGCCCCCAGCCCCACTGCCTTGCGTTCCTGCGCCTTGCGGGGCCGCCACTGGCTGGTGCGGTAGGCGCCGAGCACATCAATCGCCCCGCCCGCCTCATACCGCGCCATGGCGACGATCGGGCCAACATCGGTGTTGTAGGGTCGGCGCAAGGCCTGGAACGCCATCATGGTGTCGTTGGACGTTTGAGCAGCATGCAGCGCCTCTCGATCCACCAGCAGCGCCTTGGCATAGCACTGGGTGATCGCCTCTGCTGACGAGAGCATCGATTCAATCGGATCGGTGACGTTGTGCGACTGGTCGATCATGTAGCTGGGGTTGAAGCCATCGCGCGGGTTCAGTTCGGCCTCGACCAGTTCGTTAAACACCAGAAACAGCTGGTGCGGGTTGATCGAGCCGGAATCGAGATCATCGTCGCCGTACTTGCTGTCGTTGAAGTGGAATCCACCCAGCTTGCCAAAGCGGTGCAGGCGGGCAACGATCTGCTCGATATTCACGTTCGGCGCATGGTGGCCAAGGTCGACAAGGCACTTGGCCTTGGGGCCCAGTTCCTGCGCGGCGAGGATCGAGGAGCCCCAGTCCGAAATCACTGTCGAGTAAAACGCCGGTTCGAACATCTTGTGCTCGAGCAGAATCCGCCAATCGTCTGGCAGCGCCGCATAGACCTGTGAGGCGGCTTCGAGATAGCGATCCAGGCTGCGGGCGAAGTCCTGCTGGCCGGGGAAGTTGGTGCCGTCACCCACCCAGACCGTGAGGTCGGTCGAGCCGAGCTGACGCCCGATCTCTATGCATTCAATGTTGTGCTCGACTGCCTGCTGGCGCGTTGCCTCAACCGTTGAGGATAGCGAGCCGGTGGCATAGGTCTGCGCTTGCCCGGGCTGGTCCTGAAAGGTGTTCGAATTCACCGCATCAAATCCAAGACCAAGGCTCGCAGCCTCTTCGCGCAGAGCCTTGTAATCGCTGACTTTGTCCCACGGAAAATGCGGAGAGACGCGCGGGGTCACGCAGCTCAGCTGGTTGATGACAGCGCAGTCTTCCAGCTTTTCGTGGATGTTGGTCGGCTCTCCTGCAATCGGAAACTTGGCAAACCGCGTGCCGCCGCGCCCTGCCCCCCAACTGGGCACAGCCACCGAAAAATCGGCCACGCGGATCTTGATCGCGTCGATATCGATCCCAGTGCGTGAAAGCTTGCGCCCAAGAGACGCATAGTCATCCTCCAGCGCCGCCAGTTCTCGCGCATTGGCTTCGGCAATCAGGTCGGCGGAAAGTGGCAGGTCTGTCATCGGTTCATTTCTTTGCTGAGGTCAGGAACTTGTTCATCGCCAGCCAGGCGACAAACTCGTCGAGGAGAAGATTGTTGGTGCTGCCGGGTTCACCCAAGCCGAAGCCATGGTTGCCCTTTTGGTATCCGTGAACTTCAACCGGGCGCCGAACCTTCAACCATTCTTGCGCGATGGGGAAACCCTTTGACGGAAAGAGCCCATCGTCGAGAGCGATCGCATCGAACAGCGGCGGGGCATCGGCAGGGACCGTTTCAGCATCTTGCGGTCCATAAATGTAGCCTATGAATGCCGGCCGCGCGGCAGCATCGGGATCAAGTCCCACCCGGCGCGCGGTCATGGCTCCGGCGGAAAAGCCGATTAAGCCAACCCGCGCTGGGTCCACATGCCACTTGGCTGCATTGGCGCGGACCATAGCCAGTGCCGCCTTGGCGTCTTCCGGTCCTTTGCTCTGTTTGATGAGGTCGCCATCCATCGGGTGGCTGATTTCCTTCATCAAAGACCGGCCCATGAATTGCATGGCCTCAAGATTGTCACGCGGGGTTTCAATGAGCCGGTATTTCAGAACAAAGGCTGCAATGCCCTTGGCCGCCAGAGCCTTGGCAACTTTCCAGCCTTCATGATCGATGGCAAGACCCATGAAAGCACCGCCCGGAGCAACAATCACCGCGGCCCCATTGGCCTTGCCCGATGCTGGCAGGAATGGCGTGAGAGTAGGCCGGGTGACATTGCGAACCATAACGATCGCCCCGCTGCGGGACCATGTTTCGGTCGACAAATTGCCCGGCGTATCCTTGCCATAAAGCGGAATCGCACCCGGCTCGGCTCGTGCAGCGGCATCCACCGGCATCGGCATACCGGCAGGGGCTCCATTCTGTGCAAGCGCTGGAGCGGCAAGCAGCAGGGCGGCAAGTGATGTCAGCGCCTTCACTTCGCCAACTCCGGCTTCAGCAGTCCGCGAGCATCCATCCATGAAATGAACTGGCCTATCATCCCGGTGGTAGTGGTGCCGGGCTGGCCAAGGCCGAAGCCGTGGCTGCCACGTTCATAAACATGCAGTTCGACCGGCCGATTGGCCGCCTTCCACGCACTGGCAATCCCGAAATCGCCATTGCCGAACAGAGGGTCATCCATCGCGAGCGCAGCGAACATCGGCGGAGCTTCTGCGGGCACATCAATCTTGCCCATCGGACCATAGATATAGCCAAAAAAGTCCGGGCGTTCGGCCACGGTCGGGGCAATTTGCACAGAGCGCAGCGCAGTCATCGCGCCAGCAGAAAAACCGATAATGCCCACCCGCCTGGGATTGATATGCCATTCGGTGGCGCGCGAGCGGATCAGCTTCAACGCAGCAAGGGCGTCCTGATCGGAGCCCGGATTTGCCAGCTCGGGCTGTTTGCCTCCGCTCTTGCCAGCGCTTTCGAAGATCTTGCGCATGCCTTCGAAGAAGGCAGCATCGTCTTTCGGTGTCGGATTGAGCCGGTATTTCAGCACGAAGGCTGTGATGCCTTTCTCAGCCAACGCATTGGCGGTGCGCCAGCCCTCATTCTGCAGCGAGAGCATTGAAAACCCGCCGCCAGCCGCAACGATGACTGCTGTGCCATTGGCCTTGCCCTTGCGCGGGAACACCGGCGTGAGGGTTGGGTAGGTGATGTTGCGGAGCACAGTCTCCCGCCCCATGAACCGCGTGATCACTTCATCGGCCGGGCTGCCGGGATTGTCCTTGCCGTAGACGGGGATGAATTCCGAGCCTTTGGCTGCGTCTGCAGGGGCTTTTGCCATGTCGAGCACGGGTTCTGCCAGCAATGGTGCCGGGAATGCCAGCATGGCAACCAGCAAGGCTTTTCGAATCATCAACCCGTCTCCTCTCCCGTTCCCCGGTTACCGGGTGAAGGCCTGCGCATTGCCTGCATCGACATTGATCATGTTGCCAGTAGATTTCATCGACAGATCGCTAGCCAGCCAATAGGCTGCTTCGGCAATGTCCTCGGGAAGCACATCGCGCTTGAGCATCGAGCGGTTGCGATAATGCTCTTCCAATTCGGCGCCGGGGTCGATCTTGTTGTTGGCGGCGCGCTCCTTGCGCCAGTCGCCATCCCAGATCTTGCTGCCCTTGATTACCGCATCGGGGTTCACAATGTTGACGCGGATGCCCTCGGGCGCGCCCTCCAGCGCGAGGCAGCGCGCGAGGTGGTTGGCCGCCGCCTTGGCCGAAGCATAGGCCGAAGCACCGCTCGCAGCCGCCACGGCATTCTTTGATCCGATGAACACCACCGAAGTGCCGCCCTGTTCCTTCATTGCCTTCAGCATTGGCCAGGCATGCTTCGAGGTTAGGAAATAGCCCTGGGCCAGAACGTCGAAATTGCGGTTCCACAGCTCGACCGTGGTCTGCTCGATACCGGCTGAACTGGCGATCCCGGCGTTGGCAACCAACACATCGAGCCCGCCGAATTCGCTTGCGCAAGCGGCAAAGGCAGCGGCGACTTGTGCCTCATCGGTTACGTCGCAGACTATGGCGCGGACTACGTCCTTGCCGAACTGCCTGGCAAAACCATCGCGCACTTCCTCGGCAGCGGCAGCATCGCGATCCGCCAGCATGACGCAGGCACCCTCGCGGAGCAGCCGTGCTGCAGTCGCAGCGCCAATGCCCCCTGCCCCGCCGGTGACCAGCGCAATGCGTCCGACCATCGGTTTGGGAGCCGGCATGCGCTGCAACTTGGCTTCTTCGAGCTGCCAGTATTCGATATCGAAAGCTTCCTGCTCGTCGAGCGCGATATATTCGCCGATCGCCTCCGCCCCGCGCATCACGTTGATCGCGTTGCCATAGAATTCTCCGGCAAGGCGCGCGGTGGTCTTGTCGGTGGCAAAAGTGATCCGTCCGACGCCGGAAACCAGCACAACGACCGGATTGGAATCGCGCATGGCGGGCGAATTGGGGCGTTTGCAGCGCTCGTAATAGGCCGCATAGAGATTGCGATAGGCGGCGATCTTTTCCGCGAGGTAGGCATCATCCTGCAGTCGCTCCAGGTCAAGCGTCAACGGCGCGATCTTGGTGCGAAGGAAGTGATCGGGGCAAGAGGTGCCCAGCGCAGCAAGTCGCTCAAATTCTGCGCTACCGACAAATTCCAGCGCCTCGGCATCGTCAGACCAGTGGCCGAGTTTGCGCCGCGCGCCGGTCATGGCCCCTCGCAGACGGGGCATCAGGTCGGCGGCAATGGCAGCGCGATCAGGATTGGGGGCAACCACCTGTCCGCCAAAAGCCGGTTTGCCAGCCAGCTTCGCGTTGAGATAATTCACCGCATCAGCGATCAACTGAACCGTGTGATCATAGCAAGCCTTCGCGCTATCGGCCCAGCAGATGATCCCATGGCCTGCGAGCATCACACCTTCGATGCCGGGATTGGCCTTCACATAGTCGCGGAGCATCACGCCGAGCGTGTATCCCGGGCGTTTCCACGGCAGCCAGCCGATCTTGCCGCCCCAAATTTCCTGAGTCGCCGCCTCGCCGCCCGAGCTTGCAGCCAGTGCGATGATCGCATCCGGGTGAACATGATCAACATGGGCGAAGGGCAGCAAGGAATGCAGTGGCGTGTCAATGCTCGCCGCACGGCCGTTCAGGTTGAAGGTGCAATGCGGCAGGAAGCCGACCATCTTGTCGTCGTCGCCTGGCCCGCGGTAGTGCTTTTCCAGCCCGAGCAGCTTGTCCTGATAGAGCGTGGCAAAACCATCCAGTTTCATCGAACCGATATCGCCGCCCGATCCCTTGACCCAGAGAACCTCGGTCGCCCCGCCCGTCAGCGGATCGGTTTCCATCAGCTTGGCTGAGGTGTTACCGCCGCCAAAATTGGTCACGGTCAGGTCGGACCCCAGCAAGTTCGAACGGTAAAGCAGAAGCTCCGGTGGCGTCAGATTCGCAGCATGGGCTGCATCCCAGCGATTGGACGGAACCGCGAATGGTGTGGCGGGAATCGGATTTGGTGATTGCACTGTCATGATTGCCGCCTCTAGCATTCACCACTTGCACAATCAATCCTATTCGCTAGAAAGCAATCAACTTCGATCAAAACATGGGAGCAGGCAGCTGGATCAAGGTTTCGCCATTGTCATTGATTTCGGCAAGACCCTGAGCAAGCTTTCGCTCTGGTCGAAGGATGTCCGTTGCCTGGAAAAACTGACGCGCGCCAATGCGGTGCTACCGGGCGAGCCCTATTCCGCACTCGATACCGCAGGAACCGCAGACTGGCTGATTGGGGCACTCGGGCAATTTGCCGCTCACCCGGTCGAGGCAATCATCCCGGTTGCCCACGGCGCTGCGATAGCATGTATTCGGGACGGCGTGTTGGCCTTCGCTCCGCCAGATTACGAGTGTGAAATTCCAGCCGATTCGCTTGGCTCCTATCGGACGCAGCGTGATCCGTTTGCGGTAACGGGATCACCCGCCCTGCCCGCCGGGCTCAATATCGGCACCCAGTTGCACCATCTGGACACGCTGGGTGCGCTTCAGGGCTGCACGTTGATGCCCTATGCCCAATATTGGGGCTGGCTCCTATCAGGCGTGGCCGCGAACGAGGTAACCAGCCTCGGCTGCCATTCTGACCTATGGAGCCCGGCAACCCGCAATTTCTCGCCAATGGCAAAGCGGCGCGGCTGGGCCGCGCAATTCGCCCCCCTGGTCCGGGCCGGTGACGTTATCGGCACCTTGCTGCCCGAACTCGCCAAACTGACCGGCCTCTCGCCAACCGTTCGTATCCATGCGGGCCTACACGATTCCAACGCCGCCTTGCTCGCGGCACGCAGTTTCCCCGAGATCGCCGGGCGCGAGGCGACGGTGCTTTCCACCGGAACGTGGTTCATCGCCATGCGGAGCCCCGCCGAACCGGTTGACCTGACCACCCTACCCGAAGCGCGCGATTGCCTCGTCAATGTCGATGCGTTTGGTCAGCCCGTCCCTTCGGCGCGGTTCATGGGCGGGCGCGAGATTGAATTGCTGGGCAAACGGATCGACCGGACCGGGCTGACTGGCCTTGCCGAAGTGCTGGCTTCGGGGACCATGGCCCTTCCTTCCTACGCCCCCGGGAGCGGCCCCTTCCCCGCCCGCTCGGGCCATTGGATCAACCAGCCCGCCTCGGATGACGAGCAGGCAGCCGCCATCGCCCTCTACGCTGCCCTTATGACCGACACTGCACTTGATCTGATCGGCGCAAAGGATTGCCTCCTGATCGAAGGCCGGTTCGCTTCATCCGAACTTTTCACCCGCGCTCTTGCTGCGCTGCGCCCCAAAACCCGGGTCTATACTGCCAGCGCCGAGGCTGATGTTTCCTTTGGCGCGCTTCGGCTGATAGAGCCCTCATTGATGCCGCCGGGCGAGCTCGCTCCTGTCGATCCGCTCGATCAGGATCTGTCCGCCTATCGCACCGCATGGCACGCAGCCATAGAGGCCCAAGCATGATAATCGCCCAGATTTCCGACTTCCGTGAAGCCGCCCGCCGCCGCCTGCCGCGCTTTCTGTTCGAATATATGGACGGCGGCTCCTATGCTGAAGTTACCCTGCGCAAAAACATCGACGAGCTTGCCGACATTGCGCTGCGCCAGCGGGTGCTGCGTGATGTTTCCAACATCGACGTATCGACCGAACTGTTCGGGCAGAAGCTGGCCCTGCCTGTGGCCCTCGCCCCCATTGGCCTTGCAGGTCTCAATGCCCGCCGCGGCGAATGTCAGGCTGTGCGCGCGACTGAACAGGCGGGAGTGCCTTTCACCCTCTCCACCGTTTCGGCCTGTTCGCTGGACGAAGTAGCCAAGGCCGCCGCCAAGCCATTCTGGTTCCAGCTCTACATGATCCGCGACCGCGAATTCATGAAGGACCTGCTGGCTCAGGCCAGTGCCGCGCAGTGTTCGGCGCTGGTTTTCACTGTCGACATGGCCGTGCCGGGCAGCCGCTATCGTGACCACCACACCGGACTGGCCGGAGCCGATAACCTGAAGGGCGCGTTGTGGCGCGTAGCCCAGGCATTGCTTCGGCCAGACTGGGCCTGGGACGTCGGCCTATGGGGGCGGCCCCACGCGCTCGGCAATGTCCTGCCGGTGCTGAAGGGCAAGAGCGGCATCGGCGATTTCTTCAAATGGATGCGCGACAATTTCGATCCGTCGATCTCCTGGCGCGATCTCGATTTTATCCGTTCGGAATGGAAAGGCCCGCTGATCATCAAGGGCATCCTTGATCCCGAAGACGCGCGTGAAGCAGCCAAGCTGGGCGCGGACGGGCTCGTCGTTTCCAACCATGGCGGCCGTCAACTCGATGGCGTGCTGTCGACTGCCAAGGCGCTGCCGCCGATCGCCGATGCCGTGGGCGACCAGCTCACCGTGCTCGCCGATGGCGGGGTGCGTTCCGGTCTCGACGTTGTGCGGATGCTCGCGCTTGGCGCCAAGGGCGTTCTGCTGGGGCGGGCCTGGTCCTATGCTCTCGCTGCGCAGGGTGAGGCCGGTGTGGCGAAAATGCTGAAGCTGATCGAGGCGGAAATGCGCGTAGCCATGGCGCTGACCGGCGTGACCAATATCGCTGAAATCAACAGAACAATACTTGCGGGAGACCATGCATGACAGCGACAGCGGCGGGCGAACAGGAAAGCTGGCGCGATACCATTCTGGCAGGCCTTGCCAACTACATCGACGCCGGCTCGATCGTTTCCGGCTCGGTCGCCTTGGGCATGTGGAAAGAGACTTACGGCTTGTCGGACAATTTCGTCGGCCTGATCGGTGCCTTCAGCGCCAATGCCATCTCCGCCGGTGTCGGCGCGCTGATCGGCGGGGTGCTGTGTGACAAGTTCGGGCGCAAGAAGATCTACCAGTATGACATGCTGTTTTACGCGTTCGGCATGCTGTTCCTGATCTTCGCTTCGGCCAAGTGGATGCTGATCTTGGGCTACATTCTGGTTGGCCTCGCCGTCGGCGCGGACATTCCCGCCTCGTGGTCGCTGATCGCCGAACGCGCGCCTGACAAGAAGCGCGGGGCGCATTCGGGCGTCGCGCAAATGCTCTGGTATCTGGGGCCTGTAGCGGTTCTGGTCGCCGCCTATTTCCTCAAGCCATTCGGCATCAGCGGCGTGCGCTGGTTGTTCATCCATCTGGCCGTGCTGGCCCTCGCGCTCACTTTCCTGCGCTCACGCATGGCCGAGTCAGAGCGGTGGGAAGACGTGAAGGCCGCCCGCGAGGCTGGCGCGACCACTACAAATTGGCGGGCGCTTCTCCAGCCACGCTATCTGGGATCGCTGTTCTACCTCGCCTCCATGTACGGCCTGTGGAACCTGTGGGCGGGCTACAACGGCTTCTTCACGCCCTACCTGATCCAGCAGAACCACCTGCCCGCATGGACCGAAACGCTGGTTCCCGCCGGCTATTTCGGCATTGGCATGATCTCGATCTATGGCATTTTCATGCGTCTGTCTGACAAGGTGGATCAGAAGCTTTTGTTCGGAATATCGGCCGCCATGCATGTCTTCGGCATGGCCCTGCTCGCGATCTTCGGCTTCAAGCTGGAGATCGTCATCATCCATATCGTCATCATGGGCATAGCCGGTGGCTTTGGCGCGCAAAGCTTCTTCCAGTTGTGGAGCGCCGAGCTGTTCCCCACGGCAATCCGTTCCACCGCGCAAGGGACAAGCTTTGCCATCGTCCGCATAGGGCTCGGCATCTGGAGCCTTGCCGTGCCGGCACTGGCCAAGGATAACTTCTCGTTGCTGGCCTGGATTTTGACCGGATTTCTTGCCGCCAGCGGCGCGATTGGCCTATGGTGGGCACCAAGCAACCAGGGCAAGTCGCTCGAACAGCTGGAAGCAGAAAGAACCTGAACGATGCACGCTACCGAGCGCGAGCGGATGATCCTTGCGGCGCTGGAGCCGCGCGGTTTCGTTTCCTATCGCGATCTCGAGGCCGGCCTCGATGCATCGCCCGCAACCATCCGGCGCGACCTTTCGCGACTGGAGGCGGGCGGGCAGCTACTGCGCGTCCATGGCGGCGCCAAATTGGCAGGACAAGAACGGCAGGATGCGCATCTGCACCTGCGTGGCACGCCCTTCGATCAGGCGGTGACTCAGAACCTCGCAGCAAAGGAGGCGATCGGACTAGCCGCCGCCGCGCTGGTCGAGCCGGGCGAAGGGATCATGATCGACGGTGGTAGTACCACCCTGCAGATGTGCCCACACCTTGCGGGACTTGATTGTCAGGTACTGACCAACTCGCTGCACATTGTGAACGCGCTACTGCCACAGGTGGGCACGCGCTTGCTTCTGCCTTCGGGAACGATCTTTCGCGAACAGAACATCATCCTTGCGCCCGCTGGCGAGGATTCGATGCCGCAGTTTCATGCACCAAAGCTGTTCATGGGGGCAGCGGCTGTCGGTCCTCAAGGGGTCATGCAGCATGACGTTATTCTCGTCGCTGCCGAGCGCCGTCTGATCGACCGCGCCGAGCAGGTGATACTGCTGGTCGACAGTTCAAAGTTCCAGTCGTCCTCAGGTGCCATCGTTTGCGGCCTAGATGAGGTTGATGTTCTGGTAACCGATGCCGGGATCGACCCGGCCATGCGCGGCGCGATCAAAGCTGCGGGTGTCAGGCTGATAGTCGCAGGAAACTGAGTTCAGTCTTCGGCGTCGACCAGCAGTGCAGCCTTGTCCGCCGCCTGCTGATCGCGAGCGGCCTCATTGCGCAAAAGACGGTCTGCCATTGCGAGCCAGGCCGTTTCGGAACGCAAGCAACGTTCACGAACGTTTTCAAGTTGGGTTGCCGCTGCAGCGCGGGCATTTTCGGCCGCTTGGGCCAGATAGAAGTCACTGGTCGCAGACATTCACATGACTCCTTGGAAGGATTATCCGGACGGGCACGATTGCCCGCCCGGATGAATAGCACTCAGATGGCCTGAAGGTTGACGGCCGAGAGCTTGCCGCGACGGTCAGTTTCAACTTCGAAATTGACGCGCTGATCCTTGTCTAGTGTCGACATGCCCGAACGCTCTACCGCGCTGATGTGGACGAAGCTGTCTGCACCGCCATCATCGGGAGCGATAAAGCCATAGCCTTTGTCGGGATTGAAGAATTTTACGGTGCCTGATGGCATGGGGAGTTCCTTTCACGAAACAGTCTTTTGACCCGCAGACAAAGTGCCGGCGGAGCTGGTGGCGTGTAAAGGAACGGTAGGGCGATAGGCCGAAAGTCCCGTCGCAGGCGACGATAGCGCCCCTCATGTAGGCCTTAATGCCCGATTTAACAAGGCTGCTGGCTTGGCTAGTCCTTCGAGGGCAGGAGCGCGAAGAGCGCCAGCGCCACCAGCGATCCCATTGCCATGACAATCGACGCCGTCAGCAGCCCCTGATGGCTCGCGAACAACAGTCCTGCAAGATAAGGCGATAGTGCAGCTCCGCCCCGTCCGACAGACAGGGCAAAGCCGGTGCCGGTGGCCTTCACGTGGGTTGGGTAAGAGGCGGCAAAGGCGGAATAGAAGCCGACAACCGCCGCATTGGTGAACAGGCCAGCCAGCACCACGGCCCATGTCCAGCCGTTGAGGTCATTTGCGCCGAGGCCGAACTTTGCCACCATGATCACCGATAGTGCCAGCGCCACCAAAGTCGCGCGCTTGATGCCGAAATTGCCGATCAGCAGGCCAAGGCAGGCCCCGCCAATCGCTCCGCCGAGATTAGCATAGGCAAGCACGCCTGC
The DNA here is from genome assembly GCA_947451145.1 of Sphingomonadaceae bacterium. Lineage (GTDB taxonomy): Bacteria > Pseudomonadota > Alphaproteobacteria > Sphingomonadales > Sphingomonadaceae > Novosphingobium. Next base: position 46,394 of record CANFXW010000013.1, on the reverse strand, counting down.
ACCCTGTGCCTTGGCAAAGTGCTGACCGGCAAACTGCGGATCCGAAATGATCGAAGGTGCCATTTTGAGAATGTAGTAAAATGTCAGCATATGCGCCGCATAGCCAAGCGATAGCACCAGCGTAGTGCGGGCATAGGCGGGCTTGAAGATGTCTGCGAGACTGGCCTTGGCCTCAGCGTGCGACTGGGCCCCCAGCTCTTGGACTGAAGCCAGCCCAAAGCGCCCAAGTATCCCATTAATCCGCTGAAGCGCACCCGTAGGGCGGGCCTGTGCCAGCCAGGCTGGCGTTTCGGGTACGAAGAGCAGCACCAGCGGCAGCATCAGTGCTGTCATCGTGCCGCCAAACATGAACACGATCCGCCAGTCATGCGTCTTGAGTAGCGACGATGCAATCAGCCCGCCGAAAAACGCCCCCAAGGGATAGCCGATCACCATGAATGACAGTGCCATGCTGCGATGCTTGCGATTCGAGAGCTCAAAGGCCACCGCATTTGTCGCCGCCAGCATGCCACCGATGCCAAGGCCCGTGAACACGCGATAGAGCGACAGTATCTGGGGCGATGTAGCGGTTGTGGCGAGGAACATGCCCGTCGCCATCATGATCAGACACAGGATAATCGTCGGGCGGCGACCATACTTGTCTGCCATCGATCCGAGCACCAGCGACCCCAGCCCCATGCCGATCAACTCCATCGAGAGAACAGCGCCAAGGCCGTCGGGCGCAAGGTGCCATTCCTGCTTGATCCCAGGCCCGGCAAAGGCGCTTGAGAGCACGTCAAACCCATCGAGCGCGTTGAGCAGGATCGTAATGCCTACGGCCAGCCATTGGCGTACGCCCATGGCTCCGTTCTCGATCACGCTGCGCGGATCACTCTCTGGCATCTTGGCCTCTCCCCCTTGTTTGATCACATCAACCACCATTGCTGGTGCAATGACAATCAAAGTTTGCAAGCGCCTTCAGAAAATACACGGGATTAGCCTGCGCTTATGGCGCAATTTTGATTGACCCCATGACGAGTCTCGACGAACAGCACCGCCGATCGACAGCGCATATGAAGCTGGGAGAGTTTTGAAGATGCCAGAGGTCCAGACCCTCACCCTGTCCTGCAAGGATCGCCCCGGGATTACCGCGCGGGTGTCCGGCTATCTGTTTGATCAAGGCGGAAACGTTCTGGAGGCCCAGCAGTTCAACGATCAGGATCAAGGCTCGTTCTTCATGCGGGTGGAATTCGATCCCGGTGCGGGCGATGTGGCTGCGATCAAAAACGGGTTTGCTGCGGTAGCCAGCGAGTTCGGCATGAGCTGGGACCTGCGCACCAAACAGGCGCAGCGCAAGGTGATGCTGCTGGTCTCCAAGTTCGACCACTGCCTTGGAGACCTGCTCTACCGCACGCGCATCGGCGAGCTGCCGATGCAGATTGTCGGGGTGATCGGCAACCATCCTATCGAGGCGCTTAACGTCTCGCTGATCGGCGATATTCCTTATCACTACCTGCCGGTAACCAAGGAAACCAAGCCGGATCAAGAGGCCCGGATCAAGGCACTGGTAGAGGAATCCGGCACCGAACTGGTCGTTCTGGCGCGCTATATGCAGATACTATCGGATGATATGGCCCGCTTCCTGACCGGGCGTTGCATCAACATCCACCACTCGTTCCTGCCCGGCTTCAAGGGTGCCAAGCCCTATCATCAGGCGCATGCCCGCGGTGTGAAGATGATCGGCGCGACTGCGCATTACGTTACCGCCGATCTCGATGAAGGCCCGATCATACATCAGGATGTCGAGGCGATCAGCCACGCCGACCAGCCCGATGACCTTGTCCGCAAAGGCCGCGATATCGAACGCCGGGTGCTGGCCGAAGCCGTTCGCCTGCACCTGCAGGACAGGGTGCTGCTGAATGGCGACAAGACAGTGGTGTTCAGGGGCTAAAGCGCCCTCACCCGCCCCGCGTTACCGGGATCAGAGCGCCGGTAATCGCCCGCGCTTCGGTAGAAGCCAGAAACAGGATCACGTCGGCAATCGCCGTGGGCTGCACCCATTCGGAAAAATTCGCGTCGGGCATGTCGGCGCGATTGGTCGGGGTGTCGATAATGCTCGGCAGCACTGCGTTGACCGTTACCCCCTGAGCGCTGACCTCCTCGGCCAAAGCCTCGGTCAAACGATGGACGCCGCTCTTGCTTGCGGCATAGGCACCCATGCCCATACCCGCCTTGATAGCCGCACCTGCACCGATGTTGATCACGCGACCAGTGCCAGACTTCACCAGTTGCGGCAGCGCCAGCTTGGTAATCGTGGCATTGCTCATCAGGTTCATCGACTGCATCCGCGCCCAGGAATCAAGCGATCCGCCCTCCAGCGTTTCCCAGGTGAATCCGCCCGCGACATTGACGAGCACATCAACTCCGCCGTGGGTATCAAGTACCTTGCCCAGCGCTCCACCAGTCGCAATCGGGTCGGTAAGGTCTACCCCGCCGATGTCGAGTGCGCCCTCGATGGGCGTGTGCGGGCTTGGCGCAAAATCAATCCGCGCAACCTTGTATCCGGCATCGGCAAAGGCTTGTGCCACGGCCTGCCCCAAAACGCCGAACCCACCTGTAACAATTACCGAACGCGCCATCAGTCAAACTCCCTCAGTTGGAGAGCGCGGCGACCTCGGCCAGCACGCGCTCGGCATGCTCCTTCCGGCAGATCAGCAGGTCGGGCATGTAGACATCCTCCCTGTTGTATATCAGCGGGCTGCCGTCAATGCGCGAGCAGTGCAAACCATGGGCCAGCGCAACTGCGACAGGCGCACAGCTATCCCACTCATACTGCCCGCCCGAGTGCAGATAGATGTCGGCATCACCGAGGATGATCGACATCGCCTTGGCCCCTGCGGAGCCCATCGGCACCAGTTCAGCGCCAAGCCTTTCGGCCACTTCGGTCGCCTCACGCGCTGGTCGTGTGCGGCTGACAACCATGCGCAGCTTTTCCGGCGCTGGTGGAACGGGAACCGGCTGGTCGGTGCGCAGGACCTTGTTCAGTCCTGGCAGCCCCACCGCGCCCATCACCGGCACGCCATCAATGGCGAGGCCAATATGAACCGCCCAGTCGGTGCGCGCTTCGCCATATTCGCGGGTGCCATCGACCGGATCGATAATCCACACCCGGCTCTTGGTCAGGCGTTCGGGACTGTCCTTTTCCTCTTCCGACAGAAGACCGTCATCTGGCCGCTGCTCCTTGATCGCGTGGACAAGGAACTGGTTGGCGGTGGCGTCACCCGCCTTACCCAGCGCCTTCAGGCTCAGCATTCCCGAGGTGCGAACCTCGATCAGCAGGCGTCCGGCGACTTCGGCAAGGTGTGTTGCGAGCTCAACGTCATTCATCGTTCCGGTCCTTACTTCAGCGGCATCAGCTGGCGGATAATGTGCGCCGCAGCGTCCTGCGCCGTCATTTCCACCGTGTTGACGCGGATTTCCGGATTAAGCGGAGGCTCATAGGGGCTGTCGATGCCGGTGAAGTTCTTCAGCTGGCCCGATCGCGCCTTCTTGTAGAGTCCCTTGACGTCACGCGCCTCGGCCACTTCCAGCGGCGTATCAACGAAGATCTCGATGAACTCACCCTCAGGGATCAGCTTGCGCACCATCTCGCGCTCGGCGCGATAGGGGCTGATGAAGGCGGTGAGGACAATCAGCCCTGCATCAACCATCAGCTTGGCCACTTCACCCACTCGGCGGATGTTTTCAATGCGATCCGCCTCGGTGAAGCCCAGATCCTTGTTCAGACCATGGCGCACGTTGTCACCATCCAGCAGGAAGGTGTGGCGGTTCATCAGGTTGAGGCTCTTCTCCACCTCATTGGCGATGGTCGACTTGCCCGAACCCGAAAGACCAGTGAACCACAGCACCTTCGGCGTCTGGTTCTTCAGCCGCGCATGTTCAGTGCGGTCGATATCGGTCGCCTGCCAGTGAACATTCTGGGCGCGGCGCAGGCTGAACTGCAGCATGCCAGCCGCGACGGTGGCATTGGTGATCTTGTCGATCAGGATGAAGCCACCAAGCGAACGGTTGTCCGCATAAGGTTCGAACACAATCGGCTTGTCGGTGGAGAGCTGGGCAACGCCGATGGCGTTGAGCTCAAGCGTTTTAACCGCAACATGCTCCATCGTGTTGACGTTGACTGCATATTTTGGCTGCTGGACAGTTGCCGAAACCATCTGCGTGCCCAGCTTCAGCCAATAGGCGCGGCCGACGTGCATCGGATCGTCGTTGAGCCAAACGATGGTGCTCTCGAACTGGTCAGCGACCTGCGGCGGCGTGTCGGAGACGGAAATCACGTCGCCGCGCGAGCAGTCGATCTCGTCGGCAAAGCAGACGGTGACAGATTGGCCTGCGACAGCGGAATCGAGTTCGCCATCCATTGTCACGACCTTGGTAACTGTGCTGGTCTTGCCCGATGGCAACACACGAATGGCGTCGCCCGGTTTTACCGAGCCGGTCGCGATCAGGCCGGAGAACCCGCGGAAATCGAGGTTCGGGCGGTTGACCCACTGCACCGGCATGCGGAACGGCTTGGACTGGTCCTCCGCCGTCAGCACTTCCACGGTTTCAAGATGCTCGATCAGGTTCGGGCCCTTGTACCACGGCGTATTGTCAGAAGCGGCGATGATGTTGTCGCCCTTGAACCCGGAAATCGGCATGGCGGTGAAGTTCTCGATGCCGATGCTCTTCGCGAATTCGGTGTAGTCGGCGACAATCTTGTCGAAAACTTCCTGACTGTAATCGACCAGATCCATCTTGTTGACGGCCAGCACGATATTCTTGATGCCGATCAGGTGGCACAGATACGAGTGGCGACGGGTCTGGACCAGCACGCCCTTGCGCGCATCGATCAGGATACAGGCAAGATCGGCGGTCGAAGCGCCGGTGATCATGTTGCGCGTGTACTGCTCGTGACCCGGACAATCGGCGACGATGAACTTGCGCTTTTCGGTGTTGAAGAAGCGGTAGGCGACGTCGATGGTGATGCCCTGCTCACGTTCGGCGGCGAGACCATCGACCAGCAGCGCGAAGTCAATTTCCTGCCCCTGCGTGCCGACCTTCTTGGAATCCGCAGTCAGCGCATCGAGCTGGTCTTCGAAAATCATCTTCGAATCGTAGAGCAGGCGGCCGATCAGTGTTGACTTGCCATCGTCCACCGACCCGCAGGTGATGAAGCGCAGCATGGTCTTGTGCTGGTGCTGGTCGAGATAGGCGTCGATATCCTCGGCAATGAGGCTCTCGGTGACGTAGACCGGATCGTTGTTCTGAATGTCCGACATCAGAAGTACCCCTGCTGCTTTTTGACTTCCATGCCGGCACCGCCAGCATCCTTGTCGATGGCGCGGCCTTGCCGTTCCGAAGTGGTGGTGAGCAAGGTTTCCTGGATCACCTCTGGCAGTGTCTTGGCACTGCTCTCAACCGCGCCGGTCAGCGGGTAGCAACCGAGCGTGCGAAAGCGGACAGACTTCATCTCCGGCACTTCACCGGGCTTCAGCGGGAAGCGGTCGTCATCGACCATCACCAGCATGCCATCGCGTTCCACTACCGGACGTTCGTCAGCGAAGTAGAGCGGCACGATGGGGATGTTGTTGAGGTGGATGTACTGCCACACGTCCAGCTCGGTCCAGTTCGAGATCGGGAAGACGCGGATGCTCTCGCCCTTGTTCTTGCGGGCGTTATAGAGGTTCCACAGCTCCGGGCGCTGGCTCTTCGGATCCCAACCGTGGCTGGCGGTGCGGAAAGAGAATATGCGCTCCTTGGCGCGGCTCTTTTCCTCGTCGCGGCGGGCGCCGCCGAAGGCTGCATCGAAATTCCACTTGTCGAGCGCCTGCTTCAGCCCCTCGGTCTTCCACATGTCGGTGTGCAGCGGGCCGTGGTCGAAGGGGTTGATACCGCGCTCGGCGGCTTCGGGGTTGTGATAGACGAGCAGCTCCATGCCGCTCTCTTCGGCCATCCGGTCGCGCAGCTTGTACATCTCCTGGAACTTCCAGGTGGTGTCGACGTGCAGTAGCGGAAATGGCGGCGGCGAAGGATAGAAGGCCTTGCGCGCGAGGTGCAGCATGCAGGCGCTGTCCTTGCCCACCGAATAAAGCATCACCGGGTTATCAGCCTCGGCAACGACTTCGCGGATGATGTGGATCGCTTCGGCTTCAAGCCGCTGCAGGTGCGTCAATGTTTGACGGGAGACGTCGCTCACAGGTTCTCTCCGGGTTGTTTGTTGATGAAACGCATGCGCTGGGCGGCTTGACAGCTATACTCCCATATGGGAGCAAAATGCATGGCGATCACTCCAACCGACGAATCCAACCTGCTTCTCCCCCTGTTCGAGGGGATTTTCGAGGAGCCGGTGTGGGAAACCTTCCTGCGCCGCCTCGCCCTGCGGACCGGGGCGGACCGGGTGCGGCTGACGGTGCAGAACTCGGCAGACCCAGACCAGACGCCGCTGCGCCGCCGCGTGCTGGCTGACCGGCTGGCCCGCGAGAATGATGCTGGCGAGCCGGAAGCATTCGACGCAAGCACCTATTCCGCCCTCCGGCCCAACCGGGTCTATTCACTCGACGAAATCCGCGACTTTGAGCGCCCGGCTGATCGGACCGTGCAGACTGAAGCCCTTGCCGCAGCGCGAATTGGTGATGCCCGCCTGATCCGCGTCGCCGGGCGCGGAGACCTCAATGCCTGGATCGTGTTGCTGAGCGAAAGGGCGGTGTTTGGCGCTGCCGATTCAGCGCTCCTGACCGCCCTCGCCCCCGCCATTGCAACGGCGCTGGAACTGTTCGCCGCAATCGGCGGACTGAGGCTGCGCGCCGATACCGCGCGCGACACACTGGTCCTGCTGGGCATCGAGCAGGAAATTCTGGATCGATCCGGCCACCCACTCGGCGAACTCGCGCGGACCGGCACTTTCGTGCCATCGCCCTCGCAGGCACTTGCGGAAGCCTGCACCGCCCTCGCCGAAGCCCCTACCGACAAACGCCAGCTCATCCACAGCGATGGCCGCGATCTGCTGCTCCGCCCCGCTGGCCGCAGTCGCGAAGGCCTGTCGCATCCGGCCGCAGTGATCGCGATGCAACGGATCGGGCCGCGCGACAGCGCCTCAGGCGGCGCGGCAGTTCTAGCCCGGCAGTTCGGGCTCTCCGCCCGCGAAGCGGCTCTCGCCGAAGCGCTCAGCCGGGGCGTGCCGCTGATTGAGGCCGGACGGGCACTGCAACTGACAGCGGAAACCACCCGCAACTACAGCAAGCGGATCTATGCCAAGACCGGCACCAGCGGACAGGCAGACCTTGTCCGGCTGGTGCTGACGAGTTTGGCGCCCTTAGCCTAGCGCCTTCTCCGCATCGTCGATCTCGGCGCGCAGCCACATCGTCTCGCTGAGGTTCTGCCCGCCGCCGCGCGCGAGCAGCAGCTGGCAGGCATGCTTCTTTACCGCCAGCGCGGTCGGCTCGGCGGGATCGACACCCAGCGCGATATCAACGAGGTGCAAGGCTTCGAGCGGTTTGTCGGCATCGAGCACGGCCTTGGCCTTCGCCGCAACCCTGTCCGCCCCGCCCGCCAGATCGGCAATGTCGGCATAGACTGACGAGACAGGCGAACCGAACAGCGCCGTGGTGCCGTCCTCATACTTCACCCAGTTGCCGTTCTCTTCCCAGACAGCGCGCACGGTCCACTTGGTCTGGCCGTGAAATTCGCCGATCCTGAGCGCTTCGGGCAAGTGAATGGCCTGCATTGCCTGATAGACAGTGCCGCCCGCGTTCATCACCTTGATCGTTTCCTGCTCGATCCACTGCACGGCATCGTGCATCGCCTGAATATCAGCGCGGATCTTGTCGGCCCCGTGGACCGGTTCGCCATGGCCGGTGATGACCAGCTCGGCGCCCAGATCGCGGACGATTTCGCAAGACTTGAGGTACGGTCCAACCAGCCGTGGCTTGTCACCGCGGGTAGTGGTGAGATTGGGCTGCGAGCGCCAGACGGGGCCGAACAGATTGCCGGTGAACACTGTCTTTTCGTCAGGCAACCAGACGATGACAGAACACAGCGTTTCACCGCCGGGCATCTTGATCACCTCGAAGTGCCGCCCGTTGATCGCAAAGGACAAACGATCGGCCACCTCGACATCGGGCACCACCTTGGGCGGCACCGGCGGCGGACCATCGCGGCGGGTCATCGAGGCCCATAGTTTGCCCGAGCGGCGGCCGAGGAACATCTTCAGGTCATCGAAATACTTGTCGGTTTCGGTGAAACCGGCACCGGCGATGATCTCGGTTCCCTCTTCGACTACGCCCGGAACTGCGCCGAAATGGTCGGCGTGAGCCTGCGTAATAACGATCTTCTGCAGCGGCCCCTTGCGGTGCGGCGCGAACAGCGCCCGGTTCCGCTCCCCGTTGCCAATGAAGCCGGTGTTGACCAGCACGTCACCGCCCTCGGTAGCGATCAGATAGGCGTTGGAAATGTCCTTCACCATGAAGATCGAGTCCGTGATTGCCACGGCCTCGGTCTGTCCGTCACCTGCTGTTACCAAAGCACCAAGGGGTGTTGGCTTACCGTCTTCGGCCATGTCTCTGGCTCCCTCCAAGGTTTAGTTGGCAAACTCGATCATCACCTTGGCTGACTGCGGCGTGGCAGCAACCTTCAGGCCATCGAGAACCTCGTCAAACGGCATGCGGTGGCTGATCAGCGAGGCCAGCTTGCCCTGCAATCGCGGCATCGCGGCAAGCACTTCCGGCATCTCTGTGGGATAGCCAACCGCCGTGGTGATCGTCATCTCGCTGGTCAGCATGCGGCCAACCGGAAACTCGATCGGCTTCATATAGGCCGCGGTGATCACCATGCGGCACTGGAATTTGGCCATCATGATCACATCGCTGAGGATCGAAGGCGCGCCCGCCGCATCGATCCAGGCATCGGTGCCGACGCCGACGCGGCCATAGGAGGGAACCTCGCCGTGCAGCTTCGCCAGTTCATCGCGCAGATCACAGCTTGTCGGATCCAGCGCCGCCCGAGCGCCCAGTGCCATCGCCCGCTCACGCCGTTCCGGCGCCAGATCGATGGCGACAACATCAGTCACTCCGCGATCGACCAGCCACAGCACCATGCCGAGGCCAATGGGGCCGCAGCCAAAGACCACGACCTTGTCACCCGGCTTCACATTGGCGCGGTTAACCCCGTGCATCGATACCGCCAGCGGCTCGCACAGCGCGGCCACATCATAGGGCACGCCTTCCGGGATCGGCAGGAGTTTGCCCATGGCTTCAGCATCTTTCAGCACGAGCTCAGGCGTGAACGCACCTTCCATGCCGCCGCTGCCAACGAACATGCCGTTGATCACAACGCGCTGGCCAACTGCGTGGCCGGACACTTCGCTGCCCACCTCGATCACCTCGCCCGAAGCCTCATGCCCCAGCGCGGTCTTGGTTCCCGCCATCGGGATGCCGCCCATCTTGATATAGGAAAGGTCGCTACCGCAAATGCCGCAGGCCTTCATCCTGACGACAACGTCCTTCGGACCCGGTTCGCCGCGCTCAACCTCGTCGAGACGGACATCGCCCACATCATGAATAGTAAGCAGTTTCATTGTTTCTCTCCCGGGCCCGGTGATTACGGACGGATCTGATAGCCGCCGTCGATGTAGACGGTCTGGCCTGTCAGGAATGACGATGCGTCAGAGCACAGATAGGCGCCGATGCCTTCAAAGTCTTCGGGATAGCCCAGACGGCGCATCGGCGTCTGCGGAGCATATTGCTTGGTCAGGTACTGCGCCGCGGGACCGTCCGACGGCCCCATCATCGGCGTAAGGATCAACCCCGGAGCCACCACATTGGCGCGGATGCCAAATTCGCCGAGCTCGACGGAAAGGCAGCGGATAACGCCGGCCACCGCGCATTTCGATGCGGCATATTCCTGCTTGCCTGGCAGGCCCTGATAGAGTGACCCCGAACCGCAAGCGACCAGACTGCCGCCCGGCTCACCGGCCTCTGCGCGCGCCTTCATGTGGCGGGCGGCTTCGCGCAGGGTGAAGAAGGCGCCGTGCAGCGCCGTGTTCTGGAATTCAAACCAGTGCTCGGTCGGCATGTCGAATATCGAATCATAGCGCGGGCTTGCGCCGGAGTTGGCGAAAACACAGTCGATGCGGCCGAAATCGGCCATGAACTTGTCGTAACCGGCAAGGATCGCGGCTTCGCTCGAGACATCGACCTGATAGGTTTCCACCCGGCCAGCGCCTGCTTCGAGCAGAGCGGCCTTGGCGGCGGCGTTCTTTTCCTCGTTACGCGCCCAGATGGCAAGGTCACCGCCCTGCTTGGCGACGCCCATGGCAAAACCGAAGCCGATGCCGCCATTACCGCCCGTGACCAGCGTTACTTTGCCAGTGCAATCAAACAAACCCTTGGCCATCTTGTCCTCCCAGAAATCCGAACCCGACCAATGCCGGAGGAGCGCCCGGCTTTCCAGTGCGCCGACAATCGTCGGCGCGATGAGTGCCCGAGGGGTAAGGACAGGCGCGCGGCATGCCTGCTAGCCTAGCGGCAAATGGGAGAATGATTCATGGCCGAACTGCTCGTCGCCGATGCCCTGATTGAAGAGGCCCGCAAGGCCACCGGCATTCAGGACTTCGATAGCGAAACCTACCGTGAGGGGCTCGACGTGCTGGTGCGTGACGTCAACGCGCATAGCGACAATTACAACGAACCCGGCATGGCCCGCATGAAGGGGGACATCCTCCACTGGCTGCAGAATCGTCTCCTCGTTTCCGACTATCTGCGCCAGAAACCGGAGCTGCTGACGCGCCCGATCAAGCGCCCGATTTTCGTCATGGGTATTCCGCGCACCGGCACCACGCTGATGTCGAACCTGCTGGCCGCAGATCCGGCGCGCCGATCGCCGCTTGCCTGGGAAATTGACGAGCCGGTGCCGCCCGCCACCAGCGCAACCCTCAAGACCGATCCGCGAGCGCTGGCCAAACTGGCGCAGGAAAAGGCGATGCTTGAGGCCTATCCGGAAGCCGGCAAATACTATCGCGGATCAGCCATCTATCCCAACGAATGCGTGTTCTTCATGGCGCACGATTTCAAGACGCTGATGATCGAAAGCAAGGGCGTTCTGCCGGAGTACAAGGAGTTCATCTTCTCCTGCGACATGACCAGCGCCTATGAATACCACAAGAAGTTCCTGCAGCTTCTCCAGCAGGACGCGCCGGGCGTATGGAACGTCAAAAAGCCCAGCCATTCGCTGTGGCTGGAGACCATTTTCAAGGTCTATCCCGATGCCCGGGTGATCTGGACCCACCGTGATCCGTTCTCGGCAACCGGCTCCTTGTGTTCGATCATCTCGCTCAACCACATGGCGCATATGGGCCGGATCGATAACCAGTGGCTGGGCGAAGACTATCCCTGGCAGGCCGCCGAGCACGCCAATCGCATCATGGATTTCCGCGACAAGTTCGGCGAGGACAAGATCATCGACGTGCACTACGCCGACCTGTTGAACGATCCGATTGGCGAGACGAAGAAGCTCTACGCCAAGCTGGGCGACGAATGGACTGCCGAGGCCGAGGCGGGAATCCAGGGCTGGCTCGATGACAACCCGCAGGACAAGTTCGGCCGCCACGAATACAAATTGGCGCAATATGGCCTTACCAAAGAAGGCCTTGAACCGCTCTTCGAACGCTACCTGTCACGCTACGATGTCGCCCGTGAGGGTTGAGGGAGAATACAAATGCTGATCGGCACCCATTACCAGAACGGCTATGTCTGCGATGACATCGAGGCCTGCATCGCCGTGTTCAAGGCCAATGGCCTGACCAAGGACCCGATGATTATCCCTGTCGACCAGATGGTCGATACACCCGATGGCCCCAAGCGCCAGAAAAGCCGCATAGCCATGTTCATGCTTGGCGGTGTTCAGTACGAACTGATCGAGGTCGAGATCGACGAGACCGGGGCCTATGCCAATGCGCAGGACAACGGCGGCCCGATGCGCTTTCACCACACCTGCCAGCGCGTTGCCGACTATGCCGAGTTCCGCAAGGCGGTTGATGCGCAGGACCTGCCGCTGGTGTTCGAGCGCAATTCCGGCCCCGGCGCGCTGAGCTTTGCCTACCTCGATGGGCGCAAGGCATTCGGCCACTATCTGGAATTCACCTGCATGCCGGACGCCATGTGGGACCAGATCAGCGCGATGTGACCATGACTGAACGCGGCCAAAGGGTTGGCTTTGTCGGCCTCGGATCGATGGGCGCTCCCATTGCCCGCCGACTGGCGCGGTGCGGGTTCGACGTGACCGGCTGTGACATTTCGCCTGAAATGCTAGCCCAGTTCGATGAACCGAACACCTCGCGCAGCGCCGATCCGCTCGAAACCGCCCGAAATTCGGACCTTCTGGGCATTTGCGTCCGCACCGACGAGCAGTTGCAATCGCTGCTGGACGATGGCCGGGTCTATCGGGCGCTCGGCAAAGGCGGAACTCTGATCCTCCATTCCACGGTGTCGCCACAACTGGCGATCGACCTTGCCGGACAAGCTGCGGAATTCGGTGTCGGCTTTGTCGATGTCGGGGTTTCGGGTGGGGGACCTGCCGCAATCGAGGGCCAGCTATCGCTCTTCGTCGGCGGCAGTGAAGCCGATGTCGCGCGCGCCCGGCCGTGGCTTGATGCCATCGGCAAGAACCTCGCCCATCTCGGCCCTGTCGGGCGCGGGCAGGAAGGCAAGCTGATCAACAACCTGATCTCGATTGCCAACTACGGCATGTCAGCCGCGATTATCGATGTGGGCGTCGACATGGGGTTTGATCGCCAGCAATTGACCGAGGCGCTGAACGCCGGTTCGGCGCAGAGCTTCGCGCTGGGCGCAGGCCCGCGAATGGTCCTGCCGCGCGAGGGTGTTGGCGCACCCAGCACCTTCAGGGGGCTGCACGATCTGCTCAAGAAAGACGTCGAGCACGCCAGCGAACTGCCCACCAGCGAGCATGCATCCTTGGCCGCATTGCTCGCTGCCGGTGAATCGATGCTTGCCCGTATCCGGCGCGCCGCCGCAGAGGCTGAGGGCGGTCAAGCCCCTGCCAATCCGAACACAACCGTAGACGCCTATTTCGCTGCCGTCCGCGCCAAGAATATCGACGCGCTGATGGCCTGCTATGGTGACCAGCCGACGTTTGCTCTGCCCAATGGTAAGGAATTCAGCGGCCGCGACGCGATCCGCGCAGCGCACCAATCGGTGTTCGATTCCGGATCGCCCTTCCCCAATCCCCAAGCGCGGTTTGTCAGCCCGCAAGGGATCGTCGTCGAAATCGAAGCGCAGCTTGCTGATGGCTCAGTGCGCCAGACGACCAACCACTACCGGTTTGATGACCGCGGCAAAATCCACCTGCTGAAGGTTTACGCGCGGGGGTAACCGTCGTCCCGGGCTCGACCCGGGACCGCTGGCTGCTTGAACGCGCCCTTGAAGTGAAACGCCACCGGTCCCGGATCAGGTCCGGGACGACGTTAAGCCGGCTCGGATGCCCGCTCCACTTTGCCGTAAAGCGTGGTGCGCTGACGCAGGGTTCGTCCGGCAGCTTTGGCGATCTGCGCAAGGCTTTCCACCGTCAGCTCCTGCCCGTGGCTCGCCCCGGCAGCGCGGCTGATGCTTTCGTTCATCAGCACTCCGCCCAGATCGTTGCAGCCAGCCGAAAGCATCGCCGCCGCCCCGTCTGACCCCAGCTTCACCCAAGAGCATTGTATTGAGCTGATCCGCGTGTGCAGCACGATGCGCGCCACGGCATGCATCATCACCGCCTCGCGCCAGGTCGGCCCCTTGCGGCTCTGGCCCCGGCGATACATCGGCGATTCCATGTGGACGAGCGGCAGCGGCACGAATTCGGTGAAGCCGCCGGTCTCGCCCTGCAGCCGCCGGATCGCCAGCAGATGCCGCGCCCAGTGGACTGGTTCTTCCATGTGGCCGAACATGATCGTCGCTGTGGTGGGCAGGCCAACCTTGTGCGCGGTGCCGACGATATCGAGCCACAGATCAGTGGTCAGCTTATCCGGGCAGATGTGCTGGCGGATCTCATCATCGAGGATTTCCGCCGCTGTCCCCGGCAGCGATCCCAGCCCTGCGCCCTTCAGGCGGCGCAGGTAGTGTTCAACCGAAACGCCAAGTGTCGATGCGCCCTGATGGACTTCCAGTGGCGAGAAGGCATGAACGTGCAGGCTTGGGCAGGCAGCCTTCACTGCCTCCAGAATACCGGCATAGGTATCACCGGTATAGCTCGGGTGAATGCCGCCCTGCAGACAGACTTCTGTCGCCCCCTTGGCCACGGCTTCACGGGCGCGCTCGGCGACTTCTGCACCGTCCAGCACGTAGGGTTTGTCGCGGAAACCGGCAGAGGCGCTGGACTTGGAAAAGGCGCAGAAGCTGCAGGCATAGGCGCAGATATTGGTGTAGTTGATGTTGCGGTTGACCACATAGGTCACTTCGCTGCCGCGCGTTTCGACGCGCAGGGCATCGGCGGCCTCGACCACCGCCTGCGCCGCCGCGCCACGCGCCGCGAACAGGGTCGCGATCTCGTTTTCCGAAAGCTCGTGCCCGTCCGCTGCGCGATCGAGCAGCGCGTGGATCTGCATGGCTACCGGCCCCGGCATGATCCGGCCCAGCGGCGCATCCGGGTTGCCGGGAGCGGCATCAGCCATACCTGGGCTCCACCCAGAGTCGCGGCCGAGCCACTCGGAATCAGCGAGCTTCAGCACCGCAGGCCGCAGCTTGGCATCGATCCATTCCGGTGCAGCGATGAAGCGCGGATAGATGGTCAGACGTTCAGCCAGAGGACGCCCTGCCGAGGCGCAAATCTGCTCCAGCCGGGCGATTTCCGGCCAAGGTGCTTCAGGGTTCACATGATCCTTGGTGACCGGCGAAATGCCGCCCCAATCATCGATCCCGGCATCGATCAAGCGCCCGAGCCGCGCATCGTTGAGATTGGGTGGTGCCTGTACCGAGACAGTGTCATCGAGAATGATCCGGGCCAGTGCCAACGCGCGCAGGAATTCCTCGTCCTCCACGCCCGGAATACCGGCCATCTTCGTGCCGTCCTTGGCGCAGAAGTTTTGCACGATGATTTCCTGCAGGTGGCCGTGTTCACGGTGGAGATCGTTCAGCGCGATCAACGCCTCGATCCGCTCTTCCTCGGTCTCGCCAATGCCGACGAGAATGCCCGAGGTCATCGGCATCTTCGCCCTGCCCGCGGCAGCAATTGAAGCGAGGCGCACGGCGGGAACCTTGTCTGGCGATCCGTGGTGCGGGCCGCCCTTGTCGCCCAGCCGGTCCGCCGTGGTTTCCAGCATCAGTCCGCAGGAGGCAGCAAAGGGTTTGAGTGCAAGGTAATCGCCCTCTTCCAGCACGCCCGCATTCACATGCGGCAGCAGGCCGGTTTCCTTGAGTACGGCTTCGGCGCAGTGGCGAACGTAATCAATGGTTCGTTCGAAACCATGTTCGGCCAGCCATTCCTGCGCGGCAGTGTAACGGCGCTCTGGCGCATCGCCGAGCGTGAACAGGGCTTCCTTGCATCCCGCCGCCAGTCCTTCGCGGGCGATTTCGAGCACTTCATCGAGCGAGAGATAGGGCGCGGGAACCTGTGAGGGCGTGGTCGCAAAAGTGCAGTAATGGCAAACGTCGGCACACAGGCGGGTGAGCGGGATGAACACCTTGCGGCTGTAGGTCATCCGTGCCGGTCCACGTGCATCGCGCCGCTCGCGCGCTTCGGCCAACAGCGCATCGGTGGGCATCGCGGCGAGCCGGGCCTTAAGGCTGGTCATAACGTCCAATTCAGTACTCCACGCCCGCCGCAGCAAGCACTTCACGCGCCAACCGGGACTGGTCATCGGGCCCGCGCATCAATGTATCGGTTACGGTGACTGTATGACCGCCACCTTGCAAGGCCGCCGTTTCGTGAGCGTCCGTGCGATCTATTACCAAGCTGTCGACCAGCGGGCCATAGTGATTGGTAATCGCCCGGTTAGACGCTTCAAGACCCAATTCGGCCAGCATTTTTGAGAGCGGCCCTTTCAGCGCCTTGCCGCCGATCAGGGGCGAGACGGCGATACGTGGCACGCTCAAGCCGAGCAGGGCATCATGCACGCCATCAACGGCCAGGATCGGATCAACGCTGAGGAACGGATTCGAAGGACAGAAAACCACCGCCGCCAGATCAGGCCGCCCCAAGCCTTCTGCGAAAGCCGCCGAAGGTCGGGCGCCCGGTGTTCCGGCAAAGCGGATCGCGGAAACGGCAGGGCCGCACTGGTCGCCTACGAACCATTGCTGGAAGTCCTGCCAGCCCGCCGCGGTCTGCACTTGCGTGCGCACCGGATCGTCGCTCATCGGCGCGACCCTATGGGCGATGCCAAGGCTTTGCGTGAGCCGCGCGGTCACCTTCGAAAGGCTCTCGCCTTCACGCAGTCGCCAACTGCGGGCAATGTGCATGCCCAGATCGCGGTCGCCCAGATTGAACCAGTCCGCCTCGCCCAATGCCTTGAGCGATGCCATGGCCTGCCAGGTCTCGCCAGTCACACCCCAGCCGCGCTGGCGGTCATTCAGGCCGGCCATGGTATAGGTCACCGAGTCGATATCGGGGCAGATGGTAAGGCCCAGATGTTCGAAATCGTCTCCGGTATTGACCACAACCGTCAGCCGTTCGGGCGGCAGTACGGCGGCCAGCCCCGCAGCAAGCTTTGCTCCGCCTACGCCGCCTGATAGTGCAAGAACATGGCCCTTGCTCACGGGAACAGGTCTCCCTCGGCAGGCCGCATGATTGCCGCTGCACCGGTTCCGTCTTCAGCCGTTACCCAGCGCCCTGCTCCGCGCACAATGGCGACCGGAGTGCCCTCCGCGCCCTCGCCCATGGCGAGAACCGCGAAAGCCGCGATGGCATCGGCTACGGCGACGATCGTCGCCTGCAGCGTGCGCCCGAACATATCGGTCTGCCCGCGCCGGTCATCGGTGTGGTTAAGGCCCGCGCAGCCAATCGCTGTGCCGAGCGTTCCCTGCCGCCATGCCCGGCCGAGGCTGTCGGCAATAATCACTGCAGGCCGTCCCGGCAGCGCCGCCCGGATCGCCCGCGCCGAAGCATCGGGGTCACGCGGCCAGAGCAGAACCTGGTCATCGGCGACATTGGAAGCGTCGATACCAGAATTGGCGGTGACATGTCCGGTCCGGTGGCGCGTGATCACGGCAAAGGGGGTTGCCCGCATCACCGATTGCGCTTCATCGAGAATAAGCTGCGCCAGCTCGGGCGGTCTGCCGGTTACCGCCGAAAGCTCAAGCGCTTGGGGATCGGGCGAAACCTCTGCCAGATCGGCAAAGCGCCCCTCCGCCTTGGAGACGATCTTCTGCGCCACCACGACCACATCATCGCTACCGATGGAAATGCCCGAATTCCGGGCAGAAAGGACAATCGCTCCCACGACATCGCTCGCCGCAGTGAATTGCGGCATTGCAGGTAGAAGCTCTACCGCCATATGAGGCAGCGATTCAGTCACCGGAGGCACCTATTCGGAATCATGGTTCCGCAATGGCGCAATTCGGCCCGGCTGCAACAGGAAAAAGGATAAATTGGCATGGCAAGCATTGGCGTCATCGGCGGAACAGGCGCACTCGGCAAGGCTATCGCGCGGCGTTTGGCCAAAGGCGGACACGACGTGACCATCGGCTCGCGTTCTGCGGAAAGCGCCCAGGCTGCCGCTGAAGAGATCGGCGCTGCTGGCGGTGCGACCAACGACGATGCCGCCCGCGACAAGGATGTGGTGATCGTAACCGTGCCCTATTCCGCGCATGCTGGCACCTTCGCCCAGATCAAGGACGCAGTCGGCAATGCCATCGTCGTCGATACCACCGTGCCGCTCGTCCCGCCAAAGGTGATGCGCGTGCAGCTTCCCGCAGCTGGCAGCGCCGCCGTGGAGGCGCAGGGCTATCTGGCCGAGGGAGCGCGTCTGGTTTCGGCCTTCCACTCGGTCGCTGCCCACAAACTGATCCACGACGAAAAGATCGATTGCGACGTGCTGGTCTTCTCCGACGATGTTGAAGCGCGCGGCGTTGTGGTCGGCCTGTGCGGTGACATGGAACTGCGCGGCCTTTCCGGCGGCGCGCTGGTCAATTCGGCGGCGGCCGAGGCACTCACCTCGATCCTGATCTACATGAACAAGACCTATGGCGCAGACGGCGCCGGCGTTCGCTTCACCGGCCTGACCAAGGCGCCGCCGATCCAATGAGACCAGACGCGTGACCTGCTGGGTCGTTATCCCCGCCAAGGCACCACCAGAGGCCAAGGGTCGGCTGGCCGGGGCGCTCGATGCCGCTTCGCGCGCTGGTCTCGCAGAGGCCATGCTGAAGCGAGCCGTTGCAGCGGCTTCGGCGGCAAACGGCGCGACAGGGATGGCGATCACAGGCCAGTCGTTGCTCGGCTTGCCCGATACAATCGAACTGCTCCGCGAGCCCGGCGGCGGTCTCAATACTGCGGTAACCTCTGCCCGAACGGAAATCGCGCTGCGCGGCGGCAAGCGGATTGTCACCCTCGCCGCCGACCTGCCGCAGGTTGTCTCTGCGGACGTCGATGCACTTTGCGGCCTGCCTGATGGTGTGATTGGCATTGCACCCGATCGCTATGGCACCGGCACCAATGCACTGTCATTGCCCTTGCCTGAGGCCTTGGACTTCACCTACTCCTATGGCCCCGGCAGTTGCGCTCTGCACAAGGCAGAAGCATTGCGACTGGGGCTTGAAATGCGTTTGATCGAAACCCCCGGCCTCGCACGCGATATCGATGAAGCGGCAGATCTGGCTGATGCACAGGATTTGCTCACCCGGCAGGAAGGATAACATGATGGACAGGCCCGAGATCGACCTTACCGGCAAAGTTGCCCTGATAACCGGCGGTGGCGGCGGAATTGGCCGGGCCTCAGCCCTGGCGCTCGCCGCTGCTGGCGCTGATATCGCCATTATCGAGGTCATACCGGAACGCTGCGACGAGGTCGTTGCGCAAGTAGAGGCCATGGGCCGCCGCGCGTTGGCAATTTCCGGCAATGTCATGGAAAGCGATGTGGTCCGGGGCGCCGTTGAAGCTACCGCCAGCCACTTTGGCAGGCTCGACATTCTGGTCAATAATGCGGGCGGGGTAACCTGGCGCGCCTTTTCCGATCTCGCCGAGAAGAACTGGCGGCGGCATATCGATCTCAATCTGATCAGCAACCTTGCCGCCACCTCCAGCGCGATCCCGCACATGATCGCGGCAGGCGGCGGCGCTATCGTCAATGTCACCTCGATCGAAGCGAGCCGCGCTGCGCCCGGCTATGCAGTTTACGCAGCCTGCAAGGCGGGAATCAACAACCTGACACGCACGCTGGCAGTCGAGCTGTCGGAGCACGGCATCAGGGTGAATTCCATCGCTCCGGATTTCACGCTGACACCCGGTGTTCAAGGCAATTTCACGGGCCCGGTCGACGAGAGCAAGTGGCCTCTCAAGAGCGGGGAGACAAATGAGGTCCTGCGCCGCCGGATTCCGGCTGGCCGCCCGGGGATCGATACCGAATGCGGCAATCTGGTGGCTTTCCTGAGCAGCAGTCTGGCCTCCTACATCACGGGGACGATCATTCCCGTTGATGGCGGCACATGGGCTAGCGGCGGCTGGATTCGCAGCGATAGTGGCAAATGGGTGCTGCCGCCGGAAATGTCATAATAGACCAGCAGGCAGCACCGGGAGAGAGCAAGATGAATTACCCTGTCAGCATTACCTTGCCATTCGATCACATCCACCTGCCTGATGAGTTCATCTCGATGGAGGCAATCGTCGAGGTTTGCCAAACTGCCGAAGCTGCGGGCTTTTCTGCCGGATGTGTAACCGATCACCCGGTGCCCGGCTCGCGCTGGCTGGATAATGGCGGGCACTATGCGCAGGATCCGTGGGTGCTGCTGTCGATGATCGCTGCAGTCACGACAACTTTCAAGCTGCAGACCAACATTCTGGTCCTGCCCTATCGCAACCCCTTCGTCACCGCGCGGTCGGTTTCCTCGCTAGACGTCTTTTCCGGCGGGCGCGTGATTCTGGGGATTGGCGCTGGCTATCTGAAGGCGGAATACAAGGCGCTGGGCGTCGATTTCGACAACCGCAACGATCTGATGGACGAGTATCTGCGTGCGATGAAGCTCGCCTGGACGGGAGAGGACTTTGCCTTTGAAGGCACGGGCTACACCGCCCCCGGCAACCGGATGCTGCCGACGCCGGTACAGCGCCCTCACCCTCCAATTCTGGTGGGAGGCAACAGCCGCCGCGCCATCCGCCGCGCGGTGGAGCACGGCGATGCCTGGTATCCTTTCTTCTCGCCTGCATCGGTAACTGCCACGGCCCGCACGGTATCGTTGACCGAGGAAGAAGATATCGATGCCGCCCTCGCCTACCTGCGGGAATACAGCCAAAAGGTTGGTCGTGAGGTTCCGCCGGAAGTCATCCTTTCCAGCGTTTTCACGATCACGCCCGGTTACAGTCCTCAGGAAGCAATAGACACCATTTCCGGCTACCGGGCCAAGGGAGCATCCGGAGCCGGCGCGAGCATATTTGTCGATACACGCGCCGAATGGTGTGACCTTGCGCGCGATTTCGGTGAGCGGGTGCTGTCCAAACTGGACTAGACATCAGTCCGCCGGATCAGGATTTGCCTGCTGATACAAATTTGCTGATTGATCAGTTCAACTTTTGAACTATCATCCCCGGGAGCCGCAAAGCGCGAGCCGACTCTTGGGAGAGTTCATTTGCATCGTTCAAGCGCACGTCGCGCCATTGCCTTGGTCAGCCTTTTTGCCGCAGCGGGGCCACTGTTCGCCGCGCCTGCTGATCAGGTGCGCACCAGAATTTCAGGTTTTCGCGAGCTCGGAGCATCGTTCAAAACGGTCAACGATTCGCTGCGGACGGCTGAACCGCAGACCTTCCTGATCCAGATCGCCGCTCGCCAAATCGTCGGATCATCCCGCGAAATGGCAGGATGGTTCCCCGCAGGCAGCGGGACTGAATCCGGCGCAAAGACCAAGGCCAAGGCTGAAATCTGGAGCCAGGCAGCAAAGTTCAAGGCCGCGCAGGCTGCTTTCGCCAAACAGGCGCTGGCCTTGCAGGCAGCGGCTCAATCAGGCCTCGCCCCGGCAATCCGGGCTGAAACAGCCAAGCTCGGGAAGACCTGCAAGGGCTGTCACGACACTTTCCGCGCACCGGGGGATTGATGCGATGATACGAATGTACCGGACTCCGATCCTTGCGGCAGTCATCGCCGCAATCTCGCCCCTTCCGGCGCTCGCCCAGCCTGCGGACCTGCCGATCCCGCCCGCTACTACCGCGGAATATCCCGCCGGCGTAAAGGTGCTGAAGACCAAGGCAGGCGCGGTCTACACCGACAAGTCCGGCCACACGCTATACGGTATGGATCTGCGCACGCTGATCCGCTGGAACCCCGATCCATCCAAGTATTGTCAGGCGGAATGCGCCAAGCTGTGGGAGCCGCTGCTCGCCCCCAAGGATGCCAAAGCCAACATCATCTTCCCGCAGGGTTTCGGCGGCAATCGCGCGCGGCCGGGAACGCCTCCGCCGCCCCTGCCCGCCGGGTTCGTAACCCCGCAAACCGCACCGGACTGGTCGGTGATCGAAGGTGCAGCGGGACTGCAATGGATCTACAAGGGCTGGAACATGGTCTTCGTCCGCAAGGGCAGCAAGCCCGGCTCGAGCGAGTTTGACGGTGCCGAGCAGATGACCTGGAATACGCTCAAATTCATTCCACCAGTGCCAATACTGACCGCCCCCGGCGCCATATCGCCGAAATTTGTCGATGGCGCCTATGCCCTTGCCGACAAGGACGGCCGCCTGCTGTTCAGCGGAACCTGCGCGAAAGACTGCGCTGGCTGGGTGCCGTTGCCTGCGGCATTGGCCAGCCGCGGAATTGGCGAATGGAGCGTGAGCAATTCGGGTGACCGGCCACAATGGCTCTATCGCGGTAAGGCGGTGTTTTACAGCGCAGGGGACAATCCCCTGTTCGTGCCAGCGGGCGCATTGGTGCTTCGGCCATGAGGGGGAACAAAATCATGACACCAGCCGGAAAGCGTTTTGCCCGCCGTGCCGCCTGCCTGCTTCCGCTTGGCGGGGCTATCCTGGCATTGGGGCCAGTGGCGGGCGTACCGCACCTCGGATCCAGTGCAATTGGGCAAGCCACCGAAAGCCGCCTACCCCCCCCACCGCCCGGAGGCACGATGGGCTTTGTCGTCACCGAGTTCATTCCGCCAGTCATTCAGGAAAAGACCGCCTGTCCGGCCGGAACAGTGCTCAAGATCCGCGACCAGTATCTCCACGATCTTCCAGAGGCCGAGCGCGCTCGCCTGAGCTTGAAGGAGAACGAGAAGGAGCTGGTCACGAAATGGCAGACCTCGGTCTTCGGGCCGAACAACACCAACATCTGTTCGCAGCCGGACATGTTTTCGCGGCCCGAAATGCGCACGGTGCAGAGCAAGTTCGCGCTCGGCCTTCACCTCGATGGCGGCAAGGATGACTCCTGCGAGCACGATGAGTTCACTACGCCCGACGGCCAGACCGGGATCGACAATCAGGAATACCGCGTGATGGGCTGCACGCTCGAAATGCGCGGCACCGACGGAATCAAGGGCGATGCGGCCGTCGGCATGCGCCAGTTCCACGCCTCGGGCGAGTGGACGCAGGTGATCCTGCTCCACGGTGTCGACAGTCTGGAGAACGATCCCGATGTCGAAGTGATCTATGCCAACACGCCGGACCGTCCGACGCAGGATTCGATGGGCAATTTCCTGCGCGGGGCCAGCTTCTCGATCTCCACCAAACCGCCGCGCGAGCGCAATGTGCTGCATGGCCGGATCGTGAACGGCGTGCTGACCACCGACACCAAGGACATCAAGCTGGTCCAGACCTGGGGCCAGGGCGGCGCGCGCGATCTGCGCGGCAACCGTTCGAAGTATGATTTCCGCCGGGGCAAGATGCAGCTGAAATTCCAGAGCGATGGCTCTGTGCGCGGCATGGTCGGCGGCTACAAACCGGTGTGGGACGTGATTCAGAGCGCTTCAATCGGCGGCGTTGGTTCGGCGCTGGTCGCCGGGATTGACTGCGCGCAGTACCTGCAAACGCTGCGCAAATATGCCGACGGAATCAAGGACCCCAAGACGGGCAAATGCACCGGCGTTTCCTCTGCCATGCAGCTCACGGCCATTCCGGCATTCGTGAACGACATTCCTGCCGCTCCGGCAATTGCGCAAAGGTCTGCGAAATGATGACGAGGGCATTCACCCGCAAAGCTGTCGCAGGTGCCTTGCTGGCGGCATCGGCGCTATCATTCGGCATGACGGCGAGCCAGCCCAGCCCGAGCGAGGCTCAGGTTGCTGCCCCCGCTCCGGCAGCACCGCTGCAGATCGTCGCCATGCGGCGGATCAGCGAAGCGCAGTATCGCAACACCATCGCCGACATTTTCGGCCCGGATATCCGCGTCGCCGGCCGGTTTGAGCCTATCGTCCGCCCGGCCCATGAACTGATCGCCAGCGGGGCCAGCGATGCCGCCATTTCCCCCACCGGCATCGAGAATTTCGACGCCATGGCGCGGGTGATTGCCGCGCAGGTGTTCGATGAAAAGCACCGCGGCCAATTCGTCCCCTGCACGCCCGCCGATGCCAAGGCGGGCGACGATGCTTGCGCCAAGGCAACGCTCGCACCGCTTGGCCGCTACCTGTTCCGCCGCGCCCTGTCTGACAGCGAGACTGCCTTCTACACCCAGCTTGCCGGAGAGGCCGCAGCCAAGTCCGGCTCGTTCTGGAAGGGACTGGAGCTGTCGCTGGCGGCCATGCTGGTTTCGCCGAACTACCTTTACGTGATCGAACGCGCAGAAGCCGATCCTGCCAACCCCGGACAGATGCGGCTCGATAACCACACCCGCGCCACCCGCCTCGCGATGATGCTGTGGAATTCGGGTCCTAACGAAGCCCTGCTCAAGGCCGCCGAAGAGGGTCGTCTGACCGATCAGGCGCAGCTTGATGCAGTGGCCAGCCGGATGGTCAATTCACCGCGCTTTGAACAAGGCGTGCGGGCCTTCTTTGCCGACATGCTGCTGTTTGAAAAGTTCGATGATCTGGCGAAGGACCCGGTCGTCTATCCCTATTTCAATCAGGAAGTTGCCGCCGCCCTGCCCGAGCAGACGCTGCGCACAATTACCGACCTGTTGCTGACCCGCAATGGCGACTATCGCCAGCTGTTCACCACCAATCGCACTTGGATGACCCGGGTTCTCGGCCCGCTCTATCAGGTGCCGGTGCACAGGTCGGCAGGCTGGGAGCCCTATGATTTCAAGGCGGGCGATGACCGTGCAGGCATCCTTGGCCAGGCCGGGTTCCTCTCGATCTATTCGCACTCGGGCCGCTCATCCCCCACCCTGCGCGGCCGCGCGATCCGCGAAGTGCTGATGTGCCAGCCGGTCCCCAACCCGCCGGGCAACGTCAACTTCACTGCCGTTCAGGACATCCACAACAAGGCGACACCAACCGCGCGTGATCGCCTACAGCAACACGCCACTGATCCGACCTGCTCGGGCTGCCACCGCATCACCGATCCGGTCGGCCTGAGCCTTGAGAAATTCGACGGTATCGGCGCCTTCCGTGCAACCGAGAACGACACGCCGATTTCCTCGGCAGGGACGATCGACGGCGTTGATTTTCAGGGTGCCGAAGGTCTGGGCAAGCTCCTTTCGGAAAGCCCGGCGACCACCCAGTGCGTCGCCAGCCGCGCTTTGGAATATGCCGTTGGCAAGCCCGCAGAGGACAGCTCGGTGATCGAGGCGATGGACAAGAAGTTCGGCGCGAGTGGTTATTCGATCCGATCACTGTTCCTCACTGTCGCCACCTTACCCGAAGCTTGGCGCGTCAAAGGTGCGACTATCCCTGACAATGCCAAGGTAAGCCTGACCGGGACAAACCTTGCTGGCCGCGCTGCAAGCAAGCGTTGAGCTGAGGAGAAGAACAATGGCCTATGATCTTTCTCGCCGCACTGCCCTGAAGGGCATGCTCAATGGCGCAGGCGTAGTGGTGGGCGTACCGCTGCTCAACGCTTTCCTCGATGGCAATGGCGAAGCCATGGCGGCCACCGGTGCCGCAGTGCCCGTGCGCTTTGGCACATGGTTCTGGGGTCTGGGGGTCAATCCCAACCGCTGGTTCCCGACCAAGGTCGGCGCGAACTATGACCTCAAGCCCGAACTGCTGCCAATCAAGGCGTTCCAGTCGAAGATCAACGTCTATGGCAATTTCAACGTGCCATTGGATGGCGCGCCAAACCTGCCGCATGCAACCGGCGGCCCCGCGATCCGCACCGGCCGCGCGTTGACCGCCGAACGCGGCCTGCCGGGCGAGAGCTTTGACGTGACCATCGGCGATCTGATCGGCAAGCGCAGCCGCTTTTCGAGCCTTGAAATGTCAGCATCGGGCGATGCGCGCAATTCGCTTTCGGGCCGCGGCGGTGGCAATCTCAATCCGTCTGAAGTGTCGGCGGGAGGCCTCTACCAGCGCGTTTTCGGCACCGGCTTTCAGGATCCGAACAATGCAACTTTCACCCCTGACCCAGTGACCATGGCCCGGCGTTCGGTGCTGTCTGGCGTTACCGAGCAGCGCCAGTCGCTGATGTCGACAGTGGGCGCCGAGGACAAGCAGAAGCTTGACCAGTACTTCACCTCGATCCGCCAGCTGGAAAACCAGCTCGACGTGCAGCTAACCAAGCCGGAACCGATGCAGGCCTGCGTGGTGCCGCACAAGATTCCCGAACTGCCGGTCAACGCCGAGATCGAAACGGTGATGAAGAACCACGAATTCATGACCGATCTGCTCGTCATGGCGCTCGCCTGCGACCAGACGCGGGTGTTCAACATGATGTTCAACAACGGCGCATCGTCGCTGACCCGGATTGGCTCGACGATCACGCACCACCAGTTGACGCATGAGGAAGTGCTCGACAACCGGCTGGGATATCAGCCCGAGGCGACCTACTTCCTCACCCGCATCATGGAAGCCTGGGTCTATTTTGTCTCGGCGCTCGACAAGGTCAAGGAAGGCAACCGCACCCTGCTCGACAACACGCTGGTGCTCGCCCATTCGGAAACCGAATTTGCCAAGTTCCACACCATCGACAATATCCCGATCATGACCGCTGGCGGCGCTGGCGGCCGCGTGAAGACCGGCCTGTTTGTTGATGGTATCGGCACCCCGGTTAGCCGCGTTGGCCTGTCAATCCAGCAGGCATTTGGCGTTCCGGTCGATCGCTGGGGCACCAAATCGATGGAGACAAACAAGACCATTACCGAGATCATGGCATGAGGCTGATGCTCGGTTTGGCAGCCTTGCTGGCCGCTGCCCCGGCACTGGCGGAAGATGCAGCTCCCGCCCCGGCTGCGGTCGCCTTGCTCGGCCCCGCGCTCAACGTTTCGCAGCTAGATCGCGAGGTGAAGTTCTATGTCGAAGGGCTTGGCATGAAAGTGCTGATGCAGATGGGCCAGCCCAAGCGGTTTGAAACAATGCTGGGCTTCGCCAATGATCCCCGCCAGCCCGGCCTGATCCTGATGAGTGACAAGACGGCGAGCAATCTGCCACCCAAGGCGATGGGCAGCGGCTTTGACCGGCTGGTGATCCGTATTTCCGGCTTACCACAACTGGTCGCAAAGCTGCGCGGCATGGGCTATACGATCAGCGATGTCCGTGATGTCGCAAAGGGCTACACGATGGCCTTTGCCACTGATCCAGAAGGCTATAGGCTGGAACTGGTCGAAAGCGGCAAAGCGAAAGGGAACTGAAATGAACACTAACCGCCGCCAGTTGCTGGCCCTTGCTGCAGCTGCGCCCTTTGCTGCCTTCGCCGCCACCCGCGCCCTTGCCGATGGCACCGCCTGCTATGACCCTGCCGCCTTGCCAATGTCGCAAAAAGGCCTGCGCAAGTCGCTGCAATTCGTCGAGCTGTCGGCTGATTCAACCAAGCGTTGCGAGCTTTGCGCCTTTTACAAATCGACAGCAGCGGGCTGCGGTTCATGCCAAATTCTGAATGGCCCCGTCACCTCCGGATCGTTCTGTCTCTCTTATGCGGCCAAGCCCAAATAATGAGCATTGAGCAAGACATCGCCCGCCGCGATGCCATTCTCAGCCGGTTTCTGCCCGAGCAGGCTCAGGCAGAGCCTTGGAAAGACGAAAGCCCGCTCGTCTGGGATGATATCGGATCGCTCTCCCATGGTCTGGTTTTTGGACCGCGCTCGCTGCTACAAGCAACCCGTGACGTAACCGAACGCTATTCACTGGGGCCACGTGGCGGCTGGATGCTGAACCTGATTGGTGCAGGACTATTTCATCCGCACGAGCTCAGCGATGTTCTGAAAATTGGCCGAAGCCTTGTCTCTGCAGAACTTGCGCGGCTGACCGAGGCCGGTCTGGTGACGAGCAGCGCCGGCAAGACCGACAAGCGTCGGAGCGAACTGAAACTGACAGCATCAGGCGAAGCAGCCCTGGCGGAAATACGCTCCGAGCTACAGCGCAGCCTGACCACTGCCCTACAGGGCTATACCCCTGGACAGGTCCGCCTGCTGACCAAGATGCTGCACGATCTGCGTGAAAGTGCTGCCGCATCGCCCGGCTGATTTCCGCCTCACTCAGCCTGTTTCGCCTTTCACTCCACGCCACCACGCCTAACCTGCTGCGGCAGGAGGACAATGCATGGATCGGCTGGGCATAGAATTCATCACCGCACTGGGGCAGGCCCCGGTCGACTATGTGCATCTGGCCGCCGATCTGGGTGCGCCAAACATCGGCATAGCCCTCGCGCCGATCGTGATGGTGCCAGAGGATGCCCCGCGCTGGTCGCTCCGCGATGATGCGGCGCTGTTCGCGCGAACCAAGGCGGCAATCAGCGAGCGCGGCGTTTCTGTCATGCTTGGCGAAGGGTTCCTCATCCACCCGCAGATGGAAATGGCTAACTCGGCTGCCGATATGGACCTACTGGCAGAGTTGGGCGCCCGCCGACTGAACGTCGTGAGCATCGAAGCTGATATCCAGCGCAGCCATGACCAGTTCGCGCTGTTCGCCGAGATGGCTGGAGCGCGCGGCATGGCGGCCACTATCGAGTTCCTGCCCGGCATGCCCACCGGCGATCTTGCCAGCGCCGCCGCCCACGTGCTCGCGAGCGGCGCGGCCAATGCCGGAGTGCTACTCGATTCGATGCACTTCTTCCGCTCGGGCGGGACCATTGCCGAGCTTCAGGCGATTGATCCGGCGCTGATCACGCATGCCCAGCTTTGCGATTTGCCAGCGGTTTCGCCATTCCCCCAATATGCCGATCAGGCCAAATATGAGCGGCTCTCCCCCGGCGAAGGCGTCCTGCCGCTCGCCGAGTTTTATGCCGCCCTGCCCGAAAGCATCATGGTCGGCCTTGAAATCCCGCAACGAGGCCGCGCGTTGGCCGGTGCCGATCACCGCCAGCGCATTGGCGACATTCTCGGTGCCGCACGATCTTTTACAACAGGACTGTCGAAATAATTGCCAAACATTCGGTGCCGCTGTAAACGCACAAAAAACAGCATGCCGGGAGAGTATCGTGAACGAAGTCACCAGCACATTCGAACAAGCCCCAGTGCCCGATCTTGGCCTCGCCCCGGTGCCGGCCAAGGCCTATTACGATGCCGAATGGTACGAACTGGAGCGGCAGGCGATCTTCATGCGCACCTGGTTCCCCTGCGGCCATGTCAGCGAAGTTCCTGAGCCCGGCAGTTTCATCCGCCGCGAGTTTGAATTCGCCCGCGCCTCGCTGATCATCACCCGCGGCAAGGACGGTGAAGTGCGCGCCTTTCACAACGCCTGCACCCACCGCGGCACGCAGCTGACGCAGGATTCTTGCGGCAAGCGCAATGCCTTCTCGTGCAAGTACCACATGTGGACTTTCGGCAACGACGGCGCGCTGATTTCCGCGCCGGAATTCGAAAAATTCGGTCTCGACAAGAAGGACTGCGGCCTGAAGCAGGTTGCCTGCGAAGTGCACGCCGGGCTGATCTTCGTGAACTTTGACAAGACCCCCAAGCAGAGCCTGGTCGAATTCCTCGGTCCGCTGGCGGAGGGCATGAGCCACCTGCCCTGCGCCCATGCGACCCAGTTTTCCGAATATGTCTATGAGATCGATGCCAACTGGAAGCTGACCTACGACAACTTTCAGGAGAACTATCACCTCCGCTTCATCCATCCGCGCTCGGCAGGCGCTGGCCTCGGCAAAGACAACCCGTTCGGCTATCCGATTGCGCAAGAGCTGCACGATCCGCACCGCACCCAGACGATCTGGTCAAACCCCGATGCGATGGCTCAGATGACTCCCGCGCAGATGCTCGGGCTGGGACTCGGCGCCAAGGCCCTGATGCGCGGTGACGTGCCGGAAAACCCCTTCAGCCGCGCTTACTTCGCTGTTTTCCCGAGCTTCTTCATGCTGGGATCGACCGGCAACAACTTCAGCCACACGGTCTATCCCATCGGCCCGGAAAAATCGCGCGGGGTCATCCGGCTTTACTGGATCGGCAATGACGAGACCGCCGGAACCCGCTTCGCCCGCGAATATACCACCGCCACCACCCGCGATGTTCATTCCGAAGACATCGCCGTAATCGAAGCCGGTCAGCGTGGGCTCTCCAGCGGGGCCTTGGAGCACATCTATTTCCAGGAGCAGGAAGTGCTCTGCCGCCACCTTTATATGATGGTCGAGCAGGCAGTGAACGCATACAAGGCCGAGCAGAGGCAGGCCTGATAGGAACGCAGGGCATGGATCTCGAACTCGCGGGCAAAGTCGCTGTCGTTACCGGTGGCACGGCCAATATCGGCCGCGGCATCGTGCTGGCGCTCGCCGCCGAGGGCGCGAAACTGGTGTTCACCGGCCGCGATGCCGAAGCGGGGATGAAAGTCTGCAAGCTGGCAAAGGATCGCGGCGCTGGGGAAGCCGTGTTCATCGAGGTCGACATGCTTCACCCCGATGCCGCAAGTCGCACCGCAGATGCTGCTGGCGTGCTCGGGCCAGTTGAAGTGCTGGTCAACAACATCGGCGGCAATTCGACCAAAGGCATGTTCGTCGATTCAGACCCCGCGCTGTGGCAGGGCGATTTTGACCTGAACGTGCGCACCATGCTGGCGATGACCCACGCAGTGCTGCCCGGCATGATCGCGCGCAAGAGCGGATCGATCATCAACATCGGCTCGACCGCCGCCATCGTCGGCGATTACCAGCTGGCAATCTATTCGGCGATGAAGGGCGCGGTGCATTCGTTCACCCATGTGCTCGCCAAGGAGGTTGGCCAGCACGGCGTCCGCGTCAATTGCGTCGCGCCCTATGGCACGATGTCCGGCGATCCGGAGGCCTATAGCAAGGGCAGCCGCTTCGCTCCGGAGAGCAACTTTTTCGCCAGCGCCTTTGGGAATTCGAGCGATTTCGACAAATCTATGCGCGGTCGCCAGCCACTACTAGGCCGCCCGCTGGGCAAGCCCGAGGAAGTCGCCGCACTGGTGGCATGGCTGGCCTCGGCCCAGGCCAGCTGGGTTACCGGACAAGTGATGCAGGTCGATGGCGGCGCGCTGCTGCGCTGATTCTGGGAGAGAACAATGCCTTCAAATGACGCAAGCGCCCTCGCCAAACTGGTCGCC
This sequence comes from Sphingomonadaceae bacterium, assembly GCA_947451145.1. Lineage (GTDB taxonomy): Bacteria > Pseudomonadota > Alphaproteobacteria > Sphingomonadales > Sphingomonadaceae > Novosphingobium. The sequence continues at coordinate 15,681 of CANFXW010000013.1, read as the reverse complement.
AAGGATGAAATACGCGAGCTGGTGCTGCTCTATTCGCGCGCGATTGACCGCAAGGATATCGACCTGCTGCGCGATCTCTACACGCCAGATGCAACCGACAGCCACGGTGATACCTATGATGGCGGCCAGCAGGGCTATTGCGACTTCATCGAGCGGTCATTCCCTTATATGCCCTATTCGGGCCACCACGCCTGCAACCACCTGATCGACGTCGATATCGAGGCCGGAACCGGCTGCGGAGAGGTCTATGCCCTCGCCTATCACCTGATCCCCGATGGTCAGGGTGGCCAGCTGGAAGACCTGATGGCCGTACGCTACATCGACAACTATCGCCGCTGCGACGATGGAAAATGGCGCTTTGCCAAGCGCGTGGTGACCTATGACATGAAGATCAGGCGTCCGCTGGCAGGGCCGGTGGTCGCGTTTCCTGACTTCGTGAATGACCCGAGCTATGGCGAACTTGGCATGCACCTGTTCCAGCGCGGCGCGCGCAACTGAGGCCAAGACGCACGCTTCTTGCGAGTAGTTGTCAATAGGCCGGGATGGGCCTAGCCTGAAGCCCAGGCAATCAGGAGAGCTCGCATGACGGATTTCGGAAAAGCAGGCATCGCCCTGCTGGCTCTGGCGCTGGCCACCCCCCCCCTCACCGCGAAAGCTCCCCGCGCTCCGGTCGCCAGCGCGCGGTTGTTTACGGCCACGGGCACCGATGCCGGTTACGCGGTGATCGCCACAAGGAAAGACAAGGCCGTGCTGCGCATCTCGCTCAGGGGCGTTACCCCCGGCGACCACGGAATGCATTTTCACACTGTAGGCAACTGCAAAGGCACCGGCTTTGCCGATGCTGGCGGCCATCTCAATCCCGAGGGCAAGATGCACGGGATGAAGAACCCGGCAGGCAGCCATCTGGGTGACCTGCCGAATGTCACCGCTGACACCAACGGCTTTGCCGTCGCGGTAATCCCGCTCGCCGGATCGGCCAAGACGCTGTTCACCCAGATGTTCGATGCCGACGGTGCCGCCATTGTGATCCACGCCAGCGCCGATGACTATGCCACCGACCCCAGCGGCAACAGCGGCGCCCGCATCGCCTGCGGGGTGTTCAAGAAGAACTGATCTTCGCTTGCGGAGGTAACAAGCAAGGAGTCCCGGATGTCTGAATTCATGCCCGTCGAACTGGAGCACGCAGGCACCCTGCTGACTGGGAAAGCTGCAATACCGGCGGGCGAAGGGCCCTTTCCCGCCGTACTGGTGATGCACAATGCGCTGGGCATTGGCGAGCGCATCCATGAGGTTCTGCGGCGCCTTGCCGCGCTGGGTTACGTCGCAGTAGCAAGCGACATGTATGGCGGCGGCGCTCCGGCTGGCGATCCTGCAATCACCAGCGGCGTGAGTTTTCAGGCCGTGATGCAGGACCCCGCCCTGCTGCGCAGCCGCGTTGCCGCATGGTTTGGACGAGTGGCGGCTATGCCTCAAGTCAAGGCAGACCGGGTTGCGGCAATCGGATACTGCTTTGGCGGCACCTGCGTGCTCGAATTGGCGCGCAGCGGCGCTCCGGCGCGTGCTGTGGTCAGCTTCCATGGCATCCTTACCAGCGCGGCACCGATGGAAGCGGGAGCTTTTGCTGGCGAGGTTCACGCCTGGTGCGGCGCGCACGATCCCTTTGCCCCGCTCGATCACATCGAAGGCCTGCGCCTGGAACTGGCATCGGCCGGGGCGCGGCACACGATCACCACTTTCGGCGACGCCGCGCACGGCTTTTCCGACCCCGGCTCGGACGCGCTGGGCATGGAGGGGATTGCCTATAACGCGCTGGCCGACCGGATGAGCTGGGCCGGAACTGTCGAACTGCTGGGCGCGGTGTTGCGGGGCTAGACCTGCCTGGGCGTTCTTGTGCGCACCGGCCGTTGATAACTCAGATCGCTGCGATCCAGTGAAACCGGACGCTCGCCGGGCGCATAGGCAGAGGGCCGGTTTGCGTTTCGCTGAGACGGCAGCAAGTCATACTGTCCATCCACCACGGTGAACCGGCTGAGAATGCGCCACTCCCCGTCGCGCTTCTGGAAGTGATCGACATAGCGTCCACTCGCCATGAAATGCGGCGGCTCGGCGGCGGTGGCGACGAAGGTGTAATAGGTCTCGCAGTGCGCATCATCGCCGTCGATCTCGCAATTGTGGGTCAACAGGCCATGCTGGCAGGAAATGAACGATAGCGTCATCTGGTCGGCATAGGCGACGAAGCCCTCCGGCCCACCGAGGTAATAGGTGTGATCGTCAATCGCCTCCGGCCAGTAGCACGACAGGACGAGATCGTTATCCACCCGGTCCAGCCCGCGCGCCATGCGGTGGATCACCTGCAGGATAGCATCGCGATCGAGCAGGTCGCGCAGTTGTCTTTCCATTGCCGGATCCATCGTCCTCACCCCTTCAGGAAATCGAGCACCATCGGAGCGATCAGCGGCCAGCGCTCAAACCGGCCCCGGCGTTTGGCCGTATCGACGGGGAAGGTCGATACAAGGTTCCATTCCTGATCGCCCCACGGCGGCTCGAACAGGGTGGCGTTGGGCAGCAGGCGATGTACCCATTCCGATGTCTCGCGGGTGTGCGCCATATCGCTCTTGCCGCTGCGGAACACCTGGATCGGCATGGTCAGGCGGGCAAAGTCTGCCTCACTGATCCCCGGCATCGGGGTATCGTCACGGTATAGGAAGGCCTTGGCCCATTTCTCCATAGTGGCGATGTAGGCATCTGGGTCCTGCGCCAGCAGAATGTCCTTCATACGCGGATTTCTGCTGATCTGCTCGGCCCAGCTTGCCAATTTCACCACGGCTTCCATGCCGCCGCTGGAGGCTGCGGCCACCTGATCACCGCAGTAATACCAAGCCAAACCTGCAAGGCCGATTGGCCCGCCGCTCAGCCACCAGATCGCGATCTTGCTGACGTTCCACGGCATCCGCGCCGCTGCCATCAGCGAGATGCGCGATCCTGCCGAACCGCCGACCAGAACGACATCCTTCAGCCCCAGCTCTCGCACAAGGCCAACCAGCGCCTCGCAGTTCATCACCGATTCTGATGGCGCGGTGAAGGCAATGTCGGATGCGCCGCAGCCCGGGCGATCCCAAAGCAGCACGCGATAGCCGTTGTCGGCGAAAATCTGTCCCAGTTCCGGCACACCTGCCGTATCGCGCGGGTATCGCCCGCCGGGGGTCAGGACCAGCGGCTGCCCGCCTTCCGGACCGCTCAGTTCATAATCGAGCTCCAGCCCGTCGACAGTGATCCGCGCCATCAGACGGTCGTCTCGGAAAGGATCGCGCCGCCAGCCGCATTGTCCTCGAAGCGGCCCAGCCCGTAATCGCCCTTGATAGTCGTGCGCTGCATCGTGCGATCGACAGAAGGATCGTGGCCGGTAACCGAGTGGAGCACACGGGTGTTATCCCAGATCATCATGTCAGTAGGCCGCCACTTGTGGAAATAGCTGAGTTCCTTCGCGAGCCGGTTGATCGTCTGGCATACCTCTTCGAGCAAGGCATCGCCTTCGGCATTTTCCATGCCAACAATACCTTCCGCCATCCACGGCGAAATATGCAGGACCTTTTCGCCAGTCTTGCGGGTCCAGACAGCGGGATGAAGTGCGCGGGGCATGCGGCGCGCTTCTTCCTCGAAGCCGGGCGGCGAAGGCTTGGGTTGCAGCACGCGGAAAGCATCCGGACGGCCAAAGCGCATCGTGTCATACTGCACGTTCAGCGTGTAGATGATCGTCTCGCCCTCGATCCTTGCGAGGAGGTCTTTCGGAAAGGCATTGTACATCGCGATGCCATCGGCGAAACCGGTCAGGCCGCCCTCAGGCACGATCTCGGTAGCGCGCAGAATGCCGGCGTAGTTGAGCTCGTCATTATAGGCATGGTCAAAATGCCAGGGCAGCCAGTGCGAAAGCTGCTTGCCGTTCAATTCAACCAAACCGCCTTTGCCGGCCTCGGCATGAATGCGCACGACACCCGGCATGGCATCGCCATCGACGCGGCTTACATTCTTTACCGGGTGCTCTTTCAAGGGCCCGAAAATATTGCTCAGCGCCAACTGCATGGCATCGCTTGGCTCAACCTGTTCAAAGACGATTACGCCGTGCCTGACGAACAGATCGTTGATCTGCTCGCGCATTGCCGGATCAGCAGCAGACTCGAGCGTAACGCCGCCGATCCTGATGCCGAAAGGCAGACCATCGCGCAGTGGTGAGACAGAAATGCCAACCATAACCCAGCCTCTCGTCGCGGCACTTTTGGCCGTTCTATGGCTGGCATAGTGACCCGCAGTGAAAGTAGCGGTCAAGCATCATTGCTGTCCTGAGCGGGCAATCAACGCCGCTCGGGCGATGAGCCGCACACCTAGCCGCATTCAGGTTGCCTGATCTACGCGCCAATGCGAAAATGCGTCGCAATAACCATTCCATTGGGGAGTACCGATCATGGCTGAGGCCGATCCCACCGAGCTGGCCACTGCGGCCAAGAAATACTGGAATTCCGAAGGCTACACCGATGGCGGTGTTATCCGGGAAGTTGACTATGCCACACAAACGGGCGGCCTCGATCCGATGTTCGAAGGCATCAAGATCGTCGATACCGATACCCACATCACCGAAGCGCCGGACCTCTTCACCAGTCGCGCCCCGGCGAAATACAAGGACAAGGTGCCCTATGTGAAGCGCGATGCCGATGGCGTTGACCGCTGGTACGTGGGCGATCGCAACTTTGGCTCGATGGGCGGCAACGTAATCCGTGCAGACAATAACAAGGTGCTTGGCCGCCTTGCCTTCCCCAAACTGGAGCAGGCGCACCCGGGCGGGCACATCCTGAAGCACCGCCTTCAGGCGATGGATGACATGGGCATCTATGCCCAGATCTGTTACCAGAACTCCGGCGTTACCCAGGCCGGATCGCTGATGAGCCTGGGCGACAATGACCTCGCCACCAGCATCATCCAGACCTACAACGATGCCTCGGTCGAATATCAGACCGAAAGCGGCCAGCGCGTGTTCAACATGGCCCACCTGCCCTTCTGGGATCAGGGCGAGCTGATGAAGGAAGCCCGCCGCTGCATCGACATGGGCCTGCGTGGCTTCGTTCTGCCCGACACGCCCGAGCGGGTCGGCGTGCCCAGCTTTATGAGCGATTACTGGACCCCGTTCCTTGAAATGTGCGATGCGACCGGCACACCGCTCAACTTCCACCTTAATGCCGCGATCGATCCCAACATGCTGACCTGGGAAGGCTTTGCCTTTGAACAGCAGCTTTCGGTGGTCGCCACCATGTTCTCGATCGGCAATGCCGCTACTCTGGGCAACTGGATGGTTTCGGGCCGGCTTGATCGCCACCCCAACCTGAAGCTCGGCCTGATCGAGAGCGGCGCCGGCTGGGTTCCCTTTGCCGTCGAGGCGCTGGAGCACCAGTTCGACGAAATGCTCGCCTCAAAGCGCGACATCCTCAAAAAGCGCCCCTGGCAGTATTTCCGCGACCACTTCTTCTGCACCTTCTGGTTCGAAAAGATCGCGCCGAAGCACATGCTGGAGATCATCGGCGTCGACAACGTGATGTTCGAAACCGACTTCCCGCACCCGACTTCGCTCTATCCGGGCGTACAGGCGCACCTCAAGGACGTGCTCGGCGGGCACAGCCGCGAAGTGCAGAAAAAGGTTCTGCAAGACAATGCAGTACGGCTCTATAACCTGCCGTTCTGAACCAATTGACGATTAACAGCGAAGAGGCGGCGGGAGCGATCCTGCCGCCTTTTTCTTATGTTTCGAAATTCTTTAACCTAGTTCGCTAGGATTCATTTCATCCCCGATCTCTATTGGTTGGAGAGTTAACAGGGCTGCAACACATTTGGCACGTGCCAAAACGTGACTGCACTGCTGGGGAGCAGACTCGCCTTGTCGGGACGAATTGGAGACGGGAAATGAAGCGTTTGAAGAAACTGCTGGCTGACATCGACGGCGCAACCGCCATCGAATACGGCCTGATCGGCGCGCTGGTTTCAGTGGCGATCATGACTTCGGTCTCTGGTCTGGGCTCGCAGCTCAACAAGACCTTTTCGAAGACCTCTTCGCAGATGGCTTCCGCCAACGCCTGATCCTGACGGCCGGTTAACGCCGGTCCTTCAGTTCAGTCTGTGATCGGCCAGCAAGACCGCCCGCGCATTTGCGCCGGGCGGCGCTTGGCGTTCAGGCCACGCCAGCGACCGGTTCTTCCCCGTTCAGGGTAAACCGGTGCAGCTGCCGCCCGCTTTCCTCCGGGAAAGGCAGCACGCGGTGCATCGTTCCGGTATTATCCCAGATCAGCAGGTCGCCCATCTGCCAACTGTGGCGATAGACGTATTTCTCCTGAGCGGCGTGCGCCATCAGCCGCGTGAGCAAATCGCGGCTCTCTGCCGGATGCATTCCCACAACATGACTGCCCGAGGTCGACAGGACGAGGCTTTTACGGCCAGACTTGTGGTGCCAGACCAGCGGATGCTCGCGATTGGGGTAGGAATGCCACAGCGCGAATTCCTCCACCGAGCAATCAGGCTTCCCAGGAAACAACGCGGCCTGCATGGTGTGGACAACCTTCAGCCCATCGAGAAAGGCCTTCTCCGCTTCCGGCAGATCTTCGTAAGCGGCATAGTTGTTGGCAAATTCGGTCTGCCCGCCGGTTTCCGACAGCACCCGCGGAGTGAGCAGCGTGGCAAAGGGCGGCATCTCTTCATAGGTGCCATCCATGTGCCACAGCTGGCTGCCGAAAAAGAACTGGGCGTATTCCGGGTTGATCGTCTTGTCGAAAGTGACCTTCATCAGACCCTCTTCGCCTTCCTGCTTCACCGTGCCGAGCCGCAGGTCACCCAGCGTGCGGGCCAGAGCGCGCTGCTCGTCATCCGTCAGGTTCATGCCCCGCGCGACAATTACACCGCGCTCCACCAACAAGGCGCGGATTTCCTGCGCATGGGCCCCGCTGAGCAGGTCTGCACGGTCGATGTGGAATTGCGAACCGACACGCGGGGTCAGGTCGGTTGCGGTCAGGGCCATAGCATCCTCGCCTTTGTAAGCTTTCTCGGTTAGAGTATATTGTCACCTGTATCGTTTCAATAACCAATTGGCCCTGATGGAAACCCCCAAGCCTTCTGCCTATCGCCGCCACCGCAGCCCGGGCCGCCCGACGCGCGCCCATGCCGAAACGCGAAACCTTGAGCTGCTTGACAAGGCGCTGGACCTGTTTCTCGAGAACGGTTTTGAGCGCACAACGATTGAGGCGATCACTTCAGCAGTCGGCATGGCCAAGCGCACGGTCTATGCCCGCTATGGTGACAAGGAAACGCTGTTCCGCACGGCATTGCAGCGGGCGATCGACGAATTCATCGTGCCACTGGATCAGCTCCGTGCGGCGGAGACTGAAGATTTCGAGCAGAGCCTGAATGAGATCGGCCACATTCTGGTCGCCAACATCACCAGTCCGAATGGCATCAGGCTGATGCGGATTACCAATACCGAATCGGCGCACATGCCGGAAATCGGCGAATACACCCTGCGCAGCGGTACCAAACCTACCGTCTCATACCTCAGCAACCTGTTTCAGCGGCGCCTGCCAGAACGCTTCGCCGATCCGGTGGAAGCGCACGATTTCGCTTACGCCTTCCTCCACCTCGTCGCCGGTGGACCGGCCAATATCATGGCCTGGGGGATCGCGCTCAGCCCTGATGAGATCGAGCGCCAGACGAAGGTTGCCGTCCGCCTGTTCCTCCACGGAATACTGCACTGATAGGTGAAATCGGCACTGGCCCGCTCCCGTTTCTGTGCAACTGAAACGGCGCCAAAACGCAACCGGCCCGCCATGCGATGGGGGTCGCATGGCGGGCCGGAGTTCCTCCCCAGGAACTGATGCGTTTACCGGCCGGCGGCCGAGCCGAGGCGGTGGTAAAGGTTGGAGAACTTCACCGAATCCGGGCTGTCTTCATTGGCGCGCAGCCAGTGCAGCACGGCTTCGCGGATCAGCTTGAAATCCTCGGTTGAAAGGACGGCGCGGGCGCGGGTTGGTTCTGACATCGGCCTTCTCCTTATTTAAGATGCTGCTGAAAATTAGGCAGCGAACTGGTTCATAGTATTGTCTTTTCCGGCAGCTTTCAGGGCGGCTTCACCAGAAAAGTATTCCTTGTGATCATCGCCGATGTCGCTGCCTGACATGTTCTGGTGCTTCACGCAGGCGATGCCCTGGCGGATTTCTGCCCGCTGGACGTTCTTGACGTAACCCAGCATGGCCTGCTCGCCGAAGTATTCGCGCGCCAGATTGTCGGTGCTCAGCGCTGCCGTGTGATAGGTCGGCAGGGTGATCAGGTGGTGGAAAATGCCAGCCTGCGCCGCAGCATCGCGCTGGAAGGTGCGGATGCGCTCATCTGCTTCGTCTGCCAGCTGCGTGCCGTCATAGTCGACACTCATCAGCTTGGCACGATCATAGGCAGCAACGTCCTTGCCAGCTTCGACCCATGCATCAAACACTTGCTGGCGGAAGTTCAGCGTCCAGTTGAAGCTGGGCGAGTTGTTATAGACCAGCTTGGCATTGGGGATCACCTCACGAATGCGGTTCACCATGCCAGCAATCTGGGCGATGTGCGGCTTTTCGGTTTCGATCCACAGCAGGTCCGCGCCATTCTCCAGCGAGGTGATGCAATCGAGCACGCAACGGTCTTCACCGGTGCCAGCGCGGAACTGATAGAGGTTCGAAGGCAGGCGCTTGGGACGCAGCAGCTTGCCGTCGCGGCTGATCAGCACGTCACCGTGGCCGAGCTGCGAAGCATCGACTTCATCGCAATCGAGGAAGCTGTTGTACTGGTCGGCAATGTCACCGGCTTCGCGAACGAAAGCGATCTGCTTGGTCAGGCCAGCGCCGAGCGAGTCGGTGCGGGCAACGATCACGCCGTCATCAACGCCCAGTTCAAGGAAGGCGTAACGCACAGCGCGGATCTTCGCGAGGAAGTCTTCGTGCGGGACGGTAACCTTGCCGTCCTGGTGGCCGCACTGCTTTTCGTCCGAGACCTGGTTCTCGATCTGGATGCAGCAGGCACCGGCTTCGATGAACTTCTTGGCGAGGAGATAGGTAGCTTCGGCATTGCCGAAACCGGCATCGATATCGGCGATGATCGGCACGACGTGGGTTTCGTAAGTGTCGATAGCGTGGCTGATACGCTGTGCCTCAACCTCGTTGCCGGCTTCACGCGCCTTGTCGAGATCGCGGAACATCATGCCCAGCTCGCGGGCATCGGCCTGCTTGAGGAAGGTGTAGAGCTCTTCGATCAGATCGGCGACCGAAGTCTTTTCGTGCATCGACTGGTCAGGCAATGGGCCAAATTCGCTGCGCAGCGCGGCAACCATCCAGCCCGAGAGATAAAGGTAACGGCCCTTGGTCGTGCCGAAGTGCTTCTTGATCGAGATGAGCTTCTGCTGCCCGATGAAGCCGTGCCAGCAACCCAGCGACTGCGTGTAGTTCGCAGGATCGGCATCATAGGCAGCCATATCGCGGCGCATGATCTTCGCCGTGTAGCGCGCAATATCGAGCCCTGTGTGGAACCGGTTCTGCAGCCGCATGCGGGCAACCGATTCAGGCTCGATGCCGTCCCAGGTCTGCTGGAAGGGCGAGATGGCCTGTCCGGCCTCGATGATGTTCTGCTGGTAAGTCACGGTCTAGTTTCCCTTGAAAAGCGTTGGCCTCTCTTGGCCCCGGAACTAGGAGAGGAAAGCTGGGATAAAAACCGCTGGCGGAGTCGCGTTGTCAGACTTTACATATTTTCTTTGTAAAGTTGTACAGTTGTGACAAAGTGCCGGAATGAGCCAATCCAAACCCCTATTCCTCGGCCCCCGACTGCGCCGCCTGCGCCGCGAACTGGGGCTGACACAGCAGGCCATGTCGGCCGATCTCGACATCTCGCCGAGCTATATCGCCCTGCTCGAACGCAACCAGCGCCCGCTGACGGCGGAACTGCTGATCCGCCTCGCGCGCACCTATCGCCTCGATGTGGCCGATCTGGCGGGCGAAGATGCCGAAGATTACTCGCGGCGTCTGTCCGACATTCTGCGCGATCCGCTGTTTGGCGATATCGACCTGCCGGGACTCGAAGTGGCCGACATCGCCACCAGCTTTCCCGGGGTGACCGAGGCCATCCTGCGCCTGCACACCGCCTATCAACGCGAACAGCTCGCCCTCGCCGCCCAGCGCGAGAGTGGCGGCGGCGATGCGGCTTCGGATCCGGTTGGCGAAGTGCGGCGCTTTGTTGCAGCTTCACGCAACTTCTTCCCTACGCTCGACGCCCGCGCCGAGGAACTGGCGGGCGACATTACCGAAGCTGGCGGATCGCAGGAATGGCTCGCCAAAAAAGGCGTGCGGTTGCGCTATGTGCCGCCAGAGGTGCTCGTTGATGCCGTCCGGCGGTTTGACCGGCACAGCCAGCAACTGCTTCTGGCAGACACCCTGCCGGGCCCAAGCCGCAAGTTTCAGGTGGCGCTGCACATTGCCTATACAGCCATGCGCGAGAACATCGCAGCGCTGCTGCGCCATGAGACTTTCGCCAGCCAGACCGCGCAGGTGCTCGCACGGCGGGCGCTGGCGGGTTATGCCGCTGCTGCGCTGCGCATGCCTTATGATCGATTCCTGCGCGCTGCCCAACAGCGCAGCTATGACATTGAGAGCCTGACCGGCCTGTTCGGAGCGAGCTTTGAACAGGTCGCTCACCGGCTGACCACCCTGCACCGCCCGGGTGCCGAAGGGGTTCCGTTCTTCTTCATCCGCGTCGATCCGGCGGGCAATGTTTCCAAGCGGCTTGATGGCGCGGGCTTTCCCTTTGCGGCGCACGGCGGTGGCTGCCCCTTGTGGAACCTCCATTCCGCCTTCCGCTCACCCGGCGAAGTGCTCACCCAATGGCTCGAACTGCCGGATGGCCAGCGCTTCTTCGCCATTGCCCGCACTGTCAGCACCGGCGGCGGAGGCTGGAGCCAGCCTGCCGCCCACCATGCCGTGGCGCTGGCATGTGCCGCCGAGCATGCCCCGCTACTGGCCTATGCCAAAGGCAGTGACCCGCGCGCCGTCGATGCCACCCCTATCGGCGTGACCTGCCGCCTGTGCCCGCGCGCCGCCTGCACCGCCCGCGCCGCACCGCCGATTGGCCGAGAAATCATGGCCGACGACCAGCGCCGCAGCCCCGCGCCCTATATCTTCGCCGACGGCTAATCCTTCGGCTTCATCCCCTGCGCCATTGCCAGCAGCGCCTGTTTACGGGGCATAGCGAGCATCTGCTCGAACAGCGCGCGGTAGTGGTCGTTCGGGCAATAGGTTGGCCCATTTGCGAGATTATCGAGCGTCAAGCGGGCGCAATCGCGCGCCGATTGCACGTTCTGCATTTTGGAGGGATCAAAACCCTGCTTGGCCGCAGCCTCGCTTTCCGTCGCCCCGGGCGTCAGCGTCAGCACGTCAACGCCGGTGCCCTGCAGTTCGCCCCACAGCCCCTCACCCAACGCGATTACCAGCGCTTTAGTGGCGGCATAGGCGGTGGAATATGGCCCGCCCATCAGCCCCTCTACCGAGGACGTGAGCACCAGCCCGCCCTTACCGCGCGCTTTCAAGGCGGGCATAAAGGCGTGAGCGAGTTGCATCGGGGCATGACAGTTTACCGCCAGCATCTCGGCCATCAGGTCTGCATCGATGGTCTCGTAATAGCCCTTGGCACCGAAGCCGGCATTGCTGACCACCAGCCCCACCTCTAGATCTGCAACCGCAGCCACCAAAGCAGCCGGAGCATCAGGCTTGGTGAGATCACTCTCCACCACCCGCACGGCTATGCCATGTTCTGCTACCAGTCGATCCTTCAGCGCCTGCATCCGGTCCACCCGCCGCGCCGCCAGCACCAGATCAAGCCCGCGCGAGGCCAGTTCCTCGGCAAAACCCACGCCAATGCCCGAGCTGGCGCCGGTTACCAGAGCCACCGGGCCGTATTGGTCTTTGAAAGCTGGCATCGCATCGTCTCCTCAAGCCCAATGGCTAAAGAAAACGGGCGGCGCTGGCTATCGTGCCAACGCCGCCCGGACGATCAGATTGTCTGCGCGATCAGCGCAGCGAAACAACGTTGTCGGATACCCGCGGATCGCGGCGATCGCCGAGGTACTGGCTGGCCATCGGCTCATCGCCGACTTCCACAGTCATCCCGGCGCCAAAGCCGTTGAACTTTGTCCGCATGGCCGCACCATAGGCACCAAGCATACCGATCTCGATATAGTCGCCCGCACCGGCATTGGCCGGAAGCGCGAAGGGGCCTTCCATGAAGTCCATATCGTCACAGGTCGGGCCGAAGAAGCTGAAGTCCTCGGTTTCGCCGTCCGCATCGCCATTCAGCAGCTGCACCGGGAAGCGCCAGCCGATGTGCGCGGCATCGAACAGCGCGCCATAGGAGCCCTCGTTGATGTAGAGTTCCTTGCCGCGGCGGCGCTCAACCTTGACGACCATCGAATTGTATTCGGCGCACAGCGCGCGGCCGGGTTCGCACCACAGCTCGGACGAATAGGAAACCGGCAGCGATTCCGCCGCGCGGTGGATCGCACCGAAGTAATCTTCGAGCGGCGGTGGCTCCATGCCGGGATAGATCGACGGGAAGCCGCCGCCGACATCGATGATGTCAACCGTGACTGCCGCATCAACAATCGCCACACGGACGCGTTCGAGCGCCTGGACATAGGCAAAAGGCGTCATCGCCTGGCTGCCGACGTGGAAGCAGACGCCCAGCCAGTCGGAAACCTGACGCGTTGCCTGCAGCAACGGCCCGGCATCAGCAAGATCGATGCCGAACTTCGATGCAAGGCTGAGCTCTGAATATTCGGATGAAACGCGCAGGCGCACGCACAGGCGCAGGTCGCTGGCCGGATTGCCCTCATCATCGGCAGTTGCCGCGATTATCTTGTCCAGCTCTTCCTGGCTATCGAGGCTGAAGGTCTTTACGCCGTGGACCTTATAGGCCTCGGCAATGGCGCTCGCGGTCTTGACCGGGTGCATGAAGCACAGCTCTGCATCGGGCAGCGCGCCGCGCACGATCCGCACTTCGGCGATCGATGCGACATCAAAGTGGGTTATTCCAGAATCCCACAGAACCTTAAGCAGGTCCGGCGAAGGATTGGCCTTTACTGCATAGAGCGACTTGCCCGGGAACTTCTCGACAAAGAAGCGGGCGGCGCGTGCGGCAGCATGCGGGCGATTCAGGATAACGGGTTCGTCAGGCGCGAGCGCGCGAACTACAGCCGATGCGTCAGGAAAATGGTGCAACTCAAGGGACCCCCAATAGGCCTTTCGGCCAAGACAACACAGGATGAAGCTGCCTTGCGGTTTGGAAGTCCCCATGGGGCAGCGGAGGGCCGATATAAGGCACGCTTTATGAACTGCAAGTGAAAATCACCCCCTGAAACCCGGGGGTGAAAAAGTGGCTGAAAAGTTAGGTTTTCTGCCGGTGCCGCCCGTGTCAAACCACTGTCAGAATTCGACCTTGGGCGCATTCGCCACTTCACGCTCGTTATCGCCGATTCGCTGGAATTCGCTGGGGGCAAACCCGAAGGCAGATGCGAAAAGCACCGCCGGGAAAGACTCGCGGCCCGCGTTGTAACGCGCAGCAGCAGCGTTCAGCGCCCGGCGTGCGGCGGCAAGCTTGTCTTCCACATCGGAAAGCTCGCCCTGCAGCGCCTGGAAGTTGGCGCTGGCCTTCAGATCGGGATAGGCTTCTGCCAGCGCAAACAGCTTTCCGAGCGAAGCGCCGAGTGCAGCCTCTGCCCCGGCATCACTGCCCCGCGCAGCCTCGGCAGAATTGCGCGCCGCGATCACCGCGTCGAAGGTTTCCTTTTCGTGGGTGGCATAGCCCTTCACGGTGGAAACCAGATTGGGAATCAGATCGTGCCGCTGGCGCAGCTGGGCATCGATATCGGCGAGCCCCTGATTGACCGATTGGCGCAGGCCAACCAGCCGGTTGTAAACCCCGATCAGCATCAGAACGAGGGCCACGACAACGACCAGAACGATGATCATACCCATGTTAACAGGTTCCCTTTTATGACTTGCGCCAAGCTACACCGGCGGCAAATAGTCGCAAGAGTTAAAGAAAGTCGGAAGTAATGCTCGCACGTCCCGATCCCGATGCGCTGTTGGCGGGCCCGCTTGGTCAGTGGCTGGCGAGCGAAGGCGATACCCGTGCGGCAGCGAAAGCCAGGGCATCGCAGATCCAGATGTGGGGCATTGGCGGGGCCTGCGCGGTCGCTTTCATAATCGTATTGCTGACGCCGTGGGGCATCGGGCGGGCGCTGCAGTTCGGCTTTTTCATTGGTGCTGGCGGGTTTGGTATCGCCGAGTGGACCAAGCGGCCGGTGATCAATGCGATCAAGGGCGGGATAAATGAGGCCATCGCCAAGGCACTCGACATGCAATATTCGCTTGCCGTCACGCCGGGCGCGGAATTCGATCTTGCCTGTTCGTTCGAGATGCTGCCGAGCTTTGAGCGCAAGAGCTTTGAGGACCTGTGGCTCGGCTCGGTGCGCGATCATTCGTTCCAGCTTTATGAGGCCAAGCTGGAGGTGGAGCGCAACAACGGCAAGTCAACCTATTGGGAAACCGTGTTCGATGGCTCGCTGATCACCGTCGGCTTTGCCCGCCGTTTCAACGGCGTGACACTGGTCGAGCGCGCCGGGCGGCGCAAAAGCCTGTTCGGCCTTCTGGGTGACAAGGACAGCATCACGCTGGGCGGCATGCGGCTCGACCGCATCGACATGGTCGACCCGCGGTTCGAGGACCAGTTCGCCGTCTGGTCAAATGATCAGGTTGAATCGCGCTATCTGGTCCACCCCGAATATGTCGAGCGGCTGATGGCAGTAGAGACTGCTTTTGCGGGCGAGGATATCCGCTGCTTGTTCAACGGCGGGCAGTTGATCGTCGCGCTGGAAAGCGGCAACCTGTTCGAGAGCGGATCGCTCGAAGCATCGAATGACCGGGCCTTGCTTGCGAAGACCATCGACCAGTTCGGTACCTTGGTGGAACTGGCAGAAGAGCTGAACGAGAAGGCGCGCTAGGCCGGATCAGCCCAGCTTGCGCAGCTTCTCCAGCTTCTTGACAGCCATCTGCCGCTTGAGGCGCGAAAGGTGATCGATGAACACCACGCCTTCCAGATGATCCATCTCGTGCTGCAGGCAGGTTGCCAGCATGCCTTCGATCAGCTCTTCATGCACCTTGCCATCGAGATCCTGCCAGCGGGCGCGGATCGAGGCGGGGCGTTCGACTTCGGCATAGATCTCGGGAACCGAGAGACAACCTTCATTATAGATCGCAACATCCTCTGATTCTTCGAGAATCTCGGGGTTAATGAAGACCATCGGCTCTTTCTTCAAAGGCCGGTGCGTGTGGCTGTGGCCACCGTGCGCGGTGCATTCTTCCGGCTCGGCATCCATATCCTCGGGCTGGAGATCGATCACCAGCAGGCGGATCGGATAGCCCACCTGGACGGCGGCGAGGCCGATGCCGGGGGCCTCATACATCGTCTCGAACATATCAGCGACGAGGATACGCAGCTGGTCATCGAAGTTATCGACGGGGGCGGAGATCTGCTTCAGGCGCGGATCGGGGATTTCGATGATCGGGAGAATAGCCATGGGGG
>CANFXW010000012.1 GCA_947451145.1 Sphingomonadaceae bacterium | reverse complement strand
GTAATTTCCATGGCTCTGCACTTCGAACTCGTCACCCCTGCCAAGCTGATCCGCTCGGAAGACGTCCACATGGTCGTCGTCCCCGGCGGCGAGGGCGATTTCGGTGTCCTGCAGGGCCACGCGCCGGTGATGTCCACCGTGCGTGACGGCGCGCTGCTGGTCTACAAGACCGAAGGCGGAGCGCCGGAAGAAATCCAGGTTCGCGGCGGCTTTGCCGAAGTTAACGAAGCTGGCCTCACCGTTCTGGCGGAAGCCATCGAAGGCTGATCGCTTTCAGACCTGAGACACACGAACGGGGCGGGTAATTCCGCCCCGTTTCTTGTTTGGGCTTTGCGTCGCAACCTTCCCTCTCCATCCAAGGCCGTCATCCTGAACTTGTTTCAGGATCCATCAGGCCGCGAGCTCAGTGCGCGCGTGACGGAAGCAATCCGCGAGGCATGCGGGCGGAATTGGGCTTCGGTCTGCGTTGAGAAATGGAACCTGAAACAAGTTCAGGATGACGATGTTGCGTGGTGATGGTTGATCGACGTGACCTTCCCTTTTCTTGCCCAATCCGCTCTAACCTTTCCCCATGAACCGCCTGTTCCAATCCCGGCTAGTGCTCGCGCTGTGGTTCTTGGCCTTTGGCCTGCTCACCCGCGCAGGCCTGTTCGGGCATCCCAACTATTTCGGCGACGAGACCTTTTATCGCCTAGCCGGGCAGCGCTGGCAGGCGGGACTGCTGCCCTATGCCGATGTCTGGGATCGCAAGGGTCCGGGCCTGTTCCTGACCTATCGCCTGATCGCCGAAGCATCGCATAGCATCGCCGCCTACCAGATTGCGGCATGGCTGTTCGCCTCGGCAACGGCCTATATCATCGCCCGGATCGCACGGCTGTTCACCGGCGCGGTGGGGGCACTGCTGGCGGGGACAGTCTATCTTGCCGCGCTGCTGTGCTTTGGCGGCGGTGGCGGGCAGACGCCGGTGTTTTACAACCTGTTCATCGCCCTCGCCGCGCTGATCGTGCTGCGCGCCCAGCCTGCCTTGCCGAAGGGCAAGCTTCCAAGCGCCACCCTCGCCGCGATGGCGCTGGCAGGTATAGCGCTGACCTTCAAACAGACCGCGATCTTCGAGGCGGCATTCCTCGGCCTGTTCGCCATGTGGCAGAACTGGCGCAGCGGCACGTCCATGTCCCGCTTGATGTCGCGCGCCACCGCTATGGCTCTGGCCGGAATCGCACCCTTCGCGCTGTTTGCCCTCTACTTCGCCGCCCAAGGCCATTTCGCCGAATTCTGGCATGCGATGGTCAGCGCCAACCTGACCAAGAGCTACAATCCCGGTAACGATATCTGGGTGCGGATTGGCGCTTTGGCCCTGCTGGCCGCGCCGCTGCTGGTTAGCGCGCTTGCCGGTATGATCCTTGGCCCCGGCAAATCCGGTCCAACGCCGCACCAGTCCAGAGCCTTTGTGGCCGGGTGGTTAATTGCCGCCATGGCCGGTGTCGCGGTAGTGCCGAATTATTACGAACACTACATGCTGCCGCTGCTGGTGCCGCTTTGTGTCGCTTCTGCAATGGTGTTTGGCCGCGGCATTGTCGGCATCAGCCTAGCCCTGTTCGCCACAGTCTATTTTGCCTTCTTTGGCCGCGCCTTTGATTTCGCGCGCACTGCGCAGGCCAAGGCGGAGATTGAGGGGATCACGGCACAGATCCGAGCAAGGAACCCGCACCCCCGCCTGCTGGTCTATGAAGGGCCGATGCAGCTTTATGAGGCGCTGGATTCCTATCCCCCCAGCCCGCTGTTTGATAACCTGCACCTCTATTTCCCGGTCGAGAACAACACCAGCCACCTCGATACCCGCGCGGAGATGGAGCGCATCCTGAGCTGGCGGCCCGATGTCGTGATTACCTTCCACGCCATGCCGCCGGGCGAAGAGAACCAGCGCACGGCATCATTGGTTCATGCCTATACCCGCCAGTGCAAACTGTGGTTCACCGCTGATACCCACGAGGCCTATGCCAGCCACTTGGTAGACGTTTACGGCGATTGTGCCGGAGGTTCAACGGGCGGCACTTCCAAGGCGGGCGAAGCAACCGGGCGGTAAAGCCAGCGGTGCGGCCGTGATCCATCCATCAGCGAAATCTCGGCAACCAGCAGCTGGCCCTGCCGCGAATAGCGGATGCGCTGGGGGTAATCGTGCAGCGGATTGGTGAATTCGATAGCTTCATCGCTGGAAACCGAGCGGGCGAATTCCACCACCTGCCCGCCCTTCACCTGCGCGAGGTAGGCGACGCTGCCATCCACCTTGCGGACGATGCGGGTAACTTCCCAGCCCTGCACCTTTGGCCCGAAGCCATCGCGGCCGACGCCCAGCATCATCCCGTCACGCGGCTCAGTCCACAGCTCCTCGGCCCAGTTGGCCCCGTCTTCCATCTGCCACGATCCGGCGAGCCAGACCGGCAAGCCTTCGCTCGATTTCGCTTCCAATGCCGGATCGGCTGCTCCCAATACGAAAGGGAGCGCGACAAGTGCTGCAAATCGAAGACAGTTTCGGACCATGGACCCAGCGATGCCACATCGCCGCCGCCAGCCCAAGCGCAATCAGATCAGCGGAGCCGGGAGGTTTGCGGCTGGCTCACCGGTGCCTTGTCCTTGGCCCGCAGCAGCACCCAGGGAACATTCTCCAGATCAAACCCGGCGCGCAGGTCGCGCTCGAAATAGGGCGGCGTGTGATCGCCTACGATCAGGATATCGGTTGGTGGCAGGCTCGGATCCATCGCCATCTTGCTGATCGCCTGCGCCAGATTGTGGTGCACGGTAAACAGGCGGCAGAGCCGGGGCGATACCGCACCTACCGCCGCCAAAGCCTTGCTGCATTGTTCGGTGCCGAGAGACTGTTCGGGCAAGACAGGTAGATGCGAATTGAGCGTCAGCCAATAGACGAACTGCGGCTGGTGGCTCTGCTTGATCTGCTTGGCGATCAAAGTTGGAATGTCGGTATCGCAAGCCCCGGGGAATACACCGCCGCAGGGGCGCACACCGGCCTGCATCAGCTCCGGAGCGAACATCTGCTTCTGGAAATCAAGTTTGTTCCACCACTCGTCCCGTTGGAAAAAACCGCCGTCAAAGGCATGCATTGCGGTGGTCTGGTATCCTGCCATCTTCATGCGCTGCGGCAGGCAACCGCCCTTGTCGAAATCGAAGGTCGTGTAGTTATCCCACTGCCCGCACAGTTCGCGCACCTCGGCGTGGGTTGTCGAACCAAAATAGGGGACCGTGCCGTGGCTGACGGCATAGCGCGCGCGCCATTCGGAGCGGTCCCAGTCAGCGGCAAATTGCGACTGCCCTTCGGCAAACAGCGGCACGCCTAGTGATTCCACGACGACAAGCACCACATTGTGACGTCCTTGCCCCGGGGCGCCAAAGGAGGTGTCGTGTACGGCGGACTGGAATGCCTGCCCCTCGGCAGGCTGTCGCCCATAGGAACCAAGTGCTGCACCGGCGGCAAAAGTATCAAATCCCGCGAGGCACAGCACGGCGAGAATGCCCATACCCCATTGGTGCAGCGCCTTGAAACGCGGCACGCTTGGCGCGTGGGTAAAGGCCAGCCAAAGCCCCACAACCACCAGCGTTCCGATCATCACGTATTCGTTCGAAACATACCACTGCGATTCCCGCAGGAAGAATGGCAACTGGTCGGACGTGTAGGTGTCCAGGTTGAAATTCATCATGACGAAGGCGACCGTCATCGTTCCGGTCAGGGCAACTGCCGCAATCCGCTTCAGCCATGGCCAGGGCATTTGAGCCAAAGCCAGGCCCAGAAATCCACAGGTAATGATGGCCCGCCACATCGATGGTCCACCCTGAGGCCAAAAGATTACGGGAACCAGACTGGGCGCGACCAACCAGTGCAAAGACCAGCGCCACGGAAACTCGCGCAGAATTCGGCCGATGTGGTGCAATTGCGTTCCCCAATCCCGGCCTCAACTTGCTTGCTGTGCCATTAGGTGATTGCACTAGGGCTCAATTTACAAATCTTGCATCGCCGGATGTGGTAAACCAAAATTTACCATGATTTTCAGTCGGTAGCGCCCGGCTCCCGCCAGCGCCCGGTATTCCATAGCCACAGGCCTGAGCCGACAATCAGTGCCGCCCCAAACAACGCAACAAGATCAGGCGAGTCACCAAAGACGACAAAGCCGAGCGCGGTAGCGACCAGCAACTGCACATAGGTCATGGGCGCAATCGTGGCTGCGCCTGCCCGCACCGTGCCCTGATAGATCGCCCAATGGGCAAAGCTCGCACTAACGGCGACTACGCCGCAGCGGGCAATTACGCTCCAGTGCGGTAAGCTGAGCGCCAGCCGCGCGCTGTCCGTGTTCGCGCCAATCAATGTCGCAATCACCAGCAAAGGTGCAGCGAATATGGCAACAAAGAACTGCAGGGCCAGCGGACTCGCCTTGCCGGCCGAGGCGCGGTTGCCGATCATCAGCAGGCTCATGCCCACAGCCGAGAGCAGCGGCAGAAAGGCCGCCAGTCCCAGCGCCGCGAAATTGGGGCGCAGCACGATCAAAACGCCGATGAAGGCAACAACCGTTGCGATCCACGTTTCGCGCCTGGCTGGCTCGCCAAGAAAGACGGCGGAGAGAATCGCGGTAATCATCGGGCTGGTGAAGGTGATCGAGGTCGCGGTCGCCAGCGGCATGAAGGCAACGGCAGAGAAAAATCCAAGCGTAGCTATCCCCACGCCAAAGCCGCGCAGCATTTGCAGCCCCGGAAGCGGCATGGCGAAGCCTGTCCGTCCCTCTCGGATCAATAGCAAAAGCCCAAGGCCAACTGCCCCCAGCACATAGCGTGTCGCGGCAATGGCCGTTGGTGCCCAGTGCCCCGCCATGGTTTTAACCACAGCGTCACCGCCAGACAGCAAAGCGAAACCGCATAGCGCCCAGATCAGGCCGCTACGTTCAGTCTGGCGCATAATAAGCGTTCTCTCCCGCGCCGCATTCCGGTGGAATTGCGAACATTTGTATCTTTTGTGACTAGGTTTCCGCCCTGTTTAGGAAGTTTTCAAAGTTTCAACCATATATCGTCATTCATGCAATGGGCCTGCCGCATCCGGAATTGGCGGGCAACAGGGAAATTTGGCTGATGAGTGCATTCGGGCGAAAACCAGGAGCTGCCGGCATGTCGCCCGGCGCGCGGCCGCAATTCGGCGTAGCGCGCCCGATGAAGGGCGGCGGCGGAAACGCCTCACCCGAGGCACCGCGCCCCGGTGGTCTGCCGCCGATTCCCGGCGGTTTTCCAGGCGGTGACCAGTTCCCGCCCCTTCCCGGCAGCACTGACAGTTTTGCCCCGCCGCCCGAATCGCAGGCGCTCAAATCCGATGCGATGACCCGCCTGACCGACCGCGCCAATGCGGTCAACGAAGGCCCGGCGGCGGTCGAAGGTTTCGAAGCCTCGGTCCACAAGATCAAGGAACAGGTGCTCCCGCGCCTGCTCGAGCGAGTCGATCCCGAAGCGGCGGCAACGCTGACCAAGGACGAACTTTCCGAAGAATTCCGCCCGATCATCCTTGAGGTGCTCGCCGAGCTGAAGATCACGCTCAACCGCCGCGAACAGTTCGCGCTGGAAAAGGTGCTGATCGACGAACTGCTGGGCTTCGGACCGCTCGAAGAGCTGCTCAACGATCCCGACATCTCGGATATCATGGTCAATGGCCCGGACCAGACCTATATCGAAAAGAAGGGCAAGCTGGTCCTTTCGACCATCCGTTTCCGCGACGAACAGCACCTGTTCCAGATCGCCCAGCGTATCGTCAATCAGGTCGGCCGCCGTGTCGACCAGACCACGCCGCTCGCCGACGCCCGCCTGAAAGACGGCAGCCGCGTTAACGTCATCGTGCCGCCGCTCTCGCTGCGCGGCACCGCGATCTCGATTCGTAAGTTTTCCGAGAAGCCGATCACCATCGACATGCTCAAGGACTTCGGTTCGATGAGCGAGAAGATGGCGACTGCGTTGAAAATCGCCGGGGCCTGCCGGATGAACGTGGTTATCTCGGGCGGTACCGGTTCGGGTAAAACGACCATGCTCAACGCCCTGTCGAAGATGATCGACCCGGGCGAGCGCGTGCTGACCATCGAAGACGCCGCCGAACTTCGCCTGCAGCAACCACACTGGCTGCCGCTGGAAACCCGTCCGCCAAACCTTGAAGGCCAAGGCGCGATTACCATCGGCGATCTGGTGAAGAACGCCCTGCGTATGCGTCCTGACCGCATCATCCTCGGCGAAATTCGTGGCGCGGAGTGTTTCGACCTTCTCGCCGCGATGAACACCGGTCACGATGGTTCGATGTGTACGCTCCACGCCAACAGCCCGCGCGAATGCCTTGGCCGTATGGAAAACATGATCCTGATGGGCGACATCAAGATCCCGAAGGAAGCCATCAGCCGCCAGATCGCCGAATCGGTCGATCTGATCGTGCAGGTCAAGCGTCTGCGCGACGGTTCACGCCGCACCACCGACATCACCGAGGTGATCGGCATGGAAGGCGATGTGATCGTGACGCAGAACCTGTTCAAGTTCGAGTATCTCGACGAAAGCGAGGACGGCAAGATCATCGGTGAGTTCCGCGCATCGGGCCTGCGGCCCTATACGCTGGAAAAGGCACGGCAATTCGGTTTCGATCAGGCCTATCTGGAAGCCTGCCTCTAAGAGGTAAGCCAGATCCGGGCCGCTCCGCCGAGCAGCAGCACTGCCAACATCAGCGCGATAAAGAAGATCGTCGTCCAGTCGACAAAACCGACGGCGTCGATGTTCCTGCGCTTGCGGCGGCGGTGATCGCCGATCCAGGCGATTATCGCGACAGCCAAGGCTATGCACCCGGGCACTAGGGGCTGTTGCAGCCATTCGAAATCAAGCCAGTCCAAAGTTCGCGTCCCTCGTCGGATTTCCTCGGCGCTTTGTCCTGTGCGGATTGTTACCGCGCTGACAAATACATAGTCATGCCGCAGCCGCTCACTTGGGGAGAATAGTGTTACCATGCAACCCTGGCGCACCGCACTGCTGGCCCTTGCTATCAATTTCTCCGGAGCCGCACTGGCCGACGAAATCGTCGTAACCGGCAGACCCTTGAAGCAAACCGCGGCTGAGTTGGAGGAGTGCATCAAACAGCACTGCTCGCCCGACAAGGATGTTGCGGCCACGCTCGCCCATGCAGAGAATCAGTTTGTTTCCGGTGACTATGCCGGTAGCCGAAGCACCTTGAAGAAGTCGCTGCGTCGTAACCGCCAGTTCGGCGGAACGTACCCGGTGCCGGTGTCAGACCTCCTGCGCGCCAACGGCCGCATTGCCGAGCATGTTGGCGAGGCGAAGGATTACCAGCTCTCGATGCTGGACGTGCGTGATACGCTGAAATCCGCCTTTGGCGCCGATGATTTCCGCACCTTGCTGGCTCAAGTCGGCGTGGCCGACAGCCGTGCCAAACTTGGCTTCCCCGATGAGGCAGAGCGGGGCTATCGCGCCATTGAACAGCGCGCGCTTGGGCTCAAGCAAAACCGCATCGCAACACTGGCACGGCTGCGGCAGGCGCTGATCTTGCGCGTGCGCTATGAAGACAATCCGACGCCGGAAGCACGGCGCAAACTCGATTCGATGCTCGATTCTGTCAGCCTCCATCCGCTGAGCGGTGCCGAAGACTTTGCTATTGCAGCAGAAGTCATCCGGGCGCGGATCGACCGAAAGGTGGGCGTTGCCGCCAGCACCGAGGCACTGATCCGTGCTTTTGCCAAGACCGGTGGCGCTGACCGCCCGATGCTGCTCTATGCCGAGCCGCTGTCGCGCATCGATCTGACCAAAGATGCTGGCGGCGATATTCAATCGACTTCTGCGTGGCAGCGTTATTCAACCAATGGCCAAGGGTCTTGGGCCGACATCGGTTTCTGGATCGGTCCGGACGGCCATGTCACCGATATCGAGGTGTTGCGCTCAAATGGCAGCAAGGATTGGTTGAAGCCGGTTTCTGAGAACATTGGCAAGCGGGTCTACGCACCGCTCAAGCAAGGCGAAGGGGCGCGGCCCGGGTTCTACATGGTCGAACGTTACTCCCTCACCTCACGGTTCAGTGAGGACGTTACCGGCTCGCACATGCGGATGCGTGAATCGGTACCCCGGGTGGAGATGATCGATCTGACTCCCGAGAACTACGAAGCGCCTGCCAAGAAGGGCTGATTTCCTCTCACCCTTGCGCGAGGCGGGGCAATCCTTAAAGCGGCCTTGTGGAAACCCGCCAACGTCCTGTCTTTGCGCTAGGCCTGCGCCTCATTGCAGCGCTGCTCATCGCGACGATGTTCATGGCGGGCAAGCTCGCCAACGCCAGCGGCGTTGCCCTGCCCGAGGTGATGTTTTGGCGGCAGGCAGTGGCGCTGCCGATCCTGCTTGGCTATCTGGGCGCGACCGGTGGCCTTTCCCGTCTGAAAACCCGCCATATCGGCAAGCATGCCGCCCGTGCGGGCCTGGGCATGACCGGCATGTTCAGCAATTTCGCCGCAGTTATCCTGCTGCCACTGGCCGAATCGACCACGCTCAACTTCGCGGCTCCGCTGTTTGCCGTGATCATCGCCTCGCTCGTCATGCGCGATCATGTCGGGCCGTGGCGCTGGACAGCGGTGACCTTTGGCTTTGCCGGGATTCTGGTGATCACCCAGCCCGGCCACGCCCATATTCCGCTGCTGGGCGCCATTGCAGGGCTGGTCTCTGCTTTCCTCAACGCGACGATCAGCTTCCAGATCCGCGATCTCGGCAAAACCGAGGAGCCGGTGACGGTGGTGTTCTATTTTGCCCTGTTCGGCACGGCCCTGATGACGCTGTTCCTGCCCTTTTTCATCACGCCGCACACGTCTTGGCAGTGGTTTCTGCTGGTCATGGTCGGTGTGACAGGCACTCTGGGGCAGCTGTTCATGACCTCCGCCTTGCGGCTGGGGCAAGTCGCCAGTGTGATCATCATGGACTACAGCCAGATCATCTGGGCGACGCTCTATGGCTGGCTTATCTGGCATTACCTGCCCGCAAGCAGCACCTGGATCGGCATGCCGCTGGTAGTGATGGCAGGCCTGGTCATCGCCTGGCGGGAGCATGTGCTAGCAAAACGCTATGCCGTTACACCGGCTGACAACGACTAACCCTCTATCAAGCAGCCTTGGCGCGAAGGTCCCTCGCTCGCCGCCATAGTTCGATGCGATAGCCGACGATCATCCCGAGCGCGAAGCCGAGCAGCCCATCGGTGAGCAGCGGCAAAGCCGGATGCGCACCATGAGCGACTTGCCCGGCCGCCTGTTGCGGCATGAACAGCCGCCGCAGCAAAAATATGCCGACGATAACCGCCAGCCCTGCAGGCGATTGCCGCAGCATGATCGCGCCGCTCGTCTCGTCGATATGCAGATGCATCAGCCGCGCCCGCTGCCAGCCGACGATGCCGCCCAGAATTGCACCTCCGGCGAACACTTCCCACCCTGCAATCGATGGTGGCATGGCCCACAGCATGAAACCAACCAGCACTGAATAGAGCACCGGCACGATCCACATTTGCGCGGGCTTCAGCGGCCGTGCGACAGACATGCCCTTCCACCGCCGCCAGATGACGAGGGCGATGATCACGAAGGGCAGGATTTGCAGCCACTGTTGCTGTTGCATTGAACGCTTACTCCCCCGCTGCCACGGCCTCACGCCAGACCAGCACAGGCTTGCGTGCGGCGAGCGTTTCGTCAAGGCGGCGGCGCGGCGCGAAGTGTGGTGCGCTCTTCAGGCTAGGATCGGAATTGCGCGCGCGTGCGGCGAGGCTGCGCAGCGAGGTGATCAGCCGGTCAAGCCCGTCCTTGCTCTCGGTCTCGGTCGGCTCGATCAGCATCGCGCCGTGAACCACCAGCGGGAAATAGACCGTCATCGGGTGGAAACCCTCGTCGATCAGGCCTTTGGCGATGTCGAGCGTGGTGAAGCCTTCGGGCAGGTCATCGTCGCTGAACAGCGCCTCGTGCATGCACGGCCCGGCCTTGCCGAAGGGCGCGTGGAGCACGTCTTCAAGGCTGCGCAGGATGTAGTTGGCGTTGAGCACCGCATCCTCGGCGACCTGCCGCAATCCGTCTGCGCCGTGACTGAGGATGTAGGCCAGCGCGCGGGTGAACATGCCCATCTGGCCATGAAAGGCCGCCATGCGTCCGAAGGTCTGGCTGTGGCCGAATGCTGCGGCATCCACTTCCTCTACGAGATGGATCACCCCGTCTGCATCGCGACGTGTGAACGGCAGCGGCGCGAAGGGTGCGAGTGCAGCCGAGAGCACCACTGGCCCCGAACCCGGCCCGCCGCCGCCGTGCGGGGTGGAAAAGGTCTTGTGCAGGTTGATGTGCATGGCATCGACGCCAAGGTCGCCCGGCCGCACCTTGCCCACCACCGCGTTGAAGTTCGCGCCGTCACAATAGACATAGCCGCCGGCGGCGTGAACCGCGTCGGAGATTGCCTTCATGTCCCGCTCGAACAGGCCGCAGGTGTTGGGGTTGGTGATCATCACGCCCGCCACATCCGGACCGAGCCGCGCGGTGAGCGCCGCCAAATCGACCCGGCCATCGGCATTGGCAGGAATGTTCTCCACCGCGAAACCGGCGAAGGCAGCCGTGGCAGGGTTGGTGCCATGGGCCGATTCCGGCACGAGGATAATCCGCCGGTCATCGCCGCGCGCATCGAGCGCCGCCTTGATGCACAGCAGGCCGCACAGCTCGCCGTGCGCTCCAGCCTTTGGCGTCATGGCGACCGAATCCATGCCGGTCAGCGTCACCAGCCAATTGGCCAGTTGCTCGATCACCTCATAGGCACCGCGCGCGGTTTGCTGGGGGGCGAGCGGGTGCAGATCGGCAAAGCCGGCCATCCGCGCCGCCTTCTCGTTCAGCCGCGGGTTGTGCTTCATCGTGCACGAACCCAGCGGGAACGGCCCTAGATCGATCGCATAGTTCTGTCGCGAAAGCCGCGTATAGTGGCGCACCGTTTCGGGCTCGGAAAGGCCGGGCAATGCGAGCGGTGCCTTGCGCAGGAATGGCGCGAGGCCGGGCAGAACTTCGCCCACCGGCTCGTCCATATCGACCCCGCAGGTGCCGGGGCGGCCGAGTTCAAAGATCAGCTTCTCTTCAAGCTGGAGGGCACGGTCGCCGCTGGCGGTGACCAGTGCGGTTTCGGCATCGGACACATCGCCCATGGCCGGACGCCAGCCGGAAGCGTTTGGAGCGTTCATGCCGCTACTCCTTCAAGAACTTCAGACAGTGCCGAGCTTAGCGCCGTAATATCCTGATCTGTTGTCATTTCTGATGTGCAGACCAGCAGCGCGTTCTGCAACGCAACCTCGCCCGGATAGAGGCGCGCGAGCGATACGCCGCCCAACACGCCGCGATCTGCCAGATCCCGTACGACATCCCGCGCAGAGCGCGGCAACAGCACGGTGAATTCGTTGACGTAGGCCTTGTTCAGCACGGAAACGCCCGGAATGACGCATAGGGCATCGGCAGTGCGCCGCGCCGCCTGATGGCTGAGCCGGGCGAGCTTCGCCAGCCCTTCGCCGCCGAGCAAGGTCATGTGAATGCTGAAAGCCAGCGCGCAAAGCCCTGCATTTGTGCAGATATTGCTCGTCGCCTTCTCACGCCGGATGTGCTGTTCGCGGGTCGAGAGTGTCAGCACGAAGCCGCGCCGCCCCTCGGCATCGACGGTCTGGCCGCAGAGCCGCCCCGGCATCTGCCGCACGAACTTTTCCTTGCAACCGAACAGCCCGAGATAGGGTCCGCCGAACTGCAGGCCGACGCCGATCGACTGCCCCTCACCGACAACGATATCCGCACCGAGATTGCCCGGAGCCTCGATCAGCCCCAGCGCAACCGGCTCG
The DNA here is from genome assembly GCA_947451145.1 of Sphingomonadaceae bacterium. GTDB lineage: Bacteria > Pseudomonadota > Alphaproteobacteria > Sphingomonadales > Sphingomonadaceae > Novosphingobium. The sequence continues at coordinate 95,718 of CANFXW010000012.1, read as the reverse complement.
GTCACTATCGCGATCAGCAGCGCGCCCTTGACCTGCGCGGCCTCGGCAATGGCAGCAAGATCGGGGATGCGGCCGAGCACGTCTGGATACTGAACGACAACGCAGCTGGTCTCGCCATCAATCGCGGCGATCACGGTTGCATCGTCTGGCGTGGCCGAAAGTTCGGGCGCCAGCACATTCAGCGCATCGCCTGTAAAGCGCGCCATGGTGCTTGCTGTCGCCGTGTAATGCGGGTGCAGACCGCCCGAAAGCACTGCCTTGTTGCGCCGCGTTACCCGCCCCGCCATGGCAATCGCTTCCCAGCAAGCCGTCGAGCCATCGTACATCGAGGCATTGGCAACATCGGTGCCAAGCAGCCGCGCGACCTGTGTCTGGAACTCGAACAGCACCTGCAGCGTACCCTGTGCGATTTCCGGCTGATAGGGCGTATAGGCCGTCAGGAATTCGCCGCGCTGGATCAGGTGATCGACCGACGCCGGAATGTGATGGCGATAGGCCCCTGCCCCCAGAAAGAACGGCGCAGCGCCCGCTGCAACGTTCTTCGCTGCCAGAGCCGCCATGTGCCGCTCAACCGCCATTTCGCTGGCGTGCATCGGCAGGCCCGGGACCGTCCCCGGCAAACGCGCCGCAGCTGGTACGTCTTCGAACAGGGCATCAACGGAAGCAACGCCGCTAACGCCGAGCATATCGGCGCGTTCGGCGGGAGTCAGGGGTAGGTAACGCATTGGCTTAGAGCCCCTTCACGAATTCCGCATAGGCCGCTTCGTCCATCAGGTCGTCCAGTTCGCTGGCATCGGCCAGCGTCACGCGGAACAGCCAGCCGGCCTCTTCGGCGTCGGTATTGACCAGCTCTGGCGCATCGGCGAGCGCGGAGTTGACCTCGGTGATCGCGCCGGAAACCGGCGCGTAAACGTCGCTGGCGGCCTTGACCGAGTCCACTACGCAGGCGCTGTCGCCCTTGGCGAACTTGGCTCCTTCAGCGGGCAAATCGACATAAGTGATGTCGCCCAGTTGGCCCTGGGCATAGTCGCTGATGCCGACGGTGCCGGTGTCTCCGTCAACGTCGATCCATTCGTGTTCTTCAGTGAAATAGCGGGGCATGGTCAGCTCCTTAGCGGTGGTAGCGATGGGGGACGAAAGGCATGGGTACGACATGCGCGGGCAGACGCTTGCCGCGCATGTCGATTTCGAGAACGGTGCCGGGCGCAGTCAAAGCGCTGTCGACATAGGCCATGGCGATGGGATGCTCGAGGCTGGGCGAGAAACCGCCCGAGCAGACGCGGCCGACTTCCCTGTCACCGCTGAACACCAGCGCGCCTTCGCGGGCAGCCATGCGGCCTTCAAGGGTCAGGCCAACGCGCCTGGTCGGCGTGCCATTGGCCAGCAGGCCCTGAATGCGCGTCGCCCCCGGGAAGCCACCTTCGGTGCGACGGCGCTTGTTGATGCCGAAGGTCAGATCGGCACTGACCGGATCGGTTTCGGGGCTGAGATCGTGACCATAGAGCGGCAGGCCTGCCTCAAGCCGCAAGCTGTCGCGCGCACCCAGGGCAATCGGCTTCACCTGCGGCTGGGCGCAGAGCAGATCGGCCACAGCCTCGGCGTTTTCTGCCGGGATCGAGATTTCGAAGCCATCTTCGCCGGTGTAGCCCGAGCGGCTGATCGTCACTTCGGCTCCGGCCAGAGTGAACTTGCCAAAACGCATGAAAGTGAGCGCCGAGAGCGGATATTCACCCGAAACCAGCGGCTCCAGCGCGGCAAAGGCTTCCGGCCCCTGCAGCGCGAGCAGCGCGCGGTCCTCAAGGTGATTGAGGGTAATATCGTCAGGCAGTTCCATCCGCAGGTGGGCAAGGTCATCCCACTTGGTCGCGCCGTTGACCACCACATAGAGCTGGTCCGGCCAGCGCGAAACCATCAGATCGTCAAGGATTCCGCCGTTCTCATCGAGCAGCAGCGAATAGCGCACCTGCCCCAGCTTCAGCGTCGAAAGGTCAATCGGCAAGACGGCCTCAACCGCGGCGTCAAGGTTCTCGCCCGAAACCAGCAGCTGGCCCATGTGTGAAACATCGAACAGACCGGCGTGGCTGCGCGTCCACAGGTGCTCGGCGATGATGCCTTCATACTGCACCGGCATCCAGTAACCGGCAAACTCGACCATGCGGCCGCCGCGTGCGCGGTGCCAGGCATCGAGCGGCAGCGTGAGCACTTCCACTTCTGGGAGATCATCATCTTCGGGAATACTATCGCTCAAGACACAGCTCCGCACAGGTTGGTACACCATTCAGGTGCCCCCTCTGTCACGGAAGCCTGAGAGCATTACCCCTTCGGCGGATGCACGTTATCGGCGCATCTCTTTCCAGAGCGTCGCTATTGGCCGACACGGTCCCTTATGCCTGAGAGTTTCCGGGGCGGTTGCTCCTTCGGCGTCCGGTGACGAATCACAGGATCTCTCCCGCGCGGCCAGCGACGTGACGGCTCTGGCTGTCGTCCCGTCCGGAGTCAACGGGAACGCGGCCTAATCCACAGTCCGGCCAGGATCGGGTCCGCCGTGCACCGCATCGCGCACGCTTTGCTCCAGCGCCTGCCTGCGGATGGCGCGCAACATATCCTCATGCTCGAACACAAAGCGCCCGCGCGCCTTTTGCCGGGTGATCGCGAGGATCGACTGGGCCATCACATCAGCGTCAATCGAGCGGTACTTGGCATATTTGCCGCGCAGGAACACATCGACCACCGGTGCGAGCACCTGGGCGATCAGTTCCAGAAAACGAAATTCCTTGCGGACGCCGAGCAACAGGCCCGGCCGCAACACGTCGAGCCTGGGATAAGCCAGCTTGGCCAGCGCTTGCTCGACCTCGCCCTTGACGCGCAGATAGAGCCCCTTGGCGCCACTGTTCGCACCCACCGATGAGACAAAGATCAGTTGCTGTGCCCCAGCGGCAAGCCCCCAGCGTGCGCAATCGAGCACCAGCTTTTCATCAACCGCGCGGAAAGCCGCCTCGTCTTTGCCCGCCTTGCGCCAGGTGGTGCCGAGTGCGATGACCAGAACTTGGGGCATGGCGGCGGCAATAGCATCGCTCCAGCCATCGGTGGGCGCGAGGAACACTTCCATGCGCGCGCCCTTGGGCAAGCTCGCTTCGCGCCGCGAAACGGCAACCAGCTTCACATCGCTGCGCCCAACGCAGGCCTCGATCAGCGCCGAACCGACAAGGCCGGTAGCGCCGACAAGGCAAATCCGCGTCACCTTAGACATTACTCAGCCCCTCAGGCGCTTCCCCGTAAATGCGCGTATAGGCTGATATGGCGAATCTATCAGTCATTCCAGCGATATAATCGGCGATGTGGCGGCTCTGGTCGGGTTCGTCCTCGTGCCCCCGGTCCGCCCAGTCGCTGCCCATCAGCGCGGGATTTTCCGAATAGGCCTTGAACAGCCCCGCCGTTACTTCGCGGGCGCGTTCGGCGGTGGCGAGCTGTTCGGGGTGGTAATAGAGCTTCTCATACATGAAATGCTTGAGCTGCCGTTCCTGCGAGGTAACCTCGGACGAGAACGCGCCGATCATCCGCCCTGCCCCCCGAATTTCGTCGGCGCTGGTGAAGTCCTTCGCTGCTGCCCGGGTCGTATCGATCAGATCGTTGACCATCCAGCCGATCTGGCTGCGCACCAGTTCGCGCAGCTGCCGGTCCCTTGGGGCGAGTGGATAACGGCGCTGCACCTCGGCCCAATGATCCGCAACGAAATCGAGGGTGAGCAATTCGTCGAGTTCAAGGAACCCGGCGCGCAGGCCGTCGTCGATATCGTGGTTGTCATAAGCGATGTCGTCGGCCAGCGCCGCGACCTGCCCTTCAAGGCTGCACCAGTCTGACAGGCCGAGCGGAAAGGCCGCGTCGAGCTCCTTAAGGGCCCAGTTAGGTGCGGTTAGCGGGCCATTATGCTTGGCGAGGCCTTCGAGCAGCTCCCAGCTGAGATTAAGTCCGTCGAACTCGCAATAGGGGCTCTCCAGCCGCATCAGCGTGCGCAGGCAGTGGGCGTTGTGGTCAAAGCCGCCGAATGGCTGCATCGCGGCATCTAGCGCCGCTTCACCGGCATGGCCGAACGGCGGATGGCCGATATCGTGGGCAAGGCACAGGGCCTCGGTCAGATCCTCGTCGAGCCCCAGCGCGCGGGCGACCACGCGGCCGATCTGCGCAACCTCAAGGCTGTGCGTCAGGCGGACACGATAGTGATCACCATCGGGCGCGATGAACACCTGCGTCTTGTGGCGCAGGCGGCGGAACGAAATCGAGTGGATGATCCGGTCACGATCGCGCTGGAATGGTCCGCGCGGACCGCGGGCCAGCCCTTCGCCTACCGCAAATTCTCGGCCTCGGCTGCGCGCCGGATCGCAGGCATAGGGGGCGTTCAACGCATTCCTCCCTGCAGGGGAGGGGGACCATCCGAAGGATGGTGGAGGGGCACAGGCGAGTGATCCCGCCTTTTCGATGTCAGGATCACTCGCACGTGCCCCTCCACCCCCGCTTCGCGGCGGTCCCCCTCCCCGTTTCGGGGAGGATCAACCAAGAATCCACTTCGCCGCAGCCTCGGCATGGATGCGGGTGCAATCATAGATCGGCAACACATTGGCATCGACGTCAACGATCATTTCCAGCTCTGTGCAGCCCAGCACCACCGCCTCGGCCCCATCCTGCTCAAGGTTCGTCAGAATGGTCTTCAGTTCGCGCTCGGACTGGCGGCTGGCCTTGCCGATCAGCAGCTCGTCGTAAATAATCCGGTCGAGCGTATCGACAAAGGGCATTTCCGGCGGCAGCAGTTCGATATCGCGGGCGATCAGCTTTTGCCGGTAGAAGCTTTCCAGCATCACATTGCGCGTGCCGATCAGGGCAACCTTCTTGCGGCCATCGCTGGCGACCCGGTCAGCCACGCATTCGGCGATGTGGATCACCGGCACGGATACCGCTGCGGCTACCTTGTCATAGACCTTGTGCATCGAATTGGCGCCGATGATCAGGGCCGTCGCGCCAGCAGCCTCCAGCCGCCGGGCGCTGTCCGCCAGCACTTCGGCAGCGTGCGCCCATTCCTCGGGCGTGGACAAGCGCTGGAGCCCCGCAAAATCAAGGTTCTCGATCAGCAGCGGCGCAGAGGCGCGCAGGCCCTCACTGGCCTGGACCAGCCGGTTGAGGTGCTCGTAATAGGTGCGGGTCGACAGCCAGGACATGCCGCCAATAAGACCGAGTTTGCGCAAAATGATCTCCCAGAAATGGAAGGTGGACCCTGTTACGCAGGGCATTAGGCAAGGGCAGGCCCCGCGTCCAGCCGCTGCGTAGCGCGTTATACTCGGCTCAGCGAATAAACCCGGTCTTGCATAGTGCCGCCGAGCTGAGTGTTACCTCAACTGCATCGGCATCGCCGTTCTGGCGCAAGGCAGTGACGAATTCCGAGATGGTGTGGCGCGGCGCGGCGTTGAGCTTTTGCAAGGAGCGCAGCTGCTTGATCGTCAGCTTCGCCGCCATGCGGTGGGCCATGCAACCAGCCAGCTGATCCGAGAGCCCGCCTTCAACCAGCGCGCTCTTGACCTTGCTTTCCTTGATCTGCTGAACACAGCCAGAGGTGGCTGCGATCAGGGCGATAAGGGCCACATAGCGCCGCATCAGTGGGCCAGCCCCTTGTTGATGTCCTCAACCATCTTCTTCGCGTCGGCCAGCAGCATCAGGGTCTGGTCCATGTAGAACACATCGTTATCGACCCCGGCATAGCCCACGCCGCCCATCGAGCGCTTGATGAAGAACACCTGCTTGGCCTTGTCGACATCGAACACCGGCATGCCATAGATCGGGCTCGACTTGTCAGTCTTCGCCGCCGGATTGACCACGTCATTGGCACCAATGATGAAGGCGACATCGGCAGTGGCGAATTCGGAGTTGATGTCCTCCAGTTCGAACACTTCGTCATAGGGCACCTGGGCTTCGGCCAGCAGCACGTTCATGTGCCCGGGCATACGGCCTGCGACCGGGTGGATCGCGTATTTCACTTCGACGCCCTTGGCCTTCAGCAGATCGCCCATCTCGCGCAGCGCGTGCTGCGCCTGAGACACGGCCATGCCATAGCCGGGGATGATGATTACCTTTTCAGCTTCGCCCAGCATGTAAGCCGCGTCTTCGGCCGAGCCGCGCTTCCACGGGCGCTGTTCACGTGCCTCGCCGCCGCCAGCGGAAGCCTCGGCACCAAAGCCGCCAGCGATAACGCTCAGGAAGCCGCGGTTCATCGCCTTGCACATGATGTAGCTCAGGATCGCGCCAGAGGAACCGACCAGCGCGCCGGTGATAATCATCGCGGTGTTGTGCAGCGTGAAGCCCATCGCTGCCGCTGCCCAGCCCGAGTACGAGTTGAGCATCGAGACAACCACCGGCATGTCTGCACCACCTATCGGGATGATCAGCAGGAAGCCGATGATGAAGCTCAGCGCGGTAACCGTCGCGATCACCCACAGAGCCTGATCCTGCGTGAAGTAACCCACGAGGCCAAGGATCGCGATGATCGTGCCAAGGTTCAGCACATGCCGCCCCGGCAGCATGATCGGCGCGCCGCTCATCTTGCCTGCGAGTTTCAGGAAGGCGATGACGCTCCCTGAGAAGGTGATGGCACCGATGGCGATGCCAAGGCCCATTTCGACCCGGCTCTGCGCCTCGATTACCCCGTCAGGCCCGGCAATGCCGAAAGCCTCGGGGTTGAGATAGGCCGCCCAGCCCACCAGCACGGCAGCAAGGCCGACAAGCGAGTGGAAGGCCGCAACCAGCTGCGGCATGTCGGTCATGGCGATCTTGCGCGCGGTGACCCAGCCAATGCCGCCACCGATGGCGAGAGCACCGACGATCTCGGGCAGGCTGGCGATCTGGTGGGTAACCAGCGTCGTCACCACGGCAATCGTCATGCCGATCATGCCAAAGCGGTTGCCGGTGCGGCTGGTCGCAGGCGAAGACAGCCCGCGCAGCGCGAGGATGAACAACACGCCGGAAATCAGATAGGCGAACATCGCCCATGAAGGAGTAGCGACGTGTTCCATCACTTCTTCTCCTTCTTCTTGTACATCGCCAGCATTCTCGCCGTCACGGCAAAGCCGCCGAAGATGTTGACCGAAGCCAGCACCACCGCGAGCAGCCCGAGCCACTTGGAAGTAGCACTACCCGCCGCCGCAGAAGCAATCAGCGCGCCCACCACGATCACAGAGGAAATCGCATTGGTCACCGCCATGAGTGGCGTGTGCAACGCCGGGGTGACCGACCAGACGACGTAATAGCCCACGAAGCAGGCCATGACGAAAATCGAGAGGATTGAGATGAAGTCCATTTTTATGCCCCCAGAAGGCGTCCGTTGACGACCTTCCCATCCTTGGTCAGCCGCACAGCATCGCCGATTTCTTCATCGAGAACCGGCTTGCCCTGCTCCTTGTCCCAGAAGGCGGAGAGGAAGTTGTAGAGGTTGCGCGCATAGAGCGCCGAGCTGTCGGCCGCGAGTTTCGCGGGCGTGTTCGAATAGCCGAGGATCTTCACCCCGTGCTTTTCAACCACCTGATCGGCGACCGAGCCTTCGACATTTCCGCCCTGAGCGACCGCGAGATCAAAGATCACGCTGCCGGGCTTCATCGTCGCGATCTGCGCGTCCGAGATCAGGCGCGGTGCAGCGCGGCCGGGGATCAGCGCGGTGGTGATGACGATGTCCTGCTTGGCGATGTGGCTGGATACCAGTTCGGCCTGCGCCTTCTGGTATTCTTCAGACATTTCCGTGGCATAGCCACCAGCGCCTTCGCCCTCGATGCCTGCGACATTCTCAACGAAGATCGGCTTGGCACCCAGCGACATGATCTGCTCTTTGGTCGCCGAGCGCACGTCCGTCGCCGAAACCTGCGCGCCCAGACGCCGTGCCGTGGCAATGGCCTGAAGCCCCGCAACGCCGACGCCCATGACGAAAGCCTTGGCTGCGGAAACCGTGCCCGCCGCGGTCATCATCATCGGGAAAGCGCGGCCATAAAGGTTAGCCGCTTCGATCACTGCCTTGTAGCCGGAAAGGTTCGACTGCGATGACAACACGTCCATCGACTGCGCGCGGGTGATGCGCGGCATGAACTCCATCGCCAGAGCCTCAAAGCCCAGGCTGGCATATTCATCGATCCGCGCGCGCTGCCCGAACGGGTCGAGCACGCCGACCAGCCATGCACCGTTGTGCGCGCCCGACAGCACCTTCGGCTCAGGCCCCTGCACCGAAAGGATGATATCCGCGCCCGTCAGCGCTGCCTTGGTCACTTCAGCCCCGGCGGCGGCATAGTCGGCATCGGCGATCGATGCACTGGCCCCTGCACCGGGCTCAACAGCAACGCTCGCGCCCAGCGCGATGAACTTTTTCACCGTTTCAGGTGTGGCGGAAACGCGGGTTTCGCCACTTGCGCGCTCTTTCAGAACCGCAATGCGGATCGCTGCAGTCATGGCCGGATCAGGAAATCAGCTTGATGACGACAATGGTGATCACCACCAGCACGGGAATCGAATACTTGATGAGGTTCATGAAGCCTGCATAGGTGCCTTCATGCGCTTTCATGTCGTTGCCGGAAGCCATTTGCCGTTCCCCAAATTGCGCCCGCAGCGGCGGGCTGAGATGTCTGGAACGCGCCCCTTATCTCCGGTCTGCCAAAGCCTCAAGGGATAAGAGCCTTAATCGCCTCTTTACCCACGTTAGCTATGACATTTCCCAGCGGCTGCATTCCGGCAGGCCGACGCGTGGGGGATTTGGCAAGGTTATGAGTGAAATCGAACAGCGCCTGCTGATGCTGATCGATGACGAACCGGCGCAATGCCGGCTCATTTCTGCGCTCGCCGCACGCGAAGGCTGGCGCACGATTGTCGTGCGCGATTCGGAAACCGCGATTGCAACGCTCGGTACGCGCCAGGGGATGCAACTGAGTGCGATCATTCTTGATCAATGGGTGCCGGGCGACGATGCCTGCGCGCTGATTGCCGAGCTGAAGAGCCGCCGCCCCGCCCTGCCGCTGCTGATGCTCACCACCAGCTCCTCGCCGCTGCTGGCGGTGGAGGCGATGCGCGCGGGCGCTACCGATTACCTGATCAAGCCGGTCGCGCCCGACCGGCTGATGCTTGCGCTCCGCGCCGCGACAACCCGCGAAAGCCCGCAGGACGAACTCGCCCCGCTCACCGAAAAGATGCACGCCAGTCTCGATTTCGATTCGATGATTGGCGCTGCGCCCACATTTCGCTCGGCGCTCGCCATCGCTGCCAAGGCTGCGCGCGGCCACGGCCCGGTGCTGATCGAGGGCGAAAGCGGCACCGGCAAGGAAATGCTGGTCCGCGCCATGCACGCCGCAAGCCCGCGTTCACGCATGCCGATGCGGATCGTCAATATCGGCGGGATGCCAGCCAACTCGATTGAATCGGTGCTGTTTGGCCACGAGCGCGGCGCATTCCCCGGTGCATTTGATCGCCAGATCGGCGCGCTTCAGCATTGCGATGGCGGCACGCTGGTGATCGACGAGATCGACCGTCTGCCCGACACCATGCAGGAACGCCTGTTCGAATCGATCGCCCGCAGCGATGTGCGCCCCATCGGCGCGCGCCATTCCTTCAAGGTCGACGTCCGCCTGATCGCCGCGAGCAACCTGCCGCTGAAGGATCTGGTCCATGCCGGGCACTTCATGCCCGAGCTCTATCAGGCACTCAGCGCCACGACCGTAGCCCTGCCGCCCTTGCGTGAGCGCGCCGGAGACATTCCCGCCCTCGCCCGCCATTTCCTTGGCCGCATCGGCGAGCAGCCAGGCCTGAGACCGCTCGGCATTACCGACGGCGCGCTGTCGCTGCTTGGCGTCTATGACTGGCCCGGCAATGTCCGCCAGCTGCAAGCTGTGCTGTTCCGCGCCGCGGTGTTCTGCGAAGGCGACGCGCTGACTTCCGAAGATTTCCCGCAACTTTCCAACCTGCTCGGCAGCGAAGGCCACCCGGCATCGCAGCCCATGCAGGAAGGCGTCGGCGTGCTGCTCTACGCCCCCGACGGCAATCTGCGCCCGCTCGAAGAGATCGAGGCCGACGTCATCCGCCTCGCCATCGGCCACTATCGCGGCCGCATGACCGAAGTCGCCCGGCGGCTGGGGATCGGCCGCTCGACGCTCTATCGCAAGCTCACCGATCTGGGGATTGATGGGGCGGCCTGATCAGGCCGGTAACTGCCCAAAATCCGTCAGCGCCGCGTCGCGCATGCCGCGCCAGACGTGCACCACCTGCACCGTCTCGGGTACATCATGAACCCGCAGCATTTGCACCCCGGCATTGAGCGCCGACATCGCCAGCGCCAGTGACCCACCCAGCCGCTTGTGCGCCGGAGCCTCGTTGCTGAGCGCGCCGATCATGCGTTTGCGGCTGACGCCGACCAGCAGCGGCTGGCCGAGGGCGTGAAACAGCGGCAGGGCATTTATCAGCGCGAGGTTTTCCGCCACTGTCTTGCCAAAGCCGATACCGGGATCGAGCATGATACGCTCGCGCGCTATACCTGCGGCAAGCGCGGCATCGCGGCGGGCCTTTAGCCAGTCGAACACGTCGAGCACAACATCTGTGTATGCCCCATCAGCATGAAGATCCTCGCCCTCGCCCGGCGCGTGCATCAGCACCACGGGCGCGCCTGAGGCGGCGGCGAGCTCAACGCTGCGCGGATCGTGGCGCAGGGCGGAAACGTCATTGATGATATGCGCGCCGGCCTTCAGCGCCTCTTCCATCACCCCTGCACGGCGGGTGTCGATGCTGATCGCCGCGCCCATCTTGGCGAGGTGCTCGACCGCCGGGATCACGCGCTTCAGTTCGTCGCCCTCCCATACCGCTGCCGCGCCGGGACGCGTGCTTTCGCCGCCGACATCGATCAGCGCTGCGCCTGCCTCCAGCATCATCGCCGCATGGGCATTGGCGACTTCGGGCTTGTCGAGGAATTCGCCGCCATCGGAAAAGCTGTCCGGCGTGACGTTGAGAATGCCCATCACCTGCGGCTGGTCGAGCCGGATCGTCCGGGCCCCACATTGCAGCGGTGCGTGGGTGCGTTTCAGGTTGGCAAATTGCTCGGCAACCTCGGCGGGCAGGCCTGGCAGCGCGGCCTCAAGCTGGCGCGCGGAATAGCGTTCCCGGCTCACCACTTTGCCACCATCGCGCTGGATCACGGCGAAGCGGCTGGCATAGACCATGCCGCCCGCAAGCCGCAGCGCATCGCCCTCCTCGCTCTGCGGGCTTTCAGCGAGGGCGATGGGGCGGAGGTAGATTTGGGTCATAGCTCAGGTGTTCGCGCAAAGGCGCGAACAACTCAATCCTCGGTCGCCAAGAGGTACAACTTCCTGATTGCGTCGATCGGCTTCAGCTCGCCTTCGTGCTCGATGTGCCAGAAGGTCCAGCCGTTGCAGGCCGGAGCGTCTTGCAGCTTGGCACCAAGGCCGTGGATGGAGCCAGACTCCGCACCCGAGAGCAGCGATCCGTCTGCGCGCACCGTAGCGCTCATGCGGCGCTTCTTGTCGGTGAGCGTAGTTCCGGCTTGTATCCAGCCGGTTTCAATCAGCGTGCCGAATGCGACCTTCGGGGCCGGACGGTGACTTTGCATGGTGGTGAGCGCGCTCTCATCGAGCGGCAGCGCCAGTTCGATGCGTTCGAGCGCGGCTTCGCGGTACGAGCTTTCGCGCTCGCAGCCGATCCAGTCGCGGCCCAGACGCTTGGCGACTGCGCCAGTGGTACCGGTGCCGAAGAACGGATCGAGCACGACATCACCCTTGTTGGTGGTGGCGAGCATCACGCGATAAAGCAGCGCCTCGGGCTTTTGCGTCGGGTGAACCTTGGTTCCGCCCTTCTTGAGCCGCTCCTGGCCGGAGCAGATCGGCAGAACCCAGTCAGACCGCATCTGCAATTCATCGTTCAGCGTCTTCATCAGGCGGTAGTTGAAGGTATACTTTGCCTTCTCGCCCATGCTTGCCCAGATCAGCGTTTCGTGCGCGTTGGTGAAGCGGGTGCCCTTGAAATTGGGCATGGGGTTGGCCTTGCGCCAGACCACATCGTTGAGGATCCAGAAGCCCATATCCTGCATCATCGCGCCAACGCGGAAGATGTTGTGATAGCTACCGATCACCCACAGCGCCCCGTTGGGCTTGAGCACGCGGCGCGCCTCGGTCAGCCATTCGCGGGTGAACTTGTCATAAATCGCGAAGCTGTCGAACTGGTCCCAGTGATCGGTCACGGCGTCGACATGGCTGCCATCAGGGCGCGAGAGATCGCCGCCAAGCTGCAGGTTATAGGGCGGATCTGCGAAAATCAGGTCAACCGAGGCCGAAGGCAGTGTGCGCATGGCCTCAACGCAGTCACCCGGGATGATGGTGTTCAGCGGAAGCAGCGCGCGCGGGTCTGCCTTTACCGACGGCGCGCGGGTCCGTTCCTTGAGCATTGTTGCAGCCATGATCGTTCGATTACCCCCGGAATTGAGCCTTAGGGTGAGTTATCCACAGCCCCACGTCAAGTCGCGACTCGGCTGGAATCCTAGGGATTCGAACCAAATCGGCGCTCAGTTTCAGGAGAACGAAACGAGTCCCACACATCATGTGGAGTCATCGGATTCCAACAGGACTCAACATATGGTGGTGTGCTTTTACGGACTCAAAGGCTAAAAAAATTCTCGAACAGCACGCCAAAGTGCCTGCACGCCGTTTACCAAGGCCGTTCACACAACCTTGTGGGGTTATCCAAGATTCAGATTGCACCGCAGCGGGGTCGCCAATAGTCTCAAGCCATGTCGCATAACAGAAGCCTCACCAGAATCGCCCTAGGTGGCCTTTCCGCAGCCTTTTCCGCGCCTGCATTTGCGCAGTCGGCCAACTTCGATCCGGCTGGGTCCGGGCCGATTGTTGCGGCTGTGGCGTGGATACAAGGAACGCTGCTGGGAACCGTGGCCACCGTTGTTGCCGTAATCGCCGTTGCCGTGGTCGGCTTCATGATGCTCACCGGCCGGATGAACTGGCGCTATGGCGCTTCGGTGATCCTTGGCTGTTTCATCCTGTTCGGCGCCGCGAGCATCGTCGCGGGCATCCAGTCTGCCGCCGGTAGCGGTTACTAGAGCCAAATGAGCCAGGGCCTCTCCCGCGATCCGATGTTTGTGGCCCTCACCCGGCCGCAGATGTTCGCGGGCGTGACCTATACCTTCTTCGTGATCAATGGCGTGCTTTCGACCGAGGCTTTCCTGATATTCAAGTCGGCCTGGGTGCTGCTGTTTGCTGTGGTGGTTCACCTGATCGGCTTCATCGCCTGCCTGCGTGAGCCGCGGATATTCGATCTGTGGCTGGTGCGCATCGCCCGCTGCCCTCGCGTGCGCAATTACCGGTTCTGGCAATGCAATTCCTATCGGGCCTGACCGGCGGCGGGAAAACCGGGGCACCGCCTTTTGAGCGTGAAGCCAGCGCCGGCAGTCGCCTGCCCTATGCCCACCATGTGAATGACCGCGTGCTGCGCCTGCGCGACGGCACGCTGATGCTGACGATCCGGCTGGGCGGCCTTCTGTTCGAAACCGCCGAAAGCGATGAGCTGAATTACCGCAAGACCCTGCGCGATGCGATGCTGCGGGCGATCGGATCATCGCGCTATGCCGTCTATCACCACATCGTCCGGCGGCGGGTTGAGCCAGCGACAGGCGGCGAGTTTCCTGATGATTTCAGCGAGAACCTGAATACGGCCTGGGCTGCGCGGCTCGGGGCGAAGAAGCTTTACGTCAACGACCTGTTCCTCACCCTGATCCGCCGCCCGATGCAGGGCAAGGCGGGCGTGGTTGACCGTTTCGCCAGCTTCCTCGGCCTCGCGCGTGGCCGCGAGGAAGTGGCTGCCCGCCTCGCCGCCGAATGCCGCGCGCTGGAGGCTGCGGGCGAGCAATTGCTCTCCGCCATGTCAGCCTACCGGCCCAGATTGCTCTCCGCCTATGATACGCCAGCGGGGCCTTGTTCAGAGCCGCTGGAATTCCTTTCAACACTCTACAACGCCGAGCTGCGCCCGGTCCGCCTGCCAGAAGGCGATGCCGGTGAATACCTGCCCTATCGCCGCGTCAGCTTTGGCCGCGATACGCTGGAACTGGGGCCGACAGCGGAACTGGCCAAGGGCTTTGCCGCCGTCGTTTCGATCAAGGATTACCCGGCGCAGACTGGACCCGGCATGCTCGACGATCTGCTGCGCATTCCCGCCGAGATGGTCGTCTCCCAAAGCTTTGCCTTCGTTGACCGACAGGCGAGCCTTGGCCGCATGAACCTTGCGCTCAGGCGAATGCGCGCTTCGGATGACGAGGCGATCAGCCTGCGCGGCGAACTGGCGCAAGCGAAAGACGATGTCGCCGCGGGCCGCGCCAGCTTTGGCGAGCATCACCTCACCGTGCTGGTGCGCGGCAATGCACAGGCCGAAGTCGATGCCGGTGTGGCCGAAGTGCAATCGACGCTCACCGATCTCGGCATTATCGCCGTGCGCGAGGATCTTGGGCTGGAGGCGGCGTTCTGGGCACAGTTCCCCGGCAACTTCCCCTATATCGCCCGCCGCGCGCTGATCGGATCGGCCAATTTTGCTGGCCTCGCCAGTGGCCACAACTTCCCGCTGGGCAGTGCATCCGGCAACCATTGGGGCGATGCTGTCGCCATGTTTGAAACAACGGCGGCGGGGCCGTACCATTTCAATTTCCACCACGGCGACCTTGGTAATTTCACCGTCATCGGCCCCTCGGGCTCGGGCAAGACGGTGATCGTCAACTTCCTGCTGGCCCAGGCCCGACGCTTCAATCCGCGCATCGTTTTCTTTGACAAGGATCGCGGCGCGGAGCTCTTCATCCGCGCAATTGGCGGGGTTTACGACGTGCTGCGCCCCGGCACGCCGAGCCGGCTCAACCCGCTGCTGCTGCCCGACACAGCGGAGAACCGGCGCTTCCTGCAAGACTGGATTTCGCTGCTGGCAACCAGCGATGGCCAGCCGCTCTCGGCTGACGAAGTGGCGCAGATCAAGGATGCGGTAGACGCGAGCTATGCCGCCGCCCCCGCCTATCGCCGCCTGCGCTCGTTCGTCGAACTGCTGCGCGGCGGCCAGCGCCCCCATGCCCGCGATCTCCATTCGCGGATGCGGCCGTGGTGGGGCGAAGGCGAGCACGCCTGGCTGTTCGACAATGCCGAAGACGCGGTTGACCTGACCGAGGACGCCGTCGGCTTTGACATGACGCGACTGCTCGACAGCCCGGTCTTGCGCACCCCGGCGATGATGTATCTGTTCCACCGGGTGGACGAGCGGCTGGATGGCACGCCCTCTATTATCGTCGTAGATGAGGGCTGGAAAGCGCTTGACGATGAGGTCTTCGTCGCGCGCATCCGCGATTGGGAAAAGACCATCCGCAAGCGCAACGGCATCGTCGGTTTCGTCACCCAGAACGCCGAAGACGCGCTGGCCAGCCGCATCTCCTCGGCCATCGTCGAACAGGCCGCGACGCAGATCTTCACCGCCAATCCCAAGGCGAACGAGGAAGACTATGTCGGCGGTTTCGGCCTGACGCGGCACGAGTTCGATCTGATCCGCAACCTGCCTGACAGCTCGCGCTGCTTCCTCGTCAAGCACGGGCTGGAAAGCGTAGTTGTGCGGCTGAACCTCGCGGGCGAGGATGATCTGCTGACGATCCTGTCAGGCCGCGAGCGCACTGTGCGCCTGTTTGACGAAATCCGGACCCGCACCGGTGATGATCCGGCGATGTGGATTCCCGAGCTGGTGAAGGTGGCGTGATGTCTGCCTGTCCCGCCTTCGATCCGCTTGGACCCTATGTCAGCTCGGTTGTCAGCTACATCGAGTGTCAGGGGCTGACGATTGGCGAGGCCGGCTATCGCGCACTGGGGCCGGGTTCGGCCTTCGGCATGGCGCTGACCGGACTGCTGACGATCTATGTCGCACTGATCGGCTATCGGCTGCTGCTCGGCAGCACGGTTACCGTGCGCGATTCAGTGCTGACGGCGGTGAAGCTCGGCCTTGTGCTGGCGCTGGCAACGCAGTGGTCGGCCTATCGCGTGCTGGTGTTCGATGTGGTGACACAAGTGCCAGAGGCGGCGGCTACAGGCCTCTCCGGCACCGCCGGGATTGCCAGCAACGGCAACAGCGGAATTGCGGCCCGGGTTGATATGGCTAATGCTGCGGTTGCCGATGCGATTGCGACCAAGACCAAGGCTTTGGCGACGTCTGCCACCGCGCCCGCTCCGGGCTCGCCCAATGCGCCCACGGCCAACAATCCACCTGTCGTGCCGGGCATGGACAGCCTGCAATGGGGCTCTGGCGTTCTTTCTGTGACGGCGCTTGCCGGACTGCTTTCGGTGCGGATCATCGCGGCGCTGTTGCTGGCGCTAGGCCCGGCCTTCATCGCTGCTGCCCTGTTCGACGCAACGCGCGGACTGTTTGTCGGCTGGCTGCGGGTGCTGGCCGGAACCTTTCTCGGCGCGCTGGCCGTGCCGGTGGTGCTCAATCTGGAACTGGCGGTGTTTGAGCCGCAGGTACTGGCGCTGCGCGATCTGGCGGGCGGGACCGAAGGTTTTGGCGCCTTGCCGGTGCAGCTGCTGGGCACGGCTGCGTTCTTTGCCCTGGTGCTGGTCGCTGTGCTGGCCGCGATGGTGCGTGCCGGTCTGGCCTTCAGCCTGCCAGAGCGACCGTTGCAGGATCTGTTGCGCCTGCCCTCACAACCCAGCGTTCCCCTGCTGCCCGCCCCCAGTCTCGCCTTTGCCGGAGCGCCTGCGGATGGCATGCCCAGCCGCGCGCAACAGGTCGCCTCAGCCGCGCAGGCGCAGGACTGGCGCGAGGCGCGGATGGCGCAGCAGGTGCAAGCGGCGCAGCGCACTGCCTCGCCGCGCGATGATGCGGGCACAATTGACACAGGGCGCGGCCCACAAACATTGCCGCTGGGACAGGAAGGGCGCCGCTCGACGCCCCGGCAATCGTCTGCCGCCACGCGCCGGGATGATCTGACATGACCGAACACGATACCAACCTTGCAGCAAGCGCCGCCGAGCGTGAGGCCATCTTTGCCGAGGCCCGCAGTTGGGCGGTGGACAGCGAGCACCAGCAGCGCAAATCGAACCGCGTGGCCTGGATCATCGCCGCCGTTGCGACAGTGATTGCGCTGCTGGAAGGGCTGGCCTTGGTCGCGCTCACGCCATTGAAGCAGGTCGTGCCCTATACCCTGCTGGTCGACCGGACGACAGGTTATGTGCAGGTGCTCGATGGCACCCAGCCGCAGAAGGTTACGCCGACAACCGCGCTGACCCAGTCAATGCTGGCACAATATGTCATCGCGCGGGAAACATTCGAGATCAACGGTTTGGCAGAGCAATACAAGAAGGTTTCGCTGTGGTCTGGCGATACCGCGCGGCGCGATTACCTTGCGCTGATGCCAACCAACAATCCGCTGAGCCCGCTCAACGTTTATCCGCGCAATGCGCTCGTCACCACCACGGTTGAATCCGTGACGCCCACCGGTCCGGACACCGCACAAGTGCGTTTCATCACCGAGCGGCGCGATCAGGGGCAAGCTTCGGCGCAGCGCGGCTGGTGGGCGGCGCAGATCCGCTATCGCTATTCGGGCGAACCAATGTCGCTGGAGGATCGCCTCGCCAATCCGCTGGGCTTTCAGGTGATCGAATACCGCCGCGATCAGGAGGCCGTGCCGCAGCAGAACGCCGCGCCCGTGCCCCTCGCCCCGCAGGCTCCCGCACCAGCGCTTGGGCCGCGGATGGTGGTGCCGCAAAACAACCAGCAACAGGGGGCGATGTGAAGTCCCGCCTTGCCCTTCTTGCTGCGCTTCTGGCCCTGCCCTCGGCCCTGACGGCCGAGATCGCGCCAATGCCCGGCAGCGGTGATCCGCATATCCAGACAGTAGGTTACGATCCCGCAGAGGTCGTCGCGCTGCGCGTTGCGGCGGGCTATGCGGTGACCGTGCGTTTTTCGCCCGAAGAGCGGATCGAAACCGTCACGCTGGGTGATGCCGGGTCGTGGCAGGCGGCAGTGAACAAGCGGGCGGACAGTCTGGTGATCAAGCCGGTCGGCCCCGGCCTGCCGACCAATCTGACGGTGATTTCCGACCAGCGCTCTTATTCGTTTTCGCTCTATTCTGCGGAGCAGAGCGGGTCGTTCCAGCCCTATATCGTGACCTTCACCTACCCCTTCGCTACGGGCAACACGCCCGCCACCACGGTGATGGCGACCAGCCAGTACCAGATGAAGGGCGAACGCAGCCTCTGGCCGCTGAGCATCAGCGATGACGGCCACTTCACGGCGCTCCGCTGGCAAAACGACGCCACTCTGCCCGCCGTCTACAACCAGGACGCACGCGGCAATCTGGCGCTGGTCAACGGCACGATGCGCGATGGCAGCTATGTGATCGAGGGCGTGCCCGAGCGGATGGTCTTCGTGCTCGGCAAGTTTCGCGCCACGGCCCTGCGCCTTTCCGGGAGCAATGCGAAATGACCACGCTTGCCGGAACCGACCCGCGTGACAACCAGATCGACGAGCTGCGCCCCGAGGTGGAGCTCCCGCGCGAAGGCCTGCCCACGCCGCTGTTGATCGGCTTGGCGCTGATCCTTGCGCTGGCGCTGTTCTTCTATCTTGATTCCAACCGCCGTGCGCGTCAGGCAAGGGCCTTGCCGACTTCGGCATCGGCCTCACGCCTGCCTGCGCCGCCACCGCCGCTGTTTATCCCGCCCGAGCCGCTGCCCGAGCCACAGCCGGTCGTCGCGCAGCCAAGCCCCAGCCCCGCTCCCGCAGCCGTCCCGCAGCCGCGCATGATCGCGGCCCCGCCGATGCGCGAGCCCGCCCTGCCGCCACCCCCGCCTCCTTCGCGCAGCCGGGGGGGTGAACCGGCTCTGGTAATCGATATGACGGCCGGGAATGGCGTAACGGTAAACGGTGCGGGCGGCGGTGCCGAAGCCGGTGAAGATGCTGTACGCGCAACGCTGATCCGCAATCGCAGCACGATCATCCCGCAGGGTGCGATCATCGCCGCAGTGCTCGAAACCCCGCTCAATTCCGACCGTCCCGGCTTGGCGCGCGCGTTGATTTCGCAGGACGTGCGCAGTTTTGATGGCTCGCGCGTGCTGATCCCGCGCGGCAGCCGTCTGATTGGCGAGTTCAAGGCCGATTCGAGCGCCGGGCTGAGCCGCGTGCTGGTGACATGGACCCGCCTGATCCGCCCCGATGGCGTAGCGATCCGGATCGGGTCGCCGGTTACCGACTCCCTGGGCGGCGCTGGGGCTCCCGGCACGGTCAACACCCATTTCCTGCGCAATTTCGCCAGCGCCGTATTGCAGTCGGCGCTGACGATTGGCGTCAACGTCGCCTCGCAGCTGCCCAATAACGGATCGGTCTATGTCGGGGTTCCGGGGCAAATTGCCCAGACCGGCCAGCAATTGCTCCCCGCCAACAACCGGCCGCCAACGGTGAAGGTAAAAGAAGGCGCGCAGATCGCGGTGTTTGTTGCGCATGACCTCGACTTCGGCGGCACGCCAGCGGTGCGCTGAGTGGCCGAACCTGCCCCTACCGCAGAGCCGCTGCGCTATCTCGACGCCTATATCGCGCCACTGGTTCCGATCCTGTCGCGGCCCGAAGTCACCGATCTGTTCATCAACCGGCCCGGCGAAGTCTGGGTCGAAACGCTCGATGGCAGCACCGAGCGCCATGCCATGCCGGGGCTTGACGAGGCCAGCCTGTGGCGGCTCGCGCGCCAGATCGCCAGCCTGAGCCATCAGGGCATCAGCCGCGAGCATCCGCTGCTCTCGGCCACCTTGCCCGACGGTGCCCGCGTCCAGATCGTCGCACCGCCTGCCACACGCGGCAGTCTGGTTTTTGCCTTCCGCAAGCACGTGGTGCCCGATCTGACGCTGGCGGACTATGTTGCCCAAGGCGCTTTGACCCGCACGCGATTTTCGCGCGGTACGAGCGATCTGAAGGCGGTCGATGCACCAGCGGGGCAAGACCCGGCTGCACTCGCCGCGTTTCTGGGCGATCTGGTGCGGGCGCGGCGGAACATTCTGGTCTCGGGCGGCACCTCGACCGGCAAAACAACCTTCCTCAATGCCCTGCTCAAGGAAATCCCGGCCCACGAACGGCTGGTGCTGATCGAGGACACAGCCGAGGTATCGCTGGTCCACGAAAACGCTGCCGCCCTGCTCGCAGCAAAAGGCGAACTTGGCGAAGCGCGGGTTTCCGCCGATGACCTGCTGCAGGCGGCGCTGCGGATGCGGCCTGACCGGATCATTCTGGGCGAGGTTCGCGGGACAGAGGCCTACACCTTCCTGCGCGCGGTCAACACCGGCCACCCCGGCTCGATCACCACTATCCACGCCGACAGCCCCGAAGGCGCTATCGAGCAACTGGCGCTGATCGTGCTGCAGGCCGGCACCCGCCTGCGCCGCGAGGACATCACCCACTATGCCACCAGCGTGATCGATGCCGTGGTCCAGCTGGAACGCCGCGACGGGCATCGCCAGATCGCCCGGATCATGATGACACGAACCTGACATCTCCGCGCTGTAATCAGGGGATAAGCAGGTAAATCATGCCTAAGTCCGGTTTAACCGCATGCGGAACCGAATTAGCAATCACATGAGCGGCAATCCGGGTCCATCAGCCGTCAACAATCGGGAGAGCGACGTGGCCGACAGTCTCACGCCAATCGAATTGCCCCTTATTGAAGCGACTCCTGACGACGGCCCAAATGACAGCGGCGTATCGCACCGCGCACTCGCGGCTGGTACTCTCGCCACCGCTGGTTCGCTCCTTCTCGAAGCCTGCGGAGATAGCGGCGGCGGCAGCACCTCGGGTGGCGGCACTCCCACACCTACCCCTACCCCCACTCCCGTTCCGGTTACCGCAACGCAGGCCAGCCGTTTTCTGGCGCAAGCTTCGATCGGCTATGCCAAGGCTGACATCAACACGGTGATCGCGTCCGGCATAAGCGGCTGGATCAATAACCAGTTCGCCATGGCGCGGCCGCAGAAGTTCTGGGATTTTCTGGTCGCGGGCGGCTACAATGTTGCTGCCAATGTGAACAACAACGCCGGTTTCGATCCGATGATCTGGTCGCAACTGATGGGCAGCGCGGATATCCTGCGCCAGCGCGTTGGCCTCTCGCTGCTCAACCAGTGGGTGGTTTCGATCGACGGTTTCGGGGCGAGCTGGGAGCAGTTCATCATGGCCGCCTATCTCGATGGCCTGTGGGACAACGCCTTTGGCAATTACCGCGACATCATGGAGCATGTCTCGACCAGTGTCGGCATGGGGCTCTACCTGACCTTTCTGGGCAACCGGAAAGCCACGACCGCCGGCGCAATCCCGGACGAGAACTATGCCCGCGAGCTGATGCAGCTGTTCACCATCGGGCTTTATCAGCTCAACATGGATGGCACCCAGGTGCTCTCTGGCGGCAATCCGGTGCCGACCTATACCCAGGCCGACGTTTCGCAGGCTGCGCGGGTGTGGACCGGCTATACCTATGCCAACACTGACAACACCACGCCGGACCGGATGCGCCTGCCGCTCGCCAACACGCCTACTCTGCACGAGACCGGGGCGTCGAGCTTCCTTGGCATCAGCATTCCGGCAGGCAACGATAGCGCGACCTCGCGCAAGCTGGCGCTCGATGGCCTGTTCGCCCATGCCAACGTGCCGCCATTCGTTTCCAAACAGCTGATCCAGCACATGGTCACCAGCAACCCTTCCCCCGCCTATGTCAGCCGCGTGGCGAACGTGTTCGCCAACAACGGCAGCGGCGTGCGCGGGGACATGAAGGCGGTGATCCGCGCGATCCTGACCGATGTCGAGGCCCGCGACGATACCCAGGTCGACAGCACCACCTTCGGCAAATTGCGCGAACCGGTGGTGCGGCTGGTGCAATGGGCCAAGGCGTTCGGCGTTACATCTCCCACCAATCTCTGGCCTTTTGGCAATACCGGCTCGTCAGCCAACCGCATCGGCGAGAGCCCCGGCCATGCCGGCAGCGTGTTCAACTGGTTCCGCCCGGGATACACCCCGCCCGGCACGACGATCGCCACCAAGAATATGGTCGCGCCTGAATTCCAGATCACCAGCGAGCCATCGGTGGTGGCCTATATCAACTATATGCAGGCGATCATCGCCAATGGTGCAGGCGAGGCCAAGCCGGACTATTCGGCGCTGACCCCGCTGGCGACAGACAGCGCCGCGCTGCTGGCCGAGCTCAATCTGGTGCTCGCCGCCAACCAGATCAGCGCCGCGACCATCGCCCAGATGAAAACCGCGCTCGATACAATCTCGATCACGACCACTGCGGGGATCAACAACCGCATCTACGCCGCGATCGTGCTGGTTATGGCCAGCCCAGAATATCTTGTGCAGCGCTGAGGAGTGACGGACATGACCACTGACGTTTCCCGCCGCGCCTTCCTCCAGCGGGCCTCCGCTGTCTCGATGATGGGCACTGCGGCACCCTTCGTGATGAACCTTGCCGCAATGGGAGAGGCTGCGGCAGCCACGGCGAGCGATTACAAGGCGCTGGTCTGCGTGTTCCTCTATGGCGGCAATGATTACGCCAATACGCTGGTGCCCTATGACACCACGCAATATGGCGTCTATTCGGCGCAGCGCGGTGCCTTGGGCTTCACGCAGGCTGCGCTGGCCCCGACGTTGCTCAACCCGACGACCGCCCTGCCCGGCGGCGCGCAATGGGCGCTGGCTCCCGGCCTCGCACCGATCCTGCCGATCTTTGATGCCGGCAAGATGGCGGTGATGCTTAACGTCGGCACGCTGGTCCAGCCGACGACCAAGGCGCAATATCAGGCCAATAGCGTGCCGCTGCCACCCAAGCTGCTCAGCCACAACGACCAGCAGAGCTATTGGCAGAGCTCGTCGCCCGAGGGCGCTTCGTCTGGCTGGGGCGGACGGATCGGCGATCTTCTGCAGTCGGGCAACGGCACCTCGACTCTCACCTGCGTCAACGTGTCTGGCAATGCCGTGTTCCTCTCGGGCCGCACGGCGGTGCAGTATTCGCTGACGACCGGCGGTCCGATTGGCCTCAACGCCCGCACCAGCCTGCAGGGTTCGGCGGCGGCATCGACCTTGCTCAAGAGCCTGATCAGCAATCCCGGCGGCGCGCATGATTTCATGGGTGCGCATGGCACCGTGGGCAAGCGCGCGCTTGATCTCTATGATCTGGTATCCACCCAGCTCGCCGCTGCGCCGATCACTACCACCGCCTTCCCCGCTGCAGCTGATACGCAATCGAGCCTTGGCGCGCAGTTGCAGATGGTCGCAAAGATGATCTCGATGTCGAGCCAGATGGGGGCCAAGCGGCAGGTGTTCTTCGTCTCAACCGGGCGGTTCGATACCCACGATGGCCTCGCCACCCTCCACCCCACGCTGATGACCAACCTCGCCAATGCCCTGCGCGCTTTCTATGATACCACGGTGGAGCTGGGCGTTTCCAATCAGGTGACGACCTTCACCGGATCTGACTTTGGCCGCGCGCTGACCGCCAACAATGACGGCACCGACCACGGCTGGGGGTCGATGCATTTCGTGCTGGGCGGCGCGGTCAATGGCAAGAAGTACTATGGCATCAACCCGACACTGGCCAATGGCGGGCCTGATGATATCGGACAGGGCCGCCTGATCCCGACCATGTCGGTTGACCAGTACGCGGCGACGCTGGCCAGCTGGTTTGGCGTACCGGCAGGAAGCCTGACCACCGCCGTTCCCAACATCAACAATTACGCAGGCTCTGCGCTGGGGACCAATCTGGGGTTTGTATAAGGCGACACGCTCCGCATCGCGGCAATCGTCCGTTCGAGCATCTGGTCCAGCGGCAAGGCCAGCAGGGCATCGTTGAACACCTCGGCCGAAAGCGGCTGGCGGATGCCGTGCGCAGCGCAGGCAGCCAGAACCTCGGCCACATTGCCATGCCCCTCACCCGGAAGCAGGCGGTGGTGCATGGCTTCGTCCATCAGGCTGTCATGCGGGACTGGCCCAACATCGCATACCTGCAAGCCGAAGATCCGCTCCGGCGGGATAGCGGCGATGTCTTCCGGCCTGCCTCCGCTGCGGGCGAAGTGCCAGGTATCGAGCAGCAGCCCGCCATTCGCCTGCCCTGCTGCCTCAACCACGCTATTGGCGAAGCCGAGGTTCCGCAGCGAACCGATCGGCGAGAATTCAAGGGTGACCGCCAGACCATATGCCGCCGCACCCTGACACAGCCCAGCAAAGCCATCGGCCATCGACGCCATCCCCGGATCATGGTGGAACAGCTCAACCGCATTTACCCGCGGCGCGCCAATCGCGGCGGCTGCCTCGAAAAAAGCCTTGTGATCGCGAAAGCCGTTCAGCTCCGGCGGCACCGGTGTGCCCGGCATCCAGTCGATCACCCCGTCGATGCTTTCCAACTCGACCCCGTGATCGCTGAACAGGCTGCGGATATCCGTGTCCGACAGGCCAGAGGCCACGGCATCGCGGTAAACCTGAAGCGAAAGCACCAGTCCGGAATAGCCTGCGCGGGCAATGGCAGGCACGGCTTGCCGCAAGGGAACGCCCCGCATCTGGCCCATGCTGATCGAAAAGTCCCGCTCTGTCAGCATTTGCCGCTCCCTCAACTCACGCCAACCCTCGCCAAATCACTGCAAGATGTCG
The DNA here is from genome assembly GCA_947451145.1 of Sphingomonadaceae bacterium. Lineage (GTDB taxonomy): Bacteria > Pseudomonadota > Alphaproteobacteria > Sphingomonadales > Sphingomonadaceae > Novosphingobium. Next base: position 71,013 of record CANFXW010000012.1, on the reverse strand, counting down.
AGCCGCATCAGCGATGAGAGCGCCCCCAGGCTGACACGCTAAATCGGTGTTTCAGACCGCAGCAGCGGCACCTTGGCGAAAACCGTGTAACCCAGCCTTGCCTTTCGCTGCCTTCAAGGCCAAAGCGGCGCTCAGGCAACGGCAGGTGCGAATCTTACCCATGAACCTCACAAATCCGTACCTCGACGCAGACGGTGACAAGCTGCGCGAGGAGTGCGGGATCTTTGGCGTTATCGGTGCCAAGGATGCTGCGGCGATGACCGCGCTCGGCCTTCACGCTCTTCAGCATCGCGGACAGGAAGCCTGCGGCATCGTCAGCTTTGACGGCAAGGACTTCTTCGCGCGGCGCGGGCTCGGCCATGTTGCCCAGGTCTTTTCGTCCAACGATATCTTTGACGAGCTGCCCGGGCCAATGGCGTCAGGCCATGTGCGCTATTCCACCACCGGCGGATCGGGGCTGCGCAATATTCAGCCGCTGCATGCAGACCTTGCTCGTGGTGGTTTTTCGGTGGCGCATAATGGCAACATTTCCAACGCCTTGCATCTCAAGCACGATCTGGTGAACAAGGGCGCGATATTCCAATCGACCTCTGACACCGAAGTGATCCTCCACCTGATCGCCACCAGCCGCTTCCCCAAGCTGCTCGACCGCTTTGTCGATGCCCTGCGACTGGTAGAAGGCGCCTATTCGCTGATCTGCCAGACCACCAAGCGGATGATCGCCTGCCGCGATCCGCTCGGCATCCGCCCGCTGGTGATGGGCCGGATCGGTGAAGCCGTGGTCTTTGCCAGTGAAACCGTGGCGCTTGATGTTGTCGGCGCAACCTTTGAGCGCGAGATCGAGCCCGGTGAAGTGGTCGAGGTCAGGCTTGATGGCCGCCTCACCAGCCACCATCCCTTCGGCAAAACGAATCCGCGTCCCTGCGTGTTCGAGCATGTCTATTTCAGCCGCCCCGATTCGGTGATGGGCGGCCAGTCGGTCTATGAGGTGCGCAAGGCAATCGGCGTGGAACTGGCCAAGGAATCGCCGGTTGAAGCCGATCTTGTCATTCCTGTGCCAGACAGCGGCGTGCCCGCAGCCATCGGCTATGCCCAGCAATCAGGCATTCCGTTCGAGCTTGGCATCATCCGCTCGCACTATGTCGGCCGCACCTTCATCCAGCCCGAAGACGGCGCGCGCCATGCGGACGTAAAGCGCAAGCACAACGCCAACCGCGCGCTGGTGGAAGGCAAGCGGATCGTGCTGATCGACGATTCGATCGTACGCGGCACTACCTCGATGAAGATCGTGCAAATGATGCGCGATGCCGGTGCAGCTGAAGTGCACATGCGCGTCGCCAGCCCGCCGACCGAAAACTCGTGCTTCTATGGCGTTGACACGCCCGAGCGGCACAAGCTGCTCGCCGCGCGGATGAACGTTCAGGGCATGGCCGAATTCATTCACGCTGACAGCCTGGCCTTCGTTTCCATCGACGGCCTCTATCGCGCCGTGGGCGAGAAGGAACGCAATGCGTCCTGCCCGCAGTTCTGCGATGCCTGCTTCTCCGGCGACTATCCCACCCGTCTCACCGATATGGAAGAGCGGGAAGCGCCAGCCGAGCCATTGCTGGTATCATGAGCGAAAAGCCGTTTTCCGGGCAGGTTGCGCTGGTAACAGGTGCAAGCCGGGGCATCGGCGCGGCCACGGCTGAAGCCATTGCCGCAGCAGGCGCACACGTCGTGCTGACCGGACGCGATGTCAAAGCGCTGGAAGCCGTTGAAGAACGTATCTTCGCGGCTGGCGGCAGTGCGACGATTGCTCCGCTCGATCTGGCCGAGCCTGATGCGATTGCCCGGCTGGCCAGTGCCATCTCCTCGCGCTGGCAGGCGCTCGATATCCTCGTTATCAACGCAGCGATTCTCCCCCAGCTGAGCAGCGTTACCGACATCGACGGGCCGGCTTTCAACAAGGCTTTGACCGTTAACGTTCTGGCGACTCAGGCGCTGCTGGCCGCCTTCGATCCCTTACTGCGCAAATCGGTAGATGCACGGGTAATCGGGCTGACCAGTTCGGTCGCCGAAAAGCCCCGCGCCTATTGGGGTGCCTATGCCGCGAGCAAGGCGGCGTTTGAAGTTTTGCTCGATTGCTATGCGCAAGAAACACGCAATATCAGCAAGATACGCGTCGCTATCGTCAACCCCGGCGCGACCAGAACCGCCATGCGCGCCCGTGCCATGCCCGGCGAAGACCCGGCTTCGGTCAAGCCGCCAGAGGTAGTCGCGGAAAGACTTGTTTCCTTACTTGGTGAACAGTTTGCCTCCCCCCATCGTGATTCTGTTAACTCTCTATCTTGAACTCCCCGAAACCGCGTTCCGCCATAATCAACGGGCGAACACCGTAGGGTCGCGGTAACGCTTCGGGGCATTTTGCACCGGTTCGATACGGAGGGACGGACATGTCGACAGAGTATATTGCACCAGACCGCTATATGACGGTGGCGCAGGAAGATCGCTGTGCCCCGCGCACGCGCATTCAAATTCCTGCAAGCTTTCGCGCGTCGGGTGGACGAAATTTCGAAACGGTCGTGCACGATCTTTCGCTCGGCGGATTTTGCTGCTCGGCGATCAATCGCCTGCACCCGGGCACCGTTTGCTGGCTTTCGCTCCCGGGCCTCGAGGCGCTGCGCGCCGAAGTGGTTTGGTGGGACAACAGCCTTGCCGGCTGCGCCTTTGAAAACCTGCTCAGCCCGATCGTGCACGACAACGTGCTCGCGCGCTGGCGCGGTGACAGCGTCTTCCGCCCGCTGACCTGATTTTACCCAGGGCGGACGAAAGAGCCTTCCTATCGTCCGCCCAAGGGTTCCACCTGAACAAGTATGGCACAGCAGCCGTGATCAACGGCATGGGTGGCCCCGCCGCTCGCTGCCGATCAACTTTTCAACCGCTCCACCGCCGCCCGGGCAATCGGTTCCAGCGTCGTGCGATCACTGGCGATGATCGCCGCCTTCATGCGCGGGTCCCAGAAATCGCGAATATGCTGCGCCGTTGCGGCAATCGCTGCTTCATCCCCCTGTGCGGCGAGATTGCGGGCGATCTGGTTGGCCATGGTGGTCAGGCGCGCAATATCCATTATTCGGCTGGCTCCACGGCAATGCGGCGGCTCTTTTCTGACCACGAGGCATAGCTTTCCTGCCAGTCAGTCGGGCCGTTGCTGGCCATCACCTGCACCGCTGTCACCTTGTATTCCGGGCAATTGGTCGCCCAGTCAGAGAACTCGGTGGTGACGACATTGGCCTGCGTCGCCGGGTGGTGAAAGGTGGTGTAGACCACGCCCGGCGCGACCCGGTCGGTGACATGGGCCCGCAGGGTTGTCTCGCCGGTCCGGCTGGCAAGGCGCACCCAGTCGCCATCGTTCAGTCCGCGGTTCTCGGCATCGGTCGGGTGGATCTCAAGCAGGTCTTCCTCATGCCAGACTGTGTTTTCCGTCCGCCGTGTCTGCGCGCCGACGTTGTACTGGCTGAGGATCCGCCCGGTGGTGAGCAACAGCGGATAGCGCGGGCCGGTTTTCTCGTCGGTCGGCACATAGTCGGTAACGACAAAGCGTCCCTTGCCGCGCACGAAACCGTCGACATGCATGATTGGCGAGCCATCGGGATGGGCTTCGTTCACCGGCCACTGCAGTGACCCCTGCTGCTCAAGCCGCTCAAACGAGACCCCGGCAAAACTGGGCGTCAGCCGCGCCACTTCGTCCATGATCTCGCGCGGGTGCGTATAGTTCCAGCCCAGCCCCATCGCCTTAGCCAGTTCCTGCGTTACTTCCCAGTCAGCATAGCCATTCGCCGGTTCCATCACCTTGCGCACCAACTGGATGCGGCGTTCGGCATTGGTGAAAGTGCCGTCCTTCTCAAGGAAGGTAGAGCCCGGCAGGAATACATGGGCGTAGTTGGCGGTTTCGTTGAGGAACAGGTCATGGACGATGACCAGCTCCATCGCCTTTAGCCCCGCCGCGACGTGGTGGGTATTGGGATCAGACTGCAGGATATCCTCGCCCTGCACATAGAGCGCGCGGAAGGAGCCATCGAGCGCCGCATCGAGCATGTTGGGGATCCGCAGGCCGGGTTCGGCATCGAGCGTTACGCCCCAGTCCTGCTCGAACAGCGAACGCGTCGCCGTGTCGGAGATGTGGCGATAGCCCGAAAGCTCGTGCGGGAAGGAGCCCATGTCACAGGCGCCCTGCACATTGTTCTGTCCGCGCAAGGGGTTCACGCCAACGCCGCGTCGGCCGATGTTCCCGGTCGCCATGGCGAGGTTGGCAATAGCCATGACGGTGGAACTGCCCTGGCTGTGCTCTGTTACGCCCAGCCCGTAATAGATCGCGGCGTTTCCGCCTGTTGCATAGAGTCGCGCCGCTGCGCGCAGGTCGGCGGCGGGAACGCGGGTTACCACTTCCAGCACCTCTGGCGAGTGGCGCGGGTCGGCAACGAAGCGCGCCCAATCGGCGTATTCGTCGGCGTCGCAGCGCTCGCCAATGAAGACCTCGTCAGCCAGTCCTTCGGTGACGATCACGTATGCCATCGCGGTCAGCACCGCAACATTGGTGCCGGGCTGCAAAGCAAGGTGATGCGCCGCCTCAATGTGAGGGCTACGCACCAGATCAATCCGGCGCGGGTCGATGACGATCAGCTTCGCGCCCTGCCGCAGCCGCCGCTTCATCCGGCTCGCGAAAACCGGATGTGCGTCAGTCGGATTGGCGCCGATTACCAGAATGACATCAGCGTCCATCACCGAGTCAAAATCCTGCGTGCCCGCCGAGGTGCCGAAGGTGGTCTTCAGGCCATAGCCGGTCGGTGAGTGGCAAACCCGCGCGCAGGTATCGACGTTGTTCGATCCAAACCCCGCGCGGACCAGCTTCTGGACGAGGAAGGTCTCCTCGTTGGTACAGCGGCTGGAGGTGATGCCACCCAGCGCGCGGGCGCCATATTGCACCTTGATAGCGTTCAGTCGACCGGCGGTGAAGGACAGCGCCTCGTCCCAACTGACCTCGCGCCAGGGCTGATCAATGGTCTCGCGGATCATCGGGCGGGTAATGCGGTCCTTATGCTGGGCATAACCCCATGCAAACCGCCCCTTGACGCAGGAGTGGCCGTGGTTGGCCTTGCCGTCTTTCCACGGCACCATGCGCACCAGCTGCTGCCCACGCATCTCGGCGCGGAAGGTGCAGCCCACCCCGCAATAGGCGCAAGTGGTGATCACCGCGCGCTCGGGCTTGCCGATTTCCTTGACCGCCTTTTCCTGCAGGGTCGCCGTCGGGCAGGCCTGCACGCAGGCGCCGCAGGAAACGCATTCGGACGAGAGGAAGTCGTCAGAGGCCTGCCCCGCGCTGACCTTGCTGGCAAAGCCGCGTCCGTCGATGGTCAGCGCCAGAGTGCCCTGCACTTCATCGCAGGCCCGCACACAGCGCGAGCAGGCAATGCACTTGCTGGGATCGAAATCGAAATAGGGGTTCGAGCTATCGACCGGCATGGCGAGATGGTTCGCACCGTCATAGCCAAAGCACACATCGCGCAGACCAACCTGCGCGGCGGTGTCCTGAAGCTCGCAATCGTTGTTGGCGCTGCAGGTCAGGCAATCGAGCGGGTGATCGGAGATATAAAGCTCCATCACGCCGCGCCGCAGCTTTTCCAGCCGCGGGGTCTGGGTGCGCACGACCATACCTTCAGCGGCAGGCGTGGTGCAGCTGGCCGGGGTTCCGCGCATGCCATCCACCTCGACCAGACACATCCGGCAGGAACCAAAGGCGGCGACGTTGTCAGTCGCGCAGAGCTTGGGGATCGAACCACCGCTTACCGCGGCTGCGCGCATCACGCTGGTGCCTGCAGGCACGGTAACGGCGCGGCCATCGATCGTCAGCGTGACGCTGGTTTCGCTCAAAACTTCGGGCGTGCCGAAGTCTGCTTGGGGTTCATAGGCCATCGGCGGCCTCCATTTGCGGCCCTGCCACCCATAGCATGGAATCATCGCGCGCGAGAACCGCGAGCGCCAGTCCGCAAGCTTCTGCGCGGCGCACCGCAAGGTCGGTCGGGGCCGAGATCGCCACCAGCAGCGGGCAACCGGCACGCGCAGCTTTCTCAACCAGCTCGTAGGAGCAGCGCGAGGTTACCAGCATAAAGCCACTGGCGGGATCGATCCCATCCCGCGCCAGCGCGCCGATCAGCTTGTCCAGTGCATTGTGCCGCCCGACATCCTCGCGCAGGGCGACCAGAGTGCCGTCGGGGCGCGCAAAGGCGGCGGCGTGGGTCGCGGCGGTAAGCGCACCGAGCCCCTGCCCTTCGCGCATAGCGGCAAGCGCGGCGTGAATGGCTTCGGGTCGGACGGTGCAAAGCGCCGTAATGGGCGGCAGAGGCCGCAGGGCCGCCTCAACACTCTCGATCCCGCAAATACCGCAGGAGCTATCCCCCAGCCGCCGCCGGGCGCGATCCATGATCGGCGCGAGGCGATCGGGCGGCAGGTTAACGCGGGCAACCAGCCCTTCCCCGCCCTCTACCGGATGGAGCGCCACCGAGCCAATCTCGCTAACCTCGGCGAGCCCTTCGGAGAGCAGAAAGCCGGTGACGAAGTCCTCCAGATCGCAGGGCGTCGCCATCATCACGGCGTAAGCAACACCGCTGATCTCGATCGCAATTGGCGCTTCAACCGGAATGCAGCGCTCCTCTGCCGCCGAACCATCGGAGTAGGTGCTGCGCCGTGCCGGGATGACGAGGCTGGCGGCGTTCATGCTCCGAAATCCTCGGGCCAATGCTTCAACGCAGAAAGCACCGGATAGGGCGTGAAGCCGCCGAGCGCGCAGAGCGAGGCGTCTTTCATCGTCTCGCAGAGGTCTTCAAGCAGGGCGATCTCTTCCGCGCGGGTGCGACCGGTCTTGCGGGCATTGTGCATCTGGGGGAGCGCCTCAACTGCGTCTGCTCCAGCCTTGCCACCCGCCCGAATGCGGTCGATCAGCTCCACCCCGCGCGTCGAGCCGATGCGGCAGGGCGTGCACTTGCCGCAGCTTTCCGCCGCGCAGAATTCCATGGCGAAACGCGCCTGGGCACCCATGTCGGCGCTGTCATCGAACACCACCACACCGCCGTGGCCGATCAGGGCATTGGCCGCGGCATAGGCCTCATAGTCGAAAGGCAGGTCAAACTGGCTCGGCGGAATATAGGCCCCAAGCGGCCCGCCAACCTGAACAGCCTTTACCGGTCGGCCCGATTGCGTGCCGCCACCCACCTCATAAATCAATCGGTTAAGCGTGATACCGAAGGCAGTTTCGTAAAGCCCGCCATGGCGGATGTTGCCGGCCAGCTGGATCGGCATGGTGCCTTTGGACCGGGCAATGCCAAGATTGTCATAGAGGCTCGCCCCATCCTCATGTAAAATATGAGGTATAGCCGCCAAAGTCAGAACATTGTTGACGACAGTCGGGCAGCCGAACAGCCCCTTCAGCGCCGGAAGCGGCGGCTTGGCGCGCACTTCACCGCGCTTGCCCTCGATCGAGTTCAGCAGCGAGGTTTCCTCGCCGCAGACATAGGCCCCTGCCCCGACGCGCACTTCAATGGCGAAGGGCGCGATATGGCCAGCCGCCAGATCGATAGCCTTGCGCAGCTTGGCAATCGCGTGCGGATATTCGCTGCGCACGTAGATGTAACCCTGCCCTGCGCCAACCGCATAGGCGGCAATCGCCATGCCCTCGATCAGCTGGAACGGATCGCCTTCCATCAACATGCGGTCAGCAAAGGTGCCGCTGTCGCCCTCGTCGGCGTTGCAGACGACATACTTCTGCTCGCCCGGAGCCCCCGCAACGGTGCGCCACTTGATCCCCGCGGGAAATCCGGCCCCGCCCCTGCCGCGCAGGCCCGAGGCGATCACCTGTTCTATCACCTCTGCCGGTGACATTCCGCGCGCACGATTCAGCCCCGTCCAGCCGCCGGTGGCGGCATAATCCTCAAGGCTGAGTGGCCGCGTCTTGCCGGCTCGCGCAAAAGTCAGCCGCTGCTGGCCTGTGATGAAGGGATGTGCGGCAATCGGGCCGATGCAGAGATCATCAGCCTTGCCCTCGATGATTTCAGCCACCCGGTCCGGCGTTACCGGCCCCCAACCAATGCCATTGACCTCCGCCAGTGGTTCCAGCCAGTGCATCCCCCAGCTCGACACCCGCTCGACCGTCCAGCCCGCTGCCGCAAAGACCGCGGCCACAGCGTCAGCGCCGCAGGCCAGCGCCAACGCATCATCCGATATGCGCACAACGGTCATGCGGTCTGCACCAGTTTGACCAGCGCAGCTTCATCCAGCCGTGCATGCAGTAATTCGCCATGTCGGGCCACAGGGCCAACGCTGCACAGGCCGAGGCAATAGACTGGTTTGATCCTTACCCGCTCGCCAGCGGCAGCGGTGGCAGCCGGGACCAGCGCCTCAACGCCGCGCGCCTGACAGGCCTCTGCCCGGCAAAGTTCGATGCAAGGGCGCGGATCGGCCTCCGGCGTGAAATCGTGATAAAAGCTCACCACGCCATGCACCTCGGCGCGACTGAGGTTGAGTACCTTGGCCACTGCAGCTTCGGCAACGGCATCGATGCAGCCGAATGCGTGCTGAATGTCATGCAGGATCGGCAACAGGGCACCCTTGCACCCGGCGTGGGCAGCAAGAATCTCGTGCAATCGATCGGTATCCATTGCGCGACTCTGACGGAGCGACCGGCCTGCGGTCAATTCATTATTCCGGGATCCGGGCGGAATTGCCGCACCTCGTCCCGATTTCCTACTCCCGATCGAAGGGCGATCCCAGCCGCTGCTTCAGATCCTCGAGCCCCAGCGCAGCCAGCGCCGTGACCGGGCAATCGGCCCGCAGCAAGGCGGCCAGCCCCCGCTGCTTCTGGGCGATCAGATCGAAAGCCTGAAGCGCTTCGATGTGCCGCGAGGCAACATCCGGATCAAGGCATAGCGTGACACCGAGCTGTTCGACTTCATTTCCCAGCTCACCGAGGATATCGGCGACGGCGGCAAGGTCGACAAAGGCGGGAATGGCGCTCACGCAGCTTCCGGCAACATTTCATCGGCGTTGAGTTTGTCGAGATCGAGTACCATCACCATCTGGTCATCAATGGCAGCAAGGCCTTCGATGAAGGGGACAACGCCATCGCACGATGTCGTCGGCGGGGATTGGAGGGCGTCGGCGGCGATTGTGACAATATCGCTGACCGTATCGACAATCAGTCCGCGCGCCTGTCCGCCAACCTGGGTGACGATAATCGCATGCCGGGGGGTGGCTTCGGTTTCCTTCCAGCCGAGCCGCGCGGCAAGATCGACGACCGGAAGCACCGTGCCGCGCAGGTTGACCACGCCCGCGACATAGTGCGGCACGCGCGGCAGCTTGGTCACCGGCGTCCATGCGCGGATCTCGCGGATCGCCATGATGTCGAGGCCGAACAGCTGTCCGCCCACTTCGAAGGTGATGAATTCGCGTTGCAACATTCTTCGCTCCCCTGTCCTGCTCAATGCGCCACACGCCGCACGGCAGTGGCGAGCTTTTCCGGATCAAAGGGCTTTACAATCCAGCCGGTTGCTCCGGCATTGCGGGCCCGCTGCTTCTTTTCGTCAGAGCTTTCGGTGGTGAGCACCAGAATCGGCCGGTCATGGTGGCGGTTGCCGGCGCGCAGGCGCTCGATCAGGCCGAAACCATCGAGCCGCGGCATGTTGATGTCGGTGATCACAACATCGGCTTCGTTGACGGCCAGCCACTCGAGCGCAGAGATGCCGTCATCAGCCTGTGCGACCTCAAAGCCGCTGGAAGTGAGCGCGTGCAACAGCAGCGCCCGCATCGAGGCACTGTCATCAACGGTGAGGATACGTGTGGGCTTGCTCATGGGTAGTCTCGCTTTCGTCAGAACAGTTCGACATCGCCGGCGGTGCGGTCGGTGCGGGTTACGGATTTCAATTCGGGCGCCAGGGTGTTCTCAACCGAGCGGCACCGCACCTGGCCGGTGGCGGGCCGGAAATCGACGCGGCGGGCGCAATTGCTGCCCAGATCCTCGCGCATCAGCGGAATGCGTTCCTGATCGAGGAAGCTGCAGGCAAAGGTGGCATTGGCCGTGCCGATCGGCGCCATTCCGGCGCGAAGATTGGCACCGCCGTAAAGGTGGGCACGAATGCGGCTTTTGATTGCCCCTTGGCCCAGCATCTCGTTGATCAGCAGTTCCATCAGATAGACGCCGTAATGCACGTCAACCTCGCCGGGCACGTGGCTGGCTGGCGGTTCGGCGAGCAGAAAGTGGTTCATGCCCCCAATCATCGCGACCGGATCGAACAGGCAGGAGGCTACACAGCTGCCCAGTACAGTGCTGAGCTCGACGCCGGGATCATTGCTGACCCGCACCTGTCCTTGCAGCACGGTGATCCGCCGCATGCCGTTTGGCGTTGAGATGGATTGCTGGAACATGGTTTCTAGGCAGCCTTCCTGAGCGCATGCTGGGCGATGCGGGTGATCGGGGCCACAACGTTTGCTGCCCCCAGCGAGATTGCGGCGCGCGGCATACCGAACACGGTGCAGCTCGCCTCGTCCTGAGCGATTGTCAGGGCGCCAGCGCGCGACATGGCCAGCAGGCCTTTTGCCCCGTCACTCCCCATGCCGGTGAGCAGGATGCCAACGGCCTTTGCCCGGAGCTTCTCCGCCACTGAGTGGAACAGGGCATCAACGCTGGGGATATGGCCGGAAACCGGATCGCCGGGCCGCAGCCGGGCATAGTGGACGCCAGAGCCGCCAACCGTCAGATGCCGGTCACCGCCCGGCGCAAGGTAGATATTGCCGCGCTTCAGCGGCATGTCGGACTCGGCCAGTTGCACCTTCGCCGGGCAGATGAGATCCAGCGTCTTGGCGATAGCCGGGGCGAAGCGCGGATTGACGTGCTGCACGATCACCGTCGGCGGGCAGTCTTCCGGGAAACAGGTGAGCAACACCTGCAGCGCCTCCACACCCCCGGTCGACGAGCCGATGGCGATCAGCGAACTGTCGTTTCGTACTGGCGCACTGATCCGGTTGCACACCACCGGCGGCGCCGGCCAGCGATTGTTGAAGCGAACCTGCGCGGCCTGCCGGATCAGGTTGGCGAGGCGGCCATTGTCATCCAGCGGCAGGGTGCCGGAGCGGTCTGACTTGGCATAGCAATCGACAGCTCCCAGTGCGAGCGCACGGGCGGTGACATCGCTGCCATCCTGCGTCGATCCCGATACGACGATCACCGGGGTCGGCCTGAGCGTCATGATCTTTTCGAGGAAATCGAGGCCGTTCATGCCCGGCATTTCGACATCGAGCGTCACCACGTCCGGGTTGAACTGCTTGATCAGTTCGCGCCCTTCGAGTGCGTTCGAAGCTGTGCCGATCACCGAGATATCGGGCTCGTCCGAAAGCCGCGACATCAGGATCGCCCGCATGGTTGGAGAATCGTCGATGATAAGCACACGAATGGTCATGCCATGCTCCTTCGGTAGATCGTCGGCCCCACCGATTCGAGCAATCTGGACGCTGGTCCGGTTACCCTTTCGCTGTGACCGATGAACAAGGTTGCGCCGGGAAATAGCGCGTCAGCAAATCGTGCGACCAATTTTTCTTTTGTTTCATTATCGAAATAAATCATGACGTTACGGCAGAATATCACGTCAAACTTGCCCTTCATCGGCCAGCCCTGAAGCAGGTTCAAACTGCGGAAGCGCACGATCGAGCGGGCATCATCGCCGATGGAAACCATATCGCCATTCTGCTTGGTCCATTGCTGGACGAGATCGCTTGGCACCGGCTGGAGGTCTTTCGCCGGATAGGTTGCCGCCTTGGCCTTTTCGAGGGCATGCGGCGCGAGATCGCTGGCCAGAACGCGGATATCACCGCGGGCAATGCGGCGGCCTTCCAGCTTGTCAGGCCCGAGCAGCGCCATGACCAGCGACCATGTTTCCTCGCCGCTCGAACAGCCCGCAGACCACAGGCGGACCGGCTTGCCCGCACCCAATTTGCGCAGCAGCGCAGGGCGGACTTGCTGCTCGAAGTGATCGAAATGGTGCGATTCACGATAGAAGAACGTGTGGTTGGTCGTCAGCGCCGCAACCGTGCGCGCCTGTTGGACAAGGTCTGTGCGGATCATCGCAACATAGTTGGCGAAAGTGCCGCAACCGCTTTCTCGTACCAGCGGAGCGATCCGCGAATAGACCAGCATCGCCTTTCCCTTGGGCAGGACATTGCCCGAGCTGGCATAGACGATTTCCGAGATGGCCCGGAAATCGGATTCCCCGTAAACCTCGGGACTGATTCCGGGCATCGGTGTGGCAAAGGCGGTTGCAAGGTTCACGCGGCCTGCCTTTCCGGCTGGGCCATTGCGCCGGCGACGAGGCCGTCAACATCAAGGATCAGGGCCACCTGCCCATCCCCCAGGATTGTCGCCCCGGCCACACCATCGACCGCACGGTAATGGGTATCGAGGCTCTTGATCACGAACTGGCGCTGGTCGCAGATATCATCGACCAGCAAGGCCGCCTGCCCCGCCACTTCGGTATCGACAACGATCAGCACGCCATCGCTGGCATTGTCCAGACAGCTTCTGGCGCCGATCGTCTGGCAGACCGGCAGCACCGGAATGAAGCGCCCGCGGACATTAAGCATCTGCTTGCCGGCACCCAGCCCCTGAATATCGCCGGGCTTCGGCCGCAAGCTCTCAACCACATGGGTCAGCGGCACGACCAGCGTCTGATCACCGACATTGACGATCATACCATCCGAAATCGCCAAAGTAAGCGGCAGGGTCAGGGTGAAACTCGTGCCCTTGCCTTCCTCGCTTTCGATGGTGATGCGCCCGCCCAGATCCTTCACGTTCTGGCGGACGACATCCATGCCGACCCCGCGCCCGGAAACGCTGGTTACAGTTGCCGCGGTCGAAAAGCCGGGGGCAAAGATCAGCGCGTCGATATCTTCCTTGGCCATCTGCGCGTCGGCGGCGACAATGCCTTTTTCGACGGCCTTGGCGAATACGCGCGCCCGGTCGATCCCGCGGCCATCGTCGGCAATGCGAATGAGTATCCGGCCAGAGCGATGCTCGGCCGAGAGGACCAGCGTGCCTTCGGCGCTCTTGCCCGCTGCCAGACGATCTTCCGCACTTTCGATGCCGTGGTCGACAGCGTTGCGGATCAGGTGCGTGAGCGGTTCACCCAGCCGCTCGATCACCGTCTTGTCGAGTTCGGTAGCCTCACCGACCAGTTCGAGCCTGACCTGCTTGCCTGTCGAGGCAGCCAGTTCGCGCAGGATGCGCGGCACGCGGCTGAAGACCGAGCCGATCGGCTGGGCGCGGATCGACATGGCACTTTCCTGAATCTCGCGGGTCAGCGTGTCGAGCAGGGCCAGTTCCTCGCTGGCGGCAATGCCCTCGCCTGAGAGACGCTGGGCCATCATGGCCTGGGCAATCACCAGTTCGCCGACGGAATCGATCAGCCGGTCAAGCTTGGGCAGGTCAATGCGGATGGATTGGGCGGGCGCAGAGGGGACAGCGGGTGCGGGTGGCACGGGCGCGGCGGTGCCTTGCTTGGGTTCAGCCGCAGGCGCGGTTGAGACTGGAATTGAAGTCAGCTCCGGTTGCGGCATAACGCGTTCAACAAGGCGCGCTGGCGGCATCACTGCACCGGCACCCATGGCAAGATCGCAGTCGTCGCCGATGAAATCGAAGATGTCGCGCACCTCCGCTTCGGCCACCGAACCGGGCATCAGAAAGGTCCAACCCAGATAGCCCTGATGCGGATCGAAGCGGTCCAGCGCAGGGATTGCCGCGCTGTCGCAGGCAATGCATTCGCCGCCCAGAAGCTCGAGCTCGCGCAGCAACAGCAGCGGTTCACCGCCCTTGCCCAACGCTCCCGCATGCGGGCGGATATGCACTTGCCAGGCGGGCAGAGCGGGTTCAGCCGCAGCATCGTCTGCCGCAAAGCCACCGGCAATATCATCGAGCATTGAATCGAGATCGAAATCCATGCCGTCAGCTTCGGCGGCGGGTTCCGGCTCGGAGGCTTCGGCCTGCTCAGTAACGAAAGCCATCCCGCCATTGGCAACCTGAGCAGCCGTCATTTCGGCAATCAGCCCAGCATCTTCGGGTGCTTCGCCACTTTCACGCGCGGCTGTTACATGGTCAGTCAGCGTATCAAGCGCGCGCAGCAGCAGATCGACCAGCGGATCGCTGAGCGGCAAAATCCCGTCACGCACTTCAGAGAGCAGCGTTTCGAAGGTGTGGGTATAGGCCTGCAAAGCGGTGAAGCCGAAAGCCCCGCCGCCGCCCTTGATCGAATGCACTGCGCGGAAGATCGCGTTGACCGTATCGGCGTCCTGCGTGCCTTCCTTGCAAGCGGCAAGACCGGCCTCTGCGGCGGCGAGCGATTCCTCACACTCCTCGAAAAAGATGCCCTGGATTTCTTCGCTGGTCATGCCGGCAATTCCCCGAACAGTGCCTCTGAAAGGCCCGCCATCCTTGCCGCTTCAGCCAGTGCGGGCGATGCCGAGATGGCACAGCTGCTCGCGCTCACCCTTGCGCTCACTAGGAGTTGCAGCATCGCTTGCCCCACTTGCTCGGCCTTGCTCGCGTCTATCTCCACCCTGCCGCCGCGCGATGCGGCGACCAGATCGGGCAGCAGCGCTTCGGCGGCGGCGCGATCACAGCGCGGGGGAAGGATGATGGCAGGCATGGCAGTCTCCTGAATGGCAACCGGGCTCAGAACTCGGTCCAGTCTTCATCCGATGGCGAAGACTTGAGCGCGAGGTTGCCATGGGTGACCGGCGCCGGAGCAGCCTTGCGCCGCGCCGCGCTGGAGGGGAATGCGATCATCGCACCGCCTTCGCCGCCGGTGCGGAACTGGCCGACCAGACCCGAAAGCTCGTTGGCTTCGTCAGCGAGACTGCGCGATGCGGCGGTTGACTGTTCAACCATTGCGGCATTCTGCTGCGTCATCCGGTCCATATCGCCAACAGCGGAATTGACCTGCTGCAGGTTGATCGCCTGATTTTCGGTCGAACGGGCAATCTCGGTGATCCGCTCGCGGATTTCGCCGACGCGGCCGACTATGGTTTCGAGCAGAGTGCCGGTTTCGCCCACCAGAGCGACGCCGCCACTTACCTGTTCGGTACTGTTGGTGATCAGCGCCTTGATGTCCTTCGCGGCATCGGCCGAACGCTGGGCCAGCGCCCGCACTTCGTTGGCGACCACGGCAAAGCCCTTGCCGGCATCCCCTGCCCGCGCCGCCTCGACCCCGGCGTTGAGCGCCAGCAGGTTGGTCTGGAACGAGATTGAATCGATCACATTGATGATCTGGGTGATCTCCTGCGCCGACTGCTCGATCGCCGCCATGGCGGCAATCGCCCGGTGAACCACCGCGCCGCCGTCAGAGGCTTCCTGATGGGCTTCGGAAATGGTGCGCTGCACTTCAGAGGCACCACTCGCGGTTTCGCGCACGATGCTGGTCACCTGGTTCATCGCCGCCGCCGTTTCTTCAAGGCTGGCCGCTTGCTGTTCATTGCGCTGGGCAAGATCGTCGGACGCGGCGCGGATTTCGGCGGCACCGGTCGAAACGCTCATCGCCGAGGCCGAAACCTTGCGCATCAGGTCTGCCAGCCGGTCTACCGACTGGTTGAAGCTCTCGCGCAGCGTCTCGTATTCGGGGGCAAGCGGCGTGGCGATGCGGTGGGCCAGATTGCCTTCTGCCAGCTCGTCGAGCGCATCGGTGAGCGTCGAGACGACAGCCTGCTGTTTTATCTCGGCCTCACGCTGGGCAATGGCGGTCGAGCGGAACACCTCGATGGTGCTGGTCAGCGTGCCGATCTCGTCATCGCGATGCTCACTGCGCCGCCCGGTTTCAAGATTGCCGGCCGCCATCGCGCCCATCACTTCGGCTGTTTCCGCGAGTGGATCGAGGGCGTTCTTGAGCATGTAACGAACGCTGAACAGCAGCAAACCAAGGATGCCGAGCGACAGTGCAGTCAGCAGCGTCATCATGGTGGTCAGCGAGGATGCCGCGACGTGATCGAGCGCTTCCTGCGCCTTGCCAGTTGCCTGCGCCAGCTCATGAATGGCCTTGCGGTGTTCCTGATACAGCCGCGTCAGCTTTTCATGGCTGGCGTCCATAGCCACCGTATCGCCACGCTGGGCTTCCGGAAGGAACGTCTGATCCAGCTCTTGCCAGAAGGCATCGGCGGTTTCCGTGGCGACGCGATGTTGTGCTTTCAGTTCCGCATTGATCAATGGCTCGGCCTGCCATTTGGCCTTTCCGGCTCGATAGTCTTGTTCAAGCTTGGTCAGCTCTGCCCTGCGCTCCTGATAGGTCTGCGGCTCGTCGATCAGCAGCGTCGCTTCCATGAACGGTTCAACGATGAACTGCGAAGGAGGCAGGATATCCGCGTTGAAATCGGTGACCGCCTTCTGCTCTGTGTCGAGGGTTCCGCCCATCCGGATCCGCTCGATATCAAAGGCACCGATGGCGACTGCGATAACGACCACGCCGGCGATTACCAGTCCACCGATCTGGCCCTTGCGTTTGAGACTGCTCATAAATTCATGACCTCATGTTTTCGATTGATTTCAAAAGGCGCGCTGTGGTTGCAGCCGGGGTTAACAGCTTGTGACAAACGCTGACTTTCCAGTGGCCTAGGGGCTTTTCCCCATGACCGTTTGATCGCCGCACTTCAGGGCCAGGAAAGCCCGGCCCGCAGGCGCAGGGTGAACACCAGAGCATTGCGAGCTCCGGTCGCCCGCGATGGGTTCCACACGTATTGGATATCAGGCTGGACAGTCAGCCAGGGCGCCAGCTTGTCGGCATAGGTCAGCTCGAAAGCAGTCTCGGCTGCACGCATGGCTTCACCGGCATCGGCCGCATTGGCGCGGAATTTTGGCGAGAGGTAGGCCTGATTCACGCCAAGCGAGAGCTGGCTGTCAGGCCGGTGCGGAACCAGTCCATTCGCCAGCAGACCAGCCTGCCACCCGCCCGAATAGGGTGTGGTATCGCCATCGGAGATGCCTGCACGCAGGAAGCCCCTGAGACTGTCAGAGAAGACCGGAGCCTCGGCGAGCAGATAGCCTCCCCTCGCCCGGCTGGCGACCGGATCGCCTGCCGGTGTCGTCAGCCGGATGTCATCCTGTCGGCGCGTGTAGGACCAAGCGCCAAGGGCAAGTTTCACTTTGCCCGTCATACCCGCCTCAGCAATCAACAGCGCGCCGCTGCGCAGCAAGGGGCGGACACCGCCCTGATCGCCGAGAACGCCGGATTCGGCATTGACCGCAGCAAACTGGACATAACTGCTATCGCCCGGCTGCACTTTCACGCGGACAGTTGCAGCGGTGGAGGGAAAGATTGCCGGGCCATTCGATCCGGTCGCCGAAAGCTCGGACCCGATCCCGAAGGCCGGAGCGATCAGCAGGCTGGCCGCATCGTTGGCGTAAAATTCAGAATTCAGATCGCTGAAGCCAATCCTGAGCGATGCGTGCAGCTTGGGCAGATCCTGTTCGACATAGGCCTCAAACAGCCGAACCCGGTTGGTCGAGACTTCAACATTGTTGATCCCCTGCATGGTCCCGGCGAGCGCATTGGGCTGCTCGCCCGTCCCGGCAATTGCCTTGAAATGGAGCGAAGTCCCCTTCCATCCGGCGAGTTCGCCCAGCGAAAGATCAGCAGTCAAACTCAGCAGATCGGTACGGCGCAAGCCGGTTTGCTGGCCTTGGGCTATGCCGACGAGATCGTGGACATAGTTTGCGTCGATTGCGACGGCCCCATGCTTTTCGGAAGCCTCGGCGCAGGCTGGCGTCGCCGAAGCCATGGCGGCAATCGCCGACAAGATCGCGACATTTCGATGACCGGATTTCAACACTGCAGCATTCCTTGCCCTGTTTCCCCGGCGCGTCAGATAGCGCGCCAGACCGAACGGACTGCTGCCCCGGAACAAGGGGAATTCCCCTAGTCAGGGCGAATCGTTTGCTAGCTTTTTCCGCCTATTTTCGGGCCATTCCCGCCTCGCTCGCGGGCCAAATTCAGCCAACGGAAGCCACCCCGACCATGCACGATGCAAGAGTTCTGGTAGTCGATGATTCAGCCGCCATGCGCGCCTTGTTCTGCGATATCCTGGAGCAGACGCGGAACGTCACTGTGGTTGGCACCGCGGCCAGCGCCGATGCCGCGCGCGGACAGATCGCCGAGCTGAAGCCCAACGTGGTGACGCTCGATGTCGAGATGCCGGGGATGAGCGGGATCGAATTCCTGAAAGAGATCATGAGCACCAACCCGCTGCCCGTGGTGATGCTGTCAGGCCTTACCCAAAGCGGCACAGAAACCTCACTCAAGGCCTATGAACTCGGCGCGGTGGAGTGCTTTCCCAAGCCGCTGAAGGCCACGCCGGAACAGTTCAGCAAGAACGTCAGCAAGCTCGGCAAGATCGTGCTCGCCGCCGCCAACAGCAATGTCCGCGACCGCCCGCGCCACCGCGCGCCAGTCGCCGCAACCGAAGCCCATTTCGCGTGGAATGGCCACATAGTGGCGCTCAGCACATCGATGGGCGGGATCGACGCGCTGACCGCTATCCTGAGCCACTGGCCGGCCAATTGCCCGCCGACGGTTATCACGCTTCAAGCCGAACAGGCGCTGGCCGATACCTTCATCGCGCGACTGGACGGCGAGCTGAAATGCTCGGTCCGCGCTGCCAAGGATGGCGGCCAGCTGACCCAGGGCATCGTCCATGTCGCCGCCGATCCCGGCAAGCACGTCGTGGTCGAACCGGGCCAGCCGCCCCGCCTGCGGTTAGTGGAACGCGACGCGATTGACGGCTTCCGGCCCTCTGCCAACCTGCTCTATGGCACCCTCGCCCGCGCCGGCATTCCTGCCGTTGGCGCAGTGCTGACAGGCATGGGCGAAGATGGCGCAAAAGGCCTCAAGCTGATGCGCGATGCCGGTTGCCACACGCTGGCGCAGGACCGCACCAGCGCGACAGTTTCAGAAGCCCCCGCAGCGGCGATTGCCCTTGGCGCGGCCGAACAGGAACTGGGGCTGGAGGCTATGGTCGGCGCAATTCTGGGCCATTGCAGCGCCAGCTAAGGTCTGGCGGTCACAAATCGCTTTTGTGCGCGTTTTCGAACAGGCGTTCCCTGAGCTTCGGGAAGTCCTCGATGCCGAAGTCGGACGGCTCGACCGTCTCGACGATCTCGTCCTTGCCATAGCAATTTGAAAGCGCGATTTCCTCGGCCCGGATGAACTTGCCGGTGACGTTGGTGTAAAACGGCTTCACCCGCGGCCGGGTGTAATCGGCCGGGTCTTGTGCCACGACCATCGCCAGCCGATCAGAGCGCAGCAGAACGACCGAGCCGATCGGAAAGACGCCCAGCGTTTCGACAAATTTGTCGAGGATGTCGGGATCGAACCAGCCCTTCATCATCTTCATCTGCTGCAGCGAGCTGGCCGGATCCATGCCCGAGCCATCAGCTGTATCGCTGACCATGGAATCATAGGCATCGCAGATCGCTGCCATGCGTGAGAGCCGGTCGATCCGTGCTCCGGACAGGCGATTGGGAAAGCCCGTGCCGTCCATCAGTTCATGGTGATTGAGCACCACATCAAGCACCGCGGGCGAAATACCCCCACCGGCATCGAGATACTCATAGCCCAGCATGATATGCCGGTTGAGAATGGCGGGATCGAGATTGCGGTAGTCGCCGCTATATTGCGAGAGATCGACCGGCAGCAGGCCGATGCCGACATCCATCAGCAGCCCGGCCATACCGGCCTCACGGATCTGCGCAGGGGGCAGTTTCATCTGCCGCCCCAGCGAGATCATCAGGGCGCTGACGGCCAGCGCGTGGCGATAGATGTAATCATTATCCCGCTTGCACCGCATCAGCCCGTTGAAGGCATGCGGGTTACGTTGCATCGATGCGAAGATGTCTTCGATCACCGGCTCGACGACGCTGACCTTGATTGACTTGCCAAGCCGGCTTTCCAGGAAGACCCGGCTGATCGCCTTGCGGCTCTTGCCCGCCACCTGCTTTGCCAGCCCGAATTCGCGCGCCATCGAAAGCGGTGCGGTGGAACGCAGATCGGGCTTTTGGACTGTCGGCGCGATCCGGTTTTGGGGTCTCGCGCGAATGAATGGCCGGGCAAGGCGTGGCGGTTGTCTAGCCTGACTTTCCGCACGCTGCGCCGCCGTCAACGGGCGGACATCGTAGCCCTTTGAAATATCGATAACCACGGCCGGAACGTCGCTGGCATGAAGATCATGCAGCATGGCCTCATCCTGCAGCAGAAAGCGCGATTTCCAGAACGGATGCTTGAACCAGCTTCCCTCGAGCTTATGGACAAACATGCCAAGCTCAACATCTGACACGCTTATCCGCTTTAGCATTTCATCACTCGATGTCCCGGGGCTGCTGCAGCCGTTATAGGATCAGCGGTGATGCAAATCGCAAATCGACGGCTAGGTATAGTTCCGGGGCCAGCACGCCTTGAAAAGGCGAGTACAGGCCGCTCGGGCCTGACGCTGACGATCCCGCCCGCCTGACGATTGCGACTGGCAAATGGCGGAAGAGGCAGGAGTCGAACCTGCCGGAGACGCCGGGCGCCCCCCACCGGATTTGAAGTCCGGGCACCCCACCGGGAGCATTTCTCTTCCTCGCCCCCCTTAGGCGGGCGAAATTGCATCGTCCAGTTGCGCCTGTTCGGCCAAGTTCCCCCGCGCATTGTGACCCGGATGCCTTCGGGCTAAGGCGACTGAATGCTGATCGTCACTTCAGGACACATCGATCACGGCAAGACCTCGCTGATCCGCACCCTGACCGGCATCGAAACTGATCGGCTGCCGGAAGAAAAGGCGCGCGGCATATCTATCGATCTCGGCTTCGCCTATTGGCGGCCGGACGACGGGCCGACGATTGGCTTCATCGACGTTCCCGGACACGAACGCTTTATCAGAAATATGCTCGCAGGCCTCAGCGGGGCCCGGTTTGCGCTGCTGGTGGTCGCAGCCGATGATGGCATTATGCCGCAGACGGTGGAGCACCTGCGCATCCTCAACCTGCTTGGCGTGGACCGCGGGGCAGTAGTGTTGACCAAGATCGACCGGGTCGATGCCGAACGTCTTGCAGAGGTGCGCAAAACCATTGACGAATTAATCCGGACCACCACTCTGGCCGGGTCGCAGATATTCCCGGTTTCAACGCTGACCGGCGAAGGCATTCCCGCGCTCGCAACCGCATTGTTGGCCGCGAGGGATCCACAGCCTTCCGATCAGTCGCATCACTTCCGCCTGGCGATAGACCGCGCGTTTTCAGTCACCGGAGCGGGCACGGTGGTAACCGGTACGGTGGTATCTGGCCGGGTGGAGCTCGGTGATGCCCTGATTGTCTCGCCGCTGGGCCGCGAAGTGCGCCTGCGCGGATTGCAGAGCGGAGGGCGCAAGGTAGAGGCTGCCTGTACTGGTGAGCGCTGCGCTCTTAATCTGGCCGGTATCGAAGTGAACGAAGTTCACCGCGGCGACTGGCTGCTCGCCCATCCTGCTCACGCCCCCACCACCAGAATGGAGGTTAGCCTTACCCTGCTGGCGGAGCGGCCAACGCCATTGAAACATGATGTCCGTGTCCAGCTCCACATCGGAGCCGCAGCCATAGGCGCGCGCCTGCTTACGCCGCGCCAACGTGCCATCGCGCCGGGGACGGACGCTGTTGTCCAGCTGGTTCTCGACGAACCGACGACGGTCGTTTCAGACGACCGTTTCATCCTGCGCGATCAATCTGGCCGCGAACTGCTTGGCGGCGGAAAAGTGTTCGATCCGCTTGCCACAGCCAAACGGCGCCCTCTGGCAGAGCGAGAGGCTCGTGCCGCCGCGCTCGCGAAGACAGACCCGGCAGACAAGCTCATGGCGCTGGCATCAGAGCCCGGGATCGAGCCCGATACGCACTGGTTCGCGCGCGCCTGCAATCTGACGGACAATGCCATGGCAGATATGCTGGCCAAGGCTGACATTGTACTGGCTGGCAAGAAGCAATCGATCGCCATCGCTGCCAGCCGGTTTGACAGACTTGGCCTAGCTCTGAAGGGCACGCTCGAACTGTGGCACCGTGACCGTCCCGGCGAAGGCGGAATGCCGCGCCGCGCTGCCCGAATGGCAATTGGTGAACCCGTTTCTACCGAACTGTTCACTTCACTTGTGCGTGCACTCGTTTCAGCGGGGCAGATCGAGGTGGAGGGTGCGCTGCTGCGCCTTCCCGGTCACTCTGCCAGCTTCAGCCAGATCGAGATCGACTTCTGGCGGCGCGCATTGGCGCTGTTCGAAGGCCATGAACCAAAGCCCATAGTCATTGCCGAGCTGGCGCGCGGACTGCACTGCAGCGAGGCCGCTGCAACCGCGATGATGATGCGGCGGCGCTCGAGCGGCGATCTTTGGCAGGTAACCGAAACGAAATTCATGGTGCGCGAACACGTCGCATCGCTCGTCGCGCTTGCGGCAAAGCTGGATGCGGCATCGCCGAATGGCTTTACCGCCGCGCAGCTGCGCGACGCGAGCGGGATTGGCCGCAACTTCATCATCCAGTTACTTGAATTCTTTGACCGGATCGGCGTCACCCGGCGCCATGGCGAATGCCGCCGCATGCGCAGCGACTGGGAGGCCGTGGTTGGTGCGGCAGATCCGATTCACACCAAGGCCTTTGGCCTTGCCGGAATGCCCTGAACGGCGCGATGTTCTGCAAAATGCGCGGGGGCTGAACGCCCTCACCAGACCGGGTCCCTTCAATCAATTCCAACTGCTTTCGCCAGACATGCATTCGTCGACCGGAGTGTTTCCTTGCATCATGACTGTGTGGATGCAGCACCTTGCCGGATGCCGGCTGCCGGGAAGTGGTGGCGCCAGTTACTGCATCTATGGCGGTCAGGCGCAATCGGGTTGACTTACCTTCCGCTAGGCCTTCTTGGTGAATGCGGCGACACGCTCGGCATGGTCGGGGGCGTTGCCGGGCGGATTGTCGCGTTGCCAAGCCAGCGCGTCGGCCAGCGGCATGCCCTCGCCCACGCGCATCAGCCGTTTGGTGTGCATGTTGCTATGCCACGAGTTGGCGAGGATCTGTGCAGCAAATCCGGCGAGGGTGGCGTCCAGCTCGCCCTCCGGTGCAACCAAGTCAGCAAGCCCCAGCGCCAGAGCCTCTCTAGCCGGAACGACCCGAGCGGTCATCATCATCGCCTTGGCGGCCTGTTCGCCAATGCGGCGAGGTAGGCGCTGGATCATGCCCCAGGCACCGACCAGTCCCCATTTGCCGTGGGTATCGGCAAACCGCGCGCCGGAATCGGCGACGATGAAATCGCAGGCGAGCGCCAGTTCGAGCCCGCCGGTAAAGCAAACGCCGTGCACCGCCGCGATCGTCGGCTGGGGCAAGGCGGCAAGGCGGTCGATGACCTTCGGCTTGAAGACGACAGTCACGGGCGCGATCGTCTGCAAATCTGCCCCCGAGCAGAACCCCCGCCCGGCCCCGCGCAGCACAACGCAGCCAATCGTGTCGGTCTGGCCCTCCAGATCGGCAAGGTGCGCGTCGAGCTCATGAAACGCCTGATTGTCGAGAGCATTGAGCTTGTCAGACCGGTTGAGTGTTAGCGTGGCAAGACCGCCTTCATCATGGCGCAAGACACGCGGTTCGCTCATTGCTGGGTTCCAAGTGCAGCCCGCGCTGCAGCGGCCATATCGGGCAAAGCGCAGGCCTCGACATATTCAGCCTGCAGCCGCGCAACCAGCTCGGCGACACTCGGCAGATCGTCGATCAGCGCGATCCCTTGCCCGCCGCTCCAGATATCGCGCCAGGGCTTCTTGCCCGCAGGCAGATGCTCGGTACTGCGGCCTTCGGGCAAGAACAGATTATCGGGATCGAGCCCGATATCCTTGAGCGATGCCTTAAGCCACGACGCCGCCAAGCCACTGACGCCGCGGGTATAGATCACATCCGTCACCCCGCCTTCGACCAGCATCGCCTTGTAGGCATCGGGCGCGCCGGATTCCTGCGTCGCGATCATGCGTGTGCCGACATAGGCGAGGTCAGCGCCCAGCACCTCGCCCGCGCGGATCGCCGCGCCGGTTGAGATCGCCCCCGCCATCACGATCACGCCATCGAACATCCGTCGCACTTGCGGCACGAAAACAAGGTGGCTGATCGTACCCGCATGGCCGCCCCCGCCCGCGCCGATGCAAACGATGCCGTCAACGCCTGCCGCTGCCGCCTTTTCGGCAAAGCGAATGGTTGTCGCATCGTGGAAGTGGAGCAACCCGTATTCCTGCACCAAAGGTGCATTCTCGGTCGGATTGCCCACGGAAGTGACGATGATCCGCACGCCATATTGGCGGCAGGCCTCAAGGTGCTCACGAAATACATCACGGCTGAAATTCGGCGAGATATTGACACTGAGCGGCCCAATCGTGCGCCCGGGATGCTCTCCGGCGAAGCGGTCGAGCGCAGAGCGGACCGTCTTCAGCTGCTGGACCAACTCCTCCAGATCGCGGCAGTGGTTGCGGGTCAGCGAGCCGATGATCCCGGCCTGACAACAGGCAATGGCAAGCTCGGGCCCGCTAACCAGAAACATGGGCGCGGCAAAGGCCGGAAGCGTAATGCTGGCGCGAAGATCGGCGGGTAATGGCACTTGATACTCTCTCCTGAAGCCGAATCCATTTTTCCGTCCAGCAGCCATTTGCGCGCTTCCAAGCGCCAATTGAGATGCATTGTGACATAGTGCAATCCCTGCCGAAACTTGCAAGCACCCTGCACTACAAATCGAATTCCAACTGACTTGGAGGGAACAGCCAGTTGCCCGCCAATGGGCTGCGAGCCTTCACATGGCGGTGGACAGGACAAATGCCAAGAACCGCGCAGCGATACCCTCGCGAAATCGGGGCGATAGGCGAAGCGATTTTCGCCGCGAGGTGCCGATAAGCTCAGGCGAAAACGTTTGATCCTGACGAGGCCACTCTGAATGGCCGATGCCACCGAGAGAAGCGGACATTCGCCAGCGCCGATCCCTGACTAATAGTGCGGGCAATCCGGAAGGACTGCTTTTTGCGAAAGCTGCCGCACAATTAGACGAAATGCCCCGCCTCGTTTGGGGCCCCTGCCGAAGCAACGCATGAAGGTTTCCTGTAAGATCACCAAACAACAGTAACCCCCGCCTTCGCCGCATGGGCTTGGCCTCCCTTGCGGAAGGTGCCGTCATAGCCGGCCCAAACGTGGACATTGCCGCTCACCGCCGCGTCGAGCGATCCGCCCAGTTCCGCCACATCACGGCCCACACCCGGGCCGAGCGCCTGCATCACCGGGCCGCCGGGGGCGCTGGCGAAGACCATGTCCGCCGTGCCGCTGGCATCGCCGCTATCATGCGCATAGCGGGCGTGAAGGCGCGGAGTAAGCGTGAGGCTGCCCAGTGCGATCCCGGCCTGCACATCGATCCCGCCATATACCCGGGTGCGCTTGACGGTCTGTGCCTTGCCCAGCAGCGGGCTGGGGCCGCCGGTCTCGGTGAAGGCTTTGAGGCTTGCCGAGGTGTGGCGCAGGCCACCCACCAACTCGGCGCTGGCAGACTTGCCCAGCGGCACCGTATAGCCCGCCTGTGCCCCCAGCGACCAGCTCCGCACATCGCGCTTGCCGGTTGCAGGCGTTGTCGGCGTAACCAGCGAGGTCCGCGCCGTGCCAAAGCCATAGGCCGCCGCGCCATCGAGCGAAAACCCGCCGCCCTGCCATCCGGCGAACAGCGCCACCTGCGTGTGCCTGAAGCTGAGCGTTTCGGGATAGGTCGCATCGCGCACGGTGTAGTCCGAAGTGCCATGATCCACTGCCACGCCCACACGGCCTGCGCCAAAGCCCTTTTCCAGCCCGAGAACAAAGCCGTTGCTGCTGCCCTTCACATCGGCGACCGGCACGGATGCATCCGCATCGGTGTGTTGCCAGTTGCCGAAATAGCCACCGAACATGGTCAGCGCACCGCTTTCGCCGCCAAGCCCGCTGGCATCACGCATCGGCATGGCAGTGCGGGCGACGCGGTTGGCGCTCTCGCTCTGGCCGCTGCCCCCCATTCCGAGGAGCTGCCCGATCAGCCGGTCGCCGCGATCAAACGCCGCAGGTCCGACGAGCGCGTGGACCGTGCCGAACTGGTTGCCCGCTGTAGCACTCACCTGCCACTTGGCGATAATCAGCTGGTTGACCGTGGGCGTCGTGGTGGGCGTTACCGAGTTGATCGTGTTGGTGAACACGTTGGAGTTCAAAATTCCCGCATCCACCGTCACCGACGTTCCCGGCAGTGAACAGCCGGTGGGGTTCGTGTTGCTCGCTGCAGGCGTGGCGCAGGTGCCAAGATCGCCGGTGGCGACGGTGGCGGGGCCAAAGGTGTTGACGGTGGCTGTGCTGGTGGAAGTTCCGCTGGCGACATCGACCACGGCGTTGGTGGTGCCCAGCACGGTGGTGGTGCTGGAGATCAGTGTCGGTGCACCGATCACCACGCGGCGCAGGCCACTGGTCTGTTGCAAGGATGCGCGGGCATCGGCCAGCGCGGTAACGCCGCCAGCCCCGGTGATCGGATCGGTCACGGTGCGGGTGAACACCGTCGCGCCGTTCAGTTTTGCATCGACCTGCGTGTTGAACGTCTGGTTGATGATGGAGGTTTGCGTTACTCCCGGCAGGCGGATGGTGACGATCAGGCGGGATTGAGTGATTTGCGCGAGTTGCAGGACGTAGCCGAGCGACTGACCCTGCGCCGCGTTGAAGGAGTTTCCCGAAATAAACTGGCCGTCTTCAGAAATGCCGTTGGCTTCATAAAGAATATAGCCGTTGAGATTAAGACCAGCATTAAGGGCAATTTGCTGTAAATCCTGCATCCCTGTCGCCGCCGACCAGCGCCAAGCACGATCCGTTGTCGCCGAAGTGCCGCAGCATTCGCTACCGACCCGACCGACAATCACGGTGCCGCCAGCGCTAGCTGCGAGCGCTTGATGTGCATTATCATCAAATAAGTCTGGTGATGTGGGCGATCTGCCGGATAGGAAGCCGAGGTCGGTGATGGCGCCACCGCGCCAGAAAACAGGATGAAAAATGCCGTCAGTTGCGCGAGAATAGCCCAACACCGTCGAGCCATCACGACTGATCCCTGTTGAGCCTGATATGACAACTAAAGCGGGATCAGACAGTGTCGTCGCGAGGTCAGGCAAGCGCGTGAGGCCATTGGCAGCATCCCATAAAAAGGCTGCGCTCGGCGTGCTGGAAATGAAAAAACCCTGCTCGCGCGATGTTATGAAGCGAACAGTTCCAGAAACCCGATTTCCGCTGCTGTCGATCCCGGCAGCTTCCATCGCTGTGTTGGTTGCGAACGTGGGCAACTCGGAATATCCTACTCCCCTGCGCCACACCACCACCCGCCCGTCAAAGAGTAACTTACCACCCTGTGCAGTTGGAACTGAATAGGCGGAGTTCAGCGCAAAGACATTGCCGTCCCCATTTACAAAGCCATCATTAATCGGAACTCTTTGGACCGGGCCAGTGGCAGAAACCACGCCAGAGGGAAAAAGGGCGTTGAATTGTTGCTGAGTGAGTGTCTCGATGACAGGAAAGAACTGAAGGTCAGTTGCTGCGGTCCAATATCGCGTTAAGCCAAGAGAACCATTCTGATCGTTGGTGTATCCAACCACTGCCTGGCCGTTTCCGCTCAATCCTGTAATGTCACCGAAGCCATTTCCGATAGTTGGAATGCCAGGGTAGGAGCCAGCCTGAACTTGAGGGATACCGTCGTGCCAAAGGACAATGCAATTGGATGTCGCGGTGGTCCCAGCAACTGTACGACCATCGGCGCTTATTCCAGCCGCAGTTGTGGATTGAAACGTCGATGCCCGGCATTGGGCGGGGCCATTCTCAGTCGATGGAGCAGGCAAAAACACCACCGCCGCCCCCGGCGCAGTCTGCGCCCGCGCCCCCTGCGGCGCGGCGAACATCGCCAGCGCGGTTGCGGCCAGCAAAATGGATTTGGTGCGGTTCATGGTTTCGTTCCCTGTTGATCGTGAATTCGGATGGGTAGCGGCCTCAGTGTCATTTGACGGTCCAGCGGCCACCACGGCAGATTTGCGCGTGGCCCGACTGGTTCATGTAACCCGAGCCTTCGGGTGAGCAGGCCGAGCCGATCAGGCCGGGGTGCCGCTCGGGGTGGTAGGCGACTTCGTACATCTGCCAGAGCATGCGGACGTATTCGCGGTAGGGCAGACCATAGGGGTTGCTGTCGCGCCAGCGGGCCTGAAGCACGGCTTCGCACTCCTGATACCAGGCGGGGTATTCCAGATTGGGACGTGGCGGGTTGCACGGCGTGCGGGCCTGCGCCTGACCAGAAAGGCACAGCGCGGCCAGCATGGCTCCAGCGAGCAGCAAGGATTTGGCGCGGTTCATGGCTTGATTTCCCTTGTTTCAGAGCTCTTCCAGCGCGACCGGGGCACGGCCTGCGATCTCATGCGCGGATCGCGGGTGCAGTGCCTCCATTCATCAAAACGCAAAGCGGCGGCAAAACCTGCCAGATTATTTTTGTTTATTTTGATGATTGATTTTTCGTCTTTTTTTGGACGCTTGCACGTGCCACTCTATGGCCCATGGCAGCCGATGATCTCGATCAGTTGTGGCAGGCATTTTCGCGCGGAGAGGCCCCTGCGCGCGAGCGGTTGCTGGCGCTGTATTATGAGGAATTCCGCGGCATCGCCCGCCGGGTGCTGAACGGCGATTCCGGGCGGATGCACCTGCAACCCACCGATCTCGTCCACGAAGCGGCGATCCGCATGATCCATTCCAGCGGCTTGGCGGCAGGCGATCAGAGCCACTTCCTCGCGCTTGCCGCGCGGGTCATGCGCACCACACTGATCGACGAAGTGCGGCGCCACAAGGCAGCGAAGCGCGGCGGCGATGTGATGACTCTGATGACCGACTTTGCCGATGCGGCGACCGAGCTGGATATCGAAAGCTTCGACGGCACGCTGGACAAGCTGGCACGGGTCGATGCCGATGCCGCGCGGATTGTCGAGCTACGGTTCTACACCGGTCTTACCATGCCCGAGATCGCCATAAGTATGGACCTGTCCGAACGCACAGTTCATCGCCGCTGGCAAACCGCGCGGGCCTGGCTGCTCAAAGAGATGCAGGTCGTCTGATGGATATCGAACGCGAACGCCGCGTTCTGCGCCTGTTCGAGGAAGCTCTCGATTGGCCAGAAGCAGCGCGAGAGGAACGGCTGCGCGCCGTCCTTGTCAATGAGCCTGCCGTACTGGCAGAAGTTCTGGCCATGCTGCGCGCCGATCGCTCTGCCGCGATGATCCCCACCCAGCCGCCCGAACCGGCAGAGCTGGAAAAGGAGCCGCCTCCGCCGGAACGGATCGGCAATTACCGCATCATCGAAGAAATCGGGCGCGGCGGCATGGGGCTGGTCTATCGGGCTGCCCGCGACGATGGCCTGTTTGATCAGCAGGTGGCGATCAAGGTGATACGGCGGAACATCTTCTCCGCCACCACCCATGAACAGTTTGCCACAGAGCGGCGGATATTGGCGCGGCTGCACCATCCCCATATCGCGCACCTGCTCGATGGCGGGGTGAGCGAGGACGGCGCGCCCTATATCATCATGGAACTGATCAAGGGCGTGCCGATCACCGATTATGCGGCGGCTCAGGGCCTTGATCTGGCGGCCCGCCTCGCCCTGTTCCGTGACGCTTGCGAGGCACTGGAATATGCCCACCGCGAACTGGTGGTCCACGCCGATGTAAAGCCCAGCAATGTCGTTGTCGCCGAAGGGTTCGGGGTCAAGCTGCTCGATTTCGGCATTGCCCGGCTGGTCGGTGAAGATAGCGGGCGGGCGGGAAGCGCGCATACGCCCGGCTATTCCAGTCCGGCGCGCCTGTCCGGCGAACGCTCGACGCCCACGGATGACGTGTTTGCCCTCGGTGTGCTGATGGGCAAGCTGATTGAAGGCGTTGCAGGGGCTGATCAAGATTTGCACGCCGTGGCAGCCAAGGCGGCGCAGGACGATGCATCGTTGCGCTATGGTGCTGTAAGTGAACTGATAGCAGACCTTGATCGCTGGCGGCGGCATGCGCCGGTGACGGCTCGACCACCCGGACGGGCGCGCGCATTCCTGATGTTCCTTCGCCGCAACCGGGCGCTGGCACTCGGTGTCGCGCTGCTGGCCATTACCGCGGTCACCACCACCGCACTGTACATCCGCGCCGAGCGTGCGCAGGCAGAAGCCGAGCATCGCTTTGCCGAGGTGCGCAGCCTGGCGCGCTACATGCTCTATGACCAGTTTGACGGGCTGGAAAAGGTGCCCGGCACGCTCAAGGTCAGGCTGGCCCTGCTCGACAAAAGCCAGTCCTACCTCACCAGCCTCGCGGCCGAGAAGGAGCCATCAGCAGACCTTGCGCTGGATATCGGCCAAGGCTTTACCAGACTGGCGATTGTTCAGGGCGGGCGGCGCGGCGGCCCCAATTTGCAGTTGAGCAAGTTGGCGGGAGAAAACCTTGCCCGCGCAGATGTGGTCCTCAGCGATGCTATGCAAAGGTATCCAGATCGCCAGGACCTCCGGCTGGCACTTGCCCGCCTGCGCGCTCAGCGCTGTTCGCGAAGTATCTATACTGATCATGGCGTTGAGCAGGCGATCACCTTTGCCCAGTCCGTTGAACCTTTGCTGGCAGGCGAGACGACAGGCGATGCGCGCGATATTGTCTGGATTGCCCGCGATTGCCGGGCAGATGCCTATACCTGGCTCAACAAACCCATGCAGGCGATTGTCCTGCTGAAATCGGAA
Source organism: Sphingomonadaceae bacterium (assembly GCA_947451145.1). Lineage (GTDB taxonomy): Bacteria > Pseudomonadota > Alphaproteobacteria > Sphingomonadales > Sphingomonadaceae > Novosphingobium. The sequence continues at coordinate 40,171 of CANFXW010000012.1, read as the reverse complement.
ATTGATGCAGCAAAGGCACGAATGGCGCATCAACCTGTGAATGATGATCTGGTGCGTGAACTGGGGCTTGCCTACCGCCTGCTGGCCGAAGCGGCGTTCTATGACAACGATTTCAGGCAATCTGCTACCTATGGGCAAGAGGCACTCAACGTGCTTCGCCCGCTGACCGTCAAGTATGCCGACTCCATGACCTACACCCGCGCTTATGTTGCCGCTCTGATGATCACGGCCGAGGCCAGTACGAATGAACCAAAGGATTATGATCGTGCGCTCAGATTGCTGACTGAAGGCAGTAACCTCTACCGCCGGGTCGTGCAGCGCGATCCCGAGGATACCGGAACTTACGTCAATCTCCTGTCTCTTGAGGGAGACAGAGCAGCAACCTTGGCCTCAGCAGGCCGAACCGCAGAGGCCCTTGCCTTGTCCAACGACATTACCCGGCAAAATGACGCCCTAAACCACAGCTATCCCAACGATCTGATGGTTGCCCGAAGCCGCGCCCGGGCGCTGGCATCCCGGGCAGGGCTGCTCTCCAAAGCCTCGGGCAAAGCAGCAGAGTGCAAAGGCACCAGGGATGCACTCGATGCCTGGCAGGCTTTTGGCAAACAGTTTGGGCTGACCGAATCTGACAGGACCGATATCGTCGTGCCACTGCAGAATGCCGCGAGGGCGTGCAATTGATTGAAAGGCCTGCGGCAACGGTCTCGAAGCACCAGATCGCCAAAGAATTGTTCCGGAAATCGCTTAACAAGCAGCGCGTTTCTGCAAGCTGTTTAAAGGGATATGGCTGGATGCGGGACATTGCAGGTGGATTGCACGCTCAGATCGCGCGGATCCGGCCAATGCTCGAATTATCCCGCCACTTTGCACTCGGGATTAGAGCAAATGAATAACTAGGATTTCGCCCTGTTCTTGGAAAAATCGGCGAAGTCAGCTTCGACCTCTACCCCCATAGCGATCAGGCCCCACGCGACCATTGTGAAGTAACCTGCCGCGTGGATCAAATCCATGATGAAGCGACGGTCGAACAGGCCTTCAAGTTCAGACCAGTCGCCATCTTCAAATCGGCCACCCGCATTGACGCTATCAACTGCGCTGAGGAGCGCGCGGTCTTCGCGCGACCAGATCGGATCGTTGGGGCCAGTTTGGACAGCTGCAACTTCAGCCTCGCTGATGCCGACCTGCTTCGCGCCATGCGAATTGTGGGTCCACTGATAGGTCGATCCATAACGGTGCGCGATGCGGAGGATGATCAGCTTGATCTGCCTCGCGGAGAGCGATGACTCGAGCATGAAGTATTTGCCAAGATCGAGCGAGGCCATCGCCAGCTTGGGGTGCTGGGCCAGTGTCATCATCGTATTGGATCGCGAACCATTCTCCCGCGCCTCCTCGCCCTCCCAATAGGCGAAGACTTCACGCGCCTCGTCAGTCCATTCTTCGTGCGCCAGGGGCGGGATCTTCGGACCATTCATTACAGGCGCTCCAGCAAGCGCTCGGCAGTGCAGGCGACAATTTGATCATGCAGCGGGCGAACAGACATAAGATCAGGCTTCATGCTTCGCTCACCGTGCCGGGAAGTTCAACGCCAGTTTGGCGAAAAAGTCGCCGAACATCAGCCGTGTGTCGATGTCCTTGTAGATCCGGACCTTCCGCCCTTCAGTGCGCGGACTGAAAGTGCCGTCGGCGTTGAGCAGCGGAGCAATCACCTCATCGTAATGGCCTGCACTGGTCCTGTCCCACGCCACGGTCTTTCCGTCATAGTTGGGCACCCAATCCGTCAGCGAGGTAAGGACAGCGAGCGGACTGTCACCCAAGATCCAGGTTTCACCTGTGTTGAACTTGAACTTGCTATTTGCCGGAATGTTCTTCGAAATCTCCTGCCCTGCGTGGACCAGCTTCTCGTAGAGCCACTTGCCGATCTTGCCGTGCGGAGCCACCTGGGACTGCAGCTCGCTGGCCGATACTATGCAAGTCGAATAGACCGCTTGCGGGATTGTCCAGATCGGGACCTGGGTTTCGTTGAAAAGGAACCTCGCCGCCACTGAATCGAGATTGAAGTTGTATTCCCGGGTCACGCCTTCGGGCCACGAGCCGCCGCCGATCCAGATCAGGGTGATCCGCTCTGCCACTTTCGGCTCGATCTTGATCGCACTGGCCACTTCGGTAAGCCCGCCCCCAACCGCGACATAGAGCGGCAGCGCGCTATCGGTGCGCATCGCTTCATCGATGATCGCCTGAACTCCGGGCGATGGCTGCGCAGTACCATCTTTGCCGAGAGGTTTGGCGCTGCCAACGTAGACCGGCACTTTCACCCCCATCAGGGTAGCGATTTCCCGTCCGAAAGCCGCCGCCGCTTCAGCGCTCTCGTGAGGTCCGGATGCGCTCGAACCGACAATCCCGCGCAGTTCGGATGTGGACGAGAGAATCAAGTGCGCGGTTGCGAACAGGCCATCGATGTCACCAGCCAAGTCGTTGACGTAGATCGTCCGCGAGCGCGGACCGTAAAACGACGTGAACGGCTTCATCTTGGCAAATACCGGAGATGCCGCGGCCACGGCAGCTAAGGCTGCAGCCCCGCCAAACAGCGTACGACGATCAAGAACCGTCGCCTGAGCTTTGCTCATTCTATCGGCCATAGCTAACTCCCCTATCTATCATTGATGAAACTCGACCGGCCATTCAGCGAACCACAATTCGCACACGGTCAATGTTGTATAGCGGCGTAGTCGAGTCCTGCTTGCCCTCGCGCTGACCGGTCGCCCTGAAGGTGATCATGTATTCGCCCGGCGTCGGGAAGCTGACAGTCCGGCTGACAACAACCTTGGCTTTTGGGGTGGCTAGCTTGGTGGCGGGTTCGAACTTGAAGTCAGGCGTGCCAAGATACCAATCGTATTGGACAACCTTTCCGGGACCCGGCGGCATCTCGATCCGTCCAGTAAGCGTAACCGGCTGGTTCACCGCCACTTCCGCGCGCTTGCCGCCATTGATGGTTAGCTCTGTGGAGGGCTGGTGCCCGCCACGCGCGGCTGCCGGGGCCGGAACCACGATCTGGTTCATCCGGTCAATCATGAAACGCGTGGACGGCCGCGGCGCGATGCCCTTTTCGGCCCATTCGGCCAGGTCCAGCAGCACCTGATGCAGTGTCCCGCCAGTCGCGGCCGTCATGGTTCCGAACTTGCCCGGCAGAGGGTCAAGGAAGGTGCCATGGAAGCCGTTCTGCTGATAGTAGAGGCGGAACATCTGCTGCGCCTTTTTCGCACCCAGCGCGCGTTTTACCTGTCCGGCATAAAAGCCCGCGACGTAGGGATAGGAGTTCCCGTCAGACAGGTTCTCGAAGACAATCGTTTTGGTTTTCAGCCGTCCGCTTTGCATGATGCCCCCGGCGGCACCGATATTGCTGAGCAAAGGGATGGCAATCGGGGTCTTTGGCCGCTGGACGTATCGGGGCGTGCCATCCGCATTCCGGTACTGATTGTATGCGGGGTTGCCGTTGTCGAGGATCGAGTGGCGCGGATAGAAGGCCAGAGCGAGGACCATGCGGTTGTCGAGCTTGACCTTCATCCCGACCGCGAGAGCCGAAAGCAGCGCGGGATCGTTCTTGCCATCGTCCAGCTTGAAGGTTGTGCCCTCCAGCTTGCCGCGAAGCGCAGCCCCCTCGCCGCCCTCCCTCAGGACCGTGAACTGCACTCCGTCCGATCCATTCGAGCCAAGCGCCGGAATCGAAGCCGGATCGAATGCGATCGCAGTGGGAACGCCTTGTGCGTTTCGGGTGATGGTCGCGATCGTGGCCACGCCATCGACTATTGCAGCCTTGAGGAAGGCAGGTGGATTGGCTCCCTCGTATCCGGGCTTGGTCCAGAAATCCGCAAAGTAAGTCGGGTCGAGCGAGCGGAGCGAGCCCAGTCCGAACATCGCGCCACCAAGCGAGAACTGCATGGTCTCGAGGACATTGCGGGGAAAGCCGGCGCTCAGGACTTCGTCGAGAACCGCGCGCTCGTCGCTGTCGAGGCCCGCGTAGATGTCCTTGCCGCTTCCCGGCGCAGCGGCTTCGGCAATCGCCTTCCGCTTCGCCTCAGGTATGGCGAGATTATACAGTGCGCCCCAATCGAAGCTGTGGTTGTTCAATCCGTCGGTTGCGATGACCGCGGGCACCAGGCCGTCCCAGACACCGGTCGTCCCTTCGGCCGCAGCGATTGTCTGCACCGATCCGCCGCTCTGGCCATACATGTAACCGTAGATACGTTCATTGGTGCCATAGAACTTGCGGGCATAGGCTTTCGCCAGCTTTGCGGCAGCGGCAAGCATGCGGAAACCGACGTTCGGATTTCCCGGATTGACCCCAACAGTATAGCCGCCGCCGGTTTCGAAGGCGAAACGGGCATCGACAACGTTGAGCATCTCGATGTTGAGTGGATAGGTCTGCTGGAAGAAGCGATTGCGGAAATAGGCCTTTTCCGGAAAGCGCCAGACGACGCGATGGACGGCAGGCGGTGCGGACGGATTGCCTTTTTCGGCAGCCGGGAAGTGCGCCTTGACCTCGGTGTAGGCAATCGAACCGCCATCGGCGAGTTTCAGTGTCTTGGCTTCGGTGCTGTCGATCACGAGAGTGTCGGAATTGTAGTCCGGATCGGTGCAGTCTGCATCGACCGCCAGTGGCGCCGGGACACCGCCGAACAGAGCCTCGCCGACCGGCTTGCAGGGAGCCGCCAGCGCAGGAGCGGCCGGGATGCAGCATGCTGCCAGGGCGGCGGTGCCCAGCAACAAGGTCCGACGCAAGCCACCAAGTGATAGTCCAAAGTTCGGGCTCAGCATTTCGTCAATATCCCGTTGATGCGCCATCGCGCGGAGTGCCGGCTCCAACAATTCGGCATTGGTCTGCCTTGCAAACAATCGCACTGGTGCCGCCGCGCAGGTCCAGTTTCGCGGATCGCCAGACGAACTCGCCCGGCACGGCATCGGGCAAGGTCACGTCGGCAAACAGGGTGTTCTTCTGCATGCGATAAGACACCCTGATTTCCCCGCCGGGATGCGGCATCTTGCCCGACGCAAACTTCAGATCGCCTAGAGCAGGCGCAATCGAAATCCGCTTGAAGCCCGGTGCGGCGGACCGAATGCCCAAGACCGTCGCCAGCAGATGATAATTCGGATGGGCCGCCCAAGCGTGTGAGTCAGACCGGGTTGGCTCGGGCGTTTCCGCAGTGGTCGTCATGCCGTTGCGGATCATCTCTTGCCATGGCCCGAGCCGGCCGAGGTAGCGGTCGGCAAGACCTGCGCGGCGCATCGCCTCGTCGACGTAGAAGCGGAAATAGAAGGTCGCAGGCTCAAGGTCCTGGTCAGCCAGCATCTTATCCGCCACCGGTTTCTGCATGCCCTCCGGGACGGCCTGAGCGAGGATGGCGAGGGAATTGGTCTGCTGGCTGTAAGATCGCGCCTCGAGACTATCGACGAACAGTCCGCGCCCTTCGTCCCATGCTTTGGCTCGGAGAGTGGCTATGATGCGGCTAGCTAGTTCACGACAACGCTTGGCGTCATCCGGGCGATCTAGTGCCTGCTCCATCTCGGCAGCCTGCTGCAAGGCCATGACGAACTGGAGATTGATTGCAACCGAGTGGCCCTTCCCACCGCCTGGCGGCACCCCGCCCGGATATCTCTTTGCCCAGTCGAGGTAATTCCACCACGGCATCGGTCCGAGCAGCCCGGTTTCGTCGACATGCTGTTCGAACCAGTCGAGCACATCGCGGACGCCCTGCATGCGCCCCCGGACAAAGGCGGGGTCATCGCGCAGCATCCAGTAATCGTGGACCATGGCGACCCACCACAGCGAGAATGGCGGGATCTGCTGTCGCAGACTGGATGGATAGGCGCTTGCAGTCAGCCCCTCGGAAGTTCGCGAGTCATCGAACTGTTCGATTGCGTTGCGCATCAGGCGATCATCGCCTGTCTGATAGACTGACATCAGGGATTCGATGCGCGTGTCGCCGACGTACTGGAGTTGCTCGTAATAGGGCGTGTCCCAGAAGGTCTCGAAGGCACTCATCCGCAAGGCGCGCCAGTCCATGTCCCAGACCGGCTTGATCCACTTTGCGTCGGATTCGAACGACGCCCTTTGCTTGAACGGATAGGCGGCAAAGATTCCTTCAACACTGTCGATCGACAGTGGCTCATCACCGGTCTCGACTTCCACCTGCACATAGCGCCAGGTGCGCAGCCAGAGCGACTGGAAGCGCCGCCCCTTGCCGCCATCGAACTGGATCGTATCGCGCAAACCCCGGATTGTCTTGCCCTCGATATCGTTGCGATTGCCCTTGTTCCCGGCTGCGTCGAACAGGCTTTCGGCATAGATAAGGGTTGCTTTCGCGCCTGCCCCGCCGGTCGTAACGATAACCGGATAGCCGACAGCCAAAGCGCCTTGGTCGAGAAGCAATGTCGCCTTGGAGTGCCGCGGCACGACCAAAGGTTGCTTACCCGCATTGAACCCGGGCGGAACAACCACGCCTTCGGCACGGCGGACGGAGGCGAACCGGATGGGTGTCTGTTCCGGCATAGGTATCGTGCGCGGGACCAGTTGCCATTCGGCCGCACTTCCATTGAATTGAGTTCCGCGTGCCAGAGCAACCGGTGAGGCGAATTGCTGGACGATTGGCTTGGCATCAACCCAGCCTTTGGCATCAAAGTCCGGCTGCTCCCATCCCCACGGGACCTGCCTGGCGTCGAGCTCCTCGCGCGGGCCAGCGACATAGAAACCTCCCGTGTCCGCACCTACGACGCGCTTGAAGGTGTAGGCATGGCTGGCGAAGACTTTCCAACCGCTGGTCCCCGTGCTCACGATTCTGGCCTCGGGGCTGTCTCCCTGGACGACGAGAGCGGTGCGAAGCGAAGTCTGTGCTGCGGGCTTGAATTCGCCCATGTTCCACACGAGCGCTGCAATCACATTCTTGCCGGCGTGCAAATGCGCAGCGATGTCTAACGCTTCGTACCGCCAATGAAGCAGGTCGCCGCGAGCCGGTCCATTCGATACCTCAACCCCGTTGACATAGAGGCGGTAGCGATTGTCAGCAGACACGCGGATCGGGAAGCTTGCGGGTTGTTGGGAAAGCTCGAAATCCTTCCTGAAGTGATATACGCCGGCCTTGGCGGGCTCGGAACCGGGCTCGTCGATCCAGATAGCGGACCAGGCTTTGCCAGGTTGTTGCTGGGCTAAAGCAGCCGGGCTGAACAAGGCGAAGGCGAGCATCAGAACGCCTGAAATTGCACCTCTGATCATTTGCAAGCCTCGCGAGAAAAGAGGTCCGGCAGTTTGATACGCAACCGGACCGGGGAAGAAGTCGCTCACGGATATCCCCGCTCCGGTCACGCTCACTTTGCAGGGCATGCGGTCTTGTTATTCGCCGCCCAATCGATGCCTGCTTCAAGCAAGGCAAGAGCCTGCGGCTGGCTGTAGGTTTGCGGCATATGGCCGATGGCGGAATAGAACATCCGGCCGCGGCCAAGGCAATTGGTCCAGGCGATGGGGTGGTCTGCGCCCATGTCGAGGCCTGCCTCGGCCATCATGCCCTTGCGTGTGTATGTGCTCTCATCCAGCGAGGCGATCACCTTGGCACCGGCAGCACGCGGACTGGTCTTGAACGAATACCACTCGTCGGTCATCCGCCACTCGCGCGGCAGCTTGGCCGCCTTGGTGATCGGGTGGTCATTGCTGACGATCACCCGGGCTTCCTGAAACTGCGGCGCCATCGGGTGCCCGGCAAAGCGCGCGCCGATCAGCTTATCGGCATACCAGTCCCAGAAATAGGCCGGATCGCCTGCCGAGCCATGCATTGCCGCAAAGCCGCCACCGGCCGCGAGGAAGCCCTGCAGCGCCTTGCGCTGGCCCAGCGTCAGGATTTCACCGCTGATATTGTTCCAGACAACGGCATCGATCCGGGCAAGTGTCTTCGGATTGATCGCCCCGCCTTTGTCGGTGAAGGCAATGGCCCAGCCGCGACGTTCGGCCATGGCGGCCAGCGCCGCGTGGGCGGCATTGACCGAGGGCGTGTCCTTGAAGCCGTTGATCTTCTCCATCACCAACAGACGCACTTTGCCCTTGAGCAGGTTGATGGCAGGCACGTCGTTGTCAAAGCGCTGGCAACGGGCGATCCTGTCTGCCGCAGTTACTGGCAGCGCCTTCAGGTCAGTGTCGATCTTCGCCATGGTTGCTGCGTCAAGACCGGTAAAGCGCGATGCGGACCCTGCAGTGACGATCGAGGCAAAGCTTGGCGTCGTCGTGCCTGCGAAGGTCGGTGGCATCTTGTCGAGCCGGCCAGGAGCATACTTGTCAAACACTGCCTTCGCCGCAGGGCTTAGCAGAACGTCGATCAGCGGGCTTTGGGCCGAAAACGGGACATCGCGATTGGGGCAATCGGTAACGGTGCCGGCAAAGGCCGGTGCCGCCAAGGCAAGCACCGCAAAACTTGCCGCGAATGTAAGTGCCTTGTGCATCAGATCACTCCCGCTTTCAGGAACTCGGTCGCGTGGTGTGCGGCGCGAGCGGACAAGGCCATGTAGGTCAATGAAGGATTCTGGCAGCCACTTGATGCCATCGCCGCGCCATCGGTGATGAACAGATTGGGCACATCATGCGCCTTATTGTACTTGTTCAGAACCGAGTTTTTGGGATCCTTGCCCATGCAGGCCGTGCCCATTTCATGAATGCCCAACCCGGGAACACCCGGCTCGGTTGCCGCGTTTACGACAAATCCGCCAGCGGCCTGAATCATCGCCTTGCCGTCTTCGATGATCTGCTTGGCCATCTTCAGCTCGTTCGGCCCATGCGAACAATTCACCTCGACGAGAGGAATGCCCCACTTATCGACTTTCGTCTTGCTCAGCGTCACGCGATTTTCAGGGTTGGGCAGCATTTCGCCGAAGCCCGAAACAAACGACAACCAAGGCCCGAGCTTGTGGGTTCTCTCCTTGAGCTCGGCCCCGATCCCCGGTGAGGTCAATGCGGCTGTGCGCCAGCCGAGCCGGGTAAGGCCACCCTGATAGCCGTAGCCGCGCAGGAAATCTCCGGGCTCGGTAACATTGCGGAAGCGCGGGATATAAATCCCGTTTGGACGTCGGCCATGATAGTAACTGTCCTTGGGCGCATTCGGCATGAACCCGGCTACGGACAGCGCGAAAAGATGGTCCATCAGATTGCGGCCAACCATGTCGGACGAATTCGCAAGACCGCGCGGCATGGCGTCTGATTTCGAATTGAGCAGGATCTGGGCCGTGCCGATAGTCGAGGCGTTGAGGAAAACGACCTTTGCCTCGTAGGTCTTGCCCGCCTTGGTGTTGGCATCGATCACCCGCACGCCGGTTACCCGGCCGGATTTGGGATCATGGACCAGCGAATGGACAATGGCATCGGTGACGATGGTCAGATTGCCCGTCCGATCAGCGGCGGGCAGCGATGACGAAAGGCTCGAATGATACGCGCCATAGGTGCAGCCCCGATCGCAGAATGACCGCGCCTGGCAGCTTGAGCGCCCCAGCTCTTCGTGATGCGGCTGGGCTTTTGAGAGGTTCGCCGTGCGCCCGGGAATGACCTTGCGGCCCGGGAAAGCCTTTTCCACGGCCGCTTTGAACTGAAGTTCCGCATCATTCAGGCCGAAGGGCGGAAGGAATTCACCGTCCGGCAATTGCGGCAGGCCTTCCTGAGACCCGGAGACACCGATGAACTTTTCGACATGCGAATACCATGGCGCAAGGTCGTCGTAACGGATCGGCCAGTCTGACCCGTGCCCATCCTTCGCATTCGCCTCAAAATCCTGCGGCGAGAGGCGATAGGACTGGCGCCCCCACATGATCGAGCGTCCGCCCAGATGATAGCCGCGTATCCAGTAGAACGGCTTGCCCTCTGGATAGCTGTACGGGTTCTCGTCATCCTTCACCCAATACTGCTTGGTCGTGCCAGAGATGAACGAGTTTTTCTGGATCATGTAATGCCGCGCCAGATCCTCTTCCGGCACCATGCCCGCATTCGGCTCGTCCCATGGCTGCACCATGTCGGTGTAGGATTCACCATGCACAAGCTTGCGCCCGCGTTCGATCACGAGGACTTTCAGACCCCGTTCGCACAGTTCCTTGGCGGAAATGCCCCCGCTCATGCCGGAGCCGACTACAATTGCATCAAACATCGTCTCGATCTCCGTTCAGAATGCAGACAAGCCGCCATCGGCGCGCGTTTCAGGGGTAACTTTGATCGAAGGTGTCCAGCCGCCGGGTGAATGCTCGTAATTGAGCTCAGTGGTCAACGCTTCTTGCGAATAGTAATAGAGGATCACGATCAGCTCCTTGAGCTTGGCGTAACCCGGATCGGCGACGGCAGCCTTCCCCATCAAGGCCTCAATGCCTGTCAGGGCTTCCTTGCGCGGCACAGCCTTGAGCGCGGCAATGTCGTGCGCAACCAGCAGCTCTTTGCGCTGCTCAGGCGTGAGCGCAGCAAAGCCTTTGCCGCCGTTGCTCCTGGCCATTTCGTCGATGGCCGTAAGGGCGCCAGTGATAGAAACACGATGTTCCGGCGAAGCCCAGGTAACCAGCAATGCGTCGAGCTTGGCCGGCACGCGCGCATCGATTGCGCCAGGAGTGTGGGTTCGGGGAACTATTGTATCGGCGACCGCGCTGAGCAGTGTGAATGCAGCAGGTGCCAGAGTAGGCTTGCTGCCTGCAGCCTTGGCAAATGCAGCCGGGCTGACACTGGCAGCTGCGCTCGCGCCAACAAGCAAAAGTGCGCGTTCGAGCATCGAACGGCGGTCTAGAGGCATAAAATCAGTCATATTTTTGCACTCCAACTGGACCTCGAAAGTAAGTCCCCGAAACACAACGTCGCTGCGTGTGCTCAAAAAAATCAGCCCGACCAGACTGGGAGGTGCTGGCCGGGCCGATCGTTCACCGCATGTTTGGCATGCGAATCAGAACTTCTTCGCAATGCCGAAGTTGAACAGTCTGCCCAAGGTGAAGCCGTTGGCATAACCCGAGTTTGAAGTCGTGTTGCCGAGGAATAGCGGTGGTGCCTTGTCGAACACATTGTTGACATTCAGCGTCACGCTCAGGTCCTTGAGAATGCCACTGTCAGCCGGAACCTGATACTTGAAGAACAGGTTGACCGTGCTGAACGAGCCAACGGAGAGCTGGTTCGCCGGTGCTGCAACAAGCGGAGCGGCCAGCTTGTAACCGCCGTTATAGTTCCAGGTTGCCTGAGCACGGAACTTGCCGAAGTCGATGCCGGCGTTGGCCTGCAGGAACCACCTAGGGAACTCGCCGCTTCCGTCATCCGAAACCGCAGAGGTCGGGCTAACCTGCGCCTTGCGCGAGAACTGGTGGTTGCCAGAAACACCAAGGTCAAAGCCGCCGAAGTCGGTGTTGTGCCGATAGTTGACGTTGAAATCCATGCCCTTGACGTGCAGCACGCCGAAGTTGCCGGTCCGGAAGTCAACCAGTTCGACAATCGGATTGGTGCCCGCGGCCGCAATTGCGGCAGTAAGCTGCGCTTGCTGGCTTGCGGTATAGGGCCCTCTCGCGGCGAAGAAATCATTGACCTGTGTGGTCGTCAATGAAGCTCCGTACAGAACGTTGCCCGGGAAATTGGTAAAGATACCAGCATTCGGCGTGGGTGTGCTGAGGATATTGTTGAAGTTCACATCATAGTAATTGACGCTGGCCCTCAGCTCAGAGGTGGGTTGAAGATCGACCCCGACCGACCAGGTCGTGGCCTTCTGCGGCTGAAGCCCGGCCTTCGATCCCTGCAATGCAATCGTCTGACCGCCGGTAACATTCGGGTGGGTCGCGTCTGTGAAGGGCACGAAGCCAAATTGGCTTACAGTGCTGTTCGTCGACTTGAGCTGGTCGAGTGGAGTTGGGGCGGTGAACGACTTGCCCCAGTTACCGCGCAGAGTGAACCAGCTTGTCGGCTTGAAGGTCACGCCGAACTTGGGATTGGTCGTGTTACCAAAATCCGAATAGTGATCGAACCGGCCCGAAGCCGAAACCGTCAGCATCGAACCACCATCAGGTCCTGCGATGAGCGGCAGCTGCAATTCGCCAAACACCGAAGAAACTTTGCGGGTGTAGATGGCGAGAGGCAATGCCTTCAGAGTGCCCACGCGGATGTCGGTGCCGGTGCGGAGACCCAATTGATCATGGAAGTATTCAGCACCGATCGCCATACGAGCGTCACCGCCTGGCAGTTCCAGCAACTTACCCTCGGCAATCAGGCGCAGGTTCAAAATCGAATCTCTGGTTTGTCCCGCGAGTTCGTTGTCGATCAGGTCAGCTACCAAGGCAGCATTGTTGTTAACAACGTTGATCGGATTGAAGGCGGTCGCTGTCGTGGCCGGCGCGCTGGGCGCACTGGCTGCATTGAGGCGCGCCGAGTTCAGCCCGGTCAGCTCATAGCTGCTGTCGGATTCGCTCCAGTTGACCAGACCGCGAACCTGCCAGTTATCGCCAAACTGGTGCTTGAACTCGCTGTTGATGCCCCATTCCTTGATCAGAACGTCCGATCGCTGGGCCCCACGACCCAGCAAGGGGCTCAGGTTGAAACCTACCTGAGCAGACGTGCTGGTCGGCAAGACATTGATAAAGCCAAGCAGCGGCGGTGTGAAGAACTGAAGGCCGGAGCCGACGACAGTCCCCGCCGGAAGGGTCAATGAAGAGGCGTAAGGGTTGTTGCTGTTGAGCGGAACAGTCCCCGTGAAATCCCCGGAGCTGTGCGTTTTCCGCTGGCTGTAGAAACCACGGATATCGATCGAGGTCTGGCTGTCGAGGTCCTTATTGAAACCAACCATCACGCCATGGCGTTCGGCCGCCGGCACTTTCGACCCATTCTGGCTGTTATCGCAATGGCTGGTGTTGATCGGCACCACCACTTTGTACAGACTGCCGCCGGTAGGGGTATCTATTGTGGTAACGGAGGTGGTCGGCACCGCGCAGTTGTTATCATTGCCGACATAGGGCAGCTTCGAATAATCGAGGAAGTGGATAAAGCTGCGATCGCGTCCGAACAGCGCGCTGCTCTTCGAATAGGAATAAGACACCCAGATCGATCCGGTATCCCAAGCCTTGCCCGCGGTGATCGATCCGTCCCACTGCCAATAGGGCTTGGCCGTCCCGTAATGGGCATCAACCTTTACGCCATCGAACCGCTTGTGGGTGATGAAGTTGATCGTGCCGGCTACCGCATCGGCACCATAGGTAGCCGAACCGCCTTCGGTGACTACTTCGACACGTTCGATCGCACCCAGTGGCACGAGATCGGGGTCAACCGATGCCTGATTGACGCCCGCCGTGGCTACCCGATGACCATCAACAAGGATCAGCGTTCCCGAGCTGGCTGCGTTGCTGCCCGAGATGTTGCGGAGATTAGGACGCGCGATCTGGATCTGGTTCACTGCAATCGAGAGATCGCCAAGCGGAACCTTGTTAAAGTAGTTGGTAACCTGCGGGACCGAGGCAAGCAGGTCATTAGCCGACTGCGGCGCAACTTGTTCAAGTTTGGCCTGGCCCAAGGTGATCTGCTGCGAGCCGACCGGGGCCTTGCCGCGGATCAGCGTGCCGGTGACGATGATTTGCTTGTCGGAGCCGCTCCCGGCATCATCCTTGGCGTCCTGTGCGAATGCCGGAGTTGCGGCGATGGCTGCGGCCAGTGCGACCATTGTACCGACGCTGCCATTAAGGCGCGAGCGCAGCGATACGGCTTGATTCGTTAAGCTCATATTTCCCTCCCAAAGTGGGCTCCAAGGCCAAAGCGATGGCACGTCAGATTGACGCTCCTCACCCCGATCAAGCGGGATAGCTCTTGGTAGCGGTAACATGCTGCCTCCACGCAATCGCAGCGTCAAGCATTATTTCATGTAATGAAATATGTGGACTTGCGGTTATCCCGCAAATGCGTGAAAATAGTGGCGGTGCGGATAAGTGATCATACATTGAACCGGCTAGCCATCGTGAAGGCGATCCTGGCGCATGGCCCTGTTGCTCGCAGCGACTTGCCGAATCTGACCAATCTGTCGGCCGGTTTGATCACGCAATTGACGCAAGCACTGGTTATGTCAGACCTCGTCACCGAGACTAGGGATGAGAATGCCCGCAAGGGTCGCCCCAGGCTTCTGCTTGAACTGAATGACGCGGGTGCGGTTGTAGTCGGCGCCAGCATAGATGGCCGGGGCAACCTGCTGACAACCTTCGTCAGTCTGGCCGGCAGGAAACTGTTCGAAACATCAGGGCACTTTCCCCTCCCAAGGTCCCTTCCCGATATGGCGCAGCATATTGGGCACACGCTGAACGCCGCGATCGCAGAGAGCGGATTTTCCCGAGACCAAATTGCTAGGATCGGCATCGCTCTTCCTGCCCTGATCAATAGCCAACGCGGCGAGGTCCATTTCGGTTCAACTTTTGCGGCGGAGCCGACGCCGTTTGCTGGCCCCATTTCGCAAATCGTCGGCATTCCGGTGACGATAGAGAACGAACTGGATTGTATGGCCCGCGCAGAGCATTGGTTTGGCAACGCGCGCGGGATTGATGATTTCACGCTCGTCCGGGTTGGCTTTTCTATCGATGCCGCACAATTTGCCAGCGGAGTGCCGCGGTCCGGAACCAGCGGCCTCAGCTCATCATTCGGGCACGTGAAGGTCGCTGCAAGCGAGGGCGCAAATCCGTGCTTTTGCGGCGGATTGGGGTGCCTGACTGCCTATGCCTCGATGTACGGCATACTCAATTCCCATGGCCTTCTTGCCGACCTGCCTTTCCCACCGATGGAACAAATTCCTGAGCGATTTGCCAAGTTCATTGGCGATGTTCAAATTGGCCGTGCTGGTGCGACTGAAGCTGTTAAAAAGGCGGCGAATATCTTTGGGATGGCAATTGGCAACCTGCTCAATACCACCAGCCCTTTGCACCTGCTTGTCGCCGTTGATGACCAAAAGTATCTGGACTTGCTGGAACCAGCTTGCATGGCCGCTCTTGAAGCGACCGTGATGACCGGAGTGTTGCCCGTTACGCACATCAAGTTCTTCCAATCAAACGACGACTGGCGCTGGAAAGGCACCGCAGCCCTCGCGCTGGAGCAGCTCTATCTGGACGATTCGAGGAATGGCCTATCGGCGCAGCCGCGGCGAAAAATAGAAGCCGTGAATGACCAGAATAGCGACGGCAATGCCAAATCAGTGGCAGTTTGATCAACGCATTTTCCATCAGGTGGCATAATATGTTTGAGGCCCTTGCGCAGTCTGGTCGCGTTGCTGAAAGCGGATTGGACGCGGAAATCTATCGGAATTGATATGCAACAGAATCCACAATATGGCCGCCGGGGCGCGGACTACATCCTCACTCCAGAACAAATCGAACAGTTCCATCGCGACGGCTACATCACCGTGCGTGATGTCATGACCGAAGACGAACTGGCCCCGATCGAGGCTGAGTTCGAGCGCTTCATCACGGGTCAGGTGCCCGACATGGGCAAGGACTTCTGCGATATGTCCGGCCCCTATGATCGCAAGTTCGAAGACTTCAGTTTGGTCAACGCCGTCCTGCCGCGCCGGTATGAACCGTCGCTGCGCGGCAACCTTTACGAGCAGCGCGCGGCTTCGATCTCGCGCCAACTGCTGGGGACAAGTGCAACGCTCGATTACGACCAGTTCCTCGCCAAGAGGCCGGCCAAGCCTGATGCCGTGTTCACCATGCATCAGGACCTTGGCTATTGGCCGACCGGCACGCCTGAACCGCTCACCGCTACCTGCAGTCTCGCGCTCGACGATGCCGATCCGGAGAATGGTTGCCTCAAGGTGGTCCCCGGCTCGCAAAAGCAGGGTCTGCGCCCCCACCGCCCGCTGATGGGTGAAGACCGCAGCAAGTCGCATATCCTCAGCGTGGAACTGTCTGAATACGACCGCGTCGTTGAACTGCCTCTGAAGCGCGGTGACATTACCGTGCATGACGAGCTAATTGTCCACGGCTCGGGCGGCAATTCATCACCTGACCGTTGGCGCCGCACCTATATCGTCGCGTTCCGTTCCAGAGCCTGCGTCGATTTCGAGCGTTCTATCGGTTTCACCCATTCGCACAACGATACGATCACCTGGGAAACCCATCTGGGTTCACTGACGGCCTGATCGTGAGCGGTGAAAGCCCGGTTCTGAAACTGGCAGCGGGCGATTACGCCCTCACCTTTGCGCCAGCAATTGGCGGGTCGATCCGAAGCTTTACTTGGCGCGGGGAGCCGCTGATGCGAACGGCGCAGGGCAGCTCGATTCTGGATGCCGCGTGTTTTCCGCTCGTTCCGTTCTCGAACCGCATTGCCCACGGGCGGTTTGAGTGGATGGGCAAGCAGGTGCAATTGGCACCAAATTTCCCCGGCACCAGCCATCCGCACCCGCTGCATGGATTCGGATGGCTTGCAGAATGGGATTTGATCGAGGCTGATGGAAGCTCGGCAGTAGTTGAGCATCACTATCCCGGAGGCGAATGGCCTTGGGAATACGTTGCTCGCCAGTGCATCCGGCTGAGCGGAGACGGATTGCGGCTGGCGTTATCGCTCACAAACCTTGGCGAAAGCCCCATGCCCGCTGGCCTCGGATTTCATCCCTATTTCCCGAGAGACGAACAAACGCAGCTCCTGGCCCTTCACGAAGGGGAGTGGCTCAATGACGCCGATGGCTTACCTTTGGAACTGCAGGAGGCGAAGGTGCCAATCGACTGGTGGGCTGGGCAACCGGTCGAAAGGAGATTGGTTGATACCGTGTATTGCCGACGAAGTGGCGACATAATGGTCCGTTGGCCATCGCAGCGAATTGCGCTTTCTATCGCCTGCGACCCGAGCCTTTCCTTCACATCGGTTTTTGTTCCCAGATTAGCCAAGTGGTTCTGTGCCGAACCCGTCAGTCACATTACCAACGCAGTAAATTCGAGTGCTGGCGGAAGTGGAATAGTCTCGCTTGAGCCGAACGAAAGCGTCAATTGCCAGATCGAGTTATGCGCCAGAGCCTTATGATAGAAGGAAAAATCTCTGGATTCCTCTCAGTCGAACCCCACGATTGGATTTTCTTAAGCTGGCAGCACCCGCTGATATTGCGGCCGTTCGCGGCATTCGCTCCAATACTGGAAACCTGCCGTTTGTTTATCTAGCAGTCGCATATTGCGAGCGACTGGCTGTGGGGCTTTCCTGCCGTTGTCCGTCGCTTCTTGGAACGTCAGGTTACGGCAAGGCCAGACAACGCACAGCAATGTCTGCTCCTCGCGATCCTGACCTGAAAGCTGCCATTCCGGCGACGGCGACAAGGCGGATATCCCATCGAAATCCCGGTATCGCCGCCATGTGCGCAGTTTGTCGTATTCCGTCAGCAATAGTCGCGTGGTCTGAAACGTTCGGCTTTCCAGCCAGTTTCGGAGTGACCATTGGCACAAACCATCCCCTCGCGCCGCCAATTTCTGGCTGCAGTTGGCAATCTGGCCAGCGCCAGTTGGATCGCCATGAACTGGCCGGACATCGCTTTTGCTGCCGAACACGCTGGCCATGACATGAAGGGCATGGCTGGCGAGCCGTCGCCGCCATCAACACTCACCACACTGAGCGTGGCGGAAGCAGCAGATATTGATGCGATCGCTAACCAGATCGTGCCCGGCGGCACCTCTCCAGGCGCCCATGATGCCAAGGTCATTTACTTCATCGACAGCGCGCTCGGCACGTTCTTCGCGGCGCAGCTTCCAAACATGCGGCAGGGTCTCGCCGAGTTCAAGAGCGCCTATGCGGTCCGCTTTGGCGCGGACAAGCCATTCGCTTCAGCGCCAGAAGCACAGCAAATCGCCTGGCTCAAAGAGGTCGACAAGACACCTTTTTTCACCGCGGTCCGGCGGCTTACCCTGCTCGGCCTGATTGCCTTGCCGAAATACGGCGGCAATCACGACAACATCGGCTGGAAGCTGATGGGCGTGGAGGACAACCACTTCTGGGAACCTCCCTTCGGCTATTACGACAAGGATTATCCGGGGTTTGAACCCTATCCCGGAACCAAGCCCTACACCGCCTGACGGAGCTGCCCCATGCCGACCAAGACCATGCAGCGCAAGATATACAAGCCCAGCGAGATAGTCGACTTCATCGTCATCGGCTCTGGTGCATCCGGCGGCATCATGGCGCGCGAACTGTCACGCGCCGGGAACAGCGTCGTCGTGATGGAGCAAGGTCCGCGCATGGGACCGGGTGACTTTGAACACGACGAGCTGAAGTACCGCAACCTGTCGGGCATCACCAACAACCCGAACACCAATCCGCAAACCTTCCGCAGCGACCCGAACCAGAAGGCTACCCGGGTGGCGGGCAGAAACCCGCTAACCTACGCACGCATCGTCGGCGGCAGCAGCGCGCACTTCAACGCCAACTTCTGGCGCCTGCACGAGATCGACTTCATCGAAGGCAGCAAGCTTGGCCCGATCGAGGGCGCCAGCCTTGTCGATTGGCCGATCACCTATGCCGAACTGGAACCCTATTACACCAAGGTGGAATGGGAAGTCGGCGTGTCCGGTCTGGCGGGCGCGAGCCCCTTTGATCCTTGGCGCAGCAAGCCCTACCCGATGCCGCCGCTCCCGGTGAAATCTTCCGGCGTGCTGTTCGAACGCGGCGGGCGCAAGCTCGGTCTGCATCCTTACCCTGCGCCGATGGCGATCAATTCGCAGGTCTACAAGGGCCGTCCGCCTTGCGCGCAGTGCGGGCTTTGTGGCGGCTTTGGCTGCGAGGTGATGGCCAAATCATCATCGGTATGGACCGTTATTCCCGAGGCCGAAGCAACCGGCCGCTGCGAGGTGCGTTCTGACAGCTATGTCTTCCGTATCGGCATGGACCAAGCCGGTCGCGCCACCGGCGTGCATTTTTTCGACAACAAGAAGGTCGAGCATTTCCAGAAGGCGCGCGCTGTAGTGGTCTGCGCCAATGGCTCGGAAACGCCAAAGCTTCTGCTCAACTCGGCTACGCCGCAGTTTGCCAATGGCCTTGCCAATTCCAGCGGTAAGGTTGGCCGTTACCTGATGTTCAACAAGGGCGGCGGCGTTGCTGCGCGGTTCGAAAACCCGCTGAACGAGTACAAGGGTGCCAATGTAACCCGCGTCATTCATGACTTTTACGACAGCGATCCGAAGCGCGGTTTCTATGGCGGTGGCGGATTTGATGCGCGGTCCGGCGGGCCGTTGACCTGGGGGCAGAGCGTGCCCGATGGTACGCCAACCTGGGGCCCGAAGTTCAAGGAATACCTTGAATCCTACAACTACTGGATGACCTGCGCTGGCCATGGCACCTCGCTCGCGCAGGAAACCAACCGTGTCGACATCGATCCCGAGCTGAAAGATGCCTGGGGCGTGCCGGCGATGCGCGTAACCTACAAGGACCACGCGGATGACATCAAACACGCAAAATGGATGGTCGAACGCGGCAAAGAGATCATGGATGCAGCGGGCGCGGTGCAGATCGATCCCGGTGAAGTTGGTGCGGCCAACGGCGGCGTGCACCTGCTCGGGACTTGCCGCATGGGCAACAATTCCGACACTTCGGTGATCGACAAGTACCACCGCACCCACGACGTGAAGAACCTGTTCCTCTGCGATGGATCCAGCATGGTCACATCCGGCCGCGGCCAGCCGACGCAGACCATCGAAGCGCTTGCATTCCGTGCTGGTGACCACATCGCAAAGTTCGCGCGCCGCGGCGAAATCTGATGCCACGAATCCATCTCAAGCGAGATCATCTTGCGAGTCGGCGTGCTGCTCGACGGGCGCTCACCTGAAGCGATTCAGCGTCGCTGGGCATCGGGATCAACACCTGAGGCAAGTTGCGCCGCGGCGAAGCCATTCGGAAATCGGTCACTTCTCGCTTGTTTGGCCAGGTGCAGATCTGTTCAACCAGACCACGCGACATGTCGGACTTACCACAGCTCACAAGTTAAAAAGCGGTCCAGTTTCATGAAGTTCTCTCGATTTGGATGGCTGGATAGTTGAACATCGCGTGATTTCTCCCGATGGACGATGCTGCTACGCGCAATACTATTGCCGCAGTGCAGCAGAAATTTCCGCCTTGTATTAAATATTTACAGGCATATTTAGCAAGCGAGTGCCAACAGAGCACTTGGCAGGCCAGACTCGCCTAAGTCGAGCAAGATCGCCTGACCCAAACAGATCAATCAAAAAAACAATTCGTAGGAGAGTTTGTCATGAAAGCCATTAAGCTCGCGCTTGTCGCGGCTTGCACGCTCGTCGGCGCAGCCGGCGCAAGCGCCACCCCTCGTGAAAATGTGGCACTCCACATTTCGTCAGACGGTGTGAATTTTGCCGATCCAGCCAGCGTCAGTGCCTTCCGGGGCCGTGTCGCTCAAGAAATCGCCCGGGTTTGCAATCCTGGCGACCGCATCGGCGCCGATATGTCGCCTGATTTCAAGTGCCGCCGCGAAATGTCGGCCAGCTTCGAGCCTTCGATCGCTGCGATGACCAGCGCTGCTGGAAAGAAGCTCGCAAACAACTGAGCCCTGCCGTTTCCGGCATTGCCGGGAATGCAATTTCAACGCCAGCGCACGGATTTCCGCTGCGCTGGCGTTGTGCATTTTGGTGGTCAGGAAATGACGGCATCAATCCCTTGGCCGGGTTACTTTCCAAGCGTTTGCAGATAGGCAACGATAGCCGCGCGCTCGGCACTGTCCGGCACACCGGCAAAGGGCATCTTGTTGCCGGGAATGGCCTTGGAAGGTGCCGCCAAATAGGCATCAAGCGCCGCGCCAGTCCACGGGCGCTTTGCTGCTACCATCGCCGGAGAATAGCTGAAGCCTTTCAGCGTCCCGGATGTGCGGCCCGCCACCTTGAACAGATTGGGCCCGATCGTCGAAGTTCCACTGGCATCGGCCTTGTGGCAGATCGCGCATTTGGCAAAGGCAACTTTACCCTTGGCCACGACATTGGCAGGCGCGGCTGCGGCGGCTGCCGTCAGTGCAGCGCCGCCTAGCAAGCCGGCAAAAACAAAATTCCGAACCATGAATGTGATCTCCCTGCCCATCACGCCGCCCCCAGCGCGTGGCGCAATGTTTGCGTTTGGCCGAATACCTTTCAGACACCCTCCCCCCAGGGTGGTTCCGTTAATTTGGCAAGCTCAGGGTGCCTTGGCAGCAATTGCCTCGATCTCCACCAGCGTGGTCGGGCGGCCAAGCGCGGCGACCTGCACCGTCGAGCGGGTCGGCTTGTTAGGCTGTTCAGGGGTGCCGAAGAAGGTTTTGAACACGCTGTTCATGCCCGGCGCATCCATCCGGCCTCCTGCCTCTGGCGCGACGAGAAAGACGTTCATCTTGACGATATCACCCATAGACCAGCCCATGGCTTCAAGCTGTGCCTTCATCTTGGTGAGGATCGATTTGGTCTGGGTGGCAGTATCACCGAAATCATCGGGTTTTGCCGGATCAACGGGCGATGCCGTCGAACCGGATAGGTAGAGGATCTTGCTTCCCACCGGCAACAGGGCCGTGCTGGAAATGACCGGAGCCGGATTGGCAGAGGTGCGCTCGATCACCGGTTTCGGCGCTGGCGGTGATTTCGCCTGAGCCGCATCGGAGCTCGCAAGGACGAGAGCTATGGAGGCGAGTGTAGACTTTTGCATTACAGGATTTCCGTTCGATAATGCGACGGGGCAGGTGCCCAGTGGCCACCTGCCCTGCCTGATCAGAACTTTGCGGACATACGGGCGTAGTAGTAGCCACCGTTCGAGCCATAGGGGCCGAAGGTATAGGGCGCATTGATCGTGCCCGAGCCGTTGATGTAGGGTGACCGTCCCGTCGTCGGCCATGTTGCTGCGTTGTAATCGGCGACCAGTGGCGGAATTTCCGGTTTTTTATTGAACAAGTTGTTCGCACCGATGGCGATGTTGAGGAAATCGGTGACATCATAGCCGAGCTCAAGATCAACGATCGCAGTCGGCTTTACCTCAGCCAGATAGAAGGTTCCGGCAATTGGCTTGGGCGTGGTCGAAGCAGAGTTTGGCTGCACCAGACTGGTCGTCGCGCTGTAATAGTTGACGCGGGTGTTCATGGTGAAGCGGCCGCTCTTGAACAGCGCGCCGAAGTTCAGCTTGAACTTGGGGCTGGCCGATTCCAGCGTTTGCTGCGCCTGAATACCGAACAGCGTGCCCAGCCGATTGGCGATTACCTTGTTCTCGTTGTAGTTGGCGCCCATCGACAGATCGAGTTTGCCGAAGGGCAGATCGACCGGATAGCGGACTGCCAGCTCAACGCCCAAGGTCTTGGTATCAACCCCGTTGGCAAAAGTCTGGATCGCCAAGGTGCCGTTGGTCAGCACGAAGGGATCGAGCTGCTTGCCGCTCGCGGCGATGGCGTTGAGCACCAGCTGATAGGGCGTCAGGCCATTGATCAAAGGGGTCAATTGCGGCGCAGCCAGCGTGGTCTGCGAGGTAAACAGCTGGCCGTTGATCTGGCCGGACGAGACGATCCGGTCGCGGATCTTGATGTAATAGCCATCAAGCGTAACCACGAGCCGCGGAATCGGCCGGAAGACGAAACCGAGCGAGAAGTTCGTCGATTTCTCGGGCTTCAGGGCACCAAAACCGGCGCTGGCCGAACCGGGCGAGCTGGGGGCCAGCTGCAGAACCGCGCTGGTCGGGCCGACGTTGGTCGCTGAATAGCCCGATTCCTGCAATGAAGGAGCGCGGAAGCCAGTGCTCACCGTGCCGCGCACCGCGAAGGCAGGACTGAAGTCATAACGCGTGGTCAGCTTGCCGATCACGGTATTGCCGAAGTCGCTATAGTGCTCAAAGCGGCCGGCAATATCCACCAGCCAGCCATCAACCGGCTTGACGATAACATCGCCATAGATGGCCTTGGCCGTGCGCTTGATCGTTCCCGCATCGCTGAGCGCGTAGCCGGGGAAAGACTGGCCGCCTTCGACGTAACGCGACATCGCGTCCCCAGCGGTGATGGAATAGGTTTCCTTGCGGATTTCGCCACCCATCGCGAGGGTCAGCGGATCGGCGAAACCGACGTCGAATTCCTTGTGCAGATCGAGTGTGCCCGTGAACTGGGTGAACTTGAAGGAGCCATCGTAGAAGTCGGTCGGTGATTGGCCGGTGTTGACGAACAGCGATGCGTTCACCGAATGGGTGGTCAAGATGTCGCTCTTGTCTTCCGAATAGCTGGCAGCGAGATCCCAGCCCCAGCCGCCGATGTCACCCTTGAAGCCGTTGGTGAACTGAAACTCGTTCTGCTTTACCTCGATGTGCGGAACCAGACCATTGGTCGCGGTTGTGCCGAAGCAGAGGGTAGGATCGGTGGTTTGCGCCACGCCTGTCGTCGTGCGGCAGACGCGGGTCGGAACGCGATAGCCCTGCAGGGCGTCGCCATGACGGTAGGAAACGTCGCCAAAGGAGTAAAACTCAAAGCCGCCGAAGTCGTAGCCGGCGTTGTAGAACGCCAGGGTCAGCTGCGATGCCGGCTGGCCGCCGTTGATGGCAGCGGTGCCGTTGCGGGCGTTCAGGGCATCATAAAGCGGCTTGAACGCAGCCGAGACGTTGGTGACAGTCGTGCCGTTGAGGTTCTTCACCGCGATCTGGCCATCGCCAATCGTGGTCACGTCATTGCGGCGGTGGAACAGCGAGAGGTCGAGGTAGCCGTTCTCGCCAATCGGAATGCCGACGTTACCGCTGGCGCTGTAGGTCGTGCCTTCGCCGTCATAATACTGGCCCGCCGTCGCCTTGATCGTTCCGCCGGAATTGTCGCTCTTCAGAATGATATTGATAACGCCGGCGATCGCGTCAGAGCCATACTGCGCCGCTGCGCCATCCTGCAGCACTTCGATACGCTTGACGATATCGGGCGGGATCAGATCGATGCTGGGCGCAGCCGAACCGCCAAAAGCCCCGTTGATCACCTGAAGGATCGAGTTGCCGTGGCGGCGCTTGCCGTTGACCATCACCAGCGTGTGGTTCGGGCTGATGCCGCGCAGACGGGCCGAGAGCGAGAAGCTCGCCATGTCGGTGCCCTGGGTCTGCGCCTGGAACGAAGGCACCAGCTGGGTCAGCGCCTGGTTGAGGTTTGGCTGGGCAACATGGGTCAGCGCCTCTTCCGAAACCAGCTGGATCGGCGCAGCGCTTTGCGCGGCCTGCTGGCCGGCTGCGCGCGTCCCGGTGACGATGATATCGCCCCCGGCGGCTGGTGGAGCTTCTGCAGCAGCCTCGTCAGCAGGAGCCGGAGGCGTGGCTTGAGCCTGTGCTGTTCCAGCGAGAGCGCTGCTTGCAAGCAGAGTGGCGGTAAGAAACTTGAAGGTACGCGACATAGGTTGCCCCTTATTATCTGTCGTACCTCCCCCATTGTTGTTGAACCGGAGCCTTGTGCCCCAGCTCTCTCGAAAGGGAGTGGTGCGACCCTCGTTTTGGTCTGCGTGACCGGAAGCCACCTTGAGGGGACTCGCCGAACCATTGCCGACAATCGACTGCATGGAGGCGCCAAAGCCCATACGCCGATTTGCGTACGGTATTCGCGGGCATGATCGGTACATCTGGTTGCACCTTGTCCCGGGAGGCTGGCCGGAATTCGCCGGGCAGCCTCGATACAGCCGGGACAGGGACCAGATTCCCCGGGAACACTTTCAGGAGGCCGATATGATCGCTGCGCGTAAGTCTATCTGGCGCCAATTCGGCAAAGCAGCAGTCGCGGCTTCTGCGGCTTCCTTGCTGTTGGCCTCTGCCGCCGAAGCGCAAGTCTCCCGCATCAAGCGCAACCCGGCCGCCCTGATCCTCGATGCGGCAAAAGTGCCAGCGGGAACCGACCTGATCTTCCTCTCCGGCCAGCTCGCCTCGCCTGTCGATCCGGCAAGGCAGATGTCCGAAGTCAAAAGCCTCGACGATATGGGCGATACCAAGGCGCAAACGATCAGCGCTCTGGCGAAAGTAAAGTCGATCCTTGAATCGCAGGGCATGGGCATGGCTGATGTGATCAAGCTGACGCTGTTCGTTGCCGCTGATCCGCGGCTGGGTAAAATGGATTTTGCGGGCGCAAATGAAGGGTTCAAAACCTTTTTCGGCACAAAGGAAAACCCCGAGACGGTCGCGCGCTCAACCTTTCAGGTCGCGGCTCTTGTTGGGCCCTATTACCTGATCGAAATCGAAGCGATCGCCGCCAAGAAGACCGTGAAGAAGAAATAGACCCATCGATTTCCGTCCCCTCCGGGCGGTTATGGTGCCGGGGCCAGAGCAAGATCCCTCCTCTGGTCCCGGACAAACCTATGCCATGTCAATTCTCGATATTGCGGATCGCGATTGCCGCCGCGGCAGAGCGGGTTTCGACCCCCAGCTTTTCATAGATGCGCTCAAGGTGTTTTTGCACAGTGCGGGGGCTGATTTCCAACACCTCGCTGATGTCTGAACTGGCCTTGC
This sequence comes from Sphingomonadaceae bacterium, assembly GCA_947451145.1. Lineage (GTDB taxonomy): Bacteria > Pseudomonadota > Alphaproteobacteria > Sphingomonadales > Sphingomonadaceae > Novosphingobium. The sequence continues at coordinate 14,745 of CANFXW010000012.1, read as the reverse complement.
CATAACTGACCCAAAGCAACACCTCGGCCTCTCGCGATGTCAGCTGCAAACGGTCGCGCAGCATTGCGACGTCCTGTTCGGGATTGAGTTCATTAAGCCGGATCAGCACCTCGTTTTCGCGATAGCGGGCGATCACCACCAGCTCCAGCGCACCGCTTACCGCCCCGAGATCGATCCGCACTGACGCGCCTGCCGCATCCTCGCGCATGAGCAACCGTTCAACCGGCCCGCGCAATTCCGGCGGCAACGATGGCACATTGCGGTTCCAACCGGGCATCATGCGCGAAATAGCCGTCTCCGCGCGCGGAGTGCACCACAGCAACCGACCCTTGGCATCCGTCGCCATCATCAGGCGTCCGGTTGCATCAAGGCTGGCAATCGAGGCCTGAACCGCCCGGCCCTGCGCCATGTGAACGCGAACCCGCGCCAGCAATTCGGCAAGGTTCACCGGCTTGCGAACATAGTCAGTGCCGCCGACTTCAAAGGCTTCGACCACGTGTTCGCTCTCGGTCAGGCCTGTCATGAAAATGACCGGAACATTGGCCAGCGCGGGCTTTTGCTTGATCCGGACGGTCGTCTCAAATCCATCGAGACCCGGCATCACCGCGTCCATCAGGATCAGATCGGGGACAATATGGGTCAGGAGGTCGAGGGCTGCTTGTCCCGAAGTTGCGACAAGGACGGAAATCTCTGCGCTTTCCAGCATCGTCACGAGCATGCGCAGCGAATCGGGCTGGTCGTCGACGACGAGCACAGTTGCGGTGTGGCCCGGTTCATTCATTGCCTCATACCCCCTCAAGTTTTCGACCGATCAACGTGAGGTCAAACTGGTCGAGATAGGCGAACAGCTCATCGGCCAGGCTTTCCGCCTTGCCGCCGAGTGCTGCCAGTTTTTTGATTTCTGTTTCAATTCCACGGACATAGCCGATCCGGACCAGCTCCCGGATGCGCACGACATGCGCCACTCCCTGAGCATCCAGCTCGCCATCAGACACCAGCTCGGGCTGTGAACTGACCTCTGAAGCAAAGTGCCATGACAGGTTCAGCAAACCGCCAATCGCCTCGACCAGAGCGCCGAATTCAACCGGTTTGATCAGAAAGAAATCATGCACCGGTGTTTCATGGGCCGGACGGTGGAACTCCTGGGCATTGGCCGAGAGCATGACGATCCGCAGATCGTCACTGCCGGATTTACGCAGTTGCACCGCCGTCTCCCAGCCGGAAATTCCGGGCATCGAGATGTCGAGTATGGCGAGGTCGAAATGGGTTGATTGGCTGAGAGCAACAGCCGCCTCGCCGCTTTCCGCTGCGGACACATTGAACCCAAGCGAACCGAGCAAGGACTCGACGAATTGGCGCTGGGCCGGATCATCGTCAACCACCAGCACCGACCGGCGATGGCCAAGATAGCCGGCCACCGTTCGCGAGAGCTTGGCCGGAGCCCCCTGCCCCGCGACGTCGCTCAGCATCATGCTCACCCGGAAGCAGGATCCCTTGCCAATCGTGCTGTCGAGCTCAAGGCTGCCGCCCAGAACATCAATGATCGCGCGGGAAATCGACAGGCCAAGGCCAATGCCCGTTTGCAGCAGCGCTGCATCGTCTCCACCGCGATCATAGGGATCAAAGATGCGGTTGCGGTCTTGCTCGGCAATGCCCGGGCCGGTGTCGATGATCTCGAACTTTGCCGTCTGGCCGGAATAGCCGACCCGCAGTGTCACCGAACCCTGATCGGTATATTTGATGGCATTGCCCAGCAGATTGATCAGCACTTGCCTGAACCGGCTTTGATCAATGCGGACAAATTCGGGCAACCGCGCCGAGCGCTCATAATGGAATGCCAGCCCCTTGGCAGTCGCCGCCGGGCGCATCATCGCCACGATCTGGTCTAGAAAATAGTCAAGCTGGATGACATCGGCCTTGATCCGCATCACCCCGTTCTCCAGCTGGGAGATATCGAGCAGCCCTTCGACAAGGCTCGTCATGTGCTCGGCACAGCGGCGGATAATCTTAGCGGCTTCCTTCGGGCTGACGCCTTCATTACGCTCGATCAGCTGGGCGTAGCCGTAGATCGTGTTGAGCGGTGAACGGATCTCGTGACTGACATTGGCGAGGTAGCGGCTCTTCGCCTGATTGGCGACAATCGCCGCCTGCCGCTCGCTATCGGCCTGCCGCTGCACCCAGGCGTAGTTGATGCGGCGGGTAAAGGTCCAGGCGGTGCCGCAAATCAGCAGCAACGCAATCGCCGTAAGCTCGTGAAACGGCGTGTCGTCCCAACCGGTCCAGACTTCCAGCCACAGAAAGCAGACAATCAGCAAACAATCGGCAACGATGAAATAGAAGGCAAACTTCGGGAGCTTTTCAGGGGAGCTGAACCCGTCGCGCAACAGTGACACGAGCCTTGGCGAGGTACCCTTGGTCAGACGCTGGGCAGCTCGCTTTACCATCAGCGGTCGCGATCAAAGTGTGCAAGCCGCAGAATTTCCTGCCCAATAAGGCAACATCTCGGCTTGGTTTGCGTCTGACCCAATGTGCGCCCTCATGTCGGGTAGTCTTGTTATCGGCAATTTCGACAAGTCTGTTGATTTATGGGGGCCTGAGTCAAGCGAAATTGCTGCATGTGCGATATTGCGATGCAAAATAGTTGCGGAAGCGTCACGTAGCCTGATAACCTAAGCTCTGCGGGAGTTCATTCAACGGCTGATGCGTCATTGACTGTCAGTCTTGCGCGCACCGGCGGGCCAAATTGCCGCAGCGCAGCGCAAACTGCGCGACACCAATTACCTGGGGCAGCGATCTTGTGAAACGGTCCTCGTCAGCGCAGCGCCTGAACGTCTGCCGGCTTGACCGCGTCGCGATATTTGTTGCCGAAATTGGTGCGGACATAGTTCACCACATCGGCAACCTGTTGGTCAGTCATCATCGCCCCGACCGGCGGCATGCCGTTCATCCCCTTAAGCACGACATAGACCGGGTAGCCATTGGCAGCGAGCTTCTTGTTGCCCGCCAATGCCGGGAAAAAGCCTGCACCTTTGGCGCCCTTGGCATCGGGCATATGGCAACCGGCACAGACGCGCTTGAACAGGTGTGCGCCATCGGGCTCACTGAACTTGGTGCCGACGACGAAGGCTCCGTCGGCGTCACCGGGGAAGACAGTGGGAGCATTCTGCGCCAGGGCCGAAGCCCCCAGCGAAGCAGCGACCACTGCGGCAATCGACGAACGAATTAGGGTTTCTGCTTTCATCGGATCAACCTGCCTGTACGCGTTGATGGAGACGGGTGATGGCATCGATGGATGAGGTGATGCCGCCCTCCTGCCAGCCGCCGATGAAGGAGGCATGCTCGCCCGCGAGCACGATCCGGCCATCGAGCTGGCACAGGTTCTTGTAGTGCGTAGCGCGGCTTTCCTCGGTCCAGATGCCAAAGCACCCCTGCGTCCACGGCACGCGGTGCCAGCCCACCGCGATGCCGTTCATGAACTCTGATTTGTACTGCGGGTGGATCTGTGACCCCCACTCGAGCGCGCGCGCCACCCGCTCTTCGGGCGGCAGGGTGGTGAACTCGTAGGCATAGGAGCCGTTGCTATAGGCACCGAGCAGTACGCCCGGCCCCCGCGAGCCATATTTGTAGCTGGGATAGGAAATCTGCGAGATCGGCAGGTCGGTGCTGGTGATGCCGCCATAGATGAATTCGTCCTGCTCCCAGAACCGGCGCTTGAATTCGAGGCCCACCTTGAGGCCCGGCAGATAGGGCACGGCGTGGATTGCGGCATCGAGCGTGGGGCTGACGTTGATTTCGATCTGGCTCAGAATTGTCAGGGGCAAGGTGCAAACGCACCAGTCTGCCTGGGCCATCAGGTGTTCGCCGGTCTTTGTATCGTCGTAGGATACGGTGACGCCCTTTTCGTCCTGATGGATCTTGGTGACCTTGCTGTTCAGCCGCACCAGATTGCCGACCTTGCGCTCAAAGCCCTTGGCGACGTTTTCCATGCCGCCGACCGGCTGGAAGATAGCTTGCTGGTGATCGAGCGAGACATTGCCGCCGATCGCGCGCCAGAGACCGGATTTCAAAACAGTGCTCAGCGACAGGGGCTCGGACGGAATGGGTTCTGCGGTCAGGCCGCCGCCGGGATCCTTGTCCCAGCCGCGGCGGTCTGCCGAAGCCCGCCCCTTCACATAGCGCATATCCTTGTCGAGCGCGCCCCAGCCGCGCAACGCTTCGAGCAGGATTGCGGCATCTTCGGAGGTTACCGCGTCACTGAGCGCGTTCTGCTTTACCGCCTTGCCCAGCAGTTCGCCGACATAGCCCTGAAAGTCCGAATGGATCGTGCGATAGCGCTGCGGTTTGCCGCCGAAGGCCTTGGTCGAGTGCAGGTAGGCACCGAAATTGTTCTGCTGGAACGGCTCCAGCGCGACGCCGAGTTCATGGCAATAGTGCATCACACCATAATGCGTATGCGGGATGCGCCATGGGCCGGGATTGATATAGTTCCCTTCCGAGAACTCGCACTTCTGGGTCGCTCCACCCAGCTCGGTGTAGGTGTCGCCACCCTTCAGCGTCCAGCTGCGACCGCCGACGCGGTTGTTATATTCCAGAACCTGAACCTTGTAGCCCGCCTTGCTAAGCTCGAGCGCGGCGACAAGTCCCGCAACACCTGCACCAAGAATCAGCACAGAAGCGCCCTTGGCATCGCCTTCGAGCTTTACCGGCCCCTTGAAGGTGGATGCCGCGGCCTGATCGAGGCTGGCCATCGCCATGTACATGGCCGTCGCGCCAGCAGTTCTGCCAATCAATGTCAGCAGGTCCCGCTTGGTCATGCCCGGCGTTGCAAAGTCCTCCATGCAAAAGGTCTCCAGTTGCTGCCGACCGATGCAGGGCGAATTCTGCGGAGCGACATGTTTTCCGGCTTTCGGGATTGGGCGCCGGTTTTCTGGACTTGGGATAGGGCGCGCAGGCGCGGGCGTTGATACGCCATTTGGCTTATTGCTGGAGCCCGCACACCAGACAAAGCCGGTATCGCGGTGCTTGCAGGTGTTGCTGAGCTTTCGATGGTAGCGGAGGAGGGATGTTTAGAGCATTTCTAAATTATTGAAATAGATTGATATCTGTCAAAGAAGATCCCAAAATACCCCCACTGATACCCCCAACAAAATCGATGCGATATACTGAGCGATTTCTGCGGCGAGTTGCCGCGAATCTCGAAAGAATTTGGCTTTGAAATTGCGCCGGATGGAAAACGGATCCTGTGTGAAAACTCGGTGACGTCTAATTTTGGGGACAGTCCGGACCCAACTCCCTTCGCTTCACTGTGTTAGTGGCGTTCGCTCAGTCACCGGCGGACCGCCCCCCGCTTCGCGCCAAAAATCACTCATCACCTTGTTGAACGGCGCGCCGGCCCATTGCGGAAAATGATGTTCGGACGGCAAGATGTCGAACCGTCCACCGCCAGCCGCTGCCGTTGCTTTGACCGTGGCAATGAAGCAGGCGCTGGCATCACCCGAAATGGCGAGGAGCGGTATATCGTTCGCTTTCAGTATAGCCAGCTGATCCAGCATCCATTGTTTGGACGACAAATTTGCCCGCCGCAAACATTTGCCGAGACTCGTCAGGTCTGCTTCGTCCCGGCCAAACACTGCCGGAATACCGAGCAGCTTCATCACCTTGCGCGCGCGGTTGGCGGGCGAAAATGGCAGAAGCATCGCCATGGCCATACCAAACAGAGTCTTGCGCACGGCGGGGTCGCCCGTTGCGATCTTGAGCAGAGCGGGCTCGATGAGCGTCACCGAGAGTACGGCCTCTGGACGTATCGCCGCCGCCGCGAGCGCAACCAGTCCGCCAAACGAATGGCCGACCAGATGAGCGCCCCCAACCAACAATTCGGCAACCAACGCTCCATCAGCTTCGGCATCGTCGGGGCGACCCGGATCGGGGCTTTTGCCGTGGCCAGGGCGATCCGGGACGATCAGTTGCCAGCCTTCGCTGCCAAGCGTTTCCTGCGCATAGAAATTCGCGTGGCCCGCCGAACTCGTGCCCTGTGCCCCGCCGTGAACCATTACGACGCGAGGGCCGATGTCGCCCCACTTGGTAACATGAATGCCCAAGGTCACGCCACAAAGTCGGCTGGTGCTGCAGGCCCCCACTGATGACCCAGCATTGTCGGAATGTCCGCCACATTCGGCGGCACACTTGCGTCGAAATAATCGCCGTCGGTCCAGTGTTCGACCCGGTGGCCGAACGGATCCTTCCAGTAATCGAACACCTGACTGCCGAGGATGTGGCGGCCAATGCCCCAATCGTGCACGTAGCCACGCTCTGCCAGGAAGGCATTGCCGACCATCAGGTCGTCGAGATCGGCAACCTCGAAGGCCGCATGGTGGAACGTCGCTGGCATTCCAGGAATTGCCGCAAAATTGAGCGCATGGTGATCAACGGCTTCGGCTCCGCAGTCACAGCGGACAAACATCGCTGCGACATCGCCATTGGGGGCCTGCACCTCATCGGATACCAGCAAACCGAACCGGCTCTGCCACCACGCCCAGGTCGCCGCCATATTGGTCACGGCGAGAACGATATGACCGAGCCGGAGAACGCTGGCCGGTGCAGAAACCAGGCGCTTGGCGACGCCTTCGCGATCCCGTTGCTCGCCGACGTTCCAAGCCTGGGGTGCGGCCGCCGCCAGCGGCGCAGCGCGCAGCTTCCCCGCGACAACCTCCACGCGGTAGCCGTCCGGATCGGTCAGCACGACCTGCTCCCCGCCGCCGGGGCCGGTTGCAGGTTCAATCTCGACGCCATCCGCTGCGGCCAGTGCTTCAAGATCGGCTCGCGAGCCGACGCGCAGTGTCACGCAGCGGAAGCCCGCATCGCCCTGCTCGGTTTCATGGATGTAAGGCGCAACGCCCGTGCCGCGCATGCGCAGTATGCCGTCGCCAGTTGCTTCGGCTTCGCGCAAGCCGAAGTCGAGCAGGAAGGTGCGCATCGTCTCAAGATCCGGGGCACCGAACCGAACTGATTCGACGTTCAGTACGCGGGTGATCGGCATGTTCAGCTTCCTTTGAATAGGTGTTGGGTGTCGCAGCTTCAGGCGACGATGTTTTCGATCGCGCCGACGCCGTCGATCTCGCAGCGGACAACGTCGCCGGATTGGAGGAAGCGAGGCGGCTGCATCCCGATGCCGACGCCCGAGGGTGTCCCGGTCGCGAGAAGGTCGCCCGGCTCAAGCGTGAACGCGGTCGAGAGGTACGAAATCTGCTGCCAGATATTGTAGACCAGCTCGCTGGTATTGCTGTCCTGGCGGACCTCGCCATTGACCAGGCAACGCAGATCGAGTGCATGCGGGTCGGCGATTTCGTCGGCGGTGACGATCCACGGCCCGATCGGGCCATGCGTGTCGAATGACTTGCCCATCGTGAATGTTGGTGAATGCCGCTGCCAGTCCCGCGCCGAAACATCGTTGGCCACCACGTAGCCGAACACGTGATCTTTGGCATCGGCTTCGCTGACACCCTTGGCCGGGCGGCCAATGACGACGCCAAGTTCAACTTCGTAATCGAGCTGCTCGGTGACGCCGGGTTCGATTGCATCGAACGGGCCGGACACGCAGGAAGTCTGCTTGTTGAACCAGAACTGCTGTGTGGGGGTTGGCTGGCCGAGCCGCTTGGCTTCTTCGATGTGCTTGGCATAGTTCATGCCGATAGCGAGAAATTTGCCGGGTCGCTCGATCGGCGCAAGCAACTTTGCATCGTTGAGCGCCAGCGCCACCGGTGCGGTTTCAGCCAGCTTGCGGATGGCATTGAGCGCAGTTGGGCCGGCCGCGACAATCGAGAGCATCGTCGGGTAAGTCGCCGCCAAGGGTGCCAGCGAAACGACGTCATCACCGCGAACGACACCCAGTTGCGGCTTGCCATCGTCGGCATATCGGAGAAGCTTCATCTCATTCGTCCTTCAAGTTTGGCGCAGCCGTGGGAACAGCGACAAGGCGTTGTTCCGGCAGATATTTGCAAGCAACGCAGGGTCACTCGCCAAGTGCGCATCGAGCTGCGCGCGAAGCCGGACCACTGCGGGTTCGGGGGTGAACGGCCAGTCGCTACCATAGAGCAAGCGCGAAGGGTCCGCGAAACTTTGCAATGCGGGCAGCAGTCTCGGCACCGGCGCTCCCGCCATGTCATAGTATAGCCGCCCGAGCAGGGCCAAGATCTTCTCCGGGGTGAGTGCACCCATGTCCGGCAGGATGCCGGCAGCCATCGCAATCCGGTCCGCCAGCACGGGCAGGGTCGCGCCAGCGTGCGGAATGATAAAGCGAATGCGCGGATAGCGGGTCAGCGTCCCGCTCAGCAGCAGATTGGTCACGGCCCGCGCCGTCTCGAACATGAACTCGAGGATTGGCCGGGGCGGCGCGACGCTTGGTGGCTTGCAGACCGGACAGTCAGGCGATGTGGGGTGGAGCAGAACCACCGCCGCACGACGATCGAGTTCCGCCATCACGGGCTCGAACTTGGGATCCCCTGGGTAAAGGCCACCGCTGTTGCTTTCTAAGATGACCCCATCAGAGCCCAAGACATCGAGCGCGCGGGCCAGTTCCTCCAGCGCTCCATTGACGTCAGGCAGCGGCAGCGATGCGAAATGTCCGAACCGCGCGGGATGAGCCGCCTTGAGCGCGGCGCCACTGTCGTTGACCGTTCGGGCGAGCAGACAAGCAGCATAATCGTCGCCGAAATGAATGCCGGGAGAGCTAATCGACAGGAAGGACGTTTCGATACCCAGCCGGTCCATGGTCGCCAAGGCCAGCTCAGAACTCCACGGCGGGAAGCCCGGCATGCCATCGGGCTGCGCATGACCGGCGCTGACCGCAGCCGCGCGATAGGCGTCCGGGATGAAGTGCGAATGGACGTCGATGCATTTGTGCGGGGGCTTGTCGGTCATGTCAGCGGTCGACCTTTGCTGTTCCACTAAGTGACTTGCTGCCGAAGCTGATCCACCAGCGGCGAGCGCGGCGCCAAGTGTAGCTACAATAGCGCCGCGCCGGTCCATCAGCCCGTAATTTCCACCGGCAAGCTGGCAAAGCCGCGCAGAACATTGTTCTTCTGCACCACCGGCGCACCTACCTCGAAACTCGAAACGTGACGAACCAGCGATGTCATCAGGCATTGCATCTCAAGCCTGGCAAGGTGCTGGCCCGCACAACCATGACGGCCAATCCCGAACCCCAGATGATCGCGCGCGTTGGCTCGAGCGATGTCGAACCGTTCCGGCTCGGCCCATTTCGCTTCGTCGCGGTTTGCGGAGGCATAGAGCAACAAAACCCGGCTGCCAGCGGCGACCTTCGAGCCTTCCAGTTCGACGTCGCGTGAAAGCACGCGGGAAAAGCCCCGAATTGGGGATTCAAGCCGGACTGCCTCTTCGATTGCATTAGGGATCAGCGCCGGATCCGCTCGCAGCAGCTCCCATTGAGCTGGATTGGACCCGAGCAAATGCAACAAATGCCCGGTTGCAAAGATTGTCGTATCCAGGCTGGGCCCAAGATAGTCGAGCAGCAGGGCCGGAACCTGCTCCTTGGGAACCAGGCCGCGATCTGCCGCGTCGTAGATCTGCGCAGCCCAGCTGCCAGGGCGGACGTTGTCTGCTCCCACCCCTGCGACCGTATAAGCCAGCATGGCCTGTAATTGCGGTAGCGCGGCTGTTGCCCGGTCATTTTGAGGGCCAAGACAGTTGAACGTCGCGGCTGCCCAATCGAGCATGTTCTCGCGGCCTTCTTCGGGCAAGCCTACCAATGTCGAGATGATCGATACCGGCAGGAACCGGGCGAAATCCACAACGCCGTCGAACCGCTTCTGCCGCACCAGTCGCAGAACCAGAGCCTCGGCTGCTTCGGCTATCTGGTCCCGCAGAATTGCAACTGCCTCCGGCCGCAATGGAGCACCGATGATCGTTCGCAGGGTGCCGTGCACGGGAGCATCGCTCGCCAGCGTGGTCCCGCGGCTGATTCCATTCGTAAAGTCATTGAGCGCGACACCCTCGCCCGAAAGGAAGGTCCGGTGATCGAGCAAGGCCGCCTTCACATCCTTGTAGCGCCCCATGGCATGGACCTGTTGCGCGGCAAGCCACACAACAGGTCCAGCATTCCGGATAGCAGCATAGTGCTCGTAAGGCGCCTCGATCCCGCCATCAGCGTAGATGTCAGCCTCATATGCCGGGCAGGAACTGGCCATCGCGGTCAGAAGCGCGCGCTGACTTGCAGGGCAACCGTGCGTCCGCGCTCCGACATGCCGCCCTGGTTCCCGGCGGGCAGCAAGGGCAGCGGGAAGCTGAAGGCCAGCGAATTGGCGTCGGTCAGGTTGCGTCCGATCAGGCGTACTTCCCAGGCATCGTCCTGTGCGCCTAAGGCTACCCCAAGATTGAGGGTGGTGAACGCTTCACCCGCAGGCGATGTGGCTGGATTCTGCTGGTAATAGCGCTTCGAGCGATAATCCACCGAACCGTTCAGACTGAACCTCAGCGCGGATCCGACATCCGTTCTGAAGTCAAAACCGCCGCTGCCAGTCCATTTGGGCGCGAGCGGAATCGGATTGCCGGTCGCGCGGTCCTTGGCATCCGCGTAAGTGTTGTTGATGAACAGGCGCAGGCCGGGAACCGGCTTCCAGCTCGCTTCGAGTTCTACACCCTGGCTGCGCAGATCGGTATTGCCGACAATGAACTGGATGCCGGTGAAGGTAACCAGCTGAAAATCGTCAACCGTGGTGCTGAAGGCCGCGATGTTGAACAGCCACTTGCGATCGGGATCCTGCAATTTGACGCCGACTTCGAATGTCCGCGCAACTTCCTTGGCGTATTCGGCGGTTTCGAGCCGTGTGACCGACTGGGCGTAACCGCCGCCCTTCGTGCCTTGGCCGTATGAGGCATAGACCAGCGCGTCGGGGCTGATCTCGTACTGGGCACCGAACGAATAATCGAAATTCTTTTCGGTGCGGCTCAGCGAGAACGGGGCATAGGGCGGGAAGATAGCCGTGCTGAAGAAGCCGGGGACAACCACCACGCGGGCCAGATCGACGTCTTTCCGCTCACGGGTCCAGCGAACGCCGCCGGTCAACCGGAAGCCGCCCTCGAACTTGTAGTTCGCTTGCGCAAACAGCGAGATCGCGCTGTTGTCCTGGACGAATGTCGTGCGCTGCTGTCCGGCGATCAGCACCCCTAGTGCGGGACCGAATGGCATGTTGGCTGCGAACAGTGTGTCGTTGTCGAGCCGTCCGTCGAGAAAAAGTCCCCCGACGATGTAATCGAACGGACGATCCGACGGCGAAACAAGCCGCACTTCCTGGCTAAACTGGGTCCCAACCTCATCGACGTTGCGGCCGACATAGTCGCCCGGCACGGCATCGGCGTCGGCACGGTTGGTTTCGTTGTAGCGCGAATAGGCGGTGATAGACGTGAGAGTATGATCACCGAGTCCGATGTTAGCTGTGAGATTGTATTTGTCGACTTTCAGGCGTCCGTCCTGCTCACCCCCGGTGCGTGGGCTGGTACTGGCGACGCGGCGGTCGAGATTTCGATCAACTACACCTGGAAAGCCTGCCAGAGATGCGAGCAGTTCGGGGACGCCGGTGGAAGCAATTACCTCAATGACGGAACCATAATTCTTGGCAACGTCATGCTGGACGGTGGCGGTCAGATCAATGTTGTCGCTTGGCTCCCAGACCAGGACCCCGCGAAACGCCGCGTCCCGGATGCGGGGCGCGTAATTGTCGAGGACGACGTTCTTCACAAATCCGTTGTCGTGCGAATAGGACCCGGCGACGCGGAGGTGCAAAGTGTCAGCCAGCGGAATGTCGATGCCGCCGCTCGCGACCATCGAACCACGTTCAAACTCGTAGGAAGCGCGAGCATCGACCGCAAAAGTGTTACCGGGCTTGCGCGAGATCAGATTGATCGCGCCCAGGCTGGTGTTCTTGCCAAGCAAGGCCGCTTGCGTGCCGCGGATCACTTCGATGCGCTGAATGTCGAACATCGACGCCGCAAACTCGCGGCTGCGCGGTGCGTAAACCCCGTCAACGAACAGGCTGACCGAACTGTCGAACGAAGGAACGCCCGGCGATGAACCGAGGCCGCGAATGGTCACACCGATTTCGTTGCCGGTCGGTGCCTTGGCAAGATTGAGGCCGGGGGCGACGGCGGCGAGCTGCTGGAGATTGGTAGCACCCGAGTTCGTGACCGCTTCCTGCGTGATCACCCCGATCGTAGCCGGAACGTCATGCACCGATTCTGCGCGCTTGCGGGCGGTGACGAGGATTTCGCCGTCGGTCTCGTCAGCGGCTGCGACTGCGCTGGTCGGCGTGACCGCCGTTGCCTGCGCCGATGCCATCACCGGAACAAGCGCGGTGCCGACGATCAGCAGCGACCACATCGCGCGAACCGGTGCACGCCTATTTTCAAAAGCAGCCATCAACCATCTCCCCAAAAGCGCATCGATCGATTGGCTCGATCATGCGTTGCAGCCGCGCGATTTTCCACGCTTATTGGACTTGAGGTCTAATAGCTTTTTTACCCTGAGTCAAATAGGCAGTTTGCGGGGCGCTTGGCTGGACGAAAGACGGTGAAAAAAACTCAGCCGCGCCGGATAATCCGTTCTGCCGCCTCGGCCGCAATCATCTCCGACTCGAGTGGGGAAAGGCCGAACGCCCGCAGCAGCAACGTCGTATATTGCTGGCATACTATTGCGGCGGTTTCGCGATCGGGATCGGTCAGGATCTTGCGGACGAGTGCTTCGCCGACCCCGAGGATAAACCCTACCCCGGTTTCGGGCGTGAACACCGCCAGTCGGCCTTTGCTGAGCCCGGCGATGACATCCGCGACTACGGGTGAATTTGCCTCCGAATCTGCGGAAGCGTCGATCAACATCAACTGCCCGACCAGTTGCCCCTGGTGCGGCTTCAGCAGCGCCTGGGCTGAATATACGGCAATTCCGGTAGCCAGCCGCTTCGCCGGGTCGGCTTCCCCGTGATTGGCCGCAGTCACCAGACGATCCAGCTCCGCACGGGTCAATCGCAACAGTTCGCGCGCAAGCGCATCCTTGTCGGGAAAATGATTGTAGAAGGATTGCTTCGAAATCCGGGCAAGCCGAACCAGATCATCGACGCTGACACCGTCGGTGGGATGCTGACCGAACAGCGTTTCGCCAGCCGTAATGATGGCCTGACGGGTCCGGCGCCAGCGTGGATCCGCGCGCGTGGGTGTTTCTGAAGCAGAGTTCGTCTCGGACAAGTTTTTTCCTCCCTACCCGGGCATTGCCCTCTGATGCCTGGTTGCACAACAAGCACATTGCCAAGGCGGGTAAACTCTATTAGACCTATAGTCCAATAAAAGTCCGACGATGGGAGAGACTATGACACAGGCATCGCAAGCAGGCGGCCAATTCGACGTGGCGATTGTTGGCGCTGGTCCGGTCGGCGCGGCGCTCGCCGCCTTGCTGGGACAAGCAGGTCTGCGGACGTTTATCGGCGAGACGAACGAGTCGATTTATCCCCTCCCCCGCGCCGCCCATTTCGATCACGAGATCATGCGGATTTTTCAGCAAATCGGCATCACCGATGCGATCGCACCGTCGATCGTTGCCTCCGACCGCTACGTCTTTCGCAACAAGGCGGGCGATATCCTGCTCGATTTCGATCTGCGTGGCTCCGCCGATACGGGCTGGCGCGGCTACATGATGCATCAACCCGGCATCGAACGTGCGATTCGCGATCGCATAGCAGGCGATTCGAATGTCGAGATGCGCACCGGCGTGTCATTCAAGGCGCTGGAAGACAACGGCACATCAGTTCGATCGACCTGGACCGGTCCTGACGGCGAGTTCGAGATTCAGTCCTCCTTTCTGATCGGTTGCGACGGTGCCTGGAGTCCGGTCAGGGAGAGCCTTGGCATCGGTTTTGAGGATCTGGGCTTCGACGAACCCTGGCTGGTGCTCGATCTGCTGGTGGAGGACGATAACGATCTGCCGGACCTCAACATCCAGCTCTGCGATCCCGAACGGCCGACCACCTATGTGATCATGGGCAACAATCGGCGCCGGTTCGAATTCATGATGCTGCCCGGCGAAACAACCGAAGACATGCTCGATGATGAAAAGATCGCCAGGCTGCTGTCCGCTTGGAGCAGTCGCGGGATCGTCGAGGTTGAACGCAAGGCGGTGTACCGCTTCCACGCGCTGGTGGCGAAGCAATGGCACCAGGGCCGCGTGTTCCTGGCCGGCGATGCCGCGCATCAGATGCCGCCCTTTGCCGGGCAGGGAATGTGTTCCGGCATCCGCGACGCCCATGCATTGAGCTGGCGGCTGCCGCTCGCATTGAAGAGCGCGAATACAGAGCATTTGTTCGACAGCTATCAGGCCGAACGTGAGCCACACGTGCGTGCGATCACACAAGCGGCAATCGAGACCGGGCGGGTGGTCTGCATCCATGACCCCGCAGCCGCTGCCGAGCGCGACCGCAACATGATCGAGGCGCGCCGTACCGGCGCGCCCTTGCCAGACATCAGTTCCCCGCCGCTCGCACTCGCGTTCGGTCTGCCGAACACCGCAAGTGCCGGATCGCGCTTCTTCCAGCCAGTTGTGACGGAAGGGGGCAAGGATACACGGCTCGACGACATTCTGGGGCCCGGAGGATGGCTGATTTCGCGCGGCCAGATGGACTTGCCCGTTACGCCGGGGCTGACTCAATTCAAACTCGATGATGCCCGTCTCGCGGCTTTCAGGGATGCCTT
>CANFXW010000011.1 GCA_947451145.1 Sphingomonadaceae bacterium | reverse complement strand
GGGCTGGAGGCAGGACACGAAAATGGGCAGCACGGGGTAGCGCGCGACGCCCCCGGCAATCTCGAGCAAGGCTTGCGAAAAGCCGTGATCCACCTCCATTGCGTAGGAGACCGCGACATCGATGTTGTCGTTCCGCAGCGCGTTGACGCAGTCGACCGCAATGTTGCGCGGCACGTTGAGTGGTCCAGCCGTACCACCGACGTCGGCCAGAGCGGTCGCCTCCACGCCCACGCAAAATGCGGGCATCGATGCCATCTGATGACCGCCGTAATGGTCGCAGCCGAACAGCACGATCAATTGGGGATCGAACTCCTCGACACTGGCGCGTGTCGCAGCGAGAGCGGCCCGCATCTCATCGATGTCGGTGGTCTCCCGCGCCGGGAAATAGATCAGCGGCGAGTGCGATACACATACCAGCTTCAATTCCATGGTCACAGATCCTCTACCACTCGGACGGGGTTGATCAGGGTCCCCAGCCCTTCGATTTCGATGCGGATATCGGACGGATCGCGCAGAATATTGGCTTCCCGCAGCGCATAGCGACGCGGATCGATGGCGGTACCAAAATGCACGATGTCACCCGGTTCGAGCGTTGCGTAGCGCGTCAGATGCGCCAAGACCTCGGCCACGGAGAAACTCAGATTGGCGGTCGAATCTTCGGCGATCTGACGATCGCCAAGCCATGCGCGGATGGTCAGATTGTCGGGATCGGGGACCGCGTCGGCGGTGGTGATCCAGGGACCGAGCGGTCCGAAACCGTCGGT
Organism: Sphingomonadaceae bacterium; assembly: GCA_947451145.1. GTDB lineage: Bacteria > Pseudomonadota > Alphaproteobacteria > Sphingomonadales > Sphingomonadaceae > Novosphingobium. Next base: position 121,296 of record CANFXW010000011.1, on the reverse strand, counting down.
GCATTTTGAGCGGAAGTGATAGGTCAGATACACATCCCAATCGTGTTCGTCGCGCGCACGGCGCCATTCGGCGGGACTCTGCCCTGGGTTAGCGTTGGGGAACTCGAGGTGCAGGCTATCCTCGTCCTTGAGGCCGACTGAGGTGATGTCGTTGATGATCGTATAGCCGAAAACCGCGTCGCGCGCGGTCGCTGCATCGAGGTGGCTGGCGCGACGTCCGATTATGCAGGCGAGTTCGGCTTCGGGATGGGTGAGACCGTAGTCCTCGCGCATGATGATCGGCTCGCCATGGCCAATCAGCGACGAAGGCGATTTCATGAAAAAGGCGGGCTTTGTGAAGTAGCGGAAGGAAGGACCCGCGAAAGCACTGTTGTTCATGGCCACACCGACGATCTTGCCGGGCCGGGCAACCGGCGGCAGCCATTTTGCGGGGGTGACTGCGGCGAGTTCGCCGCTGGCTATTTGCTTTAAAGTCTTGCGCTCCAGCGCGGCAAGTTGCTCGGCGTCCCAGGTGACCAGCCCGTCCACATCTCCAGCGGATCCGGGTAGTGGATAGGCCTTGCCATCGTCGCCCACGAACGCGGTCGAGACTGCCCCGCCGTGGCTGATCCGTGCTAGTCTCATGGTGTGCTCTCTCCGATATGTCGGCACGGAGATACGTTTTTCGGAAGAGTCCGACGAGACCAACTTCCGGTCGTTTTGCCAGACGAAACGATCCCGGCTATGCTTTCAGTCATGAAGCATTCGGCGACCCGCGCGCTCGCGCTGCTGAAGACGATGAACTTGCGTGCAGTCAGCAGTGTTCGCGATCTTGCGGCGGATACAGGCATCTCGAAGCCATCGGTTGTGCGCCTCCTCGCAATCCTGATCGAGGATGGTTACGTGCAACGCTCGAACAAGAGCGGCAGCTACATGCTGACCGAGAACGTACTTCATCTTGCGTCCGGATTTCGTCAGGATTCGGTGGTCGAGCGCGCAGCGCGCACGCCCATGGATGCACTGACCGCTCAAGTGGGTTGGCCGACCGCGCTGGGAATGTTCGAACAAGGGGCGATGGTGGTTCGCTACAGCACAATCCCGACCAGCCCGCTCGCGTGGTACCGAACGACGATCCACCAGCGACTTCCCCTCCTCGGCTCAGCGATGGGAGTGGCGTTCCTCGCCTTTTCGCCGCAGCATGTGCGCGACGAACTGCTTGCATCGGCATCGTTGGAAACCTCCAACCCCATCGACAGCATAGAAGAAAGGTTCGAGCGGGTGCGGGCAAGAGGTTACGCTATCCGTGCTGGGACCGCTGAGCATCCTACCTTTTCACTGTCCATTCCAGTCCATGCCGGGGGTCAGCTGGTGGCCGCGCTCAGTATTACGATCTTCGGTCGCGCCATGACAATCGATGACGCCGTGACGCGCTATCTGGGACCCCTGCGCGACGCTGCCTCTCATATTGGCCAGCGAAGCACGGCGCCGGATCAGTCGATTGTTTGAGCGATAAGCGGCTTTTGCCCGTCAGCCAATTTCGACATTTCCCCTCTGGAAATCAAGGATCCCCCGCGATCGCTTTAATCCATTCATCAATTTCGGATTGCACCCAAACCGAACAGCGTGCGCTAATCGAACGACATTTCGGAAAACTGTCTTCCCTCATCCGCTGGTAAATGGCGGAACGCTTCAAACCTACGCGGCGCATTACTTCCGGAAGGCGCAGCAAACGCTGGTTCGCATCTGGCTCAAGCGACCGGTCGTCTTGCATGTCTGTCGTTCGATCAATCCGCGACTGAAGCAGAGTGACGAAGCATCCCGATCGCATCACCCCGCCGATTGAGATCGGCTATGTGCTGAGCGAGCGTCCGAGCCAGCAATTTGGCAGTACCATGGGCCCAGCGAGGCCGAAGTTGATCGATATCTTCACCCAGTTGTTCGGCGATTTCGACTGGAATCGCTCGCATCAGCTCGCCGAGGAATCGGGCCGCATCGCTTCCCGCCCTGCTCACGGCAAAGTTGCCATCGACAAGCAGCATGAGACGGAATGTATCTTCCGCCGAGTATCCCGTTGCATCGAGGATAGCCACGATCTCGGGGATAGTTGCCGCGCGCTTTGCGTCCAGCGTCCGTCGAACCGTGTCCCATTTGAGCTGCGCCTTTCGCGCGATCTGAGCGATCGACTGGCCGCTTTCGCGCACGGCCAGTTCCAGTAGCTCGGCAACGCGGCGATGAAGATCTGGCGGATTCATATCCATGGTGGGTCTCGACTCGGCAGAACAGGCATTCAGCTATGGGGACTCCAAGTGTGTAGGAAAGCGAAAAGAACATAAAGCGAACATATAGGATTTCCTCACCGCCCGAACGAATCGACTGGCCGTTCGAATGCGGATCGATTCCGCAACGCAGCGGACCACTTCCGCAAATCGGAAACATCGCTCTCCGGAAACAGCGAAATCGATACGCAGATCGCCTCGCTAGGGTGCACAGACCGAACAAAATGCGCTGCGATGACGCTTCGGTCGCATGATCCCATTTCCTACAGCCGATCTTCTCCGCACTTAGAACAGACAGCGAACGAACGCTGCAACACTCAAGCGGAGAACACGTCCATGAATGCCCCTGCACTCCCCTCGATCGGCGGTAGCCGCTTCGGCAAGATCGCCAACTTCGCGCTGCCGGTTGCCGTCGCGGCGCTTGCCGCCAGCGCAGCCTATGCCGGCGCCGACACGACCTTCACCCCTGCCCTGCAGAAGTTCACCGACTTCCTCGAAGGCTCGGGCGGCAAGATCATCACCGTGCTGAGCCTCGCGGGCGGCCTCATCGGCCTTGCCTCGGGCCGCTTCACCCTCGCGCAGATCGCGGTCCCGGTCGGGGTCGGCATCGGCGTCGGGACCGGCGTGCCGATCGTCACCTCGGTGGTCACCGCGGTCATCTGACGGTCGAGCACGGGAGGGCGCGTCATCATGAGCGATAGGTACATCGTCCCTCGGCGGCTCGACGATCCGGAGCTGATCGGCTTCTGGACCCTCGACGAGTTCGCCGGGATGATCGTCCCCTTCACCTGGGGGATCCTCGGACAGCATGTCTTTATCGGCATAGCTCTCGCCGCTGCATCCTGGTTTGCGCTTCGCAAGGCGAAAGCAGGCCGCAGTTGGGCCTGGGTGATCCATGCCGCCTACTGGCATCTGCCCGCAGGTCTCACAGGTCTCAAGATGACGCCGCCCTCCCATTGCCGGCTGCTCGCCGGCTGAGGGGAGACAGAAACATGCTTGTCCAGATTTCTCATGAGCGCAGCCAGGCGCTGCTCAGACAGCGCAACCTGTTTGCACTGTCGAGTGCGGGCCTCGCGATTGCCTTGGTCGTCGCCGGCGGGCTCGCCGCAACCCGCAACCGCGAGGTCGTGCTGGTCCCGACCACCCGCGCAGCCCTCACCATCTCGAGCGCCGGTGTTTCCGCGCAGTATATGGAATTCGTCACCCGCGATGCGGCGCTGATGCTGCTCAACCGCAGCCCCGAGGGGCTCGACTACTGGATGGAGCAGATCCTCGAACTCGCCGATCCGGCAGAGAGCGGCAAATTGAAGGCCGACCTGGTGCGGATCGTCGAGGAGCAGCGTGGTTCGGACGTCACGCAGGCCTTCGTGATCAAGGAAATGAAGGTCGATCCATCCGGCCTCACCTCCGAGGTCAAAGGCACGCTGAAGACCTTCGTCGGCGCAACCGTGATCGCGAGTGACGAGCGCCGCTTCCGCTTCAGCTGGACCTACCAGGGCCTGCGCCTCGCGCTCGCCGGGTTCGCCCAGCTCCCTCCCGACGACAAAACCAAGGAGACCAAGTAATGTCGCCTCGTATCCTCTTGCGGCCGGCCATCACCGCGCTTGCTTGCTCGGTCCTGGCATTCGCCAGCCCGGCTCTCGCCGACCAGTTCAAGGAGAGTGCCGACGGCGGCACGATCGCTTGCTCGGTCTCGGCGCGCGAACTCACCCGCTTCGCGCTGATCGGTGACCAGTTCGCCAGCGTCTCGAAGATCTCGAGCGGCTATCCCTACAACGATTTCGCGGTGACGCACGAACCGGTGCGCGGGGACATCTACGTCTCGGTGCCCGAGACTTTCGCCGCCGGCCGGATCAGCTTTTTCGCGACCACCAAGGCTGGCTACGTCTACAAATTCTCCTGCGAGATCGACAAGATCGAGGCCGTCCAGGTGTTCATCACCAACCCTGCGATCGCGAAAAACGACGCCAGGGAATGGGAAAACCAGACCCCGCTCGAAGAAGCCGCCGTGCGCCTGGTCCAGGCCATGGCCGGACAGCAGACCATCGAAGGTTTTGAAGTCAGCCAACCGGCGGCTCTACCGAGCCGGGTCGGCGCGCTCGAGGTTCAGCTGATCGCCGAATACCGCGGCGCAGCGCTCGCGGGAAAGGTCGTGCGGCTCGCCAATCGCGGCGCCAAGGCCGTGACCCTCGCCGAGACTGATCTCGCCCTCAAGGACGCGCTCGCGGTCTCGATCGCCGCGCCCACCCTCGAACCCGGCGCCAGCACGACCGCTTATGTCGTTGGCCCCAATGGGGAGCCCCGCCATGACTGAACAAACAGATCAGAGCAGCACAGCTGCGCCTGAAGCCGAGCGCGAAGTCCATGAGCCCAGCGGCGTCGCCCAGCTCAACCTGCGCACTGCCAAGCGCCAGCGCATGCTGCTCGGCGGGATTGCCACTGTGCTCCTCGCCGGCGCCAGCTGGGCGATCTTTGGGGGCGGCGATTCCAAAAAGCCCCACAAGGAGGGTGAAGCCGAGACAATCGAGACCGCCGGCCTCGTCAACCGTGACCTCTCGCAGCGCGAATTCGTCTCGGTCTATGGCAACCGGCTCGATGCGGTGACCCGCGATCAAAAAGCGCTCAAAGATTCGGCGGTCGCCCGTCCCGAAATGGAGGCTGAGCTCGCTGCCTTGAAGGCCGAGAATCAGGCGATGCGTACCGATGGTCAGGCGGCTATCGACGCGATCTCGGCCGAGAACACTCAGCTGAAAGGTCAGATCCAGGCCCAGGTCACCACGCCGACGCCGAATGCGGCGGCAATGCCGGCCTATGGCCCGCGCGCTGGCGGCTACGACGCACGGGGATCGGCAGGGTCATCGCCGCCTTCCGGCACAATGGCTCCGAACGGCGCTGCCGCTGACGGCACACCGCCGCCCGCCGAGGTCAAGCTGATGAGTTTCGGCAGTGGCGGTTCGGGCGACAAGGGCGGCAGTGCGGGCGTCAAGGTCGCGCGCGCCGAAGCGCCGCCGCTGGTGGTCGAGGATTCGCCCGATTACCTGCCGCCCAACAGCTACGCGACGGCGCGCGTCATCGTCGGGGTCGATGCCTCGGCCGGGGTCGCGAGCCAGACCGACCCGCTTCCAGTGGTGCTGCGGATCACTGGCCCGGCACGCTCGGTGTTGCAGAACGGACGCGTGCTGACCACACGGCTCCAGGGCTGCGTGATAAACGGCGCGGCGCGCGGCGATCTTTCGAGCGAGAAAGTCTACGTCAAACTCGCGCGGATGACCTGCGACCAGCCCGGAGGCCGCGTCGCGGTCAGCGAGGTCAAGGGCTTCATCAGCTTTGCCGGCAAGTCCGGGGTGCGCGGCCGCGTGGTCAGCCGCGAAGGCAATCTCGTAACCCAAGCCCTGCTCGCCGGGATCGTCGGCGGGTTCGGACGCGGCTTCTCGGCCAATGCCAATTCGGTGTTCTCGTCGGCCCGCACCAATGCCGACGGCTCGAAGGCCAAGCTCTCGCCCGGGGACATCCTCGGCGGCGGGCTCGGCCAGGGCGCAGCCGACGCGGCCGATACGGTGAGCAAGTACCTCATCGAACGCGCCGAACAGTACCAGCCTGTCGTCGAGATGCCGACCGGTATCGAGGTCGAAGTCGTGTTCCTCGACGGCGTCTACGTGAGGAATTCCAAATGATCGAAGAACTGAAGGAACGGCCCCACTCCACTTGGGGACGCCGCCGTTGGCCCAAGCTCGCCCTCGGTGCGGTCGCGCTCGTCGCGCTCTCGGCCGGGACCGGGTGGGGCGCGGCCCACTTCGCCGCGCAGAATTCCGGCTCGCCCGATGTCGCCAAGGTTCGCGCAGCGCTGAAGCTCCGCCTTCCCAAGACGCCGATCGACGCGATCGACTGCAAGGGGCTTGGCGGTCTGTGCGAAGTCGCCTCCAAGACCACGCTGTTCTACGTCGATGCCCGCGCCAAGTACCTGGTGATCGGCCGGATCTACGACATGGAGGCGCGTCAGGACCTGACCGCCGCGCGATTGCTCGCGCTCAATCCCGATCTGCTCGCCGCCGGTGCCGCCCGGCGCGCCGGATCCGATGGAGAAGCGGAACCGCAGCAGCAGAGCGCGCCGCAAAAGGTTTCGCTGAACGGGCTCCCCGCCAATGGCGCGATCACCTGGGGACCGATGAATGGTCCGAAGGTCGTGGTCTTCTCCGATTTTCATTGCAGTTACTGCAAGCGGCTTTCGGGCGAACTCAAGGCGATCGGCGCGCGGGTCGAGGAACGACCGATCTCGATCTTCGGCGCGGAGGCCCGCAAGGATTCCGAGCGCGTGCTGTGTTCACCCAATCCCGAGACCTCGCTTCACGCGGCCTATTCGGGTCTCGCGCTCGCCAATCCCAAGCCCTGCGACATCCGCGGGCTCGACGCCAACGAAGCCTTTGCCAAGGCGCACGGTTTCAATGGCACCCCGGTTATCGTTCGCCCCTCTGATGGCGCGGTGCTCGAGGGCTACCACGATGCGGCCACGCTGCGTGCCTTCCTCTCCCCCACCCAGCCCCAAGGATAATGCCCATGCACCGCTCAATCCCTCTCGCCGCGCTCGCGCTCAGCCTCGCTGGCTGCACCCACCTCGGCACCAATATTGCCGGAAGCTTCTCGTGCCGGTCGCAGGCCGGTCAAGTTCAGCGGGCAGGCTGTCTGCCGCTGAGCGAGGTCGATGCCCGGGCAATCCGCGAGCTGGTCAAGTCCGAGGGCGCTGCTCTGGCGGAGGTCCACCAGCGCGTCGCTGTCGCGGCGGCCGATACGGCCCGGACCGGCGAACGCACCTTGAAGGTGGTCTTCCCGGCGCACGTCGATAGCTCGGGGACGTTGCATGACGAAGCGGTCGCCTGGACAGTTGTCGAAGCGGCGCGCTGGGCGGGCGAACTGCGCCGTGGCGAGGCGGCCGAGCCCAAAGGCACGATGCGCGCACTGCGTCAGGCGCTTGAACACCAGGCCCGCCGGACTTCCGATGCCGCGAAAGATACTGGCACAGATGCGAACCCCGTTCCTCTGTCTCCCGAAGACAGCGGCCCTGCCGTTACTGCCAATCCCTTCATCACATCCTCGTCGTTCGTCCTCCCCTCCCCGGGCGGCGAGGTACAGGCCGACCTGCCCCCGTCGGCCGCCGAGGGGTCCGACATGTCCCCCACCCCGCATGTTCGGGCCCCTCGGCCTTTGGAGGAAGGGCAGCGTCACTGGCCAAGCGCGGCCGCGATCGAAGCTGCGAAGGCGCTCAAGCACAAAGTCGATGCAGCCCGGAAGAAGGAACCCAAGTGATGGCACTGTCGCTGCGTGCTTTGCGTGACCAGCTTCTTGCCGGTCTGCTCGGCGATGCCGAGCGGGCCGAGGCGGACCGCCCCATGCTCATGCTCGACATGCTCTCGGACTGGCTGCCCTACCGGGTTTACGATCCTGGGAGCCGGCTCTACGTCAATGCGCGCTCGAAGGGCTTTATCCTGGGCGTGACCCCGCTGATCGGCGCCGACGAGCGTACCGGCGAGATCCTCGGGGCATTTTTCTCCGAAGGCCTGCCGGCGAGCGCCTGCCTGCAGATCCTCCATCTTGCGAGCCCCCGGATCAGCCGGATCGTCGCACCGTGGTTCGCGCCGCGCTACGAACAGGGCGGGGTCTATGAAGCGATCGCCCGCCACCGGGCGAAGAAGCTCTACTCGATGGTCTGGAAATCGGGTGCCAGCGATGCCCCGTTCCACGCCCGCGCGCACCAGGTGGTGATTTCGCTCGGGGTTCCGGCCAGCAAATCCATTACGAACGAGGAGCTGATCCACGCCCGCGAAGGGCTGAGCGCGATGCTCAAATCGCTCAACCTCGGAGTGATCGAATATGAGCCGCACGACCTGATCGCGCTGCTCGACGATCTCACTTCTCCAACCACCGCGCCGCAGGACGATGCAGTTCCCTACAATCCGAACGATCCGATCGCCAACCAGGCGATCCGCCGCGACATCGAGCTCCTGGTTCACGAAGACCGGATCGAGCTCGGCACCGAGCGTTTTCGGGCCACGGGCGTCCACAACAACGGCGTGCCCGAAATCGGCGCGGTCTATCCCGACCGTTTCGACGTGCGGCATTTCGCCGTCCGCAACATGCCGCAGCGCTGGGCGCCGTGGGAATGCGCGCGGTTGATCGGCGATCTGTTCACCGACAAGCTGCGCTTCCCCTGCCCTGCCGCGACCATGCTCTGTCTGGTCTACCCCGACCAGGAAGCCGCCGCCGCGAAGGCCGGGTTCAAGTTCATGCGCACGACGAGCCTTTCCCAGACCCGCAGCGCGCGGTTCCTGCCGCGCCTCGCCGAGCAATCGGCGGAATGGCAGCACGTCCAGGCAGAGCTCCAGGAGGGCCGCCGCCTGGTCCGGGTGTTCTACGGGATCACCAGCTGGTCGCCGCTCGGCCAGGGCGACCGCCACGAACGCGCGATTAAGTCGATTTACAAGGCGGCCGGCTGGGACCTCTCCGACGAACGCTATCTGCAGATTCAGGGGCTGCTCGCCGCCATGCCGCTCACCCTCGCCGATGGGCTCGGCGCCGATATGGAGCGCCTCAAGCGCTTCAAGACCCTGCTCTCGACGACGGCCGCGAACATCGCACCGCTCCAAGGCGAGTACCTTGGCGGGCCGGTCCCGCATCTGCTGTTCGTCGGGCGGCGCGGCCAGCCCTTCTACTGGTCACCCTTCGAGAACGAAGCCGGCAACCACAACGTCGCGATCTGCGGCAAGTCAGGATCGGGCAAATCCGTGCTGCTCCAGGAGATGTGCGCGGCGCTGCGCGGCGCCGGGGCCAAGGTCGTGGTGATCGACGACGGGCGCAGCTTCGAGCATTCGGTCAAGCTCCAGGGCGGGCGGTTCATCGAGTTCACGCTGGCTTCGGGGTTCTGCCTCAACCCTTTCTCGATGATCGACGCCGCGCGCGCCGAGGACAACGAGGACTACCGGCTTGACTGCTTCGCGATGGTCAAGGCGATCGTCGGGCAGATGGCGCGACATTCGGCACGGCTCAGCGACACCGAGCGCGGGCTGATCGACCGCGCCGTCAACCTGGTCTGGACCGAACATGGCCCCGATGCCAGCGTAACCAAAGTCGGCGAATGTCTTGCGGCAATGGCGGGCGACACCGCCTCTGACCTTGCCACCTCGCTCGGGCCGTTCACCGCCGGTGGGACCTATGCCGCCTTCTTCGAAGGCCAGGCGAGCCTAGATCTCGAAGCCGATTTTACCGTGTTCGAGATGTCCGACCTCGCCACCCGCGAGGAGCTGCGCTCGGTGGTGCTCTCGGCAATCATGTTCATGACCAGCCAGGCGATGACCCGCAGCCCGCGCTCGGTCCGCAAGTTGCTGCTGATCGACGAGGCCTGGTCGATGCTCAAAGGCGGGTCGATGGGCGAATTCGTCGAGACCTATGCCCGCACCTGCCGCAAGTACGGCGGCGCACTGGCCACTGCGACCCAGTCCTTGAACGACTACTACAAGTCGGACGGCGCGACGGCGGCGCTCGAGAATAGCGACTGGATGCTGATCCTTCAGCAGAAGCCCGAGACCATCGCCGACTTCAAGGCAAGCAAACGCCTCGACATGGACGAGCGCACCGAGACGCTGATCCGCAGCCTGAAGCGCTCAGGCTCGGCCTATTCCGAGGTCTTCATCAAAGGCCCGGAGACCGAAGCGATCGGCCGGCTCGTGCTCGACGACTATTCCGCGACGCTGTTCTCAAGCTCGCCCGCGACCTTCGCGGCGATCGATGCCGAGATCGCCCGCGGCCACCAGCTTGCCGATGCGATCGAACGCATCGCCTTCCCCGACAACCCATGAACCCCAGCAAACAGGAGGAAAGAGATCCCATGCCGCACTGCCTGCAAACCCCTTTCGACCGCGAGGTCGAAGCGAAGCCCGAGCCGGACTGGCTCCCCCACGCCCCGATCATTGCTGCTGTCGAGAAAGGAGAGGACCTCCCTCGCCCCCCGCGCCGCGCCGCACAAGGTCCGCGCCGCCACTGGTGGGGGATTGGTGCCGATTGTTGCTACATCTTGATCAAGTCGGGCGCCTACCTGATGGCCTGCTGGGTCATAGCGTTGGGGCTGCCGCTGATGTTCCTGCTGCTGCTGACCGGCGGGAAGATGGATATGAGCTTTGCTTTCCTGGGCTCGCTGTTTGGTGCCTTCGCCGATGCGACGCCCGACCGCCAATACGCCTTCGCCAGCCAGTCGACCTGGTTCCTCGTCGCGCTCGCCACTGCGGTCGCCGCCTGGCGGCTGCCGCGCTTCCTCGACGAGGTCAGCGACGGGCTCAAAACCCGGAGGAAAGGCTCGTGAGGAACATTTTGGCAACATCTGGGGCGATGCACCGGTTCGCCGGGTTCTCACCGACCGCATTGATGCTCACCGGCTCAATGCTCGCTTCCACGATTTGGGCTGCCTGGGCGACCCACGAGATCGTGGCGCTCCAGCACCGCGAGGTTGTCACGGTCCAGCTCTCCCGAATCATGGGCGACTTCGTCGAAGCCGAAGCCCGCTCGGGCCGACCGGCCGAAGAGACCCAGGCAAGAGTTGGGGTCTACCTCAAAGCGGTCGAGGCCTCGGTCGCGGCGCTCGGCCGCGACGGGCGCACAGTGCTCGTCGCCGAGGCCGTGGTCTCGGGCGGCGTCCCCGATCTCACCGACCAGGTCCGCACCGACGCCGCGCGCCGCCTCGGAGCCCCAGGAGCATCGAGCCATGCCGTCCGCTGAAACAACCTCACCACGCGCCGGCGGGCGCATCGGCACCTTGCTCGCCAGTGCGCCGAGGCTGTCGCTTTGGGCCATGCTCGGCGCTGGCGCGCTTGCGCTCGGGGCGACAAGCCGGTTCGCCGACAATCACGCGTTGATGATCAACGCCAGCCCGTCGTTGCCCTATTGGGCGATCTGGCTCGACCGCACGGGCACGCCCGTGCGCGGCGACCTCATCGTCTTCGCTCCGCCGCGGTCGGACCTCGTCGCCCGGCATTTCGGGTCAAAGCCGCAGCCATTCGGCAAACGCGTACTCGGTATTGCGGGCGACCGGGTCACCGAGAAAAGCCGCGAGTTCTTCGTCAATGGCACGCCGGTGGCGCTTGCGAAGGTCACGAGCCGTCTCGGCGAGCCGCTGGCGCTTGGGCCGACCGGTACCATCCCCACGAACTGCTACTTCGTCGGTTCGGAGCACAAGGACGGGTTCGACAGCCGTTACGCCGCGATCGGGTGGATATGCCGCCCCCAAGTGCTTGGCGTCGGGAGGCCGGTGCTGTGAAGAGCGCAACCAAGACTTGGGCCTTCCCGCTCTGCGCCACCGCGCTCGCACTTGTTGTCACAGGTCAGGCGCAGGGACGCGACTTCGGTCAATACGGCGCAGTCTGGCCGGTGATCGAGCCCGATCTCCTCGCACAGATCCATGCCCGGCTGCTGCATCTCGAAGCGACCGGCGAGACCGCCAAGCTCAACGAGGAACTCAAGCGCCGGACGATCGCCAGGGTCAACCGTCCGACCCCGGTGGCCGGGATCGGCCTTGCCAGCGCCGTGCGACGCTGGTCGTTCGATCCAACAATCACGGTCGATGCCGACATCAAGGACGACAAGGGCCGCACGGTCATCGCGCGCGGCACGCGGGTCAATCCGCTCGACACCGTGCCGCTGCGCGCACCGCTGGTGTTCCTCGACGGCGACGATCAGCGCCAAATCGACTGGGCGCTTGCCCGTTACGGTCGCACACCCGCCAAGTTCATTCTGGTTGGCGGCGCACCGCTCGAACTGATGAAGGCGAAACAGCGCCGGTTCTATTTCGACCAGGGCGGCAAGCTCACCGAGCACTTTTCGATCCGCGCAGTCCCGGCCGTGGTCGAGCAGCAGGGCCGTCAACTGCTGGTCACCGAACAACCTCCCAAAATTCCACCAGCGAGGCCGTCATGACACGCAAGAAGTCCTCTTTTGCAAGGCGTTGCTTGACGCTCCTCGCCTCGGGCCTGATGGCGCTTGGTGCTACCACGCCCGCTGTGGCGGGAACGCCGGGGCGCTGCACCGGGCATTTCGTCAACCCGATCACCGACATCTGCTGGTCGTGCCTGTTCCCGATCTCGATCGGCGGTCTCAAGATCTGGCCCTCAAACCGGCCCGATCCCGACAACCCGGCGCTGCCGGTGTGCCTCTGCGGCTTGCGACCCGGGATCGCGATGGGGTTCTGGGAGCCCGTCCGGCTTGCCGACGTCTCGATGAAGCCGTGGTGCTTCGTCAACCTCGGCGGGCTCAAGCTCGATCCGGGATTCGACATCGGCCACAAGACCATGGCCGGGCCTTCGGCGGTCGGCGGCGCGACCCAGTACAATTCTCAATGGAACATCCACTGGTACGCTTACCCGTTGATCTACTGGATGGAGCTGGTCGCGGACTTCCTCTGCCTCGAAACGGGTTCGGTCGATATCCTCTATATCACCGAGATCGACCCGCTGTGGCAGGACAGCGAACTCACCGCGATCATCAACCCAGAGGCGGTGCTCTTCGCCAATCCGCTGGCGCTCGCGGCCTGCGCGGCCGACTGCGTGCTCGCAACCACCAAGCTGCCTTCGGACAGCCTGTTCTGGTGCGCGGGCTGTCAGGGCTCGATGTATCCCTTAAACGGCAACGTCTCGGCGACGATCGGCCATGTCCAGGCCTCGCGGCTCGCGCTGTCGCGCTTCGCCTACAAGCTCCACCGCGAACTTGTCGCCTGGGGAACGATGGGCGGTAAGGGACTTTGCGGCAAGTACCTGATGCCGGTGATGCGCAAGCAGCAATACCGCTTCCAGGCCACCAATCCCAACCCGCAAACCAAGGGTCGCTACGCCTGCGCGCCGATCGGCGCGTCCACCACCTTCATGTCGGCCGGCCAGGTCTACCCCGCCATCGGCGAGGACATGGGCTACCTGGTCTGGCGCAAACGGAACTGTTGCGCGCTATGAAACCGAACCTGATCCATTGCGGCCTCGCCGCGCTCGCCAGCATGGCCGCAGTTTTGTGCGCGCTCGGCGGCGCGCTTGCCCAGACTGCCGCGCCCGATATCGACCTAGAGGCGATCCGCGCCCGGGCGGCCAGCAATGCGGGTGAAGCCGATGCGCTCGCCGCCAGCGCGCGTGAGCGGGCCAAGGCGGTTACCACCGAGGCCAGCCAGAGCGCCGAAGACGGTAAGGCCAACGGCCAGCGCTACGCCGGGGTGGCGCCCCGCCCTGCCGCTGCCGACGCCACCTTCGATTTCGACAAAATGGTCGCCGATGCCGGCGACATGGCAATGCAGGGCATGGGCGAGGCTCCCCGGTTCATCGCCTTTGCTTCGCTGTCGATGCCGCCTCAGGCGCTGCGTCAGATGATGGACGATGTCACCCGCGCCGGCGGCGTGGTGGTGTTCCGCGGTCTCACCCAAGGTTCGGCGAAGGTGATGACCGATGCGCTCGGCAAAGTGCTCAAACCCGGTGAGCGTATGGACGGGGTCGGGATCGACCCACGCCTGTTCCGCGCATTCGGGGTGACCGAGGTGCCGGCCTACATCGTCACCGCGAGCGACTTCGACCTCTGCTCGGGCTTCGATTGCACCGCGCAAGTTCCGCCGTTCGACCGGATGACCGGCAATGTCACTGCCCGCTTTGCGCTCGAAACCTTCAGCGAGGGCGGCGGCCCCGGCGCGCGGATCGCCCAGCAGCACCTCGCCCGTCTTGAAAGGCAAGACCCATGAGAGCCCTGATCCCAGCAATTGTCCTTGGCCTGATGCTGACGCCTGTATTTCCAGGCGCCGCCGTGGCGCAGACAGCCACCGATGCCGCCAAGACCGACGGCAAGGCCTTCGGCAAGGATCTGGGCAGCGCCGCGCAGGCCGATGCGACCACCCAGCCCACGGCAGACAGGGTTCCGGGCTACGGCGGAACGCCAAGCCAGTCGGGCTACTTCGACGATCCCAAGGCGATGGAACGCCAGGCCGCCAGCCAGGCAAGTTCGAGCACCGGCTACCAGACCATGCGAAATTCGATGGATCGCCGTGCCAGGTTCGACAAGGTCGATCTTGACGCAACGATCGCGCGCTCGAAGACGATCGCTGAGGACCCTCTGTCCTACACCAGCGGCATGGGTGTCAGCGGTACGCAGGGGCGCTGCGTGCCGTTGCCGCCCTCGAGCGGCACAGCGGCGCGCTACAAGGCAACCTGCAACACCGGCTACACGGTCGAGAGCCGGACGCAGAGCTGCGCCGTAGCGCTTCAAGCAAGCGTCGCGACGGTGACCGACTATCTCTACTACTGTTCAAAACTCGATCTCGAATGCAGCGCATTCCAGATCCCAAGTTGCACCAACACCGGCAGTCATCCTGGCAAGTGCCTTCAGGGGGTAGATACGCCGGGCGGGTTCAAGTGTACCGAGCCGGGCGATCCGGTTGCCGAATTCACCTGCTCGGCGCCAGTCGCCGGCGAGACCGCAGTGCGCGTTTCAACTCGCCAGATCATCACTGCCAATCGCGACGAGAGCCAGTGCGCTACGCTTGCCGCCGACGCGAGCTGCAACAACCCGCAAGAAAGCTGCACCGACAGCGATCCCACCACCCGGACAATCGAGGGCGTGGCGGTGACGCAGCCCTGCTGGGCTTGGCGCCGCGACTACCAGTGCAACCGCTTCAGCCCCGCGCAGGACTGCAACACGCTCGCCTCGACCCCTGGTTGCACGTTGGAACAGGAATACTGCATCACCGACGAAACCCCGTGCCGGACCTTCGAGCGGGTCTACGACTGCCCGGTTCCCGACCAGCCCCAGGACCCCAACCAGTTCATCTGCGATGGCGACGTCTACTGCATCGATGGGTCGTGCGAGACAATTGATCGCCAACCGAATGACGAGTTCAAGGATGCGGTCGTTGCCCTGAACGCGATGGACCAGGCCCGCCGCGAGTTCGATCCCGATACGCTCACCCTGTTCAAAGGCACGCGCGAGACCTGCTCGTCGAAGGTCTTCGGGATCCTCAACTGCTGCAAGGGCAAAGGCTTCCCGCTGATCCCGGGCATCCAGTTGCTCGTTGCCTTGGGCTGCAGCCGTGAGGAGATGTTGCTCCATCAGAAGGACGTGCAGGGCCTGTGCGCTTATGTCGGGACCTACTGCTCGTCCTCGTTCCTCGGGGTCTGCCTCACCAAGCGCAAGGTCTACTGCTGCTTTGAATCCAAGCTCTCGCGCATCCTTCAGGCGCAGGGCCGCCAACAGCTGAACAAGCCCTGGGGCAAGCCCAAGACCGAACAGTGCCTCGGCTTCACGATCGACGAGTTCGCCCGGCTCGACCTCAGCAAAATGGATTTCAGTGAAGTCTACGCGGAGTTCACCGACGCCGCGCGCCTCCCCGATGAGCTCCAGGCCGCCACCCAGATCCAACAGAAGATCGAGGATTACTATGCTCGTGCTCGCCAATAAGTGCGGCCAGCGGCTCGTCGCCGCCTGCCTGATTGCCGCCAGCCTCGCCATCGCCCCGCTCCCGGCTTTGGCCGGTGACGCGCCAACGGTGACTACCCCCGATGGCCAGGATCCGTTCTACTGCGCCGAGCGGCGCCTCGGGTACTGGTTCTACTGCACCAGGCCCAAGCCGCCCGAACTGGTCGATCCGCAGCCGCTTGATCAGCAGAGCGCGACGAGCCGCCTCGATGCGATCACTGCGACCTTACGCGAACTTAAGGCCAAGGCGATCCTCGAGCCGACAGCTGAGAACGTCACCGCCTATATCCGCTTTCAACGCCGCCAGCTCGATCAGGCCTCGTTGTTCAGCGATGTCTGGCAGCGCTCGATCTGGCAAGAACCCGACCTTGATTACACGCTCCAGCGCCCGGTTTCGACCCTCGGCAAACGTGCCTGGCAGGATAACCGCAAGACCGAACGTGACGGCGTGATGGCCCACCTCTCCGAGCGCTACGGGCTGTTCTACTTCTTCGCGCAGAGCTGCGGCGCCTGCGAAGTCATGTCGCCGATCGTGCAAGGCGTCGCCACGACCTGGCACATCACGGTGCGTGCGGTGTCGACCGACGGCGGACCCTCGCGGCATTTCCCGCGCTACACGGTCGAGACCAACCAGCGACAACGCATGGGGCTCGATCCCGGCATCACCCCCGCCGTCGTCCTGTGGGACGCCGCCGCGAAACGCGCGATCCCGATCGGTTACGGCGTGATGAGCGCCGACGAACTCCAGGACCGCATCTATCTCCTGACCTCGAAGGAAGCCGGACGTGACTACTAGGTTCAAACGCATCGCCGCGATGCTACTCGCCGCCGCCCTCCCCCTGGCCTCGCTACACGCCGATGTCGGAAGTTCGATGGACTCGTTTCTGAACGACGTCGGCGGCGCCGCGCAGGTCAACGGTCCAACCGCATTCCAGGGCCAGTCGGCGGGTTACTACAGCCTCGGCAACGTCTGGACGCGCTTCCCGCAGAAGACGACCAACATAGCCAACCTGCAACTGCCCCGCGCCCGCGCCGGCTGCGGCGGGATCGACATCTTTGCGGGGAGCTTCAGCTTCATCAACGCGAGCGAGATCGTCGCGATGCTCAAGGCCGTCGCCAACAACGCGGTCGGCTTCGCGTTCTCCCTCGCGATCGACACCGTCTGCCCCGAGTGCTCGAAGATCATGCAGGAGTTCGCGCAGAAGGCGCAGCTCATGAACAATCTCAACATCAACTCCTGCGAATTGGCGCAGGGGCTGGTCGGCGGGATCTGGCCCAAAGGCGATTTGGCCGACAAGGCGATTTGCGAGGCAATCGGCAACAGCGAAGGAATCTTTACCGACTACGCCGCCGCCAAGCATGGCTGCGGCACCCGCGGCCAGCGCACCAGCACCACGGCAGCAGGCGCGGGCAAGTACGATGACGTCAATCCCGGCGTCGCGCGCAACTACACCTGGACTATCCTGAAGAAGTCGGCGTTCTTCTCGCCGAACGGCACGCTCGACCAGGAACTTGCCGAATACGCGATGACACTGCTCGGTACGATCATCTACGTGCCGCCCAAGGACGACGAGCCTGGCAAGTTCGTGCCGATCGTCGGCGAGAGCTCGTCGACCCTGGTGACCTCGCTGCTCGACGGGACCACGGGCGGCAACGTCCTGATCTTCCACTGCGACGAAACCGACAAGTGCCTCGATCCGGGGTTCCGCTCGCTCAACCTCTCCGTCTCGAAATCGCTGCGTCACCGCGTCTCGACCCTGATCGATGGCATGGTCCAGGCGATCCGCGAGGATACGCCGATAACCGCCGCGCAGAAGGAGCTGCTCCAGGTCTCGAGCGTGCCGCTCTACAAGATCCTCACCGTTCAGGCCGCTTACGGGCGCGGTATGCCGACCGATGACCGCGAAACGCTCGCCGAATTGGCCTCGGTCGATCTGCTGTTTGCCGTGCTCGACCGTATCGTCAGCGAAGCCGGACGCTCGATGTCGAGCTTCATCGGCGCCGACGAAGCCAAGATCCAGATGTGGCAAGCCCAGGTGAATGTAGTCCGCCAGGCGCTCGCTGACCGGCAGACTAACACTCACCTGAAGGTCAACGCGGTGCTCCAGATCATCGAGAAGACCGCGTTCATCGAAAACGTGCTCGCAACGCAAATGTCGCCCGGCATGGCCGCCGCGCTTGACTGGTCGCGAGGCCTCCAGACCCGCGCCCTCACCCACTGACAAACCCAACAGCCCATTCGCGGATGAGAGACCCATGATCGAGATCTTCACGGTTGGCGGCGGCGACTATATGGTCAATGTCTTCCAGGCGGTTGCCGCCTGGACCGGCAATGGCGGCTACAAGAGCCTGCTTCAGGTGGTCATGGTCATGGGGCTCGCGCTCTCAGCATTGACCCTCGCGTTCAACCAGGACTGGCGCGCCTGGATCAACTGGTTCCTCGGCGCGACGCTGATGTACACCTGCCTGATGGTGCCGCGCACCGACGTGCATATTACCGACCGCCTTAATCCCGGCCTTGCTCCCGCCAACGTCAGTAACGTGCCGATCGGCCTCGCGCTGATGGCAAGTTTTACCAGCCAGGTCGGCGACTATCTTACCGGCTCGGCCGAGGTGGTTTTTGGCCTCCCTGGCGATCTCAATTACTCCAAGAACGGCATGATCTACGGCGCGCGGCTCTACGACGCGACGCGGAGCTTGCGCATTTCCGACCCCGAATTTGCCTCGAATCTTGACGAGCATTTCCGCCAATGCGTGTTCTACGACGTGTTGCTGGGGCGCTACTCGATGAAGCAGCTTGCCGAGAGCGGCGATATCTGGACCACCATCGCGCCAGGCAGTCAGGCCCGCGCCCAGCGATTCCTCACCCGCGATGGGGCCTCGGGCCAGGTCACCTCCACGATCATCACCTGCCGCGAGGCCTATGATGCGCTGAATACCCAGTGGACCTCGCTGATCGACGGGATGGGGACGGTGTTCGGACGGCAGCTCTACCCCAATCAGACCGCCGCGCTCGCCAAGGCCAAGCTGTTCTCCGATCTGCCGGTCGCCTACCAGTACCTTACCGGTGTTTCGACGAGCGCGGCGGACATCTTCAAGCAAACGCTCACCATCAACGCGATGGGCCAGGCGATGCACGGGTTCAGCGGCGCGAGCGGGGCCGGTAGCATTGATGTCTACGCCCAAACCCGTGCCGATATCCAGACCGAGCGGACCTATAGTTCGATCGCCAACGCCGCGATGAAATGGGTGCCGTTGCTCAACGTGGTGCTGACCGTGCTGTTCTACGCGCTGTTTCCGGTGCTCTTCCCGCTGTTCCTGCTGCCCAAGACCGGGCCGCTGGCCTTGAAAGGCTATGTCACCGGGTTCTTCTATCTCGCCGCCTGGGGTCCGCTGTTCGTGATCCTCCACATGATGCTGATGTACAAGGGTGCCGCCGATATGACCGCGGTTGCTGGCACCAATGGTCTTAGCCTCGCGACCTTCACCGGCATGGCCGACGTCAATTCAGACATCGGGCTGCTCGCGGGGTATCTGATCGCCTCGGTGCCGTTCCTCGCGGGCGGCGTAGCCAAAGGCGCAATGGCGATTTCGCACCAGGCAACGAGCTACCTGAACCCCAGCCAGAACGCCGCCGAGGAAGCCGCGCGCGAAGCCAGCACCGGCAATGTCGCGCTCGGCAACACCAGTCTTGAGAACTCGAACGTAATGACCCGCCAGTTCGCGCAAGGCACAGTCGCGCCGAGTTTTACCTACGGCGCAGCCCAGACCCGCACGATCAGCGACAGCGGGGCGCAGACCACCAGCTACCCCGAGGCGGCTTACGACCAGCTCCCGAATTCGAGCTACCCGTTCACCCCCACGCTCGGCCGCGACTTCTCCTCGCGCCTCTCGACCATGGCGAGCGAGTACCATGCCAACAGCGAGGCCCAGACTGCCCTTGCGCAGCAATCGACCAGCAGTTCGATCGCGCAATTCCGGGAACTTCGCAACCAGACCAACAGCGGTCAGAGCATCGAGACCGCCAGCGGCACTTCGAAATCAGACAGCGTCCAGAGCGCCTACAGCGAGGTCGATCAGGCCTCGAACGTCTTGCAGCAAAGGTATGGCCTGTCCCGCCGGGCTGCCGACGACATCACAACCTCGTGGTTCTTGAATGGGGAAGCCGCTGCGGGTGTCGGAGGCAGTTTTGGTCCGGCTACATTGAGCGCCGGTGCCAAAGGTGGGCGCAACCAGTCGTGGACGGACAGTGACGTTGGGATCGCTTCGGAAGATCGTGACCGGATTTCCGGCACACTTCGTCAGATCTCCGACAGCCATAACTGGACGAGCACACGCGACGGGTTCCTCCGCACGGTCAGCACGTCGACCAATAGCCGTGTCCACTCGACCGCCAGCGGACTCAACGCTTCGCTGACCGATACCAAGACCAGCACGCTCGAAGCACGTCGCTCCGAGGAGACAGGCAATCGCCTTGAGGACCAGGCTTCGTACTACTCAGGCACCAATGCGGCCGGGAACCTCAACCTCAGCCAAACCTACCGCGAATGGGGCATGGCCGAGATCGAGAAAAACCGCGATTACTATGGCGACGTGCGGTTCGACGACACCGCGTTCCAGCTCAGCCCGAAAGGCCAGGCGCTCCAACGCAAGTTCGTCGAATCCTATGCCGGTGGAATCAAATCCGAAGTGGAAAGCGAACTGGTCCTGCCTCCGGTCACGCCGATCGGTAGCCCGTCCGTCAGCACACCTGCCAGTGTGCGCAGGGCCGCCCCACTCGGTGCAGTTCCTGACCCCGGCGAGCTACCGCAAGGCCCCTCGCCTTCAACAATCCACGATGAAGTGGTTGGTCAGCAGGGTGCGGGACGTCAACGTATTGGCGGAGCCAGAACGCGACTAGAGGGCATCACAGGCGGCGCCAAGGGCGCGAGCGCCGAGGCAGCCGACGAGGTGAAGGAGTGGAAGCCTAGTGGCCAATGACGAGATCGTTGATGACCACAAAAGCGACAAAAGCTGCCAGCAGCAAGAAGACGACGATCATCACAATGCGATTGATCGGATCAGCCCAGGCCTTCTTCCAGCGGTATTCGGTAGCGCGGTTTTCGGCGAGCGCGCGATCAAGTTCAGCCAAGCCCTCCCACTTCTGGGGGACAGGTTCGCTACCGTGCTTGAAGTCGAAATCGGTCATGATGGCGTTCATTGGTTTGCTCCTTGGAACATAGCAGAAACTTTCGAACCGAGGAATCGAAAAGACTCGAGAGAGGTCCCATCCTGCGGCATTCCATCCCAGCCCCCTCTCCTCACCAACAGGGTTCGGTAGTTAGTGCGACTATCCGAGATCACAGCATGCGAGCAGAAGCGCTCGCGTAGCGTGCCAAAAAGAAACGGCACCCTTGCAAGGCTCGACGCAGCCGAACGCCAGGCGCGCGGGTCTGGGCGCCAGCCGGCGTTCGGCAAGGAGAGCAGCAAGAGTGCCAGCGGGTCAGCGAAGGAAACGCCACACCCTGGTCCGAGCGTGCGAGGCCAGAGTGTGACCTTGAGAATTCCCGCTCCACATCTATGGCGGCAGTGTCGGACAATCCGGGATGTCTCCTTCCGGCAACGCAGATTAGATAGCGGACAGTATGGACGACAGACCGGCGTGTCAGCATCGCGCTTGATAGTCGCAATTCGGCGCTAGTTCCAAACTGCCAAAAGTGGCCTTTCGGTAATCGCCGCGGGACATAGACTGATCAACAAGGTCCGATAGTCCGGTCAGTCCGGCGTCATCTCGAGCCAGTAGTCGCGGTGCCAGCGGGTGAAAAAGAACGGGATGACTTCTCCCGTGACTTTGTCGATCGCGCCGGTGATACCGCCGTCTAGCCATACCGACCCGTCGGGCTTTAGAATCTGATGTGGGGACCAGCGGCTACGGAGCGCATCGGTGATGTCGGCGCGACTGAGCCGCGTGCCAATCGCATCATGGTTGACTTTCGAGAGGATCAACAAGTTGCCGGCATGACGCGCGCCCTGGGTCGATGTTTTGTCGGGATGGTGCGCCTGGACCATCCAAATGCGGTTTTCGGCATATTCGGCATAGGAACCGGCCGGCGCCAACACCTCCAGAGGTTTGACGGCCAACTCCATCTGGCAGTGGGCAGCATAATGCTGCCTTTTGAGCTGCTTGCGCTGAATATCCTCGGCGACAACCTGCTTGCGTTTGCTGGTCGGTCCGCGAGTCACCATTCGGACCTGGCCGCCAGCATAGAGTTCACCCGGATTCGGGTTATTGCGCTCCGGCTGTGGTGCCGAGCCCGGGTGCGGCTGCTCTGACTCGCCGACATCTTTCTCGTCCGCATCGTCATCGTAATCGTCCTGCTCCGCCTGCTTGAAGACGGGCTGGAAGTCCTGGGCGCGCTGGCTGAGCGCGCCTTTCAAAACGATGCCTAAATAGCGCGGCCGAGGCTTCTTGAAGACGATGTCGGCGATCGCCTCCATCAGCGTGTCGTCAAGCGTGCCCGCGCGATCAAGCCAGATCTCGTCCGGGAGCACCGCCCATGGCCGGCTGGCGCGATATGACCGGCCGCGGAAGCGATATTGCACGGTCAGGTCAGTTGCGACCATGACGCGCTTGATAGCTAATAGCTTGTGTTGGAATCGCGGCTCGATCATGTTTTGTTGAACGTCGGCCTCAGCCAGTTGCTTACGGAAACGCTTCGCAGCAGCTGTTCCGGCAAGGCCGCGAACGGTCTCGAAAAAATGTGTCGATGCCGGCTCGACGTTGCTGCCGTCCGGGTTCCCCGGCTCCTTGGCAACCGATGACAAAGCAAGGATCCCCCACTCCTTGAGAATGTCGCCGATCGGCTCATTGGGGACGCGGACACTGTCGATGGCTAGGGCCAGCCTTGCATTTGGAGCAGCCATTCGGATCGCGTCACCAAGCTCGCGGACGTCGTCAACCACCGCCGTTTTTCTGGCCTCGCTCAGGGTCAACAGGCGAACGCCGCCACCGTCCTCGACTGGTACGCACGGAACTTCCGGCGGCTGGAATAGCCAGGACGCGACGCCGTTTCTGTTGAGGATGTGTCGCATGATGCAACTGATCTGCACCGCCAGCATCGCCGCTGGTTGCTCGTTCAGCCATTTAAAATAGGCACGCGACGTTTCAGCATTCGGAAAACTGCGGATTACGCCGGCCGCGCGATACAGTTCCTGTGCGTTGTCGCTCAAGCCTTGGGCGCCGATGACCGCTTTCCAGCCGCCCCAATACTCACCCTGATTGCCTTTAAACGCGAGCGCATTGGGTGCAACTAACTCGCCGCCGAAGGGCAGGCAGGCGAATGATCCTAGGTTGTCGAGGATCGCCAAATCGGCCGAGCGCGTGATGATGGCGAGGCGCGGTAGGAGAGCCTCACTGTTGGCCGTATCGTCGCGCAGCGCATCAAACGTCATGCGTGCACCGGCTCGCCTCGCGGGCGGCAGAATCTGGTCGAGTTCCAGATCGGGCCTGTTAAGTAGATCCTTTGCCTGTAAGTGGAGGAAGCGGACCTCTGGGGTTTCGCGAACCAATGCATGCGCCGGGCGAACCACGCCGTCGCGGTCGAGCGCGATGGCATCGTCGCGCAAAGCCCGCAGCAGGGATGCCGCCTGTTTGTTGCGTCCGACGGCGACGAGAACTTTCTCGAACGCGTGGAAGTCGGCAGACTGCTCGAGCGGGATCTTGGCGCCGATACAGAAGCGGGCGGTGCCCGCCTCGTAGAACCGTGCGATCTCCTCGGCGGTTGGTTCGTCGCGAAGGACGAGTCTCGGCTTCTTGTTCTTGCGTTTCGCGCTCAGTGCCCGCACCTCGCGCGTCGGTCTGGCGATGGCGTTACCGAGAGCCTCCGCCAGCTTGGCGTTAGGCAGACACAGCGCCTCGAATGCGTACAGATTGCCGTCGATCGAAGGCCAGATCGGCAATGCCTTGACCGCGGGCCAATCGTCGCGGCCGAGCTCGTCGGGTTGATCGGCGATCCAGCCGAACAGCTTGCGGCGTAACGCTTGCGACTTGCACTCGATCCTACCGTCGCGCAGCAGTTCGCGCAGGACATAGCCCTCGAGCTTCCAGCCATCAAGCTTGAACACCGGATGGCCCTTGAGGTCTGGATGCACGACCGGGGGCACGTCGAGCTCGAGCAGTTCGGTGGGGATTGCAGCTCCGCGCTTCAAATCGCTTAGCCGATGGAGCCGATGTTCGCTGTCTGGCAGATATACGGCGCTGCCCTCTGGGCGCTCGACGGTCGTCTTAAAGGTCGCAAGATAGGGCTGTATCGCATCGAGATGCGCGCGGGCAAATGAGGGATCGCCCAGCGTTCGTCGCCATTCGGCATCATTGCGCCACGGGAAATACTCGGTCTCGACCCCCTCCATCCGGTCAAGGACGTCCTTGCCATCGAACCTTTCGTGGTTTTCGCCACATCCGTCGCAAAGGCGCTCCGCGAGAAGCGCGACCAACGTCGCCGGCGTCTTCGGGTCTAGGATTGGCAGATTCGCTGGCGCTACCCGGGCGAGGAGAGGCTCCCAGGCGGCGTGCGCATGATCATATGCCGGAACGACAAGTTTTGTCCCGCGCTTGTGCCGGACAGCGCGGCCTCGATAATCGACCGCGGACAAGGCATGGGCTTTGAGCAAATGATTTGCGATACTCAGCAGGCGGTCACCCGTAAGGGGGCCGAGTAAGGTCAGCGCTCTCGCGCCGTGGCGGGGGATTAAGACTTTGGCCAGCACACTGGCTAGCACGCCGTCGCATGACGCGACAATCGCGTCGTTGGCGTCGCTCGACTGGGCCGCCAGTTCATGGCGTTCGGTGTCAGAGATGAACGGCCCAGAATAGAAACAGCCGGTGCCTGACGATGACGCGACGTCACTGCCAGGATAGGCGACGGGATAACGGAGCCGGCCGGTGCCGAGGCGGGGCTTACCCTTGGCATTGACGTCCCACGCGACCTCGACCACCAGCCCGTCGCGCGCGAAGAGCTTCCGGGGCCCGATTTTGTAGGTGCTCGCCTGGAAGAAGCGTGGCTTCGCCGTGTCATCTGCGCTCAAGAGCGCAAGGCACGCCTGTTCGCGTTCGAGCAACACGTCGGTGCCATTTGCCGTCTCGCGGCTATCGCGAAAGAATGTAAGGAGACCGGCCTCGCGCTTGATGCGGCCCGCGCAGAAGGCGAAGCGATGGGTGCCAAGCGCATGATGCGTTAGTGTAAGCGTGTATTCGTCTAGGACGCCGGGGCGCATGATCCCGAGCATTCGCTTGGGCAATGTAGCGACCGCTTCGGTGAACAGGGCCGCGATGTGCGCGTCGGTCACCGCCGCGAACGGCAGCTGCTCGCCATAGGGCACGGTGAAGGGTGTCCTGCGATACGCGACCTCGATGGCCGTGCCGCAGTTGGGCGCGCCCGCGTCGGCGAGCGGTGGGATGCGAACTCCCGGATAGGGGGCGGCATCGGGGCCGTTGGCGAAGAGCGTCTGGAGAATTTGCTGGCCGGAGGACCGTAGCAGGATATTGTTGCCGATCGTAAAACAGGCCTTGAGGCCGTGATTTTTGACCCCGAACAGCCCGACTTTGGCGGCCACCGCATAGCCAGCGCCTTTGATGAAGCTCAGCCGCTTCCAGCCGTCGGCGTCAATTGGGTCGCCATTGCCGATGCAGATCAGGCGGTCGGGCTCGAAGCGGATTTCGGTGTGCGACGAACGCGCATCGAGTTCGTTAACAATGAGCTCGACTAGCAAGTCGTCTCCGCGCAAGCCGTTCAGGAATTGCCAGAATTCCGGGGCCTGATCGGTATGAAGGACGAACTTGTAAGCGTCGTCGCCAGCGATCTCAAAGTCAGCGGTCATCCATAATGTCGTCGCAGCGACGCTCCTCCCAGAGTGCTCTCGCCGTCATCGGCGACTGGCATGCGTAGTATTATTCGAGGGTGTCGGAAAGGTTGGACGTTGGGGAGAGTCCGGATTCAGAGGAAGAACCCGCAAAGCAGACCTTCAACCGGCGGGCCAGATCGCCTAAGCGCAATTCGCATTTCCCTGATTACTTCTAATGCAAACGAACGTCGAAAGCAGCGCAACGAGATTTTTTCAACGCCACGTTCCGGTTTCACTATTTAATGGCGATTACCCCTGAAACGCACTTATGCTCGGGCTCCGAACAGGGAGGAAAAGTTGATCGCTCCGCTCACCAAGCGCAGGAAGGACGGCACGTCGTATCTGCGCCCCGACAATATCGAGGCGCTCCTGCCCACGCTGGCGGACCTTCCGCGCGACGTGCTGCTGGAGCGCGCCCGTATCCGCAACCGCACAAATCCTGACTACGTTCCGAGCGAATGCCTCCTTCATTTCATCAGGGCTAGCCGCCGGGACAACTCCGACGCTTGGTTCGATCGGCTCTATAAGGTTCTCGTGGAGCGGGTTCTCCGCGCCGTCCCGCGGGCGGAAGCAGGCGGGAACACCACTTCGCTCGTGCACGAGAGCGTTCGAAATGCGGTTTTCGACCGCTTCGTCCAGATGCTCGCGAAGGACCGCAGGCAGCCCGAGGAAAAGCTCGACTTCTTCGAAGTCAGGTTCGATCTCGCCATCAAGCGGCTGCGCCTCGACGCGCAGGAGCGGGCATGGCGCGAGGACAACAGAAGCGACGCTCTGGACGAGGGTACCGGCGAAACCGAGGCTGACGCCGTGGCCGCCACAACTGTCGATCCGTTCGAGGCGAACATTTTTTCAAATCCGCTTTTCCGAGATCGCGTGTATCTCGCGATTGACGACCTGCCGCCGGAACAAAGTAGGACCATGCACCTCCTGCTTCTCGGATGGCCGATCCATTCGAACGACCCAACGGCTATGACGATCGCAAAGGCGCTGGGCTGCTCGGACCGGTCGGTTCGCAATCACCGGAAGCGGGCGCTCAAGACGCTCGCCGCCCTGTTCAATCCTGGGGACGACCAATGACCACCAGTTCTACGCCAACCGCCCTAAACGACGTGCTGGATCTCTTCCAGATGGAGGAGGTCCACGACGGCGACGTCCTCGCCCGCTACGTCGAGGCGCATCCGCAGTTCACGCTCCAGCTCATTGACCTGTCTCGGCTGCTCGCCACGCCCGAGACTGAGGATCAAGAGCCGCTGTCCGCCCTTGAGAAGTCCCGCATCGACTCGGCCTGGATCGCCCACAAGGCGGCCGGACCGGAGCTTCCGAAAGGCGCAAACCCGCTCGACGCGCTCATCGGCGAGCGGGGCAAGGCGCTGGCGGCGACACTCGGTGTGCCGCGCCAGGTCGTCACGTGCCTGCGGGAACGCAAGGTCGACCCCGCGAGGACGCCGCGTCCGGTACTCCGGTCGCTGAGCGACGCTTTGGAGATTTCCGAGGCGCACGTGATCGCGGCTATGCGTCAGCCGCCCGCGTATGCGTCAGGGAGAAGCTTTAAGGCCGACGCGAAGCCTGGCGCGGCCGGGCAGGTGTCCTTCGAGCAGGTCCTGACCGACGCGGGCGTTTCTGATGCCGACCGCGCGCGCCTCCTCACCGACGGCGACTGAGGCGTGGACGCGATCGAGCTCGGACGTCGGCGCGCCGCCGACCTGCACGCCGCCGCCGTGGGGCGCGGGCTCGATCCGACTGATCCCTACGCCTTCGCCGTCGCGATAGCGAAGGATCGCGGGCTCGACGTCGACACTGCCAATCCGGGCGCGGCGATCCTCGACAACGGTCGCGCGACGCTCGTTCCCGAGGACGACCTCATCGTCCACGAGAACGTCGGCTCACCGTTCGAACAGGCGTTCCTGGTCGCACACGAGATCGGCCACCACGAGCTCGGCGACGCGACGGTGCCGGCGACCGTGATCGAGGCTGACCCGGCACGGGCGTCGGAACCGTCGCCGACCGGCATCGACCGCGTGATCGACTACGGTCGGCGTCAGCGCCGCGAGGTCCAGATGGACCTGTTCGGCCGCGAACTGCTCATACCCCGGGCGTTGGTGCGCCGCCTTCACCTCGAGGAAGGCCTAACCGCATCTGCGATCGCGGAACGAATGAACGCGCCGTTCGACGCAGTCGCGCAGCAGCTATTCGACGCGCTCCTGCTTCCCGTGATCGAGCCTGACGAGAGGGTGCGGGTAGTTAAGCCGCTCAACACCGCCCAGGCCGCCGCCGCCGCGCACCGGGGCGGCCCCTACATCCTTGAGGCCGGTCCCGGCACCGGAAAGACGCAGACGCTCACCGCTAGGGTCGTCCAGCTGATCGACGAGGGCGTGGACCCCCGCAGGCTCCTCGTCCTCACCTACTCGAATAAGGCGGCGAGCGAGATGGCGGAGCGGATTGCCGACAAACGACCTGAACAGGCTGCCGCGATGTGGATCGGCACGTTCCACGCTTTCGGCCTCGACCTGATCCGCCGACTCGGCCCGGAGTTCTCGCTGCCGAGCGACCCCAGGCTGATGGACCGCGTCGAGGCGGTCGAACTGCTCGAGGCCGAGTTCCCACGGCTCGCACTCGAGCACTACCAGGACCTCTACGATCCCACGCGGCTCATCGGCGACGTCCTTGCCGCCATATCGCGCGCGAAGGACGAGATCGTCGGGCCGGAAGACTACGCCCTGCGCGCCGAGGAGATGCGCGTCGCCGCAGGCGGGGAAGAGCCGCGACGCACGAACGCCCTCAAGGCGGCCGAGGTCGCGCGAATTTACGCGGTCTACGAGAGGCTGAAGCGCGATCGCAAGGCGATCGACTTCGGCGACCTCGTCGCGCTCCCGGTCGAGCTTTTCGAGACGCGGCCCGAGATCGCCGCGCAGATCGGCGGGCTTTACGACCACGTCCTCGTCGATGAATACCAGGACGTGAACCGCGCCAGCGTGCGGCTATTGAAGGCCCTGCGCCCGACAGGCGAAAATCTGTGGGTGGTCGGCGACGCGCGGCAGTCGATCTACCGCTTCCGAGGCGCCTCCCCGATCAGCATGTCTCGGTTCGCCTCGGAGGACTTCCCAGGCGCGGCGCCGGGCAGGCTGGAGGTGAACTACCGCTCCGTCGAGGAGGTGGTGAACGCCTACTCCGCGTTCGCCGCGCGGATGACGGCGGGAGGAAAGGAAGCCGCGCTTCGTGCCGACCGCGGCCCGAACAGCCTTCCGATCGAACTCCGCTTGCGTATGAGCAAGGCGGAGCAGCCGGTCCTGATCGCCGACGGCATCGACGAGATGCTCCACTCGGGCACCGCTTACCGCGACCAGGCCGTGCTGTGCACCGGGAACGAGCGGCTGGCCGAGATCGCCCGGGACCTCGAGCGCATGGGCATCCCAGTGCTCTTCCTCGGCAGCTTGTTCGAACGCGCCGAGGTCAAGGACCTGCTATCCCTACTCTCACTGCTCGCCGACCGCCGCGCGATGGGGCTGGTCCGGACCGGCTGCATGCCCGGTCTAGAGGTGACGCTCGGCGATGTCGGCGCAGTGCTGGAATCCCTGCGGGACGAGGAGCGCGAGCCGCTAGAATGGTTGGCGGCTCGCGGGGCCCTGCCGATATCTCCAGGCGGACGCCTCGCGCTCGACGGGCTCGCCGCCATCCTCGACGGGTTCGACGCCGATTCGCCACCATGGCTGACGCTGGCTACGATCGTCCTCGATCGCACACGGATCGCAGCGCGGATCGGCGACGCCGGCTCGGTCGCCGAGCGGAGCCAAGGGATCGCGATCTGGCAGCTGATGAACTTTCTGCGCGTCCAGCCCCGCTCACAGGGCCGCGCGGTCCCGAGGCTTCTTGACCGCATCCGAAGGCTGGTCGCGATCGGCGACGACCGCGACCTCCGGCAGCTGCCGGCGGCCGCTCAGGGCCTCGACGCCGTGCGCCTGATGACGATCCACGGCGCCAAGGGCCTCGAGTTCGAATGCGTCCATATTCCCGGCCTCAACCAGGACACGCTTCCCAGCCCCGCCAAGGCGCCCCCGTGCCTGCCGCCGGAAGGCGTCATCGCGGGCATTACCGGCGACGTGAAGGAAGCGATGCGCGCTGGCGACGCCGAGGAGCGCGAGTGCCTCTTCTACGTCGCGACTTCCCGCGCTCGCGACCGCCTAGTCCTCTACGCCGCGACCCAGAAGTCGGACGGGAAGAACCGGCCTCTATCCGACTTTCTGGAACGCCTCGGCCCTGGTTTGATCCGGAGTACGCCCGACCTGCTCCATGCGCTCCCGCCCGCGCCGGAGTCCGAGCCGATCCCACTCGAGATCGACGGACCAGTCCGCCTGCGGGATTCGCAGATCGCCATGCTCGACAAAGAGAAGTGCCGCCGTCGCTTCTTCTACACCCACGTACTAGGCATTGGCGGCCGCCGGACCGAAACGGACTACATGCGCATGCATGAGGCGGCGCGATCGGTCGTGCGCGCGATCGTCCGCGACGGCCTCGACGTCTCGGACGATACCCACCTCGCGGCCGCCGTCGAGCTCGCGTGCGACGACCACGGCCTCGACGGACCTGGGGCCTTTGCCGAGCTCCGCGCCGCAGCCGTCGCGCTCGTGGCCGCCTTCGTCCGCATGCGCGGACAGCACACGCCCCGCATGCCCGAGACGCTAACCCTGCGCTTCGCCGGAGATGAGGTCCGTTATGGCGCTGACGACGTGCTCTCCGACGCGGAGGGCAACCTCGTCCACCGCCGCGTCCGCACAGGAGTCTACCGCAAGTCGGACACAGAGGACCTCTCAGTCGCAGCGGCGCTGCTCGCCATCGCCGACAACGCGCCGGGCGCGACCGCGGAGGTCGTGCACCTGACAGGCGGCAGGGTGTCGCCGCTCAGCATGACGCCCCTGGTCCTCGGCCGCCGCCGCGAGGCGCTGCAGGCCGCCATCGGACGGGTCCGCGCCGGCGAGTTCCCGACCGATCCCACCCAGCGCGTATGCCCACGCTGCCCCGCGTTCTTCGTCTGCGGGCCGGTCCCCGCCGGCACCCTAAGAAAAGTTTTTTGACGCCTTTCCGGTCGGTCGCCAGCGCACCGATTGTCCTTCCGTAGCCGGGAACGATCCGGCCAAACGTGAAGGAACAATACCAATGGACACTCCCGAATTCGACGACGTCGGCGATGCGATCCGCGAGGGCCGCGCGCTGCGCCCTGCGAACGCATACCGTATCCTGTTTGCGCTCGAGAACATCGACTTCCGCCGGCTCGCGGTCGCCGATCCCATTCCCCTCGGCCGCCAGATCCTGGAGGCCGCCGGCCTCGAGCCCGAGCTCGGCTACAGCCTTTTCGCAATCATCGAGAACGGCGACTTCGAGGACGTGCGGCTCGACGAGCCGTTCGATCTGCGCGGTGCCGGCGCCGAGCGCCTCGTCGCCTTCCTTACCGATCGCGACTTCAAGTTCGAGGTGAACTCGCACGAGGAGCGCTGGGGCAAGCCAGCGATCAGCGGCAAAGTGCTCGCGACGCTCGCCAAGCCCGGTCCCGACGAAGCCGTGTTTCTCGAGGTGCGGGGCGGTACCGACATCTGCGTCGAGCCGGCGATGCTGATCGACCTCGGCGCAGCGGGCGTCGAGCGGTTCTTCACCGCCCCGCGTCCGGCGGTCGAAATCGAGATCGTCGTCAACACCCGCGCGCGTCTCGTGCGCGGTCCAACGGTGACGTTCGAGCAGATCGTCGAGCTCGCCTTCCCGGGGCCGCACGAGGCGAACGTCGTCTTCTCGATGACCTACCGCAAGGCGGCCTCGGCACCCCACGCTGGGGAACTGGGCGCCCATGGCGTCGTCACCATCAAGAAGGGGACTGTCTTCAATGTCACGCGCACTGTTCAGTCGTAACGCCGACCTCGCGAAGCTCCGCGAGGAAGGCTACTTCGTCCAGGTGGTGGGAGGGTTCCTCGTGATGCGCGAGGTTCCCTACGTTGACGCGGACCGCAAGGTCCGCCGAGGCACCCTCATCTCGAGCCTGGCGCTGGCCGGCGACCAGACCCGTCCGCCTGACACCCACGTTATGCACTTCGACGGGGACTTTCCCTGCCTCGCGGACGGAACTCGGATCGCGGCGATCGCCAACCAGACAACGCACTTCGACCTCGGCAACGGGCTTACGGCTGAGCACGCCTTCTCGAGTAAGCCGGATGGGGGCTACCGCGACTACCACCACAAGATGACCACCTACGCCTCGATCCTGGCAGGTCCTGCTGCGGTGCTCGATCCGACCGCCACCCCCCGCCCATACCGCGCGCTCGACGAGGAGGAGGACGGAGAAAGCGTGTTCAACTATGTTGAGACGGCCTCGGACCGGGTCGGAATCGGCGCACTCACCGCGAAGCTCGCAGGGCACCGCGTGGCGATCATCGGACTCGGCGGATCAGGGAGCTACATCCTCGACATGGTTGCGAAGACCCCGGTCGCCGAAATCCGGCTCCTCGATGCCGACGAGTTCCTCCAGCATAACGCCTTCCGCGCGCCGGGAGCGCCAAGCCTGCAGGAGCTGCGCGAGGCACCGCGCAAGGTCGACCACTTCAAGGCGATCTACGGTCGGATGCACCGAGGGATCACGGCGATCCCCGAGGCCGTCACGGCCGACAACCTCGAACTGCTCGACGGCATCGAATTCGCCTTCCTAAGCCTCGACGCGGGCGAGGCAAAGGCGGCGCTCGTCGCGCGGCTGCAAGAGCGGGGCGTCGCCTTCATCGACATCGGTATGGGCCTCGAGCTCGGCGACCGCGGGCTTTGCGGCATCCTGAGGGTGACTACCAGCACGCCCACCACACGCGACAGGGTCGGCGCGCACGCGCGTATCCCGCTAGCCGGCGGCGGCGCCAAGGACGTCTACGCTTCGAACATCCAGGTTGCCGACCTCAACGCGCTCAACGCGGTGATGGCGGTTATCAAGTGGAAGAAGCTCTGCGGCTTCTACTGTGACCTCGAGGGCGAACACCACTCAACCTACACGCTTGACGGAAACATGCTGCTCAATGAGGATCAAGTGTGATGCGCCACAGAATCCTCGAGCACCGGTTCGTCGAAAGTTTCCCCGAAGTTCTTGAGCCCGGCGTGCTCTACGTCTCACTCGAATACGGAAGCGTCGCGCATAGCTGCTGCTGCGGCTGCGGGGAGGAGGTCGTGACGCCCCTAACGCCGACCGACTGGAACATCACCTATGACGGGGAGTCTGTCACCCTGCACCCGTCCGTCGGCAGTTGGACGCTTGCGTGCCGTTCGCATTACGTCATTCGGCGCAACCGGGTGATCGAGGCCCCACCTTGGTCAGATGCCGAGGTCGCTGCGGAGCGCCTTCGCGATCGCCGGGCAAAAGCAGCGCACTACGGAGTGGAAGTCGCCGCCGAAGCAGGCCTCGTCGGGGTGCACGGTAGCGGTAGCGAGCCTATTGTCCGTGCCGCTGGCAGTAGTTTGAAGGATCGCCTGTTCGGCTGGCTGCTCGGACGGAAGACCTGACATGTTCGAAGTGGCGGGTTCCGCGAGAGAACTCCTGCTTTGCAGCATGCAGTCTTGTTGCTGCCGACTCGGTCGGCAACTTGAATTGTTCATTGCCTGCCCTTAGTCGGAGCATCGTAGTGCGAGACGACAGGTGCATGCAATGATCGCTAATATATACAAATATTTCTCGAGCGACGTATTAAGTCTCATTTTCCAGCGCGAGGGATTCTGTGGAGTGAAATGCTCGCTCCCAAAGGATTACAACGATCCTTTCGAGCTATTCCTCGGCGTAGATTTGACGGTTTCACCAGACCTCCTTGCTACTTATCGGGAGATTGTGCAGGACCTGCCGCAGTATCCGACGACGTGTTTCTCGAAATCACCGATTGTGACGCCGATGTGGGCGCACTATGCCGATAACCATTCCGGCTTCGTCCTAGAATTCGATGCCGCAGCGCTTCGGCGCAATTTCGAACGGATCGCCATTCGGGATGTGGTGTATAGGGACCAGCCCGACCAAAGCATCGTGCTCTCCTTACAGCGTGCCGCAGTCGTCGCGAAGCCAAGGCATGCGATCTGGTTGCAGATGGAAGTGCTCGGCCAGGCCTATTTTTCCAAACACGTGGCATGGAGCTACGAGCAGGAGTGCCGATTGGTCGATGAGCACGACTACTGTGCAGAAGTAGACGGAAATCGAATACTGCTCATGCCGATCGAATGTGTCTCCTCCATCATCGTGGGGAGAAATTTCCCGGCGGCATCTGTCGATGCCACCATGGCTATGGCGCAAGACAACGATTTAGAATGGTACCGATCAGCTATCGGAAAGTCCCACGCGATGCCGTATTTGAAAAACAGGTCCGATGAGGTCTTCCTATTCAATGGCGAAAGCATCGAACCCGCTGAAAAAGTATGCAACGCGTGTTCTGAGCCCATCGCGGTCACTAGAGAGCTTTGTCCTTGGTGCAGCATCACCGAGCAAGACGAGATCAATGCTGCAAGCCGTAATCCGCTGAGGATTCTCGACCATTTCGGCGAACTGGAAGGCTACTATGATGCGATCGATGAGATCGGCAATACGTAGGTAGCCAAATCGTCTTCTTGTTACTGCACGTTGACTATGATGAACGAACTGCAGGTTTCAGGGAACTCCATTGGTGACGAGAATGTCACCTGTCAGGCGGGATCCGTCCATCACATCGGTTGGTATTTCGGCAAATGTTAGCCTCAGATGTCTCTATCTCCTGTCAAGATACTGCCTTATCCGATCGCAGGTCTTAGCCCTCGGCAGCCGCCCTCCTCGCAGATCCTCGACGAATCTGGGATCCCCGACCGCAAGCCGCCCGAACTTGCTCGGCGGCATACGGTGTTGCGTTAGATAGGTCTCGATCTGGTCCAGAAGCTCCATTGCCGTTCGACTCACTTTGGGCTTGTGTTCATGTTATGTTCCGTATAGGACGCCATTCCTAGAGTCTAGGATTTTTTCCTATGCAGGCAGCTTTGGAACCGAGAGACATGGACGAGGCACGCGAAGCGCTCGACCGGCTGATCCTTGAGCGGCGGGTCAATTATTCGGGAATTTCCCGGCTGTTGGGGCGCAACACGTCCTATATCCAGCAGTACCTGCGCAAAGGCAGCCCACGCTATCTCGACGAGCGCGACCGGGGGGTGCTCGCGCGCTTCTTTGGTGTGGACGAGTCGGTCCTCGGCGGCCCGACCCACCGTTCGGGACCCGTGGTCGATCTTGTCCAGGTCCCAATCCTTGCTGTCGAAGCCTCGGCTGGGCATGGCGCTTTGGCCGAGATGGAGGCGAAGAGCGCTCAATTCGGGTTCGATCCCAACTGGCTGCGGAAACTGACGCCAAGCAAGTCCCCGAGCCTTTCGATTATCGGGGTGCGTGGGGATTCGATGGAGCCGACGCTGAGCGATGGAGACGACGTGCTGGTCGATCTCGGCGACAACCAGACGCGGCTGCGCGACGGAATCTATGTTCTGCGCATGGACGACAGCCTCAACGTCAAGCGGATCGCGATCGAGCCGCAGGGCAGGCGAATTTCGGTGGTGAGCGATAACGCTTCCTATCCGAGCTGGAACAACCTTGAGCGCCGGGCGGTGAACATCGTCGGGCGGGTACTTTGGTTCGGACGAAAGTTGCAGTAGCAGATTAGCCTAAAGACATTGCAGCACTGTTCCACCAAAGGTTTTATTGCCACTTACCCCAAGAGCAACCAAAATACGAACCCTTCGTCACTCAGAAAGCGTCGCATGCGGACGGAAATCGACGACTAATCTGGCACATTTGTTGCTCGCGGCAATGTCAGCCATGCAATGCTCAATCGATTGACCATGTCACCATTGAGGCGATCTCGGCTTGCCAATTGGCGGCCGGGTTGAATGCCGATACAAGGGTTGGAAGCTGCAACTCGTAGCTTACGCTGCCCGGAACGGCAAAGGTTTGATCGATCAATGAACTTGTGAGGAGTCTCATCTCAGGATCGTCGACCGAGTATAGCCGAGCGAAGGTGATCGCATATTTCCCTTGGTAAGCGACCCAATCTTTCATGGTGTCGTGGTCGTATCCGGTCGCACCCAAGCCACCATATTCGCGGACCATCGCTTTCAACTGGGCAGGTCCGGCTCCTTCGTCAGGAAGATCCCCATTCAGCAACGATGCGAGATCCTCAATTAAATCCGGGAGGGTCTGTCCTCCCTCATGTGTCTCGGATAATCCGAAACTCATGATATGCAGCGCCTCGACATGGCCATCAGCTATCGGCT
The DNA here is from genome assembly GCA_947451145.1 of Sphingomonadaceae bacterium. Taxonomy (GTDB): domain Bacteria; phylum Pseudomonadota; class Alphaproteobacteria; order Sphingomonadales; family Sphingomonadaceae; genus Novosphingobium. The sequence goes on along the minus strand of CANFXW010000011.1, from coordinate 85,411 downwards.
GCGGCTCCAATTGATGGACGCCACTGAATGCGTGACGCGACGCATCCCCAAGCGTTGCCTTCACCTCGATCGCGTGCCGTCCGAATATGAAGTCTCGCCCTTTCGTCCAACCGCGCCAACCCAGAAGCACCGTCCCCCGCTTCGCTGTCGGAACGGCGAGAAGCCCCACGCGAAGGAGTTGAAGCTCGGCCAGGAGACCAATCAGCGCCTCGGTAGAAAGCGCTCCGCGCCGAATGGCGAGCTCAATAATTGGTTCGGCTTGGTCAAATGCGCGCTGCATCTCCTCGTCGGACGCGAGGTCAAACCTTACCAGTTCGATGGCGATCACCGCTGCCATCGCAGCAAAATGTGTTGCCGATCCGAGCAGCACGCGGGTCGCGGAAAAAGAGAGCCCACCGTCGCTCGGCTCCCAGCTATCGTGCTGCAGGTGCCGTGCAACCAATGGCAAGTTCGCGGTCAGTTCGGGGCCTCCTAGAAATATCTCAAAGGCGCCGCTCGCGGTCATCGCTGCGCCTAGACGATTCGGCACGATCCAGATCAAACGTCGAGCGTTACCTTCCGGAACATCAAGCCCAGCAAGCCTGTCGCGCAGTTCCTCGAAGGAGATCTTGGCAGGGTTCATCATCGCCGAAGTGCCGCGATATGATCCGGACCGCCGTGCGGTAGCCCCAAGCCCAGGGTCACAAGGTCTGGCCCCCCCTGATCATCCTTGATCAAATGGAACAGAACCAGTCCTGGATGGCCACGAGGTCGCCACGTTTCCCCGCCTTGCAACTTCGGGACTGGCTGACGCATGTGAAAGTGATAGTCGATCAACTGGTCGCCATGATAGCCGCTGCTGTCGTAGCCGCGACTACCCCACAGCGTGTTCAGGCGGTCAAGCCGTCCGATGCCGCGGATCATCGCCCCGATCCCCAGAGCCTGAAATTCCGGCTCGGATGACAGATTTTCTCCTGAGCGAACGGCGAGGTAGAAATTCGGCACGGTGCGGCCATCGAGTTGAGACCATGGTAGATCAGGCTTGTCAGTCGCGTGAAAGCCTGGCGCGTGCTTTCCGCTGGCCAGCGCATTCCACAAACGAAGGTAGGCTGCGATAGCATAAGGGCATGACTGCGGTCGGACCGAGTACGGTTGAGGGTTCAGACCCGGCGGACGGAAAAGCGGTTCAGACAGTCCCAAGCCATGCTGAAGGCTCACCCATCGCCTGCTCATCTCATCATCGAGGCTTGGATCGTGCGTTGAGTAACGTAGACCCTCTAGTAGGTCGGCCACTGCGACGAGCCCAACCGGCTCCCGGCGAATAAGTCCAACGTCCCTTGCAGGATCGATGCCTTCCCAAGACCCGTCTTTCAAAGTCGAAAGTAACTGCTCGACATTTTCGCGCGCTAGATCGGGTTCAGCCCTCTCGACCAAACGGATTTGAGGGCTCGGGCCCGGGCTCAGTGGCACCTTGCGGGTGTCGATTTTGCTGGTCGCTAAAAACTGCAACCCCTCGAGAACAAGAGTTCCTGACGAAGTCTCTTCCTCGGGCATCGCCATCCTTTGGAGAACTAGAGACTTCAGTGCTTTATCTCTGACATTATACTGGCGGAATAGGTTCAGCTGATCCTCAAGCAGAAACACTCGGCAGTATGGTAGGTACCGACCGCGGTAGCCGAACCATCGTTGCATCTGCATCTGGGTGTCAGCCGCAGGTTCCGAACTACTTCGTAAAAACAAGCTGGTCGTCAATCCTTCGACCGTGAGCCCGCGTGACAAGATATTTCCAGCCACGAAGATCGTGAGAATGTCTGTCGGCGGCTTCCAGCCGCCGACTTCTTCGACAAAATGAAAGCTCGGTCGATCATCCGCTGCTGGGTCACTGTTCAAAACCCGAAGCGCGACATTGGGGAAAACTTCGTCAATGAGCAGTGAGCGCACTTTTGGCCAGTTTGCCTCGTTTAGCCGCGAATAGGGTGCGAGGGGAAACGTCGCCAACGCCGAGCGAGACGCCTCAAAGCTATGGAAGCATGTTCGCCATTCGGTCTCCTCCGCCTCCAACCGCGCAATCAAACCGGCCGGATCGACGGTGACGATTGCGTCGCCGAACTCATTTTCGAGAAGCTCAACCTCCTCTTCGAAACCCGGCATGGCGCGCGACCAGCGCGCGATATCTTCTGCCGCCGCAAAATGGGAGTCCTTCCGCGCTGACGGGTGAAACATCATTGTGTGCGGAGCGGGCGCTACATTCTCTAACGCCTCCTTTGTTGGAAACGACTGTCCGACCACTTCTGAGTAGCGTCGGCCCTCCACAAGCAGTCTTACAGCGGCACCGACCATATAACTGCGGAGTGCGCTCGATATCATTTCCCAGCGCAAGGCCTTGAATCGTTCGATGACGTCCGCCTCGGTTTCCCCACCCTGTGCGACCGGATATGGCCACGAAACTGCAAGTGGCCCGGGCAGGAAGCTAGTTGCGTCATAATAGAGATCGCCGCCACAGTAATAGCCGGCGATCCCGGCCGGCTCGCGATAGGTGAGCGAGCGAGGCATCACCTCTCCCTCTTGTCCGGCGACACGTAGCGCGGCGCTGAATTGCCTCGGCGCAAGCGGGTTGTGAGACTCCTGGAGGTAGTTTGCTTGGGGCGTTGCTGTGTAAGCGAGATACGTTGCGCGCAACTTCGGGTGGCGAGACGTGGATCGATGATGGTCACCACTCCACAGTGCGGCAATGAAACGTGGTGTAACTTTGTCCGAGACTGCGCTGTCCAAAACCGATGCATCATCAGCTTCGTCGTCAAGCACTAGCATGGTTGTCGCTCGGTCTCGTCCTTCTAAAACTGCTGGCCCGAGCACGTCTTTCAGCATTCGCGAAAGATGCAGCAGATGTTCGTCGAGTTTTGGAACGACGATGACGATCGGTATGCCGCGGCGGACGGCCAATGTCGCCTTCGAGGGCTTAAGGTAGCTCGTCGGCCCCAATCGATCTGGACTCAGGACGTCTTCGGGCTGGGGTAGAACCAATCGATCATTGCTTCGGGCGTAGGCAGTATCGCGGGTGCTGCCATCCAGTTGGCTCAACATTCGCTCATAGGTTTGCAACCACAGCCCAACGCGAGTCCCGGCGAGCAAGATGACGATATCGACTCCTTGATCAAGCGCAAGGCTGGCAACAGCCAGCATACTTGCCGTTTTGCCCGACTGAACAGAACCGATAACCATCCCAGTTCGCAGCCCATCTTCAGGCCAGCCATTTGTATCGATTGCACCATTGGTAACTGGGAGAGCGCGCTCGACGATGTAGCGGGCGTCGGCCTCAAGCACCTCAAGCGCCATTGGAGAAAGTTGGCGGGAGGCGTTCGATCGATAACGTAGCCACCAACTCGCAAACGATCCCTCCGGCTCGTTTGGGTCCTCCTGCGCTGGGACGACCGTGACGACATTGGCCAAAGGCTTAGGCATCCGCGGCGAGCAAGCGCAATTCGACCAGGCCGTCGATCGCTGATGTCCCGAACCGTTCGTCGAAAGTAGTTCGGACCTCTGTGGTGGAGATGCTCAAGCCTTCGAGAATGCTTAGGAGCGAGTCTGCGATGTGCGCCCATTGCGTCCTGTTCTGGGTGCTGTCTGGCCCTTTCTTTTCCTTCGTGATGCCCCGAATTTGGTCTGCGTTGGCGATCAACTCGTCTCTCTTGCCCAGAACGACAATCACGAAACATGCGGCCAAGCTCGCGACCGCACCAAGCTCTTCCCATTTCGTTCCGGCTTCCCGTTTGCTCCGGAAGCGCGGGTGCCATGCGCGATCGGCTTCAGCGTGCAGTTCGATCGCCGCGACCAGGTCCCGGGCCAGCCCGGTGAGTACCTGCGTCGCTCGCAGGCGCGCCACTCGCTTGTCGATCGCATCCAAGAAACTGTCGATATGACTTGCCGTCGAGGGAGTACGGTAGTTGCCAGGTGTGCCGGCGGGATGCAGCAATGTTGCCAGCATCCAGAGAAGCACCTTCGTGCGTCGAAATCGCGCGATACTGAAGCCCATATCCGCGATGACGGTGTACGCGAAGGATGGATCGACACCGGCTTCGACCGCATATTCAGCCATCCTTGGTTCGGCCCGGTCGCCGCCGATGAACAGCATCAACTGCACGATCTTGAGGTGGTTATAGACCGCGTTTCGAATTTCCTCCGCATTTAGCTTCACGCCCTGCTGATTATATATTCGAAACACTTGGTGAATGTCGCGGACCGCTGTGTCCTCATAGCGAATGATAGGGATTCGATACGGGGACGAGCTGGAGTCGAAAAGCTTTCGGACGGCGACCTGTTTGCCGCCGATCGCTGTCGGAATCTCCTTGATCTCATCATAGAATTTGCCCGACAGCAGCCGCAGCGGATCCGTTTTATCATACGTTCTGGTTTTGAACGGAAGGTAATGTTTACGGATATCGTCCGGCGTCAAAGCGTACTTTTTTGCGAATTTCCGGAAGTTCTTTTGAAAAAGTTCGACGTCGTCCTTTTCCTTGGCAAATGCAATTGCCGTGGGATGCGCGCCAACGAACCGGAGTATGGACGTTAGGCGCTGCTTGCCGTCGACGATCTGCAGCTTGTCATCGTCGGCTACGGTCGCGAGGATGATCGACGGCAGCGGAATGCCGCGCAGGATCGATTCGATCAACTTTTGGGAGTCCGGGTTGGACCAGATATATTCGCGCTGATACGGCGGATTGAGGTCCAATTCGTCCTCACGCGCGTGACCGACGAACTCGACAATCGGCAGAGTATCGACCGTGGCCTTGATATTGGGCGGCTCGCGGGTTTCTGGCTCGTCCCATTCCTCTTCCCAATCCGACGACGCCGCGCCTCGCGCGCCGCCTTCCTCGAGGGCCTCTACGAAACGCGCGCTGCGTTCGTCGGCGCGGGCGAGCCTCGTTTCGAGCGCTTCGACGCCCTGTTCAGTCATACGAACCACACCGCCAGAGACATCGAACAGAATTTCCTCTGCGTCGGGTCCGAGTTGGTTGAACAATTTGGCGGCGGTCGCCGACTCCGAGTCGTCTGTGCTGAGTGACTCGTCCAGCCGCAACCAACCTTGCACGCCGATCACGCGCGCTATCCAGCTATTGTCGTCAAATCCGACCTCATCGGCAGAAAATTCGCTCGGCGCTTTAGCTTGCACATGATCGGGAAGTTCGGTCCTGCTGGACAGGTTACTCAAGAACCTCGCGATATCACCGTGATCGATTTCGTCCACAATTCCTCCTGCGCTGCTCCATAGAACAGCGTTGATTTTTCAAATGTTGACTTCGAATAATCGAAGTCGATTAGCAGGACCGCGTCTATCCAGCAGCTCTACCAAACCAGATAGTGTATTGCTCAAATTGATCGACGTTACGCCGCGTTCGTCAAGTTCTCGCTTTCCCAATCCATAAGATCCGAGAAAATCGGCACAGTCACCGGAGGAGAGGATTCTGGTCGTGGATCGAGAAGTGCGCGCGCGACCGCCTCGATAACCTTAACGTTTACAGCGTTTCCCAACGCCTTGTAGGCTGACGTCTGGGTCTGCGGCAGATGCTCGAGATCGTCCATGCTCTGCAACCGCGCGCACTCACGCATGGTCATGTAGCGCCTCTCCCATGGAATGACCGGCACTTGACTGGTCGTAAGCGCGACCAACGATGGTGCGGCTGTAGGGCGCTTAGCCCTGATGCCCGACGCGCGGAACTGAATGATGGCCTGCCATAGATCCCGCGGTCCACCCTTCCAGTTCCATTCCAGCTTTTGGAAGCTTGGGGCGAAATCTTTGATCGTCGGCAGCCAGTTATCGATCACCGCCTTATGTGTTTTGTAGAATTTACGATTTTGCTCAATGAACTGGATCTTCCAGATCGGAAACTGTGTCTCACTACCGCGGGCGTATGGGGGCAAGGCCGCCAGCACCACCTCTTTGCTCAGCCCTTTCAGTGGTCGGCCAAAGGCGCCGCGAAAAGAACCGATCTCTGTTAAACCGTGACCGGCAGGTGAACCCGTGCGCACTGGATAGGTCGCCCCAAACTCCATCGCCCAGATCGGGAACGATGGAAGTTCACTCTCGGCAGGCAGCGCATCGAGGAGTAGCTGCCATGCGTCGAGATATCGAATGAATTGATCGGGTAGCTTGCGTGCGTCGTCCGGCTTTTCGTCTAAAATCGTTCGCACATCGACATCGGACAATGCATGGGTCGGCGTAGGCCATTTGAATGAGTCCAACCCTTCCCGGGCCCCGACAATGATGACCCGTTCACGGGTCTGGGGAACACCAAACATGTAGGGAGAAAGTTTCTCGGCTTTCACCTCGTAACCGAGCCCGCTGAGCCTACCATGAACTTTCAGCCAGGTCTTGCCACCATCATGCCGCAGCAAGTTGGGCACATTCTCAATGATGAGATACGACGGTTCGTGCTGCTCGATGATTTTCACTACATAGTCGAAGAGATCCCCCCATTGGGGACAGTCGAATCCTAGCTGCTCGCCCGCTTTCGAAAACGGCTGACACGGGAATCCGGCCGCCAGAATATCGTGTGCAGGAACTTCAGCGTAGGCTATCTTGATGTCACCCTTGGGCTCAACGCCGAAATTTAACTTATATAGGGTCGCGAGTTCGGAATTGAGTTCCGAAGCAAAAACGCACTCATGGCCAAGGCCCGTCAGTGCCTGGTGAAAACCGCCGAGTCCCGCGAATAGGTCGATAAACCTCATTATGCCGAATGCTTAAGCTGGAACGAGAGTTGCTCGTTGGCGTACTGATCCAAAAGATTTCTAACGGCCAGTTCGACGAGATATTGCTGCTTCAAGGGCGGGCGCTGGGCCGCGCCGAGCTTCTGCAACGCTTCGTAGTCAGCCACATCCAATGCGATGCTGAACCGCTTGCGCGAGGTGTTAGAGGAAGTGGCCATTGAACCAACCTGCACCAGTCTGGTGCGCATGTCGAGCTCAATCGTCGACCCATCAAAAATGGCGATTCACGCGCTACATCTATGCTGCAGTTTGACAGCTCCGCTATCGAAAATCTGGTCGCAATTCAAGGACCGCTGGCGGCATTCTGCATCCATGCGCGGTCATCCTCGAATAAAAACCGAACTCCATCATGAGAAAACTGGTTCAGTCCTAGACTTACGGCAACGAGTGCAACCTGCCTCTTAATGGTTCCGCCAGCTCTAAGATTTGCAATCGGGCCGACAAATCGATGGTTAGGGGCACGAAGCTGCCCCAGACCTGGCCTGGTAACGGACGGCGATAATCAAGCCGGGTTCGGCCCTAAGGAACTGGTCCGTGCTACAGTTCATTATTCCGATCAGATCCCGATCTCGAACGGCTTGACGATCGACCGATCCTTCTCGGGCGGCTGTTTCTCGGGGGCAGGCGTCGACACGTTGCCTTTGGCTTGCCCCACCGCAGCCGCATCGCGCAGAAGCCCCACGGTTTCGAGAGCGGAGCGCTTCATGCCGGTGTTGCGCTCGACGGCTGCCTCAAGCCGCGAAGCATTATTGACGTAAAGCGTCAGCGCGTCGCGCAGCCGCGTGATGGTGACAAGGAAGGTCTGCTGGTTCGAGAGGTTGTGCTCGCGACTGTCCATGACCGCAATTCCGCGATCCGAAGTCAGTCCCTGCGCCATGTGAGCGTTTAGGGCATAGGCAAGGTCGAGCCGCTTCAGCATCGGGTCGTCCTTGCCAAGATGATGCTCGATACCGGTCGAGGTCGTGAGTCGCACCCTACCTGCTTCGATCGCAGTAATCCGCGCCTGGTCGGCGTTGAGCAATCCGCGCTTGTGGTCGGTGTGGGTCCAGCGAATGCGCTCGCCAGCGTGGAGCGATAGGTCCTTCACCTCATAGAGCCGCAAGGCATCGTGCTCGCCCTGCGGGCGCAGCCGTCCCGGGCGGAACTCGAAGCGCTTGCCGCGCTCGTTCTCAAGTTCGACCCGCTCGCGCCGGGCATCGCTTCCGATCACCCTGTAAGAGCCCTTTAGTAGCCCCTGCGCGCGCTTATCGCGCTCGACCTCGACCACCATGCCTGCCTGATAGGTCGATGCATGGCGCAGCTCCTCCTGGGTCGTATTGATCCGCGCAAAGACCTGGAGGCGGAGCGATGGTTCGCCGATCTCGCCGTTGGCCTTGAGCCCCGTCTGGACCGCCTCGTTGACTTGGCTGCGCAATGTCCGGCCCGAGGCATAGATCGCGGTGCGCTCGCGATCGGAGGGCGACAACGAGAGCCAGGCTGCGGCGGCTTCGATCGCGGCCCCTTCACTAACCTCGACAACATTCCTGCCGAGGTGCCGCAGCGCCTCGTCGATACGGCCGCCTTGCGCCGCATATTGCGCTTCGCGCAGCGCCTTGTTGCGCGCGCGGATGTTGATGCTCATGGTCGCGGTCTCGATGCCCGCCTGCTGCATCACGTCGAACGGCTTCCCAGCATCGACCGCGCCCAACTGCTTGCGATCACCGATAGCGGCGAAGCGGTCGAGCTGGAGCAGGTTCGCGAGGCCGACCAGCTTTTCCTTGTCGGAATTGCCGACCATCGAGGCTTCATCGAGCAGAACCACAGTGCCGCGCAGTTCCTGCCGCGCTTTGGCGAGCGCGGTCTTGTCGCCGCCATCCAGCAGCGCGGCATGGCGCTTCAGGAACCGCGCCACGGTCATCGACGGGATCCCGGTTTCGCGCTCGAGCATCTGGACAAGCGTATTCTGAACTGCGAGTCCGAGCACCTGCTTGCCTTCTTCGCGTAGGATATCGGCGACGGGTTTGAGCACCGTGCTTTTGCCTGCCCCGGCGATACCCTGGATTGCAACGATGCGGTTGTGCGAGCCGAGCAGGAGCCGTCCAGCGGCTTCCTGCCCCTGGTTGAGGGTCATACCGTATTTGAGCTGCGAGAGTGCCTGGAGGCGCGTGCCGGCTTGCTCCGGTGCGACGATCGGCGGAGCCTTGCCGCGCCCCTCCTCAATTCCCGCAACGATGCGTTGCTCCGAGGCGATCGCGCCCGCCGTGGTGACCAGGCCCCGGTCCGCGCCCTTGCCCCGTTGCAGCTGCCCTTGGCGCTCCAGTTGCGCGACCCGGCGCTCGATCGCCGACATGCTGGCGGGAAGGCCGAAGCCGAGCGCGGCCTTATAGATGTAGGTGCGGGCAAAGGCCGCCTCGCGTTCGGACAGGTGCCGGATCGCCGAGGCCACCGCGTGGATCGCGGCGACCTCCTCCTGCGAACGGCGCCCGAGATCGGTGGGGACCAGAGGATCGCCCTCGCGCAGACCAAAGCGCTCGGCGAGTGCCGCGATCAATTCCTTGCCGCGCACCGCGAGATCGCGTGCGGCCATCGCGATGCCGCCAGAATTGCCGATATCGCTCGCGGCGCGAGCATTGGCCCGGGCGATGACTGCCTTGGGGTCAAACCCCATTGCTGCGGCCCTGTCTGCCCATTGCCTTGCCAGGCCAGCGCGGTCCCTGATCGTCTGCTTTTCGGAGCGAGTCTTGAGATTGGCGACATTGCGCGCGGCGAGGCCTTTGGAGGTCATTCCTCCGAGCTCTTGCAGTATCTCGGCGCGGCGCGAACTGAAGGCATCGCGAACCTCTTTGGACACACCTGTTGCTTCGAAATTGCCGTGCTTGCCGATCTCGCCGACCTCGTAACCGAGGCTTTCGACCGACAGGCGAAAGCGCGCCATAGTCATCGCATTGAGAAGGGTATTGTGCTCCCAAAGCTTATCGTTGCGCAGCGCGCGCCACTTGCCGTCAGGGCCTTGCGTGGCATTGGCGACGACCGCATGGATATGGGCGCCCGGCTCCTGGTTGCGGTTGGTGTCATGGCTGAACAGCGCGACCAGGAGATTGCCGGTTTGGGCTACCTTCTCCTTGCCCTTCACCTCCATGCGGGTTTCGGCGAGGTTCTTTTCCGCCCAGGCGAGGGTCTCCTTGACCGCCTCGGTATAGGCCTCGAGGATTCGCTTGTCGCCGCCGACAAGGGCCAGCAGCGACCAGCTTTTGGGCATCGAGAAGGTTAGGTCGGTCCCGGGACGATGTTCGCGCTTGTCGCTGCCGAGGCGGCTGCCATCGGGAAGAAATCCCTTCAGCACAGCCTCGAATACGCGGGGGTCGACCTCGGCTGAAAGCCCGAGCTTGTCGGCGCCCTTGCCGAACCAGGCTCCCGATCGATCGGCGTCGGCGCGGGTGTAGTAATTGTCGGCCGCAAAGTATTTGGCGGCACCGCCGGCAGTGCGGACATTGGCAACGGATAGCATGTCGCGCGCTCCCGGCGGACGCCTGGTAGGGATCAGATTTCCATGTCGGCTTCGCCCAGCCCGCGTTCGTCACGGGCCAGCTCCTCGGGCTCGCGTAAGCCGTCCTCAAGCATCAGCTTGCGGGCTTCGGCAGTGGCGCTTGGAACGCCTTGCCGAATATCAGGCTTGGGCTCGCTCGCGGGCCTTGCGGACCTCGGTGCATCGCTGCGCGGAGTTTCTTCCTTGCCCTTTTCCTGGCCTTCACCGCTGCCAGCCCGGACCACCGCACCTTGCGCAAGTGCGGCCACGACTTGGCCTTCGCTGGCGGAAGCAGACGGCGCGACCTCCCCTGCCCGCCCGGTCGAATTCGCGTCCGCAGTAACCGGAGCGAGATCTGCTCGCGCATCGTGCAAAGCCTCGGCAGCCGGTTCGCGCTGGCGCGCCTCGCCCTCACCAACTGGTGCGGATTGCCCGACCGGAAGGGACAGCTCGCCCTGCCGGGGGACGAGCCGTTGTCCCGCCCCATCGTCGTTGGACGAGGGCGGATCACCGGTGCCGTTCCCGCCCGTTGGCGCCGGTGGTGATAGTGGGCCTGGCGGCGGATTGGTCGGCGCACCAGCGCGCGTTTGCCGGTCGCCATCATCCGCGCGGCGGATGAAGGGTTCGGCGCGCTTGCGCCGATCGACCGGGGTCAGCTTGACAGGGGCTGCAGGGAACCCATCGGGGAACTTGAGGAAGCCCGAAAGCCTTGGCAGGTTCATCAACTGGTCGGGGAGCAGCAATGGCTCGATGTGCTTTCTCGAAGTCAGGCTGACCGCATCGCGGGCGTTGTTGTAGCCGTAGGTATAGCCTTCCTCCATGTCGCGAACCTGGGTGTGGCCGATGAAGTCGGAACACCAGGTCGCGGTCTCGCGATCGGCCGTGCCGAGGATCAGCTTGGTCCGGGCGAGCGACGACAGGGTCATCGCCATGTTCTCGCCGTAGACCTCCTTGAGTTTGGCATAGGCATGGATCCCGGCGACGATTGCCCCGCCGAAATTGCGCGCGGTCTGGAGGCCCTTTTCGAGCGCAGGCAGGCGGTGGAGCGCGCCGAGTTCGTCGATGAAGAACCACATCCGGACCTCGCGCGTCCGCTCCATCGCCATGAGCGTATTCATGGCGAGATCGAGCCAGACGGTGAGGAGCTGTGAGCAGACGCTCATGTCGACATAGCGCGCCGAAATGAACACCATCGATCCATCGCGGGTGTCGCTTTCGATCCATTCTCGAAGCGAGAACTGCTTGCCCCGGCGGGGCAAGAGCTTCAGCGCCTTGGCATTGGCGTTGAATACCGCACGGATCGATTCCGCCATGCGCGCCGCTTCAGGTGCGGTCAGCGGATCGGCGATCGTGCCGCGCATCAGGCGGTGTACGGCAGCAAGATCGGCGGTCATGAGTTCGGACGCCAGGGCCTCGTTGCTCGGCTGGCCGCGCGCGCGCAGCTTGAGGCACATCTCGACGAACAGCAGGCGCGCGGCAAGCACCCAGAACTGCTCGGCGCCGCCGCCATCGTGCGGCACGAGTGCTTCGGCAGCGGCGGTGAACTCAGCTTCGTCACGGCACTCGTCGAACACACTCCACTGCGGACAGCGCGCATCGAGCGGGTTGAGAATCACGTCGCGCGAGGGATCGTAAAACTGCTCGATGAAAGTACCGGTGAGATCGAAGATCACGCCGCGCTGGCCGCGCGCCCGCGCCTCCTCGATCATGTCGGAGAGCGCGACCGTCTTGCCCATGCCGGTGGTGCCGATCAGCATCGCGTGGCTCTGCTCGAGCCGCCAGGGATATGTCACATGAGCGAGGCGCGACGGACGGTAGGGGAAGTCCCGGTTGAGTTCCTTGCCGCTGCACAGCCGGTAGCGCCAGCCAAGCGCAGCAGTGAGTTCTTTTGCCCGCTCGCCATGATTGTGGACGCGGATCTCCTCGACCAATTCGGGGAGCGTTGCCAGCATCGCACCGCGCTCGTGCTTGCGCTCCTTGGACTTGCGCCCGAAGCGTGCGGCGAACCAATAGAACAGCGCGAAGGCCGGCACGAGCAGCAGCGCCGCACGCAGCAGCGCCCTCTCCATGATCGAGATCATATGCCCCCAGGCGCGCATGACCGGAGGGAACTGCTCAAGGTAGACAATCGGGAATTTGACCGTCCCGCCGAAAGCGGTTTCGAGGGCGATTTCCTTGTGGGGATCGAACTCCATGAAGCCGTAGGCGGCGGCGTAGAGCTTCATCCCGACGAGGTAGGTCTCGTGATCGGTGAGCCCGGTAGACAGCGTCCACCAGGACATCCACGAGATGACGACGGCGGCGATGATCAATGGGCCTTTGAGCCCGGCTGCGAACATGAAGCCGAAGTGGCCGAGCAGCTGGCTGCCGCGGGTGAAGTTGACGAGGTTGCGTTTCATTTTACGCCTCCCTTGGTCGGGGCGGCGGCGATGCCGGCTTCCTTGCAGCGGGCCTTCCACGCGGTGTGAGCCCGCTCGCGCAAGGTATGATCGGGGTGCCCCGACAGGAGCGCATCGAGGCCCACGAAAGCGAAGAGCGACTGCCGGTAGAGCTTGTCGAGAAGGCCCCGTTCACTGGCACTGGCACCGGCACCGGTAAGCTCACCATCGAGGGCCTTCTTGAGCTGAGAACGCAGCCATTCGCTGACCGCGAGACCGTTGGCGGCGGCTGCGCAGCGAACCTGCTCGGCAAGCTCGGGCGAGACGTAGACTTGGAGGGATATTGGTCTTGGCATTTTCCAGATTCCTTCGTGTTTGGAACCTGGTTTGCGCTCGCAAGGCAGTGTTGGAGCTACATCAAACAAAAGAACATGTCAAGAACATTGGCAGGTCCGGATTTCCGCCACATCCACGCCCTCTTCAATCGAAGTGAATTGCTTTTTTTGTCGCTAAATCAATCTGATTGAGAAGTAACGGAAGGGCGTTTCTAGCCTGAAAATGGCTGGATTGTGCCCTCTTCGTACCTGCGACAAGTCGCGTACGGTGTGCCCCCTGTTCCCTACTTCGAAGTGCGGTACCTGTGTTTGTGTTTGAACAGGACTGAACGGCATTGAATATGGGTCCGGCCCGACACCCGCCTTGCGGAAAGTCGGTTTGCGGGGCCAGGAATGTGAGTGGGAAATGCTCCGGGTGTGGCCTATGCTTGCCCGGTATTGTCGGCATCAAGGGAGCGAAACCATGTCGAGCGTAACCTTGTCGGCGACTCCGAAAGGCAATGGGTTCCAGGCGACGGTCACCTTTTCGAACGGGGTCGGAATCAGTTCGTCGGAGTCGTATCCGACCCAGGGCGAAGCGATCACGGCGGCCGCACTGAAATTGCTCGACATGCCCAAGCGACTCGAAGAGTTCGACGCGACCGAGATCGACACCTAGCGCCAAATCGATTGCCCCAGATGGCGTGCAAGCCTGGGCATGACACGGGATCCAAGCATAAAGAAAGGAGGAAGCCCTGCGCGGACTTCCTCCTCGCTTCGTGCTCAGCTTTCGTCGCAGAGCTTGCTCTGCACGGTCTCGATAACCCGGTCGAGAAGCCGGGGTACGAGTGCCCCGTAATCCCCCTCGTCGACGGTAATGAACCCCGCCTCGTCGTCGGTCAGCACGTACTGGTTGAAGTAGCTGTGGTAAGACCGGGCATGCGCCCGATCCAGCGCAGCAAGGTAAGCAGCCTGGTCAAAGTCCAGCGGCGTGGCGGTAAGGACAGCAGATACAATCATGGCAAACCTCCTGATGTTCGATGCTTCGCATCAGGGGCTCGTGAGATGGGGGCGACGGGACGGGTCAGGGACCGTGCGAAGCGCGGCCGCGCAGCGGCGATGGGGGCAACGATTTTTCTCGTGGCGCAGCCACGATAAAAATGGTGGGGCCCCGTCGTCCTTGACGCGTCCCCAAAGCCGCCATCACACTCGGACATCTCGCGAGAGAGCCCTCCCCACGTCTCGGGGATAAGCCGGCGTCTCCACAAACCATTTTCCTACAAGCCATCGACCTGCGAAATGAAGCCGCAGGAGGGGACCAACGGCCAACGAAAGGTATGTCTATGGCCAGGTCCAAAGTGAGCGCGCGAGAAGCGCTCTTGAAGGTGCAACGCCAGCGCGAGGAACTCGCCGCCGAGGAGACAAAGCTGCGCGAAGGTGCCGCGACCGAACTCGGCAGGGTCGTGCTTGAATGCGGCGCCGAGACTCTCGAGCCAGCGCAGTTCAAGCAGCTGGTCCGGCAGTCGATGGCGCTCGGGATCGACGAGAGCCTCAAGCGCCTCGCCTCCACGCCCAAGGCTTCATAAAGCGGCGGCGCGGGGTTCGATGCCCCGCGCCGCCGCCCTTTAGCTCAAGCAAAACAAAGGCCCCGGTGGCTCGCGCCGCCGGGGCCTCTTGCTGAAGGGCTGAGGTTTAGTCCTCTTCGATGTCGGGAGCACCCTCGTTCCCGCCCTGGCGGCCCTTCGAGAGGAAATCGACCTTGTCGGCGATGATCTCGCAGCCGTAGCGCTTGGCGCCGCTCTGATCTTCCCACTGGGTGTAGTGGATGCGCCCTTCGACAGTCACCAGCTGGCCCTTGGTGCAGTACTTGGCGACGTTCTGGCCGAGACCGTTGAAGCAGGTGATGCGGTGGAATTCGCTGTCCTTGGCGGTGTAGCCGTTTTCGTCCTTGTAGGTCTTGCCCTCCTTGCGGGCAGGCCGGTCGGTCGCCACCGAGATCGAGGTGATACCGGTGCCGCCTTGGGTGGTGCGGGTTTCAGGGTCGCGGGCGATGCGGCCAACGAGGATAACGAGATTGGTCATGGGTCTTCTCCTGATCGAGCATCCGGGACTATCCCGGCTGCGAACCAAGTGAAGAAGCGGCCAACGGCGATGCGCACCGCAGGGGAACCCGGAACTGGTTCGGGTGGTGCGGGCAGCCGGGCAAAGCCCGGCAACACGGCCGGACCCGATCCGGGTTGCGTCTCGTCCGGGGGCTGATTCAAGGGACGGTTCGCATGCGTGACGGGGTGTCCTGGATGGTTGGTCTGGAGGTTCTGACCCTGGTCACAAGTGTCCTGGCCCTGTCGCCAGTCTCCCCACCCCGCCTCGGCGTTGCAGTGTCAGATCGCGATCCGCACCGACCGGTTTTCGCCGCCGCGCAAACCTGCACGCAAAACGGCCCCACCGGGAGCTGCGTTCGCGTCATCTCCATCGAACGTCTCGTCCAGACGGTGCCCGCGCAGCATCCAGGTCTGCGGGGCGATGAGGCGCGCCCAGTCGGCAAAGGAAGGGATTGAGCCCAAGTCCTCGCGCACGTGCTGTTCACCGATCAGACGCACCGGAATGATCCGGCCGTCGGCGTTGGCGATCGTCGCCCCGAAGACACATTCGAGCATGAAGATGCCCTCGGCATGATGGCGCAAGGCGCGGTGCCGGGGGTCTGCCAGGACGGCCTTGGATTGATCGAACCACTGGTGCAGGGGGAGATAATCCTCGAGTCTGCCGCCCCATTTGCGAACCGAGGTGAGCGCGTGAAAATAGCAGTGTGCCATGACGTGCTCCTCTAGAGACCGGTGAAATGTTCGTCGTAGCCGGTGTAGCGCAGGCTGCACTCGAGCACGAAGCTGGCTTCGGGCACTTCGATCACGAGCAGACCGCACGATCCGTCGTTGATTTCCCAGCCCGGATGGAACCGTTCGAGCGCGAGATATGTGAGGGAATCGAGTGCTGCGGCGAGCAGCATAGGTGCTTCGCCAGTCGGTTCGCGCGCGACCTCGTATTCAAACGGAGCGACCGCCACCTCCGGGCATGGAACGGTGTTCATATCGGCGTCGAAGCATTCGCATTTCTCGACCGCGCCGCTGTCGCCGCAGCCATCGAAGCGCACCTCGACCCGGGCGATACCGGCTGCGCCAAGCAGGCCAATTACGGCTTGCTTGAGATGCTCGGTCTCGGTCTGGGCTTGCAGGGCGCGTTCGGCCTGCCGCTCATGATAATCGGTCATTACCTGAGTCATATCGACCATTGGAAAATCCTCCTGTGCCGGATTTCAGGCGGCCATTCCGCCCGGTCCATAACAACAGGTGCGCGCCTCTCCTCTGTCCCGGCAACGCCAGCGCCGCTTGGGGCGCTGGCGCGAAGGCCGATCGGCCGTCAGTCGGTTGACGGCGACTGCGCCTTGGGGCTGGTGCCGAGCGGGCCGCGGCGATCGACGACCGTGATCCGACGCGTTTTGGCCTCGATCACCAGGCGTTCGAGAACGCCATTGCCGGGGAACGCGACGACGTAGCGCGGATCTAGCGAGAGCATCCGCTCGTTGCGCTTGAAGCCCGCACGGGCACCAAGCCGCATGTCGAGTGAGAAGGTCACTTGCGGTATATTGCGCCGTTCGGCCCACGACGATGCCAGGCGGTCGACGCCCTTGGTGTCGCCGCCGTGGATCAGCACCATGTCTGCGACGCGATCGCGAACCTTGTCGAGCGCCCTCCAGACATTGTTGGCGAAGGTCAGTGCGTCGGCTTCGGTGGCATGACGTGTCCTCCCGCCGGCGAATACGACCGGTGTGCCTTCGGGCATCGCCGCGCGGCGCTTGGCCTCGGTCCGGGCCCGCAGGAAATCGCGCCCCTCGACCAGCGCGGAGGTGAGCATCCCACCGTGGTTGAAGCGTGAGCTGGAGACCGGCTTCCAGGACGAACCGAACTCGTTGAGGTAGAGGCTTGCCGCGACCTCGCGCATCTCCTCAAGCGCCAGCATCGCGGCTTCGGCGCATTGCGCGCGCTCGACCTGGGTTTCGAGCTCATGGGTGTGGATCTCGGAGCCATCGGCCGTCGCAACGAGCGCCCGGACCTCGTCCGTGGCGCGGTCGAGCGCGGTCGATTTGCGTGTCGCGGAGCGGTGAAATAGATTGACGAAAGCCCAGCCCAGATCCTCGGCATCGGCCTCGAGCGCGGTCCCGGAGACGAGCGCGAAGAGATCGGACCAGACCGCCTCGAGTGCCTGTTCGACGGCTTCGCGGACGGGAAAGTCGCTGGTCGATACCGGGGCCGGACCGATCGAGAAGCCGGCGAGATCGAGACCGGCGAGCTGGTCGGTGAAAGATGTATGCATGGTCGTGTCCTCCTGACTGGCGTGAGGCTGACGCTGCGACAAATGGCTGCGCCAGCGAGAGCCCGTCAGGGCCAGCGTGAAGGCGGAGCCCCGCACCGATCAGGGGAACCCGCTTTGGCAGGCTGGCGCGGGCAGGCTTGGCCAAAGCCAAGCCAACACGGGCCTGCCAAAGCCGGGTTGCGGGGACCGCCGGCTGGCCCAGGGCCTCTCTCGCTCGGGACGCAGGCCATGCACTGCGGCACCCACATTTGTCAGGAAAACGGCCACGACATTCACGCAACCGGAACTGCGGTTTCAGGCTGCTCGCTTGCGGTAGACACCCTCCCCGTTCGACATGTGCCCGAGGCAGTCGTAGTCGCCGAACAGCGCATCGAAGCGCGGCGCGATCTGGCTTAGCCAGCGCTGCGCCCTGGGGCTTCGGGCGGTACGCCATTCGGCGTCCCAATAGGCGCCATCATCACGTTCGGCGATCCAGACCGCGACAAGGCCGCCATAGACCGAGACTCCGAAGTCGGCGAACGTGTTGCGCAGGAGGATCCGGTCCTCGCGGCCGCGCCAACCATCGTGGAGTCCCAGCGATGGAAAGGCCGCTGCGGCGCGGGTCCTGAGGTCCTCGCGCAGCCACTCATATTCGAATTCCCAGTCGTCATCGCCTTTGACCTCGAGCACGGTGAATGCGACGATAGCGCCGCTGGGATAGCTGACCGATCGGCCCATGACGTCCTCCTTCAGGCTGCGAGCGCAGCGGGGTCGGGCTCACCAACGCCGTCGTCAGCGATCACCCGGCCACCAAGCTTCAAAAGCAGGCTCGAGGCTTCCTCGGCCTTGGCTGCGGCAGTGAGGATCGCCCGATCGTCTTGCCTAAGGAGCCCGAGCCAGTGCTCGACATAGCTCGCGTGGTTGTCGAGGTGGGTGACCGGCAGGCCAAGCTCGGCGCCAAGCATCGCGCTCGACAGTTCGGCGATCAGTTCCTCGGCGGCGTAAGCTGCCGTCCCGAAACGGTTCTTGAGATCGCGCGCCAATCGGCTGGGATGGCCCGTCCAGTGCGACAGCTCGTGCGCGAGCGTCGCGTAGTAATGGTCGAAGCCCGAAAACAGGTGCGCGGGCGGCATCGTAATCCGGTCGGCAACTGGCTCGTAATAGGCCTCGCCACCCTGATGCCGAAGCATGGCAGGGATCGCACCGAAGAAGGCGTCGAGCTCGGCTTCGCGGCCTTCCGGTTCGACCAGATCGAGCGAAGCGGCAGGATGGTAGCGCTCGGGGAGACCTTCGACCTGGTCGGCATTGAACACCGGATAGGCCTTGAGCACCCGGCGGGCTTCATCTGATTTCTCGCCGGTGTCGGGTGCTTCGACCTCTTTGGTGTA
This sequence comes from Sphingomonadaceae bacterium, assembly GCA_947451145.1. Lineage (GTDB taxonomy): Bacteria > Pseudomonadota > Alphaproteobacteria > Sphingomonadales > Sphingomonadaceae > Novosphingobium. The sequence continues at coordinate 66,732 of CANFXW010000011.1, read as the reverse complement.
GCTCTTGTAGAAGATCGCGATCGTCGACTTCTCGCCCTTTTTGACCTGCGCCCCCAGGCTCTTCGCCTGGTTGTAGGTCATCCAGTAGGGCGAGGCGTAGCCGCAGATGTCGGCGACCATCCACAGCCAGAACACATTCATCCCGCGGTACGGGATCCCGCAGGCCCGCAAGGGCCGCGAGACCGGCACACCGCGCCAGGGCTGGATCCACGGCTTGGTGCCAGCCTCGAGCCGGGCGATGATCTCCTGGGTAATGCGGGTTGCGGGCGACAGTCCGCCGCCCGGTTTGTGACCAAACTGCTTGCGATAGGCCATGCTGGGTCTCCTGATCCGGCCTCCCGGCAGGTTCGCCGGACAGGTCCGAAGGGCCCCGCGCTCCCTCTGCTCTGATCCCAAAAAGGAAGCGGCCCCCTGCCCGGGGGCAGAGGACCGCTTCAGGGACGAGTTGTCTGCCTGTCAGGAGGAGGTCAGGCAGCCAGCTCGCGGGGGGTCTGATGATCGTCGTTGACGCCTTCGGCGTTCGCTGAGGTGTCTTCGCCAAGCTCCGCACCCTGCGCCTCGTCACCCTCGACCTTAGCAGGCCCGGTGCTGGCAAAGCGCATCACCTCGGGAACCCAGGCGAGAGCGCGTTCACGCACCTCGACTTCGGTGATGTAGGTCCCGGCGAAGACGCGCTCGGCGCTCATCGCAAGATCGCCCTTCTTGACCGAGGCGAAGCGGCTCGAGAGATCGGGGCCGCCGACATCGGCGAGTGCGTCGAGGATCACCGCCTTCGATACGCGGTCGAAGTAGTTGGCCGCGGTCGGGCGCCACCAGGCCGCCATGTCGATGCCGATCAAGCCGCCGAGGTGGTCGTGGATGCCGATGGCACGTTCGCCTGCCATCTTGAGACTCGCCTCAAGCGTGCGAGCGACGACGAAACCCAGCCATGCGGCACGCGTCTCGTCGGTAAGCGCCCTGAACCGGTCGAAGCGCGCCGACGCGTCTTCGCCGGCGCGCCAGCCCTCGTCGAGACCCGACTTGAATTCAGCAAGCGAAGCGCTTGCCGGGGCATCCTTGGCCTCGAACCCGACAATCGGACCTGCCGGAATGCCGCCGCGGATCGTCGATGCCGCACGCGCGCGGTAGTCGAGCGTATCGGCATCGGCCAGCGTGAAGACCATGAAGTCGAGCGCAAGACCGGGATCGGAAGCAACGTGGAGCGCGAGGACATCACGGCGCTGCATCGCAAGTTCGTCGACCAAGCGCTTCGAGAGCGCCGCGCGGCGCTTGCCCTCACTGCCCTCACCAGTGACGATCTCGAACGCATCGCCTTCGCCGCCAGCCTCAGTCTGCCGCTCGCCATAGAACACCGGCTGGAGCACCGGCGTACCGTCGCGCGACAGCACAAGGATCATACCCGCCTCGGCCTTGAGTTCGGAGTCGAGCACGGGCGGACGCGCACGAATGTCCTGGCATTCGCGCTCGATCGCCTCGATCGCGGCTTCAGCCGCCGTGACGGCTTCCTCGGCGCTGTTTTCATCCTCAAGGATTGCCGCGTGCTCATCGTAGGAGGCATCAAGCACGTCGAGCCGGGCCAGCTCCTCTTCGGTCAGCGGCGCGGGGTCGACCGGGAGCCGGACCAGCCCTTCGACGAGGTCGTGACTGGCATAGGCATCGAGGGTCGGCTTGACCCAGGCCAGGCCCTGCTCGGCGGCAAGCACCTTTGCCTGCTCCTCCATCTTCGCAGCGGCGAGGTTCTCGAGCAGCGCGACATCGGCCCAGGCTTCGCTGTCCTCGTCGTCGAACAGTTCGCGCTCAATCCGGCCGCCAGCGGCGAGATAGGCATCGCGCCCGACAAGCCGAGCGCGCGGGTCACTGCCACGCACGGTGCCCGTGAGAACCATGCGGCGGATCGAGTCCGAGTTCGACGCATAGTAAGCCGAGGAGATCTGCTCGAAGACTCGGGCCTGGATCTCCTGGTCCGAGGTTGCGCCATAGGCCTTGGCCATGTCGAGCGTGATCTCACCCGAGGCCAGCGCCTCGAAGACAACAGGTGCCAGTCTGGCGAGGCGCAAACGGCCCTCGACAAAGCGGACGGTGAGGCCGAAGCGGCGGGCGACATCCTCGACCGAGGCCCCGGCATCGATCAGCGCGGCGAAGGCCTGAGCTTCGTCGGCGGGATTCATCGCCAGGCGGTGGAAGTTCTCGGCAAGGCTGGTCTCGATTGCACCCTCAGCGGTGTCTTGGAGCACCAGGCAGGTCACTTCGTGGTCTTTGGACAGAACCTTGTCCTCGGCCAGCGCCAGCATGGCCTTGCGGCGGCGTTCGCCGGCCTCGACCTCGAATTTGCCCTTGGCACAGGGGCGAACGATGAGGTTCTGCAACAGCCCGCGCGCAGCGATGCTTGCCTTGAGCTCGGCATCGGCCGCTGGATCGGAATGGCGACGGACATTGCGGGGGGACTGAACGAGCTTGTTCAGAGGGATAGTCTTGATCATGGGACATACTCCTGACTGCGAGCCCGGCGCATCGACCATCGACGTCCAAATAGCTCAATCAGGGCAAAGCTCCCTCCCCTCTCTTCAATTTGGTCAGAGACCCGCTAGCGACAGAGCGCGTAACTGAGCCGTGGTTGCCGCCCGTTTGCTAAGGCAGATCGACCAAGCGAAACACCTCGCCGGATCCTGCATCGCGCACGAGATCAACGCGCTTGCCGTCCCAATGGTAGTCGAGGTGGCGTCCCTGGACGGGGTCCGAAGCACAGTCGGGATAGAACAGCGCGGCGCATTCGCCGCTCTGGTGACGGACGCTCGGGTAAACAATCCCATCGGCTCCGCCGGCCTTAAGCGTCAGCGCTAAGCCTTGAGAAGCCTCATAGCTACCGGGATCAAGAGCTGGGTGATTGGCTGCTTCGGCTCCTCTCAGATCATGCAGCTGGGCACCGACCGATAGAACGATCTCGCGAAATTGCGACGACCAGCCCGGTGCCTCGGTGGTTCGGGTCATGAAACGGGCATGGTGATGGATCGTTTCGAACAGTGCCGTCTCGAAGACATTTCCGACATAGAGCACGCCGTAGGTGCCATCGGTGAAGCGGCTCGGACGATCCGTGCTGGCATGCGTAAACGGCGCCATCAAATAGGACGTCCCGTCACCGCCTACCCGGCGACCCACTGGCACGAGGTCGAGATTCCCAATCGTCGCCATGATCCGCGGGTTGGTTTTCTGCTCTGCAGAAATTAGCAGCGGCCAATCCGCCGGGTCCGCAATGTCCTCGAACAGGTCGATCGGCGGAAAGGCACTGCGGATGATCCTGACAGCGCCTTTCCACTCGACTCGGCTGACCGGGATATGCTCGGCTAGCGTCACCAGCCACCGCGCTCGGCGTCGAGATAGCGACGCACGCGCATGATGTCGGTCAGTTCGCCGCCGACCATAACATCAAGGGCGCTCGATCCGGCAAAGGCAGTATTGCCTGCCTTAATCCAGGCATACCCTCGCTGGGCCTCCGAGAAGATGATCCGCAGCGCCTTGTGAATGCCCATGATGTTGGAGAGACGGGCAGAGCCATCCCGGGAGATACGCCCCGGCCCTTCAGCCTTCCATCGGCGAAAGGAACGCACCGGCATGTCGAGCAAGGTCGCTGCCTGTTCGTCGGTCAGTTCCCATTTGCCGAACAGATTGAGCGCCGCCCGAAACATGGCAGCCGCCTCCTCCTGCGTAACAGGATCGGGCCGGAACGCTTGGGGGGCGGTATCAACGGGTTGCAAAGCCAGCATGGCAATTCTCCATATGGCACTATATACGAGATTGAATGCCATTTGGCAACCTCTATTGCAGTTGCTGCGGGGAGGGCGCTAAGGCTTCGAACCATGAACACAGTGAACCAGAGAAATCTCGAAAGCTGCGGGTTTTGCCGCTTTTAAGACCAGACACCCGATGAAGACGGCCATGACATTGGCATCTGCCGTCGCTTCCCACCCACTTACGAAGGGTGGGCCATGTCGGAGGGAAGCGACTGGTGCGGCGAATTCCAGGCCGGAGACTCGGCATGAAACTGGCCCGATCGCCCAGGCCCGGTAACTAGCTTGGGCTTTCGCTGATTTGAGCCAGAACACTGCTTGCTCCGTCGAGGGGAACGAACAATCGCGTCTGGTAGCGGATGATTTCGGTGAAGCAGCCCTGCGCCTTGTACCAATCGAGCCGCGCGGCCGACCACCCGGCAAGTTCGAGCCGCTGCGCACCGTTGACAAGGCTTCGCTTGAGCGTGAGCGCCTCGCGTCCTTTCACCTGTATCGGTCGGCCCCCAGAAAGCACAGCTTGGACGACTTGCTCGGCCGAGAAAGCATTTTCGCTCTCCAAGCCGAGTGCCTGGCAAAGCTCCGGGACGCAGTGGAGCGGAACCTCGCGGCCGAGCAGCGAGCGCCCGTCGCGCGCCGAGATTCGGCTCACGCGGACGTAGTCGGATGGCAGCTTGTCCCAGACCGGCAGCAGCAGCCCAGTCGCGAGATGAAGGCGTTCGCGCTTGTGGCTGGAGGCAGCCTCATCGACCTCGGTTTGCCAGAGGCGACGAAACTCGGCTGGGTCGGTCGGCTCCCAACTGCTCTCGTCCAATTGATCGGCGGTGAGGTGGCCGCGTTTCAATGGCCGGACGAGCTCGAAGCGCGCGATCCGCGTCCCATCGTCGGCGAGCAGGCCGCGTGCCTGGACAAGCAACCCAATCCGGCCCGAGCGGCTGTTGCGCATCATGCGCTGGCGCTCGCCCGTCAGGCCATGCAGTTCCTCCAGGCGCGCAAGCGACAACGGCTTCAGTGCGCGGGCGATCTCGATTTCGAGGAGATGCGTGGTTGCGCCCGAGAGCGCGTCGGTGCGCAGCAGCGTGTCGGACAAGACTTCGAAGTGCTCGACCGCGATGGTCTCGACCCCGAGGTCGAGCGTGCCGGCTTGCCGGGCGGCGTCGATCCGGGCTTCGACCAGTCCGAGGAACTCATCGAAAATCGCATTCTGCAAGGCAATCGGCAGCGCGAGTAGCCGATTGAGCCAGCGTTGGATCGAGGGGAGATCGTCGACCATCGATCCGTCCGGGCCTTCGATGCGCAGGCCGGTCAGATCCTCGAAGCGCGAGCACGTCACTGCCTCGAGCTTGCCGGTGAACAGCAGGCCGAACCAACGGTGGAGCGCCTCCTTGGCATAGCTGCTTTCGAGATTGTCGGCAGGATCGAACAGATTCTGTCCGCCAGTCTGGCGCTGACCGCGGGTAAGCGCGCCCAAGCTGTCGAGGCGACGCGCGATTGTCGAGATGAACCGCCGCTCGCCGCGTACATCGGTGGTCACCGGCCGGAACAGCGGCGCGGATGCCTGATTGGTGCGGTTGGTCCGCCCGAGCCCCTGGATTGCGGCATCGGCGCGCCAGCCCGGCTCGAGCAGAAAGTGAACACGACGCGCCTGGTTCTTGGCGGTGAGGTCGGCGTGGTAACTGCGCCCGGTCCCGCCGGCATCTGAGAAGACCAGGACCTGCTTGATCCCATCCATGAATGCCTGGGTCTCGGCGACATTGGCGCGCGGGCTGCGGGATTGGAGCTTCTGGCACCCGTCGCGCCCGACGATCAGTCGGCGCGTGCGGCCAGTAACCTCGGCGACCTGGTCGACACCGAACCGCTCGATGATCGCATCGAGCGCCGTCGCGATAGGAGGCAGCGCGCAGAGCTGTTCGATCATCCGGTCGCGGGCGGCGAGCGCGGAGCGGCACAGCACCGGCGCACCTGTATCGTCACTCATCGGCTCGGAGCGCGCGTTGCCGTTCTCGTCGGTGAACACCGCCATCAACCTTACCGGGAAGCTCTTGGTGAGGTAGTCGATCACATATTCACGCGGGCTGAGGTCGATCTCAAGCGCCTCACGTTCGGCATCCGACAGAACCGCAAGGCGACGGCCCAGCATAGCCTCGCCGGTCGAGACGAGCTGCACGACCACGGCATTGCCCTCGGCTAGGGCGGTCTCGACCGCGGGAAGCAAGCTTGGCAACTTCATCGAAAGCAGGACTTGCGCAAAGAAGCGCTGCTTGGTGCCCTCGAACACCGAGAGCGCCGCCGCCTTGGCACCGGAGTTCAGGGTGTCGCCGCTGTCCTGATCGACGATCCGGGTCGCTTCGAGCGCCTCGCGCAGGTTGGTATGGATGATCGCCCAAGCCTCGGCATAGGCGTCATAGACCGCGATCTGGTCGGCGGTCAGGCAGTGCTCAAGGATTTCGTATTCAACTCCGGCGAACGACAAGGCCCGCGCGGTGTATAGCCCGAGCGACTTCAAATCGCGGGCAACCAGTTCCATCGCGGCAATGCCGCCGTCGCGGATGTCGGCGACAAATGCCTCGCGGTTGGCGAAGGCGGTCTCCGGTCCCCACAGACCAAGCCGGGTCGCATAGGCCAAGTTGTTGACGTCTGAAGCGCCGGTTGCCGAGGCATAGAGCACGCGGGCGCGTGGCAGCAGGTTCTGGAGCCGCACCCCGGCGACCCCCTGCTCCGAACCCTTGACCTTGCCGCGCGAACCTTCGCCTCCCGCGGCGTTGGCCATGGCGTGAGCTTCATCGAAGACGATCACCCCTTCGAAGTCTTCCCCGGCCCAATCGAGGAGCTGGTCAAGCCGGGTCGCATCGCTGCGCCCGGATCGCAGGGTCGGATAGGTGACGAAAAGGATACCCTCGCGCATTCCGACCGGAACACCGAGCTTCCACTGTCCGAGCGGCTGCACGTCGATCGGCAAACCGCCGAGCGCAGACCAGTCGCGGCGCGCATCTTCGAGCAGAGCCTCGTTCTTCGAGATCCAGATGTGTCGGCGCTCACCCCTCACCCAGCGGTCGAGCATGACCGAGGCGACCTGGCGCCCCTTCCCGGCTCCGGTCCCGTCGCCAAGGAAGTAGCCAATGCGATAGCATTTTCCCTCGCCGCTCGCTTTGAGCGCGCAGCCCCCGTCCTCGGGTTCGTAACGCCCGGAGAGGTCGCGGGCGTGAGCGCTCGCGGCATAGATTAGCGTCTCGGCCTGGGCGGCCGAAAGCACGCCCTTGGCAACCAGGTTCGATGGGAGCTGGGGAATGGAGCCTGGAACCGGCGCGGTGATCGAGCCCATGGCGACGGATTCGACCAGCGGGGTTGGATGTTCGACCGCGCCTGGAATCGCAATGCGGCTCGGCCGGTAGGGCAGATAGTGCCCGACTTGCTCCGCGATCGGCGCAGGTGCTTCGAGCGGTTGATAGACGAGCGGCAGGATTGCAGGCGCTGCAGCAACCGGTCGAACCGCGAGCGGGACCGGTTTTGTGCTCGTGGCGATCAGGCGCAGCGGCGTGAAAGACCTCGATGCAATGACCGGTTCTTCGACCGACTGCTTTCGCACCAGCAGGGTGTCGACCAGAAAACAAAGCTCGGCGAAGTTGACGGGCTTCGCGATGATCGGGCTGACACCGCCATCGAGCTTGTCGAGGACAAGGAGCCGGGTGGAGATCGAGGTGCCCTGCTTGACGAAGCCGCGCTCGATCGCCGCGTTGAGGCGGAGCGCCACTGGACCGACGATACCACTAACGAAGCGCGGCAGGTCGAACCATTCTGGCATCACCGCAACCAGGCGGCCGCCGGGTAGCAGCCGCTTCCAGGCCGAGCGCAGATGCCGTGCCCCGGTGCGTCCGTCGTGCCCGCGCTCGATGCCGTGCGAATAGGGCGGGTTCATGAGCACCACGCTCGGAGCGACACTGGGCTCAAGCAGTTCGTCGATCAATTCGCCATCGTGGCCGGTTACCGGCGCACCCGGGAACATGGCTCCGAGGCACTCACGGCGCAGCGGCGAGATTTCGTTGAGCGCGAGCCGCGCACCCGCCTTCGCGGCCCAGACTGCGAGCATACCGGTTCCGGCCGATGGTTCGAGCACGAGTTCACCAGCTGAAATCGCGCAGGCGCGGGCGGCGATCCAGGCGATCCGCGGCGGGGTGGCGAACTGCTGCCACTCGATCTGTTCGTCGCTGCGCGTGGTCTGGCTGGGCACCTGCGCTTCGAGGCGCGTAAAGGCGCGATCCGCCTGATCGGACGGCATAGTGCAAGTCAGCGTGGTCGCCTGATTCAGAAACAGCACCTGGGCGAGTTCAAGTGCGGCATGGGCATCGCGCACCGACCAGCGACCTTCGGCATCGCTGCCGCCAAATTGCTCGCTCATGATCGCATTGAGGACGCTGCGCGTGACGATCTGGCAGGCGCCTAGCCGAACAGCGAGCTTGCGGGCCGCGCTGAGCACAAGCGGCTCGGCGGGAGCGGGAAAGGCGAATGCGGGTGAAGCGTGGGACATCGGGAAACTCCTGATGAGGCCCCAAGTTCATTCGGGGGGTCCGTCCGGGGCCTCACAAGGCCCCAAGCCCCCTTTCCTCTCAGAGTTGCTCAAACCGTCACGCGGATGCGGCGCATCAACACGTCGTTCCAATCGTCATCGGTTCGCTCGGGCCGTCGGGTGGCAATCCGGCGACCCTCGCAGGCATAAGCTTCGCGGCCGCGCTCGTCGGCCAAAAGGCCGCCAGCATCGTTGTCGACGAACAGGTGCAACTCGCGCACCGACTCCGGGATCGTGACCAGGCCGAAGCGCTCGTTGCCAAGCGTCGCCCAACAAGCGATGCCGAACAGCTGCATCGCCGAGAGCGCCGTCTCGATCCCCTCGGCGAGGCCCAGGCGGCCGCCGCGCGGGAACGCCAAGCGGACTGCCCCCGATCCGAGGCTACCAAGCGCACGTTTGGGCCCGTCGAACCGCGCAAGGCCCCGGCCCGCCGGATCAAGGAAGGTCCGGTGCAGCGCCAGCACGCCGGCATCGTTGCGGACCGCCGCGACCATTGCAGGGAGGAATTGGACTGCTCCCTTGGGTCCCAGCGGCATGCGGGGATGGAAGCGGAGGTCCGGCGAGAAAGTGGTGATTCCGCGGCCCGCAAGGTAGTGGGCGGCCAGACTGTCGGCGAGGATCGCTGCATCGCGCCACAGCCGGAGCGCATTGCGATCGGCGGTCTCTTCGCGCGGCGCCGAAGTGAACGCCTCGCCCTTCCCGTCGAACAGGTCGGATATTCGGACTCCGACCTTGGCGAGGCCCTGCATCACTGCCTCGTTGGTGCAACCAGCGAAGCAATGAACCAGGATCGCACGCTTGCCGAGTGTAATGCTGAGCGACGGCGTGCGGTCGGCATGAGCTGGACAGCAGCACATGCCACGCGAGCGCGACCAGGTGCCTTCCAGCCCCTCGACGATCTTGCGGGCGCGGTCTTCAAGCGCTGAGCGCCTGCGGCATTGGGACATGGGGCATCTCCATCGGTGACATGCCTCCACCCGCGCAGCCTCCGCTCTGCGCCACTGACAATGCGTTTTCCTACAACATATGTTCTATATATGTTCCCATTCGATTCGACTAGAGAAGGAATCGAAAATGGCTCAAAAACTGATCGCTGCCCTCCTTGCGGTGGCAGGACTCGCAACCACCACTCCTGCCGTAGCGCAAGATGACGTTACCGTTTCAGCGCCGTCGCCCAACCCAGCCTCGGGCTATCGCATCGAAAACGCGGACGCTGGCTTCGAACTTGTCACGCACGGAATCTGGCGCTCGCCGGCGGCCCCAATGCCGTCGGTAGGTATTTCGTCGGACGTCGTCTCGGGCACTCCAAGAGCCATATCGCGACAAGCATCAAAACGGCCGCAAGGCGCTGCACCGAGCTTCCGACGCGCAGTGTACCTGCCACACGTCTATGCCGCCGAAGCGCAATACGGCCTGCCGACCGGCCTGCTCGATGCACTTATCTGGACTGAGTCTCGCTACAATCCCTTTGCCATCAGCGGTGCCGGAGCGGCGGGTCTCGGGCAATTGATGCCTAAAACCGCGCGCGAGCTGGGGGTTGCCAACCGGTTCGATCCGCGGGCAAACCTGTCCGCTGCGGCGCGATACCTGCGTCAGATGCTGGACAAGTTCGGCATGGTCCATTTAGCCGTGGCAGCCTACAATGCAGGACCCGGCGCGGTTGAGCGCGCTGGCGGCATTCCGCTCAATGGTGAGACGCCATCGTACGTGCGGAACGTCCTTGCTTTCTGGGGGTCCAGGTGAATTCGTCGTTCAGTAATGGCAGCAATCGACGAAAGCGGGTGAGCGGCGTGCTCAACCACGGCGGCCGCGGTTTGGCCATCCTGACAGACGCGGGCGATCTGTGGGTCATTGATCTCGACGACATAGACCCCGACCTCATTGGGCGACGTGTTACCGCTGAAGGCGTTCAGGCCGGCTTCGATCGACTGACCATCGAATGGATTGGAGAGAGCTGACCAACATCCCCGCCGTGAGTTCAAGCAGCCCTCCTCCTTCCTTTCGATATGTTCACCACCTTCTCTCCACTGAGGAAGTCCGCCCAGTCTTGCAACATGCGACGCCGGGGAGCGAGATATTCGGCGGCATTGTAAGCACCACGCACCTCGTTGGTTTCGGAATGCGCGAGTTGCAGCTCGACCCAGTCTTCATGATACTTTCGGATCCACAGCGTGGGTTTCCCAAACTCGACGAGTTGCTCGTTGGCCCATGTACTCGCCAGACCTCGGAATCCGTGCACCGTCTGACGGCTGTGATAACCTAACCGGTAGAGCGCGTAGATCATGGTATTCTCGGATATGGGCTTCTCCAGCGTCGTTCCGGAAAAGAGGAACGCACCGGCGCTCGTCTCAATCATCCCCTTGGCTAATGCTGCAGCCTGAGCAGACAAAGGCACGAGGTGCTCGCGGCCCATTTTCATCCGATGTGCAGGTATTCTCCAAACTGGCTGCTTGCCGTCCAGATCTTCGAACTCGGATTTCACCGCAAAACGCAGCTCCTTCGTTCGGACCCAGGTCAGTAGCGCGAACATTACAGCGTCGCGGGTGATGGAAGACCTCCGCTCACCCTCTGCCTGGTAAGCCTGTAGCTTGTCGAGCAGAGCGGGGACTTCATGTAGAGGTATCCGACTCATGTGCTTCACACGGGGGCGCGGTTTCAACGCGCCGCGCAAGTGAGCGGTGGGGTCAGAGGAAGCCAGGCCGCAAGCGATCGCGAACTGGAATATCTGTCCGACGCCCTGCTTTGCTCGACGGCTGATGTCGAGAGCGCCACGCGCCTCAATTTTTCGTACCATTTCCAACACATCCGGCGGAGTGATCTCGTTCATCGGTTTGCTCCCAAGAAATGGAAACACGTCCCGCTCCAAACGCGACCAGACGCGGTCAGCGTGTGCAGGGACCAACGCAGATTTTCGATTTTCATGCCAGCGTTCGGCGATGACGCGGAAAGTTTCACTCTTGCTTGGGTCAATCTCCGATTTGTTCTTCATCGGATCACGGCCTTCGGCGAGGATCGCCTTGGCAACCGTTCGTTTGTCCCGCGCCGCAGCGATCCCAACTTCAGGATATGTACCAAACGAGAGCAGCTTTTCCTTGCCTCCGTATCGATATTTCATCCGCCAAAGTCTGGCACCATTCGGCTGTACCAGCAGGAATAACCCTCCAGCATCGGCAAGCTTGTATGCCTGTTCGCGAGGTTTCGAATTTTTGGCTTGGCTTTCAGTCAGAGGCATGGGGGTATCGCTCCTTGCCGATACCCCGGAAGAATACCCCCAAAATACCCCCACACCAAATCCGGCTGCAAGCGGAAGCAAGCGGCGGCAAGCGGACGCGAATCACGCCTAACTATCTTGATTTAATGTGATTTTCTGGATGCAAGCGGACCTATGCGGAAGTGTCCGGAAATGAGAATGGTAGCGGAGGAGGGACTCGAACCCCCGACACGCGGATTATGATTCCGCTGCTCTAACCGACTGAGCTACTCCGCCCCATGGGGCAATCCGGCACATGAGCGCCGGGCAGGCGGCGCACATAGGGTGCGGTTCGGGCTTGGTCAACACCCCTCTTTACCGCGAAACGACCAGCGCCCCATCGCCTCCCACGGACCGCCGCGATAGAGGTGCAGGCCAAGGCCGGAAAAGCGGAATTCGCGCTCTAGGTTATCACCGCGAAGCTGGCTCTGCAGCGCCCTCGCCTCTTGCGTGGTCACCTTGTTCTGCACCGTGATGTGCAGACGGATCGGATGGTTGTCCTGCGCGGTGAGCGCACCATGGAAATGGTCGGCGATCATTTCGCGGATCGCGGTCATCCCCGGGCTGGAGATCGCCAGCGCCGTCCCCTTCCCCAGGTCCATCAATCCGATGATCTCCGCCTTGGGCGCGGCAAATTCGGCAGCGATGCGCGGCAGGAAGTTCAGCAATGCCTCACGCTGCGAAGGTGCAAGCGCGTGAAACAGCGTTACGTGGGCCTCAAGCTGGTTGCGCTCGGGCGGGTAATGCGCGCGGCGCAGGCCGTCTGCCCAGCCGTGGATCTGGGGCGGCATCTCGGCGGTGACGATGAAGGGTTCGAAGGCCATGTTGGCCCTCTATAGAGAGGCGGGCGGCGGCTAGGTAGGGGGAATGCCGCCGCCCGCGGCACAAAGCAGTCCGGTGTCGGCTCAGACTGCTTCGGCAAATTGTCCGGTCAGCGCGGCAAGCAGCTTTTCGGGGGCTGTTTCGCCATAAGGATCAGCATCAGCACCGGTGTCGTTGATGCCCGGCTCTTCGAACCAGTGGGTGATCGTGTTGTCTTCGACGATCATCGCATAGCGCCACGAGCGCATGCCGAAACCGAGGTGGCTCTTGTCGATCAGCATGCCCATGCGGCGGGTGAAATCACCGTTGCCGTCGGGCAGTAGCTTGACGTTCGACAGGCCGAGGTTCTTGCCCCACTGGTACATGACGAAGGCATCGTTGACCGACACGCAGTAGACCTCGTCCACGCCGGCGGCCTTGAACACATCATAGAGCCGTTCGTAGTTCGGGCACTGCTCGTTCGAGCAGGTTGGCGTGAAGGCACCGGGTAGCGAGAAAATGGCGATCTTCTTGCCGGCAAAGGCTTCACGCACCGGCAGGTCCTGCCAGCGGAAGGGGTTTGCCCCGCCAACGGCCTCGTCGCGAACGCGGGTTTTCAGGGTAACGTCTGGGATGGTGCGGTTCAGCATGGGTATCTCCTGTGATCTGGTGACACGGAGATAGGCTGCGAGGTTAAATCAGCAAAACTGGATAATACGTTTTCTTTGATCGCCCTTGACGATTGATTACGTCGTCCCAGGCTTGACCCGGGACCGCTGTCCGCATCGCGGCGAGGTTGATTGAAGACGCCACCGATCCCGAATCAAGCCCGGGATGACGGGGGTTCAGAAGTCGCCCCGCGCCTTGCGGATGGAGAACCACTTCTGGACGTTGGCATTGTGCTGCTCAAGGGTCGAGGCAAAGGCGTGGCCGCCGGTGCCGTCTGCCACCATGTAGAGCGCCTGGGTCTGGGCCGGGTGCAGCACTGCCTCGATCGAGGCGCGGCCGGGGTTGGTGATCGGGCCGCGCGGCAGCCCGACCATCGAATAGGTGTTGTAATCGTTGATCGCCTGGATCTCGGACTGGCGAATGCGGCGGCCGAGCGGCTTGCCCTTGGTGATCGGATAAATGATCGTCGGGTCAGCCTGCAGCATGATCCCCTGCCGGACGCGGTTGGAATAGAGCCCGGCCACCATCGGGCGTTCTTCGGGCTTTCCGGTTTCCTTCTCGACAATCGAGGCGAGGATCAGCGCCTCTTGCGGCGTTTTCGCCACGGTATCGGGCGCACGCTTTTCCCAGAGTTCGGCCAGCGTGCGCTGCATCGCCGCCTGCATGCGCAGCAGCACGGCCTGACGGCTCTCGCCGCGTTCGATATCATAGGTATCGGGCAGGACAGAGCCTTCCGCCGGCACATCGACCGAACCGGTCAGCGCGGGCTGCCCCATCAGGCGTTCCTGCACCATGATCGATGGCATGCCCTCAGGCACAGTTACAAAGCGGCGGATAACCTCGTCGCCCTGCAGCACACGCAGGATCTTCGACGGGCTGGCCCGCTTGGGCAACATGAATTCACCCGCCTTGATCGAGCCGCCAGCGCCAAAAATGCGCGCGCGCAGCTTGAAACCCGAAGCCGAGGAAATGGCGTGGTCTTTTTCGAGCAAGGCCGTAACCTGCCCCAGCGTCGCGCCATCTGGCACGACAAAGGCCGTGTCCTTTTCCAGTGGTCCACCCAGATACCAGCCGCCCAGCAGCCAGCCGAGGCTGACGAGGCCAAGAACAATGGCCGCCAGTCCGGAAAACAGGCAGCCGCGCCGCACCGGCTTATTCCTCGAAGGCCTTCACAATCACGCTGGCATTGGTCCCGCCAAAGCCGAACGAATTGTTCAGCGCGGCGCGAACCGTGCGCTTGCGGGCCACATGCGGAACCAGATCGACGCCTTCGGTGCCTTCATCCGGGTTATCCAGATTGAGCGTTGGCGGCACCACCTGATCGCGGATGGCGAGGATGCAGAAGATCGTCTCGACTGCGCCTGCACCGCCGAGCAAGTGGCCGATCGCCGACTTGGTGCTGCTCATCGAAGCGCCGGACAGGCCATCGCCCAGCACGCGCTTTACTGCGGCGAGTTCGATGGTGTCGGCCATGGTCGAGGTGCCGTGGGCGTTGACATAGTCGATGTCGCCCGGGCCCATGCCGGCCTTTTTCAGCGCCATACGCATGGCATTTTCCGCGCCTTTGCCTTCGGGGTGCGGGGCCGTGACGTGATAGGCATCGCCCGACAGGCCATAGCCGACGACTTCGGCGTAGATCTTCGCGCCGCGTGCCTTGGCGTGTTCCAGTTCTTCCAGAACAACAACGCCAGCGCCCTCACCCATGACAAAACCGTCGCGGTCCTTGTCATAGGGGCGGCTTGCGCCTTCGGGGTTGTCGTTGAAGCTGCAGTTGAGCGCGCGCGCCTGAGCGAAACCGGCGATGCCGATCGGGCAGACAGTGCCTTCCGAGCCGCCAGCCAGCATGATGTCGGCATCGTCGTCGCGGATCATCCGTGCTGCGTCACCAATCGAGTGCGCGCCGGTCGAGCAGGCAGTCACCACGGCGTGGTTTGGGCCCATCAGGCCATATTTGATCGAGACCTGACCCGAGATCAGGTTGATCAGGCGGCCGTGGACAAAATGCGGCGAAACACGGCCCGGGCCCTTTTCGGCGAGCACCAGTGATTCGCTTTCGATGCCCGGCAGGCCGCCGATTCCCGAACCGATCGAGCAACCAGCGCGCTCGCGCCATTCCTCGGGCATGTCTTCAAGGCCGGCGTCTTCGATCGCTTGCCCTGCGGCATCGATGCCATAGATGATGAAGGGATCGACCTGCCGCTGAACCTTGTGGTCAACGCGCTTGTTGGGGTCAAAGCCATAGGGGTGATCGGCGGGCTTTACCTCGCAGGCGATCAGGCACTTCTGGTCGGAAGCATCGAAACGCGTGATGCGTCCAGCGCCCGATTTGCTGGCGAGGATGTTTGCCCAAGTGGTTTCAACATCAGCCCCCAGCGGGGTGACAAGACCAAGTCCGGTAACGACTACACGACGCATGCAACTCTCCGAAAACACAACAGGCCCAACCTCTTGAAGGTTGAGCCTGTCATTATTTCTCAACTCCGATGCCTCATCGCCAGCCCTCGACAGGCTCGGGATGGCAGAGGCTTGGGCTGGTTAGCCCTTGTTCTCATCAATGTACTTGATGGCATCGGTGACGGTGCTGATCTTTTCAGCCGCATCGTCAGGGATTTCGACGCCGAATTCCTCTTCGAAGGCCATGACCAGCTCAACGATATCAAGGCTGTCTGCGCCAAGATCATCAATGAAGCTTGCGTCTTCGGTCACCTTATCGGCTTCAACGCCGAGGTGCTCGACGACAATCTTCTTCACGCGGTCTGCGGTGTCGCTCATCAAAATGCCCCTTCTGGAACGGAGGTTAAACAGGTTTGAAGCCGCCCTAGAGAAGGCTTCGCTTGCTGGCAAGAGGGTGGAACAGCCCTACTCACCCTTTCTGTGGTTCAATCACCCGCAAGTGCAACTCCCGCAGCTGCTTCATTTCGGCCTGAGCAGGCGCCCCCATCAGCAGATCTTCGGCGCGCTGGTTCATCGGGAACAGGGTGATTTCGCGCAGGTTCTGCACGCCGCAGAGCAGCATGACCATACGGTCGACGCCTGCCGCCATGCCGCCGTGCGGCGGTGCGCCATACTGGAAGGCGCGGTACATGCCGCCGAAGCGGGCTTCGACGTCGGCCTGTGTGAGGCCGGTCAGTTCGAAGGCCTTGACCATCAGATCTGGGTGCTGGTTACGGATCGAGCCTGATGCCAGCTCATAGCCGTTGCAGACCATATCGTACTGGAACGCCTTGATCGTCAGCGGATCCTGCGTTTCCAGCGCCTCAAGCCCGCCCTGCGGCATCGAGAACGGGTTGTGCGCGAAATCGACCTTCTTTTCTTCCTCGCTCCATTCATAGAACGGGAAGTCGATGATCCAGCAGAAGCGGAAGGCGTCCTTTTCGATCAGATCAAGCGTCTCGCCCACGCGGGCGCGGGCTTGTCCGGCGAGCTTTGCGGCTTGTTCTTCCTTGCCAGCGGCGAAGAAGGCGCCGTCGTTGGGGCCAAGGCCAAGGCGGTCCCACAGCGCGGCCATCTTGTCCTCGCCGTGATTCTTGGCGATCGGGCCGCCGAACACGCCGTCCTTGCGGGTGGCATAGCCAAGGCCTGCGTGGCCCTCGCTGCGCGCCCACTCGTTCATGTCGTCGAAGAACTTGCGGGAAAGGCCTGCGGTTTCGGGGGCCGGGATCAAGCGAACCTTGCCGCCGGTGCCGACGATCTTTTCAAACAGGCCAAAGCCGGACTGGGTGAACTCGCTGGTGACGTCACGGATGATCAGCGGGTTGCGCAGATCGGGCTTGTCGGTGCCGTAATCGAGCATCGCCTGGGCATAGGGAATGCGCGGGAACTGGCCGGCGGGGGTTACGGCCTTGCCCTCGGCAAAGGTCTCGAAAATCCCGGCCATCACCGGTTCCATCGTCTCCCAGATCTCTTCCTGGGTAACAAAGCTCATCTCGAGATCGAGCTGATAGAATTCGCCCGGCAGACGGTCGGCGCGCGGGTCTTCGTCGCGGAAGCAGGGGGCGATCTGGAAATAGCGGTCGAAACCGGCGACCATCAGCAGCTGCTTGTACTGTTGCGGTGCCTGCGGCAGCGCGAAGAAAGTGCCGGGATGGATGCGGCTCGGCACGAGGAAATCGCGCGCGCCTTCGGGGCTGCTCGCCGTCAGGATAGGCGTGGAGAACTCGGTAAAGCCGATATCTTCCATCCGCCGCCGCGTTTCGCGGATCACCGCCGTGCGGGTCATGATGTTCTTGTGCAGCGTTTCGCGGCGCAGATCGAGGAAGCGATAGCGCAGGCGGATATCCTCAGGGTATTCCTGCTCGCCCGCCACCGGCATCGGCAGTTCCTCGGCGCGGCTGAGCACGGTCGCGCCGCGCGCATAGACCTCGATAGCGCCGGTCGGCAGGTTGGGGTTCACCGTGGATTCGCTGCGCGCCTTTACCGTGCCGTCGATGGTGACAACGCTCTCCACCCGCAGGCCATCGAGCAGCGCCAGCGCCGGGCTATCCACGTCGGCAACGATCTGCGTCATGCCATAGTGATCGCGCAGATCGACGAACAGCACGCCCCCGTGATCGCGCTTGCGGTGGACCCAGCCCGAGAGCCGCACCGTCTCGCCAACGGCGGCGGCGGTCAGTGCTCCACAGGTATGTGTGCGATAGGCGTGCATCGTAGTCTTTCCAAAATGTCTGCAATCAGGCAGGGGGAAGCAGCGGGCTAACAGGCGAAGCCCGTCGTTTTGTCAAGCCGGGAGCCCGCATGGGCTCATACAGAAAAGTCCGATGAAGATACATCCTCTGATTACCGACACCGAATCGCTCACCCAGTTGTGCGAGCGACTCTCCCGCGCCGACTTTATCTGTGTCGACACAGAATTCATGCGCGAGAACACCTATTGGCCCGAACTGTGCCTGATCCAGATCGCTGACTCGAACGAGGCGGCGGCGGTTGATCCGATGGCTTCGGGGCTGGATATGACCCCGCTGCTCGATCTGCTGGTCAATAACGAAGACGTGCTGAAGGTGTTTCACGCCGGCGGACAGGATGTGGAAATTATCTACAACCTGACCGGCAAGACCCCTCACCCGATCTTCGATACCCAGATCGCGATGATGGCGATCAGCCAGTCCGAGCAGATCGGCTATGCCAACCTGTGCGAGTCCTGGCTCGGCATCACGGTGGACAAGGGCGCGCGGTTTACGGATTGGTCGCGCCGCCCGCTCGATGCGCGGCAGATCGAATATGCGATTGGCGACGTCACCCACCTTTCCGAGATCTTCCCCAAGATCCTCAAGCGCCTGATCAAGACCGGGCGCGGGGTTTGGCTTGATGCCGAGATGGAAAAGCTCGCCGATCCCGAAGGCTATCGCAACGATCCCGACAAGGCGTGGATGCGAATCAAGGCGGCAGGACGCAGTCCGGCGATGCTCGGGCGGCTCAAGGCTCTGGCCCGGTGGCGCGAGCTGGAAGCGCAGGACAAGAACATCCCGCGCGGCCGCATCGCCCGCGACGAAACCGTCGCCGACATCGCCAGCCACCCGCCCAAGCAACAGGCAGACCTCGCCAAAGTGCGCGGCCTTTCGCCCGGCTGGCGCGACAACGAAATCGGCAAGCGCCTGATGGCGGCGATCGAAGCATCCACCCCGCTGACCGACGACGAGCTGCCACCGCGCACCCCGCGCGGCGCTCCGCTGGGCAAGGAAGGCGCGCTGGTTGCCGATCTGCTCAAGCTGCTGCTCAAGATCCGCAGCCGCGAGATCGACGTCGCCTCCCGCCTCCTCGCCCGCAGCGATGATCTGGAACTGCTGGCGGCTGGCGTGCGCAAGAACCTCTCGCTGCTCGAAGGCTGGCGGTTTGAAACCTTCGGCAAGGATGCGCTCGATCTGGTTGAAGGCAAGCTCGCCTTCGCCGTGGTGGGCGGCAAGCTGAAGATGACGCATGTTGATGATGTGGTGGAAGAGGAAGCGGCTGCTGCGGCGGCCGAATAGGCGCAAAACCGCAGGTCGCGCAGCCCTCGCAACGCTCTTGCCAAGCACCTAGAAAACAGGGATATTCCTCTTCGGGAGGGATAATCATGCGCGCCTTGACCGGAATTGCCTTGCTGCTTGCGGGGCTTGCCCTGCCCTCCGCCGCTTACTGCCAGACCACACAGGCCAAGGGCAG
The DNA here is from genome assembly GCA_947451145.1 of Sphingomonadaceae bacterium. GTDB lineage: Bacteria > Pseudomonadota > Alphaproteobacteria > Sphingomonadales > Sphingomonadaceae > Novosphingobium. Next base: position 47,528 of record CANFXW010000011.1, on the reverse strand, counting down.
TGATCAGGCCAAAGCCGAAGATCAGGGCCTTGGCGAAGTGCTGGTCACCGCCAGTCGCGGTAATGCCGCCTATGCCCAGCAGAACCGGCCGGTGGTCGGTCTACGCCGCCGTGCAGATTCCGGGGTGATGTCGGTCTATGTCACTTCTGACACGCGCGATGCCGCCCAGCGTAACAAAGAGATATACACGGTGATGGAAACCGTAATCGATCGCGCGGCAGCGGCGGGCATCCAGCTTGTGGTGGGCAACGTCCCGCTCCGCACGATCACCCGCGACAATTACAAGACCCTGCCGGTGGTCTGGGCCGGCCGGGTCGATACCGGCAAGATCGAATTCATGCTCAAGGCCCCGCTCGGAGCCTCGGCCTTCGCCACGCGCAAGAAGCTCGCCGATTTCGTCAAGTCGGTGAAGGGCACCGGCCGCGGCACTTTCGAAACCGGCTCTTCGATTGACCTGCCCGACATCACCCTTACCGTGGTAAATCCCGACCAGTACCGCGACGCGGTAATCGCGCTGGTGGCAGAAGACGCGCGCAAACAGGCCGCCGTATTCGGCCCTGACTTCACGCCCACCGTCAACGGCATCGACGGGCCTGTCAGCTGGTCACAGGTGAGCAGCACTGACGTGTTTCTCTACCTGCCCTACAGCTACACCATCGGAGCGAAGAAATGATCGGGGGAGGCAAGACCATGCGGTTTCTGGCGGCAATGGCGCTCGCCGGGTCAGCCCTTATCGCCACAGCCGCCCCGGCGCAGGATGATGGCGCGAGCGAGATCATTGTAACCGCACAGAAGCGAACCGAGCACCTGCCGTCGGTGATGACGCAGCTTCCCTATCTCGATCGCCGCCCGGTGATCGGGCTCAAGCGGCAGGCCGATTCCGCCGTCCGCCATATCGAGATCGTTTCGGATTCGCGCGACGAGGACATGCGCAAGCACGAGGTTGAATCGATGCTCCTCGCCGCGCTTGACCGGGCCAAGAAGGATGGACTCGGTCTGGTCATCGGCCAGTACGAAGTCACCGAAGTCACCCGCGAAAACTGGCGCACGCTGCTTCCCGCACTCGCCAAAAAGGACGATAGCGAGGAAGAGGACGAAGACGACAGCGACGACGATGATGATGACAATAACGCCAAGCCCAAGCCCGATTTCGAGGACGACGGCAGCAACGCCACCGTTCGGCTGATGGTCAAGACCAAGCTCGATGGCACAATCGCCGAGGCCCAGAAGAAGATCTCCACTTTCGTCAAAGGCGTGCCCGCCACCGGCCGTTCGCTGATCACGCAAAAGGGCATGATGGCGCTGACCATCGTCAACCCCGAACAATACCGCGACGAAATCTACCGCCGGATCGCCGAAGGCACCAAACACGCGGCAGGCTTTTATGGCACAGAATACGGCGCAACCATCTCCGGCCTCGACCGGGAAATCGCCTGGACCCAGGTGAGCAACACGCAGGTGTTCTTGTATATCCCCTACAGTTTTACCGTGGGGAAGTAGGGGGCAGATCGACTGCCTTTCCTACACCCCACCCCGATGGCATATCCCCCGCAATGCCAAGTCTCTGCAAATCCCTGCCACTCTTGACGCCATCGTCTGCACCGCTTTGCCTCGATCCGGGACCGGGATCTTTTGTTTTCCGCCCGTCAACCTCGGCGTCAAGACACCCCCAAACCCCGCAGGTTTCCGCCACAAACCGCCCCTCGCGCGAGGTTGACAAGGTGTCAACTATGTCAACCTCGCCGCACCTGCTAAGGGTGGCGGCATGACCGTTTACCACCCCACTCTCAAACAGCTGCAATACCTCGTCGCTCTGCACGAGCACGGCCATTTCGGGCGCGCCGCCGATGCCTGCTTTGTCTCGCAATCGACGCTCTCCGCAGGCCTGCGCGATCTGGAGATGTTGCTCGGCGTGGTGCTGGTGGAACGCACCAAGCGCACCGTGCGCTTTACCCCGCTCGGCAATGCAGTGGTCGCCAAGGCGCACCGGATCCTGCGCGAGGCGGAAGAGCTTTCGGATATGGTCCAGTCCGCCGGAATGCCGCTTTCGGGCGAAGTGCGGATGAGTGTGATCCCGACGATTGCGCCGTTCCTGCTGCCCCGCATGCTCCCGCGCCTGCGCCGTGAGCGGCCTGCGCTGAAGCTGTTCCTGCGCGAGGAAACCAGCGCCGCCGCCATGGAATCGCTGCACCACGGCCGCGCAGATTGCGTGCTGCTTGCGCTCCCCTTCCCCACCGGCGAGGTCGAGAAGGAATGCATCGAGCTCGACGCGCTGTTCGTCGCCTTCCCCAAGGATGATCCGCGCGATCCTCCGGCCGAGATTGCGCCAGAGCTGATCGACGAGAACCGGCTGCTGCTGCTCGAAGACGGGCACTGCCTGAAGGACCATGCCCTCGCCGCCTGCAACCGCCCGGAACTGCGCGCCTCGGCGACGATGATCGGCACCAGTCTGCACACGCTGGTACAGATGGTCGACAATGGCCTGGGCCTCACCATGCTGCCCGAAATGGCAATTGATGCGGGCATCCTGAACGGCACGCAGGTGGTGGCGCGGCCGCTCAAATCAAACAGCGCCAACCGCGAAATCGCCCTCGTCTGGCGCAAGAATTCGCCGCGGACCGAGGAATTCCGGTTGCTCGCCGAGGAATTGCGGGCCGGGTGAGCGCCCGGTTGCCAATCACAGCCACTCGGGCGATAGTCCGGTGATACCAAAGGGGAGCAGGCAGGCATGGACTTCGTAAAAACCGTGATCGAATTCTTCTTCGCCATTGTGGTTCTGGGCGTGGTTTTCGGCAGCTTTTTCACGGTGCAAACCGCTGAAACAGCAGTGATAACCCGCTTCAACCAGTTCCTGCGCACCGCCGGGCCGGGGCTTGGCTGGAAGATCCCGTTTATCGAAAAGGTGGAAGGCAAGGTCAGCCTGCGGGTCAACCAGATCGCGCTGACCATGGAAACCAAAACGCGCGACAACGTGTTCGTCACCATCCCGATCTCGGTGCAGACCCGGGTTCGTCCCGAAAAGGTGTTTGAGGCCTATTACAGCCTCGCCGATCCGGTGGCGCAGATCCAGTCCTACGTCGAACAGGTGGTGCTGGGCCACGTTCCGGGCATGTCGCTCGATGAAGTCTTTGCCAGCCAGTCGTCAATTGCGGCGGCGGTGAAGAAGGAACTCGACGTCGACATGGACGCCTTCGGATATGAGATCGTCAACGTGCTGGTCACCGACATCGTCCCCGATGCCAAGGTCAAGGCGGCGATGAACGACATCAACGCCGCCCAACGCGAACAGGTCGCTGCCAATGCGCGCGGCGAGGCGGAGAAGATCCTCGTCGTCAAAAAGGCCGAGGCCGAAGCCGAGAGCAAGGCTCTGCAGGGCCAGGGCATCGCCAACCAGCGCAAAGCAATCATCGAGGGGCTGAGCACCTCGATCGAGGGCTTTCAGAAGACCCTCGGCGGTGGCACCGCACGTGAGGCGATGCAACTGGTGCTCGTCACTCAATACTTCGATACGCTGAAATCGATTGGCGAGAACGACAAGACCAATACCCTGTTCGTCTCGCACAATCCGGGCGCGGTTCAGTCAATTTCGGAGGAGATCCTGCAGTCAATGGTCGGAGCAGGACAGGCGAAGGGTTAGCCCGCTTCAATCCATGTGCTTCAAGCCAACCCGCAGATAATCCCAGCCGGTAATCACCGTCAGCACCGCCGCCGCCCAAAGCGTTGTCAGGCCAACGGTGTGCGGCACGTTCATCGTGAAACCTGACACCGTCAGCGTCCACCAGGGCATGGCGCGGCCGAGGATCAGCGCGCCGAGGCAGATGATCTGGAAGGTCGTCTTCCATTTGGCAAGGCGGCTAACCGGCACCGAAACCTGAAGCCCGCCCAGAAATTCGCGCAGGCCCGAAACGGCAATCTCGCGGATCAGGATGATCAGGCCGGCGATCACATGCATATCGCCCACATAAGGCCCGGTCAGGACGCCCTGGGCGGAAAGCACGAGGATGGTCGCCGCGATCATGATCTTGTCGGCGATGGGATCGAGGAACTGCCCTAGCTTGCTCACCGCGCCAAAGGACCGTGCGACATAGCCGTCGAAATAGTCGGTAATCCCCATCAGCGAATAGAGCGCGAAGGCCAGACCATAGCCAAAGTGCCACGAAGGCCACCACATCAGGCCAACCAGCAAAGGCACGGCGACAATGCGCGAAAGGGTCAACAGGTTGGGCAGGGTCAGCATCGCCACCAAGCTTGCCTTCGCACGGGTGATCTGTCGAGGGGGGATCGGTCCATTTCCACGCTGCTGCCATCCATCCGCAACAATCAGCGCGCAAAGGGCTTGTGCGGGGTGGCGGGTTCGCTAGGGTCCGCCGCACAATTGGGGATGCTGACAAGAACTGCATGACAACTTCAACCAGCCTGGTGCGGCAGCGGCGCTTTCTGCCCCTGTTCGCCACACAATTGCTCGGCGCGTTCAACGACAACCTGTTCAAGAACGCCATGGTGCTGTTCGTGGTCTACAATGTCACCAGCATCAGCGGGGCACTGTTCAGCGGCATTGCCTCGCTCATATTTGTCATACCGTTCTTCATCTTCTCCGCGATTTCCGGACAGCTTTCGGACATGCGCGACAAGGCGAAAGTCATCCGCATCGTAAAGGCGTGCGAAATCGGCATCATGCTGGTCGGCGGGGCGGGACTGTTGCTGGCCTGGAAAGGCATTCTGATCAGCACTCTTGCGATTCCACTCATGCTGCTCGCGCTGTTTGCCATGGGAGTTCATTCCACCTTCTTCGGCCCGATCAAGTACGCAATTCTGCCCCAGCACCTTAGACCGGAGGAGGTACTGGCCGGCACCGGGCTGGTCGAGGCGGGAACCTATGTCGCTATTCTGGCGGGCACTATTCTGGCGGGATGGATTCCGGTCGAGTGGGCTGCGCTGGGGGTCGTCGTTACGGCAGTGATTGGCTATTTCACCGGACTGCAGGTCCCACCTGCCCCACCGCAAAGCGATGTCGAACCTCTCGACTTCCACTTTATCCGCGCATCGTGGGATCTGGTACGCAACACTACCCACGACCGGCGCGTGTTTGAGGCGATCATTGCAATCAGCTTCTTCTGGGCGGTGGGAACCGTGCTGTTTATCCAGTTCCCGCCTCTGGCAAAGGATGTGCTGCACGCCAGCAAAGAGGTCGCCAGCCTGTTTCTGGTCATCTTCTCGGTGGGTATCGCCATCGGCTCGGTTTCGATCAACGCCCTGCTGAAGGGCAAAGTATCGGCACGCTATTCTGCACCATCAGTGATCTTCATGGGATTGTTCGTTGTCGGCTTCTATTTCGTGTGCCGGGTCTGGTCGCGTGAGGAAGGCTCGGCCATGCTTGATACCGCGCATTTCCTTGTCCAGCCGATGGCCATTCCGTTGCTGGGCAGCTTGCTTGGTATCGCTATTTCGGGCGGCATGTTTGTTGTGCCGCTCTATGCTTTTCTGACCACCTTCGTCGACAAGTCGCAAACCGCGCGAACCATTGCGGCGAACAATATCGTCAATTCCGGAGCAATGGTGATTGGCGCGATTGTCGCTATCGGCCTGTCGGCAGCCGGCCTGCCGTTGCAGGAACAGTTGCTGCTCAGCGCGGTGATGTGTCTGTTCTCGGCCTGGCTGGCAACGCTGCTCTACCGCAGCGAAAGAGCCGCTGAGGCGCTCAGCTGATAAAGGCGGAAACGCAAACGAAGCAGGCGCAATAGGCGACAAGAAAGTCCTTCACGTCCTGACGCGTAATTCGCGACGGGCGGCGCGCCTCGACCGGCGCAGTTCCCTTGCGGACATGCGGCGGCAGGCTCATCAGGAACGGGTGACGGGCAGCTTCATCAGTAACAACCAGGGCTCTTCTCACGGGCCGATTCTCCCTTGCGACGCCCCGCTGTTAAGAACTCATTTACCACCGATCAAACTGCAAATTGTCGTTTACTTGGCGCATCCCGTTTCGGGACATTAACCCTGCACAATGTGTACTTCTTCCCAGAACCTAAGCCTCTGACATGGCAAGAATGTGTTCCCATTCGTCAGGCCGGACTTCGCTAACCGAGAGCCGCGACAGGGTGAGCAGTTCGATCGGCGCCAGCACCGGATCAGCCTTGATCGCCGCCAGCGTTACCGACTTCTTCAGCTTGCGAACTGGCTTCACCTTCACCGAAGCCCAGGTGCCGGTGTCATCGCTTGGGTCAGGCAGGCCGGCCTGGCTGATGCGGACGATCCCGACGATCTCCTTGCCGATGTTGGAATGATAGAAGAACGCCAGATCGCCCACCGCCATGGCGCGCAGATTGTTGCGCGCGCGGTAATTGCGCACCCCGTCCCAGGTGCCTTCTTTTTCAGCGACAAGATCATCCCAGCTATAGGCATCGGGCTCGCTCTTCATCAGCCATAGGCGGGCAGGCGGCGGGTTGATTTTGGTCATGAAACTCACTGTGTTTAGGTCTATGCAGGGCCCAATAGACCATTTTGCGGATCAAACCATATGACACTTTCAACCTTGCCGGTGCTTTCACTGGCAGACGATGCGGCCAGCTTTTCCAAGGCGATTGGCGACAGTTTCAAGACCTACGGCTTTGCGCTGGTAAAGGACCACGGCATTGATGCTGGACTGATTGATCAGGCGTGGACGCTTACCGAACAGTTCTTCGCCCTGCCCGAGGAAGAGAAGCGCAGCTATTTCAACCCCGCCATTGCCGGTGCGCGCGGCTATACGCCGTTCGGCACCGAGATTGCCAAGGGCGCGAAGGCGCACGATCTCAAGGAATTCTGGCACATTGGCCGTGATCTGCCAGAAGGCAGCCCGCTCGCCGATTCGATGCCGCCGAACATCTGGCCGGCCCGGCCAGAGGGGTTCAAGGCCCTGTTTCAGGAACTCTACCGCCAGTTCGATGCCACCGGCGCGACCATCCTTTCGCGCATTGCGATCTACCTCGGGCTGGACGAGCACTGGTTCGACGGCGGCATCGAGGATGGCAACTCTGTTATGCGCCTGCTGCACTATCCGCCGCTCAAAGGTATGACAGGCGAAGCCATTCGCGCTGGTGCCCATGGCGATATCAACCTGATTACACTGCTGCTTGGGGCGCAAGAAGCCGGGCTTGAACTGCTCACGAAGGAAGGAACCTGGATTTCCGCCGCCCCGCCCGAAGGAGCCGTGGTGATCAACGTCGGCGATATGCTGGAGCGGCTGACCAACCACGTTCTGCCCTCAACCATCCACAGGGTGCGCAATCCTGACGCCACGCGTGCACAATTCAGTCGTTATTCGATGCCATTCTTCCTCCATCTGCGCAGCGACTTTCCGATCAAAACCCTGCCGCAGTGCATCAGCGCGGAGAATCCGGATCGCTATCCCGTGCCGATCACCGCCGACCAATTCCTGCAGGAGCGCCTGCGCGAGATCGGCCTGAAGAAATAGAGGCTCCAGCCCGTTGCAGCGAGCTTAACCAAACTTTCACCGCATTGCCCGATAAGCCCCTTAGTATCCGCACCGTTGGGGGCATCGGTCTTGAAGCGTAACAGTAATGGTCAGTCCGACTTGAAGGACGCCGATACCGTTGAACGGACCGGCAAGGATGTGCTGGTTCTGGGCATTGCCATGGCCACGATCATCATGTTCGTGGGCACGGGCGGCACTGCCATGGCGCAGGTTGTCCGTTGGCTGCAAGGCATCGGCCTGCCGCCTGACCGGTTGCTGACCAATGCTTTGCTGCTCAACATCGCGCTGATCATCTTTGGCTGGCGGCGCTATCGCGATCTTGCCGACGAAGTGCAGACGCGCAGCCGGGCCGAGGCCCATGCCCGCGAGCTGGCTGAAACCGATCCACTGACCGGCTGCCTCAACCGCCGCTCGATCGGCCCTGCGAGCAACCGGCTGCTTGCCGAAAGCCTGAACCGCGGCGAACATGTCGCACTGGTGATGATCGACATCGACAATTTCAAGCGGCTCAACGATTGCAACGGCCACGCCGCTGGCGATGCCGTGCTGCGCGAAACGGCGCGCCGGGTGAACGCCATCCTGCCGCCGCGCGCGCTGCTCGCCCGGCTGGGGGGTGATGAATTTGCCTGCACGATCCCGTTCGAGTCGGTTCGCCCGGAAACGATTGACCGTATTGCTGGCGAACTGATCGAGGCCATTTGCCAGCCAGTGCTCGCCGACGGCTTGTTGATCGAAGGCGCAACCGTATCGCTCGGCCTTGCGCGGGCGGAACTGGCGCCCGGCAAGATGGCTTCGGCGCAGCAGCTTTTGCACATGGCCGATATCGCCATGTACCATTCCAAGAAGGCCGGGAAGAACCGCTACTACTGGTTTGAAGACCAGATGGAAAACGAACTACGCTTCCGCAGCGAGCTGGAAGCCGGCATCCGTGCGGGCATCGCGCTGGGCGAATTCGTGCCGTTCTATGAACCGCAGGTCGATCTCAAGACTGGCAACATTTCCGGCTTCGAAATGCTCGCCCGCTGGCAAAGCCCGACGCATGGCCTCGTCGGGCCTGACGTGTTCATCCCGATCGCCGAGGAAATCGGCGTGATTGGCGAGCTGTCAGAAAGCGTAATCAGGCAGGCGCTGGAAGATGCGCGCATCTGGAACCCCTCGCTCACCCTGTCAGTCAATATCTCGCCGCTGCAACTGCGCGATCCGTGGTTTTCGCAGAAGCTGCTAAAGCTGCTCGTCACGGCAAATTTCCCGCCGAGCCGGCTTGAAATCGAGATCACCGAATCGTGCCTGCACGAAAACCTCGGCCTCGTCCGCTCGCTGATCACCAGCCTGAAAAATCAGGGCATCCGCATCAGCCTTGACGATTTCGGCACTGGTTATTCCTCGCTTTCGCAGCTGCGTACCCTGCCGTTTGACCGCATCAAGATCGATCGCAGCTTCATCGCCACGCTTTCGGAGAACAAGGACAGCCTGACGATCGTCCAGGCCATCACCTCGCTCGGTAACGGGCTGGGGCTGCCGATTACTGCCGAAGGCGTCGAAAGCGCGCAGGTGATGGAAGAACTGCGCCGCTTGGGTGAATTCAAGGCACAGGGCTATTTCTATGGCAAGCCTGCCAGCGGCGCGGAGATCATGGAGCGGCTGGAAGGTCTGGGCCTATTGCTCGACGATATGCGTAGCCCGCGCCCCAAACCGAAAGCCGTGGTGCAGCAATCCGACGCTGCCTGATCCAGCCAACCGACTCTAGACTGTCTGCAACTCCCGGCCTAGAGCGCGGGACATGCAGGTTCCTTTCATCAAGATGCATGGCCTTGGTAACGACTTTGTCGTGCTCGATGCACGCGTCTCTGGTGTCCCGCCGGTAACGAACGCGCTCGCCGCCGCTCTGGCGGATCGCAAGACCGGCATTGGCTGCGATCAGCTGATCCTGCTTGAGCCATCCACCACAGCCGACTTCCGTATGCGCATCTTCAATGCCGATGGCGGCGAGGTAGAGGCCTGCGGCAACGCGACCCGCGCGGTCGGCCTGCTGCACGGCGCCCTTGCACGCATCGAAACGCTGGGCGGCATTCTGCAAAGCTCACCCACCGAAGGCGGCATTGCTGTCGACATGGGTGAGCCGCGTTTCGATTGGGACGCAATACCGCTGGCCTACGCCATGGATACGCTGACCCTGCCGGTGGGCTGGGAAGCGCTGGAAAATCCCGCCGCAGTCAACGTCGGCAATCCGCATGTGGTGTTTTTCGTGCCTGACTGTGACGCGGTGGAACTGGAGCGGCTGGGGCCATTGATCGAACACGATCCGCTGTTCCCTGCCCGCATCAACGTCAACGTCTGCACAGTGGTCGATCGCCAGACAATTCGCCTGCGCGTGTGGGAGCGCGGCGTGGGTGAAACGCGGGCCTGCGGCACCGGCGCTTGCGCCACGGCCATTGCCGCGATGCGCCGGGGGCTGACTGACCGGCTGGTTACCGTGAAGCTGCAAGGCGGCGATCTCTCGATTGGCTGGGATAACGCCAACCGGATCACCATGACCGGCCCCGCTGTCGAAAGCTTTCGCGGCACCTTCGACCCCGCCGCCTATGGAGCTGCGCGTTGAGCGTCGAAGTCGTGTCGCTGGGTTGCCGGTTGAACCTTTCCGAAAGCGAAAGCCTGCGCGGAATGCTGGAAAGCGCCGACGATCTGATCGTCATCAATTCCTGCGCCGTTACCTCAGAAGCTGTCCGCCAGACCCGCCAAGCCATCCGCCGCGCCAAGCGTGCCCGGCCCGATGCACGGCTGCTGGTCACCGGCTGCGCGGCAGAGGTGGAGCGTGAGGCGCTTATCGCGATGCCCGAGGTTGACGGGCTGGTTGCCAATACGGCGAAGCTAGACCCAAGGGCGTGGAATGTGGCTGCGTCGACCAGAACGCTGCCATCAACCACCCACACCCGCGCCTATGTTGGCGTGCAGAACGGCTGCGACCATGCCTGCACCTTCTGCGTCATCCCGCAGGGACGGGGCAAAAGCCTCTCGCTGACGATCCAGCAGGTGCTGACCGAGGTCGAGCGGCACCTTGCAGCTGGCGTCCGCGAGGTGGTGCTGACCGGTGTCGATCTGACATCCTGGGGGCATGATCTGCCCGGCGAACCCCGGCTTGGCGCGCTGGTCGGCGCGATCCTCTCCGCCTTTCCCGAGTTGGAGCGGCTGCGCCTTTCCTCTGTGGACGGGATCGAAATTGACCACGCACTGTTCGATCTGGTCGCCAGCGAACAGCGCGTGATGCCGCATGTCCACCTTTCGCTACAACACGGGCATGACCTGACCCTCAAGCGCATGAAGCGCCGCCACAGCCGGTCAGACGCAGCACAACTGGTCGAACGCCTGCGCGCCCGGCGGCCAGACATCGCCTTTGGTGCAGACCTGATCGCCGGCTTCCCGACCGAGGACGAGACCATGCACGCCGCCAATCTGGCGATGATTGCCGAACTGGGCCTCGTCCACTGCCATGTGTTCCCCTATTCGCCGCGCCCCGGCACCCCCGCCGCCCGGATGCCCCAGCTGGAACCGGCGCTGATCAGGCAACGCGCCGCCGAATTGCGCGCCGAAGCCCGGCGGGTTCGGCAGGACTGGCTGCAAAGTCTGCTCGGCCAATCGCTCAAGGTGCTTGCCGAAAAGGACGGGACCGGCCATGCGGAAAACTTCGCAAGAGTGCAGCTTCCCACCGATACCATGCCCGGAACCATCGTGACCCTTACCCCCACCCGCATTGTCGAAGGCCTGCTGGCATGAGCGGCGAGTCCTCTGGTTCAAGCTGGACAGATCGCCTTTTCGGCGGCTTCCGCAAGACATCGGAACGCCTGACGGAAAACCTTGCCGGCATCGTCAGCAAGACGCGGCTTGATGAAGCGCAGCTTGATGAGCTTGAAGATGCGCTGATCCTCTCCGACCTCGGCCCCCGCGCTGCAGCGCGCATTCGCGAGAAGCTGTCGGGCGAACGGTTTGAACGCGGCGCTGATGAGGCGGCGATCCGGCAGGCAGTGGCCGAAGAAATCGCCGCCATCCTGCGCCCGGTTGCCAAGCCGCTCGAAATCGTCGCCTTCCCGCGCCCGCAGGTGATCCTGGTCATCGGCGTCAATGGCTCGGGCAAGACGACGACCATCGCCAAGCTGGGCCACTTGTTCCAAGAGCAGGATTACGGCGTGATGTTCGCAGCGGGTGACACCTTCCGTGCCGCTGCCATCGAACAGCTGGGGGTCTGGGCTGGCCGCATTGGTGTCGAGCTGGTGCGCGGCCCCGAAGGCGGCGATCCGGCCTCGATCGTGTTCGATGCAGTCAAGGCCGCGACCGACAAGGGTATCGACGCGCTGATCGTCGACACTGCCGGACGGCTGCAAAACAAGCGCGAACTGATGGACGAACTGGCGAAGATCCGCCGCGTGCTCGGCCGGATCAATCCCGAGGCGCCGCATGATGTCGTGCTGGTGCTCGATGCCACGAATGGACAGAACGCCTTGCAGCAGATCGAAGTGTTCAAGGAAGTAGCCGGCGTCACCGGTCTGATCATGACCAAGCTGGACGGCACCGCGCGCGGCGGTGTTCTGGTCGCAGCGGCAGAGCAATACGGCCTGCCGATCCATGCCATTGGCGTGGGAGAAAAGATCGACGATCTGCGTCCTTTCGACCCCGATCTGGTGGCGCGCGTGATTGCGGGAGTCGCGTAATGGCTGGTGCGGCACCCCCCAAGCGCTCTGGTCTCGCCAGCTTTCTGGTCGATTACGGCCCGATCCTGCTGTTCTTTCTGGTCTACAAGTACAGCTCCCCCGCCAATCGCGGCGACATCATTATTGAAGTGGCCGCTGTCATCAAGGGCACACTGGCCTTCATGGTCGGGGCGATCGCGGCCTTTGCCTACAGCCTGATCCGCTACAAACATGTGCCGCCGATGCTGTGGCTTTCGACCGGGCTGATCCTGACTTTTGGCACGATGACCTATTTCCTGCGCGATCCGGTGTGGATCCAGATCAAGCCGACAGTGATCTATGTCCTGTTCGGTGTCGCCCTGCTGATCGGTGTGATGCGCGGGCGGGCCTTGTTGAAGATCCTGCTGGGCGTGGCCTTTGAAGGGCTGGACGATGCCGGCTGGATGATCCTTTCGCGCAACTGGGGCTGGTTTTTCCTGTTTCTCGCAGTGCTGAACGAGGGTCTGCGCCAGTTCTTCAATGTCGCACACGGCAATTTCGGCACATGGATCACACTGAAGCTGTGGCTGTTCATGCCGCTGTCGTTCGTCTTCACTTTCCTCCACATGCCCATGCTGATGCGGCACGGGCTTGCCAGCGAAGCCAAAGAGGAAGTCGAGAGCTCCTTGCCACATGAATAATCAAGACTGGTGGAAATCGGCCAATTAGGCGGTGACATTGCTGCGAATCTGTCGCAATGTCTCCTTCGCTGCCATAGCGGCGGGATGAACCGCCGCATAATTCTCGAAAAGGACATAGGGGGAAGCAATGGGCAAATTTTTCGGAAACCTGCACCTGGTACTGGTCGTCGGCCTCGCGCTCGCGATTGGTGTTATGTATTGCTACGCCGACGTAGCACCGCTGGGCACCAATGGCGTGCTCCACTGGGCTCACGCATTCTTCGGCATTCTCTGGATCGGTCTGCTCTATTACCTGAACTTCGTTCAGGTGCCGACGATGCCCAGCGTTCCTGCTGAGCTGAAGAAGGGCGTCACCGGCTACATCGCCCCCAAGGTGTTCTTCTTCTTCCGTTATTCAGCGCTGTTGACGGTGATCACCGGCCTGTGGATCTCGATGGTCAATGGCTACGGCCACCGCGCCATGACCTTCTCGGGCGCGACCCGCTCGGAAAACATGATCGGCCTTGGCATGTGGCTGGCGCTGATCATGGCTTTCAACGTCTGGTTCCTGATCTGGCCCGCCCAGAAGAAGATTCTCGGCCTGGTTGAAGCGACTGACGAGGCGAAGGCAAAGGCTGCACCGCTGGCACTGGCCGCCAGTCGCACCAACCTGCTGCTGTCGCTGCCGATGCTCTATTGCATGGTTTCGGCAAACCTCAGCTAATCACTGAAAAGCCAAACAAAAAGGCGCGGCACTCCACCCGGAGCGCCGCGCCTTTTGCTTTATGCGGTGAACGCGAGAAGCGGTTGCAGGGCCAGATGCGCGCCGATGTGACCTGTCAGCCCCGCCAGCCAGCCGTGCCGCCAGCACAGCCAGCCCCACAGCGTTCCCGCCGCGCCATGCAACGCAACCTCACGCAGCACTGTCAGCGCTGACCAATCCAGACTGGTGACGTAGGCAGAGGCCCGGAGCGGCCATGCGACAAAAGCCGTCAGCCCGATTGCGGCCCAGTACAGGCCGCTACCGCGCCGCTGCGTAATCGCCATCAGCAGCCAGATCAGCGCGGTCATGGTGATCAGCCGCAGGGCGATTTCGTCACCCGCAGCGCCGCGGGCAAAGGCAATGATCCGCTCAATCGGCGTTGTGTTGGCAAGGATCGCGTGCTGCGAGGGAGGAACGGCAGCACCGAACAATGTGCTGTCAGCCAGCGCCATCCAGCAACCGAATGCCAGCCCTGCGCCCAGCCCGATCGCCAGCGAACGTGCGCCCTGCCTTGGGTAGAGTGAGAAGCTGGTATCGCTGAACGATGGCAGGCGCACCACGCCGCGCCTAGATCTCAAGTTGGCTGCCGAGTTCAACCACGCGGTTGGTCGGCAAGCGGAAGAACTCCATCGCACTGGCCGCGTTGCGCAGCATCCAGGCGAACAGCTTTTCACGCCAGATCGCCATGCCGGGCTTGTCCGAGGCAATCAGCGTCTGGCGTGAGAGGAAGAAGCTGGTCTTCATCATCTCGAACTTCGCGCCGCACAGGGTAACATCCTTCAACGCCGCGGGAATGTCGGTTTCCTCAAGAAAGCCGAATTTCAGCGTCAGCCGGTAGAAGCCCTGCCCCAGATCCTTGACGATCTGGCGCTCCATCGGATCAACATAGGGAACGTCCTGGATCGCTACTGTGAGCACCACAACCCGCTCATGCAGCACCTTGTTATGCTTGATGTTGTGCAGCAAGGCTGATGGCACGCCCGAATTGGTGCTCGCCATGAAGATCGCCGTGCCGGCCACGCGGTGGGCGCTTGAATTGGCGCTCTTGGCAAAGACCTCCATCGGGATCGTCCCTTCGGCCATATTCTGGCGCATCAGAGCGCGACCGCGCGACCATGTGGTGAGCAGGGTGAAGATCGCGCCGCCCATCATCAGCGGCACCCAGCCGCCATCGGGGATCTTTGTGAAGTTGGCCGAGAGATAGGCCGCATCGAGCGTGAAGAACAGCGCCAACAGCGGCAGCGACATCCACGGCTTCCACTTCCACATGTGGAACAGCACAACCGCCAGCAGCACGTTGTCGATGGTCATCGCGCCGGTAACTGCGATACCATAGGCGGCGGTCAGGTTTTCCGAACGCTTGAACACGAGAACGAGCAGGATCACCGCGATCATCAGCGCAGTGTTGATCACCGGAATATAGATCTGCCCGGCATTCACGCTGGTGTACTTGATCGACATGCGCGGGATGAAGCCCAGCTGGATCGCCTGCTGGGTCACCGAAAATGCGCCGGTGATCACTGCCTGGCTGGCGATTACCGCCGCTGCACTGGCTACGGCGAGCAGCGGCCAGCGGAACCAGTCTGGCGCGAGGTAGTAGAACGGGCTGGCAATCGCCCCGCCATCGCGCAGCAGCAGCGCGGCTTGGCCCAAGTAATTGCACACCAGCGCCGGCAGAACGATCGCCAGCCACGAAACCTTGATCGGCTTGGGGCCGAAGTGGCCCATATCGGCATAGAGTGCCTCTGCGCCGGTCACCGCCAGCACGGCAGAACCCATGGCGAGAAAGCCCTTCAGCGGATCGTTGATGAACATGTTGGCGGCATGGTGCGGGCTGAGCGCCCAGATTACGCCGGGGGTCTTTGCAATGCTGGCGATGCCCAGAACGGCAATTGCCGCGAAATAGACCAGCATGATCGGGCCAAACAGGCGGGCAACCTTGGCCGTGCCGCGGCTTTGGATCAGGAACAGGAAGATCAGGATAAAGACCACAATCGGCACAACCAGACGTTCCATGGTCGGGTTGTAGATCGCCACGCCCTCAATCGCGCCGAGCACCGAAACAGCAGGCGTGATCATAGAATCGCCATAGAACAGCGCTGTGGCAAAAACGCCGAGCAGCACGATTCCGCGCGACCAGCTTCTTCCCGAAACATTCTGGTTGATCAGCGCAAGCAGTGCGAGGCTGCCGCCTTCGCCCTTGTTATCGGCACGCATGATAACGGTGACGTATTTCAGGGTCACGATCACCATCATCGACCAGAACATCAGGCTGACGATGCCGAAAATGTGCAACTGGTCGAGCGGCAAAGGATGGTGCCCGGCGAATGTATCGCGCATAGCATAGAGCGGGCTGGTGCCGATATCGCCAAAAACAACGCCAATGGCGCCCATTGCCAGCAAGGCAACGCTGCCCTGATGGCCTCCACCATGATGCGATGCAGCCGCATGATCGGCCGCTTCAACGATTTTGGCTTCAGGATGCGGTTCGCTCATCGGTTCTGTATGCCCCAATTCAGCAAGAGACTCGGACCCTGAGCCACGCCTAGCCGCTGGCGCTTAGCAACAGTGATCGCTCGCCGCAATGATTGCCAGCGGTATATCAGAGGTTTGCTGGGGAACCCTGTTGCCGTGCGATGAAGGCGTCCAGTTCTGCCAGCCGGGCAGTCAGATCGGCCCGCCATGGCGCGTCGGCCGGACTGCGCGCCAGCAGGTCTGCCCAAAGTGCCCGTCCTTCGCTCAACCGGCCAGATTGGGCCAAGGCAAGGCCCAGGAAAAACGGCGGTGCGGGATTGCCTGGGTCGATCTGGGCTGACCGGTTGAAAGCATAGATCGCAGCCGGGGAGAGATTGCCTTCGGCATGCTGGACCAAAGCCTGTGCCATGGCGAGCCAGATCTCGGCGTTGTTCGGCTCTTTCTGGGCACCTGCGCGCAATACCCCTGCCGCATCGGCATATTGGCCGTGACGCATGAAGGCGTTGGCGGTGATCAGGAACTTGTCCTGCACCAGTTCCTTTTCATTGGCTGGTGGACTGGATGCAGCCTTGGCTGATTGTTCTTCCGTCGATTCTCGCGGCGCACCGGGCTGTCCCGGGCTGCCCTGGAGGCCGTAACCGGCGAGTCCGAAAAGAACGGCAGCGCCGGTTGCTGCCCAGCCTTGGCGCGGCAACTTGAACAGCCATGCCATCGCGGCAAAGCTGCCTATCCCGAGCGCTATGGCATAAATCCAGCCGCTCATTCGCCGCCCTTTCTAAAACGCTTGCGCAGCAACAGGGCCGCGAGGGCCAGCAGCAGCAGCGGCGCGGCAAACAGCGGCCAGGTGATGCTCGTCACGCGCGGGGTATAGGTGATGTAATCGCCATAGCGCGCGATCAACCATGCCCGGATCGCCTCTGGATCTTCGCCGGCCGCGATCCGCTGGCGGATCTGGTTACGCATATCGCCCGCCATCGAGGCATCGGAATCAGCGATCGACTGGCTCTGGCAGGTCAGGCAACGGATCGTCACCATCAGCGCCTGCGCCTTTTCCTCCTGCGCAGGATTTTCCAGCTGGCGATAGGCATAGGGTGCTGGCGGCATCGAATCATCGGCGAGAACCGGCATGGCAAAGGCCATCGCCAAGATTAGCAGGAGACGCTTCATCGCCCCGCGTCCTGCAGCTTGGCGAGCAGCTTGGGCACGTCGTCCGGCATGATCACACCTATGTGCTGGTGGCGGATCACGCCTTTGCCATCGATGACAAAGCTTTCCGGCACACCGGACGAGCCAATGGCGAGTTGTACGGCGCTGACATCGTCCGAACCGATGCGGGCATAGGGATTGCCGTTGCGTTGCAGGAATACCGCCAGATCAGCCTTGTGATCCCGGATCGCGATGCCATCGACCTCAACCCCGGCGGCAGCAAGCTGGGCAAGTTGGGCGGATTCGGCAGCGCAAGGCACGCACCATGAGGCGAATACGTTAAGCAGCTTTGGCTTGCCATTCGCCATGTCGGCGCGGGAAAGCCCGGGGCGCCCCTCTGCAGCGGCGGGCAAGTCAAACTGCGGCAGAGGCTGGCCGACAAAGCGGCTCGGCACATCGCTGCTGGCCGGATGGATCAGGTTCCAGGCAACAAGGCCGACAAAGGCCCCGAAAAATGCCAAGGGCAGCCACAGCGCCCAGCGCGAAGTTTTGGGGGTGGCGCTCTCGCTCATCGCCCCATGCCTTCCCGCCGGTCGGCAATCTTGCCGCGCGCAATGATCCGGCGAAGATCGCTCCACACGCGGCCGAGCAGGGCCAGCAGGCCGCCCAGCGCGATCAGCGCACCGCCAAGCCAGATCAGCGACACGAACGGCTTCCACCACAGGCGCAACTGCCAGCGACCATCCTCGGCCTGTTCGCCGAGCACAGTGTAAAGCTGGCCATTCCAGCGGGTAAGCAGAGCACTCTCATTGGTCTGCTGCGGCGGGGTCCAGAAGCTGCGCGACTGCGGGTGGAGCATGGTGGGAGTGGCGCCGCTGTAGCTCGCCTGCAATTCAGCCTCCAGCGCGGTCCAGTTTGGTCCGGCGACGGGCTCAAGTGAGCCCAACTTGACTTGCCAAGGACCAACGTCCACGGTTCCGCCTACCGGCACAGCAACCAGCTTTTCAACGGTAAACGCAGAATCGCTCGCCATGCCGAACAGCGAAACGGCAATGCCAAAGTGCGCGACAACCATGCCCCACAGCGGCAGCTTGACCCGGCGCAGCTCACGCCCGCGCAAAGGCAGAAGGCTGGCGACTGCCAGTGCCGGGGCGAGCGCGAGGCCGAGGATCGGCAAGACCTTGCCCGGCGCAATTACAATCGCGACCATTACGCCCACAACCAGCAGCGCCGCCGGAACAATCAGGCCTTTCCTGATCCGCCCGACATTATCCTGCCGCCAGCGCAGCAACGGCCCGACCATCAGCACCAGCAACATCGGCACCACGAACAGCGCCGCCATTGGATTGAAATAGGGCGGACCGACCGAAACTTTTTCGCCCATCGCCTCGGTCAGCAGCGGGTAGAGTGTGCCGATCAGCACGATGCCTAGTACCGACGAAAGCATGACATTGTTGAACACCAGCCCCGATTCCCGGCTGGTCACAGCAAATCGCTCACCCTCGGTCACGGTGGCAGCGCGAAGTGCGAACAGCGTTAGAGCGCCGCCGATGTAGATCGCTAACAGCACCAAGATGAAGCTACCGCGTTTGGGGTCAACCGCGAAAGCATGAACCGAAGTAAGAATGCCCGAACGGACAAGGAAGGTGCCGACCATTGACATCGAAAAGGCCACCACGCCAAGCATCACCGTCCAGGCCCGCAGCGCGTTGCGCGCCGCCAGAACCGAGCACGAATGCAACAAGGCAGTCGCCGCCAGCCAGGGCATCAGCGAAGCATTCTCCACCGGATCCCAGAACCACCAGCCGCCCCAGCCGAGCTCGTAATAGGCCCAGAACGATCCGGCGGTGATGCCGAGCGTCAGGAAAATCCATGCGCCCAGCACCCATGGCCGCATGGCTCGGGCGAAAGCAGGAGAAACTTCGCGGGTGATCAGCGCACCGATAGCGAAGCTGAAGGCGATCGAGAGCCCGACATAGCCGATGTAAAGCGTCGGCGGGTGGAAGGCGAGGCCGGGATCCTGCAGCAGCGGGTTCAGCCCGTTGCCCTCAGCCGGCGGGGTTGCCAGCCGGGCGAACGGGTTGGAAGCAAACAGCAGGAAGGCATAGAAGCCAAGGCTTACGAAGGCCTGTCCGGCCAGCGTTGCCAGCATGGTCTTCTCGGGCAAGCGCCGTTCGACCAGCGCGACAAAGCCGCCCGCCAGACCCATGATCGTTACCCACAGCAGCATCGAGCCCTCGTGGTTACCCCAGGCTCCGGCGATCTTGTAAAGCATTGGCTTGGCCGAATGCGAGTTCTCGACGACCAGCTTTACCGACAGGTCCGTCTGCGAAAAAACCAGCACCAGTGCGGCAAAGGCTGCCAGCGAGAGAATCCCCTGCACGATGGCAACCGGACGCACCACGCCGCCAAAGCCTTCGCCACCAGATGTCAGCGAAAGTGCTCCGGCCAACAATTGCAGCAGCGCCAGCGCCGCCGCCAGCCATAGTGCCGCGAGGCCGAATTCAGCGATCATTTGGTTTCCTTGACCGCCGCCCGGGCCTGCGCCTCGGTCATGTCTTTCATTTCGCGGGGAACGTATTTCTCGTCGTGCTTGGCCAGCAGGTTATCAGCGACGAAAGTGCCGTTGGACCCCAGCTTGCCCTCTGCCACCACACCCGAACCTTCCTTGAACAGGTCGGGCACGATGCCCTTGAAGGTAACCGGAATGCGCGCCTTGGCGTCTGAGACAATGAAGTGGATGGTTACACCATCCGCGTCAGTTGTGATCGAGCCTTTCTCGACCATCCCGCCCAGTCGCACGCCGCGATCCGCTGCAGGCGGGCTGGCTGCCATGTCAGTCGGCAGATAGAAATAGCTCGCCTGATTGCGTAGCGCCCATGCCGCGAGCAGGCCCGCGCCGATCAGGGCGATGACTGCAACGAGGACCAGAATCAGTCGCTGGTGTTTGGCCTTGATCGCACTCACTTCCCACGACTCCTGTCACGGCGGGCTTCGGCCTTGCGCATCGCCAGCCACGATTGTGCGACCAGCCCCAGCGTTCCGGCAAGCCCGATAACATAGGACGCCGCAACGAAGTTCCACTGGTTGAGGTTCTCATGCATCAGGCAAAATCCTCGGTCATGGCTTTGCGGCGAAGGCGGGCTTCGGCCTGGGCATTGGCCAGAATAGCGCGCATCCGGGCGAGGACTACGCCGCCGAACAGCAGAGAGAAGCCCAGCGTGGCAATTAGCAGAGGCACCAAAAACTCCGGCGCCATGGCCGACTTGCCCATGGTGATGCTGGGCGGCTGGTGCAGGCTGTTCCACCACAGCACCGAGTAATGGATGATCGGAATATTGACCGCGCCGACAAGCCCGAAGATTGCCGGAATACGGGCTTCGCCCTGCCCGTCCTGATCGCTCGCAGAGGCCAGCGCCATATAGCCGAAATAGAGGAACAGCAGAACCAGCATCGAAGTGAGCCGACCATCCCACACCCACCAGGTGCCCCAGGCCGGGCGGCCCCAGAGCGATCCGGTGACGAGACAGATAGCGGTAAACACCGCGCCCGGCGCAGCCGATGCCCGCGCGGCAATTCCGGCTAGCGGGTGGCGCCAGACCAGTTCGGTCAGGCTGGCCACGGCAACCGCCATCCAGCCAGCCATGCCGAGCCATGCGGTTGGCACATGCAGATAGACGATGCGCACCGTCTCGCCCTGAAGTTCATCGGCAGGCGCTTTGAACACGCCCCACCACAGCGAGCCAAGCCCGAGGACAAGGCCGGAGATCAGCAAAAGCGGAGTCATCCAGCGCGCGATGCGCAGGAAGCGGGCGGGATTGGCGAAACCGTGCATGAAACAAGCGATCCGATTGGGCGTGGGGCCATTTGGCAGGGCGAGCGCCCTTCGGCAAGGCCAAGACTGCTGGCCATGTCAGGTAAAGAACAGGTTTATGGTGACGCCACATCGCCAAATGGCGGAAACGGGAAAAATGGGGCGATCGATGGGGTTCGAACCCACGACCTCCGGTACCACAAACCGGCGCTCTAACCAACTGAGCTACGATCGCCACGACCGCTATATAAGCGGCTTCCCGTGCGGGAGCGGCCCTTTGCACAGGTCCGCCAGATTGGGAAGCGGAATCTTGCAATTTCCCCCCTTTCATCGCCAAGCGGCCTTGCTATGCCACTGTCATGACCGGTCCGGGTGAATCGTCGGCAGAGCGCCTTGTCCGCAATGCAGGAATGCAGCGCGTCCCCTCGCCCAAGCTGGAACTGCTGATCCTGCGCCAGTTTTTGTCCCCCGGTGAGTGCCAGCAGCTGTGCGACCTGATCGCCGCCAATCGCAGGCCTTCTACTATCGCCGATGCCAATGGCGATGGCTACTTCCGCACCAGCCAGACCTGCGATCTCGATCCGGCCAACCCGCATGTTTTGGCCTTGTCCGCGAAACTCGCCGCCTTGAATGGAATCGATCCGGCCTATGCCGAGCCCATGCAGGGCCAGCACTATGCCGTGGGGCAGGAGTTCAAGGCGCATACCGATTACTTCGAACCGGATGGCGCGGATTTCGCGCGCTATTGCTCGGTGGCGGGCCAGCGGACATGGACGTTTATGCTGTACCTAAATGATGTCGCAGCCGGCGGCGCGACGCGGTTCAAAGTGATCGACAAGCTGGTCCAGCCGGAAATCGGCAAGCTGATGGCGTGGAACAACCGCCTGCCCGATGGCCGCGTCAATCCTGCCACGCTGCACCACGGAATGAAGGTTCGGCAGGGTGAAAAATTCGTGATCACCCAGTGGTATCGCGAGCGCCCCTGGGGCTGATTTCCCGGTCGCGGCGTAAAATCTTTTCGCAAGTGCAGCATAGGCACTTGGCAAGTGCGTTTCATTGCGTCATCACTATGACAGTAGGGAGTTCTGATGCCGCAAAAGCCCGTCGCAAATTTCGACGAGATGTTCGACGCAGACGGCGCCGTGCGGCCTGCCTATGCCAACTTCTGTTCGTGGTTCGATGAGCAGGATCCCAACTGGCTCCGCCGCAAGAATGCCGAGGCAGAGCGCTTCTTCCGCCGTACCGGGATTACCTTCAACGTCTATGGCGACGATGCCGGTGAAGAGCGGCTGATCCCCTTTGACATGATCCCCCGCATCATTACTGCAGCCGAATGGCGCAAGCTGACCCGCGGGATCGAGCAACGGGTGCGGGCGCTGAATGCCTTTCTGCAGGATCTCTATCACCGTCAGGAAATCGTCCGCTCGGGCCGTTTCCCGCGCCGTCTGCTTGAACATAACGAGGCATTCCTGCCGCAGATGGTGGGTTTCACCCCGCCTGGCGGCATCTATACCCACATCGTCGGCATCGATCTTGTCCGCACCGGTCCTGAAGAATTCATGGTGCTGGAAGATAACGCCCGCACGCCAAGCGGCGTCTCCTATATGCTGGAGAACCGTGAAACGATGATGGCGATGTTCCCGGAACTCTTCACCCGGGTGTCGGTCGCGCCAGTGCAGGACTATCCCCGCCGCCTCGCTCGCAGCCTAGCCGCCTGCGCACCCAGCCGCACTTCGGGGCGTCCCACTGTCGCGGTGCTGACCCCCGGCATCTACAATTCCGCCTATTTCGAACATGCCTTCCTTGCCGACCAGATGGGCGCCGAATTGGTCGAGGGCAGTGACCTGCAGGTGATCGACGGGCGAGTCGCGATGCGCACCACGCGGGGTTATCAGCCGGTCGATGTGCTCTATCGGCGGGTGGATGACGAATACCTCGATCCGCTGACCTTCAACCCCAATTCGGTGCTCGGCGTGCCGGGGATCATGGACGTATATCGCAGCGGCGGGATAACCATCGCCAATGCGCCGGGAACCGGCATCGCCGATGACAAGGCGATCTATTCGTTCATGCCCGAGATCGTCGAGTTCTACACCGGCGAGAAGCCGATCCTGCAGAACGTGCCGACCTGGCGCTGCGCCGAGCCCGAAGCGCTGAAATATGTGCTCGACAATCTGAAAGACCTCGTGGTCAAGGAAGTGCATGGCTCGGGTGGTTACGGCATGCTGATCGGGCCAACCTCCTCGAAGAAGGAGCTCGAAACTTTCGAGAAGAAGCTCCGCGCCCGGCCAGACAACTACATCGCCCAACCAACGCTGGCGCTGTCCACCTCGCCGATCTTCACCAAGGCCGGCCTCGCGCCGCGCCACGTTGATCTTCGCCCCTTCGTTCTCGTTTCGCCCAACGGTATCGACATCACGCCCGGCGGGCTGACCCGCGTGGCGCTCAAGAAGGGATCGCTGGTGGTCAACAGCTCGCAGGGCGGCGGGACCAAAGATTCCTGGGTGCTGGAGGACTGATGTTAGGTCGTACAGCCAACGGTGTGTTCTGGATGTTCCGCTATCTTGAGCGGGCAGAGAACATTGCCCGCCTGCTCGATGCCGGCTTCCGCCTCGCGCTGACCCGCGGGCCCGGAGAAGCGAGCGTCGAATGGCAATCGGTGCTCACCACCATCGGCCAGAACAGCGAATACCGCGCCCGGCATGACGATTATCAGGGCCAGTCGGTAACCAACTGGATTCTGCGGGACAAAGACAATCCGGGCTCCGTCCTCAACATGATCGAAATGGCGCGCAGCAATGCCCGCGCCGTCCGAACTGCCCTCACCCGCGAAGTCTGGGAAGCGACCAACGAAAGCTGGATGGTACTGCGCGAACTGCTTGCCCGGCCGGTCAGAGCCTCCACGCTGGGCGAAGTGCTCACCGCCGTCCGCCGTCAGGCAACGCTGGTTCGCGGAGCGATGGATGGCACCATGCTGCGCAACGAGATCTTCAATTTCGCCCGGATCGGCACCTTCATCGAACGCGCTGACAGCACTGCGCGGATTATCGACGTGAAGTATTACGTTCTGCTCCCCTCGGTCAGCCTTGTCGGATCGAGCCTTGATAACGCCCAGTGGGAAATGGTCCTGCGCTCGGTCTCGGGCGAGCGCGCCTATCGCTGGCTTCATTCAGGCGCGATGGATGCGCGCGGGATTGCGAGCTTCCTGATCCTTGACGAGCGGTTCCCGCGCTCTCTCGCGTCATGCTACAACAAGGTGCGCAGCAATATGGTCGGGCTGGCGCGCGAATATGGCCATGAAAGCCACGCTCACGAGCTGCTGCGCAACACCGGAACCCGGCTTCACAGCGCCAATATCGACGACATCATCGAGCAGGGGCTGCACCAGTTCATCGGGGATTTCATCGCCGAAAACCGCAAGGTCGCCGCCGCCATTGCCACTGATTACAGGTTCACCGGCTGATGCGTCTCTCGGTAAAGCACACGACCCATTACAGCTTCAGCCAGCCGGTCGCGCGCGGGCTCCAACGGCTGCGCCTGAAGCCCAAGTCGACGCACGGGCAGGTGGTCGTTGACTGGCAGACCACACTCGACGGTGTGACGCGTGAAGTTGAGTACGATGATCAGCATAACAACCATGTGATGTTGGTATCGCTGCATCCCGGCATCACCAAGCTGAGCATCCAATGCGAAGGCATAGTCGAGACCTCTGACAACAACGGCGTCCTGGGCTCCCATTCCGGCCACATGCCACTCTGGGCCTTCCTCGGACAGACGCCCCTCACCCGTCCGGGACCGAAGATGCGGTCGCTGGTTTCGGGGCTGGATGCTGATCGGAGCAACCATATCGAAGTCCTCCACGCACTATCGCGCGATGTGCTGGCTTCGATGGCCTATGAAATCGGCCGGACCGATGCAAAAACCACTGCAGAAGAAGCCGCGGCTGCCGGGCACGGCGTGTGTCAGGACCATGCCCACGTGTTCATCGGCTGCGCGCGGCTGCTGGGCATCCCGGCGCGCTATGCCAGCGGCTATCTGATGATGAATGACCGGATCGATCAGGAAGCCGGGCATGCCTGGGCCGAAGCATATGTCGAAAATCTCGGCTGGGTGGGATTTGACGTTTCGAACGGCTACAGCCCCGATGCGCGCTATATTCGCGTCGCCACCGGCTGCGATTACCGTGATGCCGCGCCTGTAACGGGGATAACCTGGGGCGATGGCGATATCGATCTGGCTGTCAGCCTTGCGGTTGAACAGCAAGTCGTCGAGCAGTAACGGGTCAGGGAACGGGGGATTCGCTTTGACCTATTGCGTTGGAATGCTGCTCGACAAGGGACTGGTGTTGATGAGCGACACCCGGACCAATGCCGGTGTCGATAACATCTCTACTTTCCGCAAGATGTTCCACTGGGAAGTACCGGGTGAGCGCATCATCGCGGTGATGACCGCAGGCAACCTCGCTACCACCCAGTCGGTCGTCAGCCAGCTGGAAGAGCGCAACAAGGCGCCCGAAGAGCGGCACAACTCGTTGCTCGAAGCGCCAACCATGTTTCAGGTCGCGGGCGCCGTGGGAAAGCTGCTCAACGATACGATCTCTGCCCAAAAGGCCGAGACCGGGCAGGACAGCAGTTCCGAACTGTTCCACGCCTCGATCATCGTTGCAGGGCAGATTCGCGGCATGGAGCCGCGGATGTTCCTCGTCTACCCGCAGGGTAATTTCATCGAAGCGAGCTTTGACACGCCCTATTTCCAGATTGGCGAAACCAAGTACGGTCGGCCGATTCTGGTGCGCGGCTATTCGCGCGATATGAGCTTTGAAGATGCGATCAAGCTGATGATGGTCAGCTTCGATTCGACCGCCAAGGCCAATCTCTCGGTCGGCCTGCCCCTCGATCTGCTGGTGATCGAGCGCGACACGCAAAAGCCGCTGCACGAACGCCGGATCATGGCAGACGATCCCTATTTCCGGCAGGTGTCAGACGGCTGGGGCGAAGCCCTGAAGCGCGCATTTCACGAGCTGCCGAATTACAACTTCTGATTCGCCCTGCCAAAATGGAACGAGCCGTCGTCAAGGCTCCCACATCTCCAAATCCGTCATCCTGAACTCGTTTCAGGATCCATTTCTCCGCGCAGACCGAAGCTCTGCTCGGCAGCGAGGCCCAAAGGTTTGGCTCTGTCCGGCTTGAACTGGGCTGCTGGCCCGATGGATCCTGAAACGAGTTCAGGATGACGAAAATTCTATGGGTTGACGTAATTCAAACAAAAAAGGGCGACCCTTGGGGCCGCCCTTTTCTATTGGTTTTTCAAGCACCTTACTTCTTGAGCGTGAGCCCACCGAAGCGCTTGTTGAACTGGGCAACGCGGCCACCCTGATCGATGTTACGCGTGCCGCCGGTCCATGCCGGGTGCGAGGTCGGGTCGATTTCCAGAACCAGCGTGTCGCCCTCTTTGCCCCAGGTGGAGCGGGTTTCGAACACGGTGCCGTCAGTCATTTGCACCTTGATCATGTGGTAATCGGGATGGATATCGGCCTTCATGTCGTGTCGCTTTCGTTGTGGCCGGTTCCGACCGGCCTGAAATTGAAGGGGCGCGCATAGCGGCGCGGGCGGGAATTGGCAACCTTCAATCAAGCCCGCAATGTGCGGCCAAGCCCCACTTAGCACGGCAATAGCAGAACTAGCCCGCGCAAAAGGCATTCTCACTGGCAATTTGGCGCTGGCCAGACCACATGCGCCGCATGAATAACGCTGCCCCTTCTGTCGGCCGTCCGATTGGCACGGTCTATCTGGTCGGAGCCGGTCCCGGCGATCCCGATCTGCTGACCCTGCGCGCCGCGCGGCTGATCATGGCCGCGGGCATTATCGTGCATGACGGTCTGGTCGATCCCGCAGTCCTCGCCATGGCCCGCCCGGGAACCCGCATGGTTTCGGTGGCCAAGCAGCGTTCGCGCCACACCATGCCGCAGGACGAGATCAACGCCCTGCTGGTGCGCGAGGCGCTGGCCGGTAACGATGTCGTTCGCCTCAAGGGTGGCGATCCCTTCATTTTCGGACGTGGGGGCGAAGAGGCAGAGGCCTGCTATGCTGCCGGTGTGCCGGTTGAGGTGGTCCCCGGAATCAGCGCCGCAATCGGTGCCGCCGCTGCCGCGCAGATCCCGCTGACCCACCGCGATGCCGCCAGCATCATCACTTTCGTTGCCGGACAGTGCAAAGGCCTGACCGAGCAGGACTGGTCCGGTCTCGCCGGCAAGGGTCGCACGCTGGTGATCTACATGGGCGTCGCCACAGCAGACGCAATTTCTGAAAAGCTGATGGCCGATGGCCTCGCGCCGGACGTGCCGGTCGCCATTATCGAGAACGCCTGCCGCGCGGAAATGCGCGTTCTGCGCGGGCCGCTCGCTGGCCTCGCCTCGCTAGTCAGGAAAAACAAAGTCATCAGCCCTGCCCTCATCGTCATTGGCGATGTCACGGCGCGGCAGGATCAACATTTGCGCGCATTGGCGCTGGAGTATGCCCTTTGAAGATATTGACTGGAAATGACCTGAAGAGCGGTGCCGTCACCTGGTGGGATGGCTCGGGCTGGTCGCTGCACGTTGAACATGCCGTCGATGTGGGCGAGCACGGTGATGACATCGCCGCGCGCGAAAACGCCGCGCGCCGGGTTGTCGCCCCCTACGTGATCGACGGTGAAGTCGGCCCCGAGGGTCCTCGCCCCGCCCACATCAAAGACCGCATTCGTGCGCTCGGGCCCACCGTTCGCCTCGACCTTTCCCTCAAGCCTGCCGACGCTAACGCCGGCGATTGGGTAATCTGATGTACCAGTACGATAAGTTTGACCAGGCGCTCGTCGATGCGCGCGTTGCCGATTTCCGCGATCAGGTGCGCCGCCGCCTTGATGGTTCGATGACCGAGGAACAGTTCCGCCCGCTGCGGCTGATGAACGGCCTCTACCTGCAGCTGCACGCCTATATGCTGCGCGTAGCTGTGCCTTATGGCACGCTTAGCTCGGCGCAAATGCGGATGCTGGGCGACATCGCCGACAAGTATGACCGCGGCTATGGCCACTTCACCACCCGCCAGAACATCCAGTACAACTGGATAAAGCTGGAAGAAGCACCTGATATTCTTGCTGATCTTGCATCGGTCGAGATGCATGCGATCCAGACCAGCGGCAATTGCATCCGCAACACCACGTCTGACCAGTACGCCGGTGCCGCCGCCGACGAACTCGTCGATCCGCGCCCCTATGCCGAGCTGATCCGCCAGTGGAGCACATTCCACCCCGAATTCAGCTATCTGCCGCGCAAGTTCAAGATGGCGGTGATCGCCTCTGACACTGATCGCGCGGCGATGCGGCTGCATGACATCGGCATCCAGATTGTCCGCAATGCAGCGGGCGAGCTGGGCTGCGCGTTCTACGTGGGTGGCGGCATGGGCCGCACCCCGATGATCGCGCCGCTGATCCGCGAGTTCGTGCCGCTTGACCAGTTCATCACCTATTCCGAGGCTTGCCTGCGCGTTTACAATCGCCACGGCCGCCGCGACAACAAGTACAAAGCGCGGATCAAGATCCTCGTCCATGAGCTGGGCAAGGAAGAATATACCCGTCAGGTCGAGGAAGAATTCGCCCACCTGCTGACCCAGAACATCGAGCCGCCGCTCGCCGAGCTGGAACGTATCAAGGCGCAGTTCACTGACCCTGCCTACGATCCCAGTGCCCCTGACGCGCTTGACCGTTCGGACCCCGATTTCGCGCTATGGGTGGACAACAACTGCGTCACCCACAAGCAACCGGGCTATATCGCCGCGACAATCAGCCTGAAGCCGGTTGGCGGCATCCCCGGTGATGCGACCAGCGACCAGATCCGCCTGATGGCCGGCCTCGCCAAGGAATACTCCTTCGACGAGTGCCGCGTCACCCACGCCCAGAACATCGTCCTGCCGCACGTCCGCAAGGTCGATCTTTACACGCTGTGGCAGAAGCTCGATGCCGCAGGGCTTGGCACGGCCAACCTTGACCAGATCGGCGACATTATCGCCTGCCCCGGCCTTGACTATTGCAGCTTGGCGAACGCCCGTTCGATCCCGGTCGCGCAGAAGATTTCCGAGCGCATGGCCGCGAAGGAGCAGGAAATCGGCGAGCTGAAGCTCAAGATTTCCGGCTGCATCAATGCCTGCGGCCACCACCATGCCGGGCACATCGGCATCCTGGGTGTCGACCGCAAGGGCGTGGAGAACTACCAGCTCCTGCTCGGCGGCTGCGAGGGCGCGGATACGTCGCTCGGCACGATCACCGGCCCCGGCTTCGACGAAGACGGCATCGTCGGCGCGGTCGAAAAGGCAACCGACTTCTACCTTGCCAACAAGCAGGGAAGCGAGCGCTTCCTCGATACCTATCGCCGCCTGGGAATGGCTCCCTTCAAGGAAGCGATTTACGCCAAGGAGAACGCAGAATGACCCAGTTCCGTTTCCGCAGCGATGAACCGGTTGCCGATCCCGCTGTCACGGTCGACAGCTTTGGCGAGCAGACCAATGCCTCTGCTGTCCGGCTCGAACCCGGCGACGAGGCGCGCGATCTGCTGCCGCATCTGGACCGCCTGAAGCTGATTGAGGTGAACTTCCCGGCCTATACCGACGGGCGCGGTTACACCTCGGCCCGGGTTCTGCGCGAGGCCGGCTATACCGGCGAACTGCGCGCCGTGGGTGACGTTCTGGTCGATCAGCTCGCCTATATGCGCCGCTGCGGCTTTGACAGCTTCGCGCCCGAGCGTGAGCTCAATGTTGCCGATGCCGAAGCAGCCATGGCCCGTTACGCTGAAGTCTATCAGCCCACGGTCGATGGCCGCAGCCCGGTCTGGGCCAAGCGGCATGGGATTGGGCAGCATGGCTGAAACCGTGCCCCCTGAACCCCGCAACATTGATCGCATCAACACCGGCCCGCGCTTCAGCGAGTCCGATGCCGTGCGGCTCAACAAGCTGTTCAAGGGCACGG
This sequence comes from Sphingomonadaceae bacterium, assembly GCA_947451145.1. Taxonomy (GTDB): domain Bacteria; phylum Pseudomonadota; class Alphaproteobacteria; order Sphingomonadales; family Sphingomonadaceae; genus Novosphingobium. Next base: position 17,524 of record CANFXW010000011.1, on the reverse strand, counting down.
ATACGGTTGAAATGCTGGGCACGGTGCTGCGCGACCAGCTGGCAGGCGATCTCGCTGTTGTTTCCAGCTTCGGCGCCGAAAGCGCGGTTTTGCTGCATCTGGTGGCGCAGGTCGATCCGGCAACGCCGGTGCTGTTCCTCGAAACCGGCAAGCATTTCCCCGAAACGCTGGCCTATCGCGACACGCTGGTGGCGCATCTGTGCCTGACCAACCTGATAAACCTCACCCCTGATGCTGAACTATTGAAGGCAAAGGACGAAAGCGGACTGCGCTGGTCATACGATCCCGATGGCTGCTGCGATATCCGTAAGGTTCAGCCCTTGGCCCGCGCGATCGAACGCTTCGATGCCACGATCACCGGACGCAAGGGCTTCCAGTCGAGCACCCGAACGGGCTTGCCGCGCTTCGAGATTGATCGCAGCGATGCGCAGGGCCGGCTCAAGATCAACCCGCTCGCCGACTGGAGCGCCGAGGAATTGAGCGAGCATTTGCAGGCCCACGGTTTGCCCGTGCATCCGCTGGTCGCCGAAGGCTACCCCTCGATCGGCTGCTCGCCCTGCACCCACAAGGTCGCACCCGGCGAAGACCCGCGCTCGGGTCGCTGGAAGGGCTGGGACAAGACCGAATGTGGCATCCACGTTCCCGGTACGCCGGACAGCGGTGACGAACTGCCGCCGGAATTCGATCCGGTTTTCTAAGGGTCAGGACCTATTCCCCGCGTCTTCGAGGCGGCAGAATGGTAAACAGATCGGACGGAAATTCGCGCCGGGAAGGCTGGTTGCCTTTCCAAGGGAATTTCGGTGCGAGATGGAAGCCATTCTGCCGTCCCGCAGGGATTTGTTCAAAATGGCCCAGAGCTGCGTTGGATAGCCTCGAAATAGAACCACTATTCCTTCGCCTATCCGCCTTGCACTGAGCCATTTTGACTCAAACCTCGAAGACGCGGGGAATAGGTCCTGACCCTAAAACCGGTAGGTCGCGGTAACCGGGACGATATGGTCGAGCCGGTCGGGCACGCCTGAACGCTTCACATAGCGGTTCATATAGCCGCCCTCCAAGGTGAAGCCCTTGGCCAGCGGCAGGTTGATCCCTGCAAAGGTTCGGGTCTGGTCCAGCCCGGCTCGCGCGCCGAAATCGGTTGAATTCAGGGCGACAAAGACCTCGCTCGAGAGGACGACATTCGCGCCGCCCGTCGAAGCCGGTTTCGTCCAGCGCAACTGCTGCCGCGCCCGCCAGCCGGTATCATTGCGGCCCATTACAGTGCGCTGTTCGAGCCGCGTTCTTGAGCTGAGCGTGCCGCCCGCCACCTTGCCAATTGTCCAGCTCGCTTGCTGAAAATAGCGGTTTTCAATCGACAGCGGGCGGCCAACAGAACCAACGGTCGCCCGCGTATAACCCGCCCACAGACTGAGCTTTGGCGTGACCTGATAGCCGATCGAGGGCCTGAGCAGCACCGTGGCATGACGGGTTCCCTCGTCACTGCTGCGGATAGAAACCTCCATCGATCCCAGCACTTTGCCAGAGATCGTGCCGGTGGCGATACCAACCGTCCAGATTTCGACATCCTCATCCACCGCGAGCGCCGGACTTGCCGCCAGCAGCATGGGCGCTGCGATGATAACAAAACGAGCCGCCATTCATGTGTCCTTGTTTGTTTTGGGCAGAGGTGAAAAAGGGGACCGACCGTGGGGGATTGCGGTCCGTCCCAGGCTCGCTGTCAGGCGGTGGGTTCTGGCATCATCGACGAGTGCAGGTGGTCGATCTTCCAGGTGCCGTTTTCCGGCTTGTAGATGAAGGAATAGCGCGCCTTCACATCGGTGACCTTGCCGGTTGCCGCATCGGTGAGCTTCACCGTCCAGGTCCCGACGCGCGTCACGCTGTTGCAGCCGATCTTGATCGTGCTGGTATCAATCGTCCCGGCCGGGCTCTTCTTCAAGAAGGTGACGAAATAGTCTTCGATAGCAGCCGGGGCTGTGCGCGGCCTATTGGATAGCGTAGCCAGCAGTACCGCATCCTTGGCAAACAGAGCAGTAACGGCAGCCGGGCTTTTGGTGGCCCATGCCTGGTTGAAGCTATCGAACCATCCGCTCGCCTGAGTAGTCGTGACCGGCGTGCACTGCGCGGAATGCGATCTCGCAGGATTGTGATGCGGGAAATGCTTGGCGGATACCGGGGCGGCAATTGCCAAAGCGGCGATAGCGGTCAGGGTAATTGCAACTGGCTTCATTTGAACTCTCCAAAGCAGAATGTTGTTTGTGTTCGGATTGATCGCGGACCATTTGGCCCGCTCTTTCACGCTTTCGATATGCAGCCGGATTCAGCGCGCGGTGTCGCACCTGCGAAACCTCACTTTGATTGGCGGCCAGCAATCGGGGTGCGTGGAGACTGCGCGGTCAGAACGCGCTGACGGATCGCCTCACATTGGCATAAAGCCGGTCCTTGATGGCCAGCTTGAGCTTCTTGAGTTTTGTCAGACGGTATTCGTCAGGCTTGCGCCGCTTCAACTCGCGCTTGATCTCGGCTTTGAGCCGGGCATGAACTGCGTGCAGTCGGTAGGCAATTGTCGTCATCAGGCCACTCCATAATCGATATGTTCGACAGGTGACCTGAGGCAAAAGCGGAAATGGGCCATTTGCATCAGGGTTCACCCGATGCGGTCCGACATCACGATGGGGTTTTGAAAACCGCATCGCCAGAGGGGCCCGGCCCGCACACCTATGCCTTGGTGCGCGAGCCAGTGTTTTCAAGTCAGTTCATCGCGCCAAAAATTCATTCTGGCGCAGAAATGCATGTCACAGTCCCAGATTAAAAAGCGCTGACGCATTATCCTGCAGGATCAGCTTGCGGGTTGGCGCGTCGTGATCCTTCAGCACATCAACCAGCTTGTCCTGCACGCCGGGATAAAGCGAGGTGGGGTGCGGATAGTCGGTTTCGAACAGGATACGGTCGGCACCAATCGCGTCCAGCATGTGTTTGGGGGCGAAATCCTCAAACCAGAAGCTCACCCAGAAATGCTTCTTGAAGTATTCCGAACTGGACAGCTTGAAGCCGCGATTTTCGCGCGTGCGGAATTCCTTGAGCTGGTGGTCCATCGCCTCAAGCATGAATGGCACCCAGCCCATGCCGCTTTCGATCAGGCCAATCTTCAGCTTGTCGAACCGGTCTAGCAGTCCGGATACCATGAAGTTCAGCATGGTCGCGGCGCAGCCGATGTTGTGGATCAGCGCCGAAATTGGCAGCTTCTGGTCAAAGCCCAGATTATCCCACATCACGCTTTCGGCATCGAGCGACGAATTGAGGTGGAAGGTGAGCGGCGTGCCGCTCTCGTTGCACAGGTCGAACACGGTTTCCCAGAAGGGGTTGATCTTGCCGTCGGGGCCGAGATAGCCTTCGGACAGGCGCTCCGGACGATCCGGCAGGACAACGCCCTTGATCCCCATATCGATGATCCGCCGCATTTCGGCGTCCATCAGCTTCTTGTCCCAATAGGGCAGCGTGGCCATGCCGTTGATGCGGCCGCCAGACATCACCATGCGATCGCGGCAGGCGTCGTTGTAGATCTGGTAGATCGCCGTCGCGAGCTGCTCGTCACCCAGCGCAACCAGCGATCCGGCCTGGGTAACCCCGCCATTCTGGAAGCAGATGTGCGCCCAGATGCCCATGTCGTCCATGTCCTTGAGCCGCTCGGTAACGTCATAGGAACCCGGCGCGATCTGCTCGTAACGGCGGAAGGCCAGCTTGCCGAGCAGCTTGTTCTTGTTCTTGTCGATCACATTGCCGCCAAGGCTGCCGAAATCGCGGCCCATGCAGACCCACTTGTCCGCCTCGCCGATGCGTTCGACGTGGGGCATCCTGTCCTTCAGGCCTGCAGGAGCGTTGGCCGTCCACAGATCAGCCGGTTCGGTGAAATGGGTATCGCAGTCGACAATCTTGAGCCCGGCGAACATCGGATCGATGCCGCGCGCGTTGGCGGCATAGTCAACTTCGCGGATGAAGCCGCCTTCGTCACCGCGTCCTTCGTCGAGCCAATACCGCTTGGCGTCATCTGCGCCTGCCTTCAACAGTGTCGCCATTTCGAATTCCTTTTCCCGATATGCCGACAGTGTGCACCTGTGCGGGCATCGGGCCAAGGGTCAGGTCAACGGCCGGGCGATGAATCCCGGCCCTTCAACTGATTACAGCCAGCCCTGCTCGCGGTACCATTTGGCCGTGGCGCGCAGCCCTTCGCGGGTGGGAACCTTGGGTTTCCACAACGATTCAGGCACGCGCGCTGCTTCGGCAGAGACCCAATCGGGATGGGACATATAACCCGCACGGTCTGGTGTAAGCTTGAACCGGCTGCCGAGCAGTTTGCTGCCCCACCGCGCTGCGCGGCCAAGCATCGCGGGCGAGAGGTGGACCACAGCAGGTCGCCGCCCCACGGCCCAGCCAATTGCGCGGGCGATCTCGCGATGCCCCCAGCCGCCGCTCTTGCCATCATCCGGTTCGAAGACCTGTCCGGTCACTGCCTCGCCGCCGGGAATCAACGCCAGCAGCAGGCGGGCGAGATCATCGACATGGATGTAGCTCGCGCGCCCTTCGCGCTGCGGCATGGGGACCACGCCCCATTTGGCCGCCTTGAACAGATCGAGCATTTCCTTGTCACGAAAGCCGTAAATCGCCGGGGGACGCACGATGGTCCAATCGAGCCCGCTGGCCATAACCAGCTTCTCGGCCCGCGCCTTGCTTGCGCCATAAGCTGATAGCTGCGGCTCGCGTGCAGAAAGCGAGGAGACGAAGATCAGCCGCGGCACGCCGGCTTTCACCGCGGCCTCGATAACATTCAAAGTGCCGGTTACATTGCCTTCTTCGAAACCGGCGGCGTCGGGCGCAGAGACTACGCCAGCGACATGCACCAAGGCTTCCGCGCCCTTGCACAGTTGCGCCAGGGCATTGTTCGCGCCCAAATCGCCCAGCACCCATTCGACGCCAGTGCACGGCTCAGCCGGGCGGCGGGTGAGTGCGCGGACGGGTATCCTGGCCTTGGTTGCGCGATCAATCAGCGCCTGACCGACAAAGCCGGTGGCTCCCGTAACGGCAAGCGTCAAAGCAGCACCATCTGGTCGCGGTGCACCACCGCCGAGCGCGGCGCGTAGCCGAGTATCTCGGCATGATCGCGACTATTCCTGCCCTGAAGGCTGGCACATTCCCCGGCATCGTACTCGGCAAGGCCATGCGCCAGTACCCGGCCCTCCGCATCGCGGATAGCCACGGCATCGCCGCGCTGGAATTCGCCTTCCACGGCGGTAATACCTGCCGCGAGCAGGCTCGATGCCTTCGCCAGTGCCTTGGCCGCCCCGGCATCGACCACCAGCACACCCTTGAGCCGCAGCCGCCCGCCGAGCCAAGCCTTGCGCGCTGCGGCCTTGCGTTTTGGCAGGAACAGCGTGCCGACGCCCGCCTGCGTCACCCGCGCGATCGGCGCATCATGCGTGCCATTGCCGATCACCAGAGCAATCCCGGCACGCTCGGCGATCTCGGCGGCCTGTAACTTTGATGTCATCCCGCCCGAGCCAAGGCCCGATGCCGATCCGCCATCGGCCATGGCATGAACCTCTGCCGAAACGCCCTGCACCAGCGGCAGCAGTTTGGCGGCAGGATCTTTGGGATTGCGATCAAACAGGCCATCGACGTCAGAGAGCAAAAGCACCGCAGAAGCATGGGCAGCCTGCGCCACCCGCGCGGCCAGCCGGTCATTGTCGCCAAAGCGGATTTCCTGCGTCGCCACCGAATCGTTCTCGTTGACCACCGGCACCGCGCCCGCATCAAGCAGCCGGGTGAGCGTAGCCGTGGCGTTGAGGTAGCGGCGGCGATCCTCAAGGTCTTCCAGCGTCAGCAGCAGTTGCGCGGCGGCAATGCCATGCTGTCCGAGCAACCGCGCCCAAAGGCCGGACAGAGCGATCTGGCCTACTGCCGCCGCCGCCTGCGCATCGGCAAGGCTCCCGCGCCCGCCCTTATCCAGCCCGAGCGTTTTCGCACCCAGCGCAATCGCGCCCGAGGAAACGACAATAACTTCCTGCCCGCCAGCGCGCAGTACGGCAATCTCTGCCACCAGCGCCTCGATCCACGCCTCGCGCAGGCCATCGGGGCCGACAAGCAGCGACGAGCCTACCTTTACCACCAGGCGGGGGCATTTGGCCTTGTCAGCCAGATCGGAAAGGCGGGCGATGATCATGGGGCGGGATTAGCGGACGCCGCGATTGTCGCAAGGATTTTGGTTCGCGCAAAGGCGCAAAGGAAATAAGGCGCGAAGCAGCAGCATTGGAGGCGAAGCCTCTTCCTGGCTTCTGCATCGCGGTACACGAGAGCTAAATAAGAACAGAAAAGCCTGCGGCACTACACGTCAACTTTGCGCCTTCTTCCCTTTGCGCCTTTGCGCGAACACATTCAGATCGGCGACCAGGGCTTTTCTTCGGCCTCTTCCTGCTCACCGGCGGGACGCTCGGTCATCGTTGCTGCTGGCAGATAGCCGATCACGGCATCGAGCAGCTTGTCGATCCCCTCGCCCGTTGCGCCGGAGATCGGGAACACCTGATCCGCGCCAGCTTCGAGCAGTTCCTCGCTAAAGGCCTCGACCATTTCCTTGTCTATCAGATCGATCTTGTTGAGCACGACCAGCCGGGGTTTGTCTTCCAGCCCCTCACCATAGGCGGCGAGCTCTTCCTCGACGATCTCCATCGCCTCGACCGGGTCCTTGCCATAGGCATCGATCAGGTGGATCAGCACGCGGCAGCGCTCGATATGGCCGAGGAAGCGGTCGCCCACCCCTGCCCCTTCTGCGGCACCGGCAATCAGGCCCGGAATATCGGCCAGCACGAATTCGCGATGCTTGTGCGTCACCACGCCCAGCTGCGGGCGCAGCGTGGTGAAGGCATAGGCGCCAACCTTGGCCTTGGTGTTGGTGATCTGGTTGATGAAGGTGCTCTTGCCGGCATTGGGCAGGCCGACAAGGCCCGCATCGGCGAGCAGCTTCAACCGCAGCCAGACCCAGCGCTCTTCGGCCGGAATGCCCGGCTGGTGCTGTCGCGGCGCGCGGTTGGTGCTGGTCTTGTAACTGGCATTGCCGCGCCCGCCCATGCCGCCTTCAAGGAAAACGACGCGCTGGCCAACCTCGGTCAGATCAAGCAGAACCGTTTCGCGATCATCATCCAGCACCTGGGTGCCAACCGGCACCTTGATGACAAGGTTCTTGCCGGCGGCGCCATTGCGGTTCTGGCCTGAGCCGCCGCCGCCGCGCGGAGCTTTGAAATGCTGGGTATAGCGGAAGTCGATCAGGGTGTTGAGGCCAGCCACCGCCTCAAAAATGATGTCGCCACCTTTGCCGCCATTGCCGCCGTCCGGCCCGCCGTATTCGACATACATCTCGCGCCGGAACGCGACTGCGCCTGCGCCGCCGGCGCCGGATCGGACATAGATTTTTGCTTGGTCAAGAAAATGCATGGTGGGCCGTTAGCTGATTGTTACACGAATGTCGCGTGCAGCCTGCAATCCTTCAAGGGGTGAAGGAGAAAACTGGTTTGCGGAAATTGGCTCCGCACTGATTGGGCTGTGAATTGGCTCAGGCTGGAGCGAAAATGGTGACGTTCGAGAACCGGAGCGGAGCGTACTTCAGTACGTGAGCACCGGAAGCGCAGAAAGGTGCCGTTCGCAGGCCAAGATGTGGCTATTTACAGCGTACTGGTGGAGCCGAGGGGGATCGAACCCCTGACCTCGTCATTGCGAACGACGCGCTCTCCCATCTGAGCTACGGCCCCGTTCCAGTGCAGCCCGTTTAGCGAAAGCGCCAAGCCGGCAAAAGAGCAAATTTTGCTACTTCACCACCGTGCCGGCGGGCAGGGTCATCGCCGAACCGGGCACGGCATCGCCCCACTTGGCCTGCCAGACGGCAAGATCGAGGCGGTACTGGTCAAAGCGGCGGAAGAAATCATCAAAGACGGTTTCGATGTTGGGCAGCGACCTTGTGGCGAAAGCCGTGATTTCAGCTGGCTTGATCAGCTTCGCTTCGCGGCTGACAGCCAGCATGGCATCGCAGAAGGCCGGCATGGTCGGCGGGGCGGCGAAGTGGTTATAGACCTCGGTCATGAACTTCTCGCGCGGCTTGACGAAACCGGCGCCGTATTTCTTGCGCCATTCGGCATCGACAGCCTTGTTCAGCACACCAAGCGTCTTGGCATTGGTCTTCAGGAAGGCCTTGTAGTTGATCAGGATTTCCTTGTGCTTCGGATCATAACAGCCAAGCGCGGCGACGTTATAGCCAGAGCGCAGGTTCCACGCCGCCTGATTGGGCGAAATGCCGCGATTGACGCTGTAATAAAGCCCGTCCGCCCCGCGCGCCGGGATAGCCATCAGGGGCGAAGCTGAATCTGGCGGGGTTGGCTTGTAGGGAACATAGATCACCACAGGTGGCGGGGGCGCCGGGGCCGGTGGTGGCGGCGGTACGGGCTTCTTCTTGGCCTCAAGCGAGGCAGAGGCCAGCAGCGCAAAGCCGATGACAGCAAGCCTTGCGGCTGAATTCAATTTACCCCGGACCATTGCGACCGTCCTCTTCGTTCCCGTGCACAGGTGCCGGTCTAGCCCATCCGGCAGGCAAAGAAAATGCCCGGCGTACATCGCTGCACGCCGGGCCGTTGGATTTCCGTGTTCTATCGAAGGTTTAGCGACGATCGCCAAGGAAGCTGAGCAGGAACTGGAACATGTTGATGAAATCCAGATAGAGCTGCAACGCGCCCATGATCACCACCCTGTCGGCCATTTCGGTTCCGGCAACGTGGGCATAGGTCTGCTTCAGGCTCTGCGTGTCCCATGCGGTAAGTCCTGCAAAGATCACCACGCCCAGCACCGAGATCGCGAGCGCCATGCCCGGCATCGGGAAGAACATGTTGATCAGCATGGCAACGATCAGACCGATCAGGCCCATGCTCATGAAGGTACCCATGCCCGAGAGCGAGCGCTTGGTGGTGTAACCCACCAGGCTAAGCCCCGCGAACGAAGCGGCCGTCGCGAAGAAGGTCGTCGCAATCGAAGGACCGGTGTAGACAAGGAAGATCGCCGAAAGCGAAAGCCCCATCAGCACGCTGAATGCCCAGAACAGCATTTGCAGGGTCGATTTCTGCATCCGCTGCATGCCAAAGCTCATGGCCATGACGATGCCGAGCGGCGCCAGCGCAATAACCCAGCGCAGCGGAGAGCTGAAGATCTGGTAGGCCAGCCCGGAATTGGCGGTGAACAGCGCGACAATGCCCGAAAGCAGCACGCCGCTGGCCATGTAGTTATAGATCGAAAGCATATAGCGGCGCAGGCCCATGTCATAGGCTGCAGCCTGTCCAAGCGAACCACCATTAAGGCCAGTGGACGCGCCAAAACCGGTCCGGTTGGACTGGGGGTCGTTCCAATTTGCCATGCCTTTAAACTCCTCTTTCCGCACAGGTGCGTGCGGATGGAAGCAATATCGTCCTTATGCCGGGTGGTTTCAAGGAAAACCGGACGAATATTTGTCGCGGATTGTAAGATGGTTAACCGGCTTCGCGCGCCTCTGCGGCCATCTCGGCCCCGCGATCACGCGCGGCACGTAGCGTTGCCTCCATCAGCCTGCCAAGCGCCTGATCGGCATCGAGCACATCAAGCCCGCGCTGCGTGGTTCCGCCCGGGCTGGCAACACGGCGGGCCAGCTCTCCCGGCGAAATCGGAGCCTGCGCGGCGAGCATGGCAGCGCCTTCGACCATGGCCAGCGCCAGGCGGTCTGCCTGTTCGCGCGGCAGTCCCAGTTCGGCGCCACCTGCCGCCAGAGCATCGATGAACCGGTAAACGAATGCCGGACCTGAGCCGGAGAGTGCAGTTACCGCGTCCATCAGGCTCTCGTCTGCCAGCCACTCGGCATGGCCGAGCGGTGCCATCAGCTTTTCGACAAGCGCATCCTGGCCCTCTCGCCGATCACCGGACAGGCCGATCGGGGACTTGCCGAGCGCCGCTGCGAGATTGGGCATCACCCGCACAATTCCGCCAGCCTCGGGAAAGCGGCGGCGCAGCGTGCCGCAGTCCACTCCGGCGAGGATCGAGAGCAGCAGGGTTTGCGGCCCCGCCAGAGCGGCAACCGCATCAGCAGCAGCGCCCAGTTGCTGCGGCTTCACGCCCAACAGAATCACATCGAATAACGCGCCAGTTGGTGGAACTGCGCGCATCAATTCCACACCCGCGGGTGCTTCCGGCAAAATCGGATCGACAACGGTAAAGCTATCAGGTGCGAAACCGCCACGCAGCCAGCCGGCCAGCATGGCCCCGCCCATGTTACCACAACCGATGATGAGGATCTTCACGCCTCGCCCGCCGCATCGACCATGGCGCTGGCCAGAGCTTCCGCCGGGCTCTTGTCACCCCACAGGATGAACTGGAACGCAGGATAGAACCGGTCGCACTCGTCAATTGCAGCCTCTACCGCGACCTGCGCCTGATTGAGGCTAAGCAGACCATCATCGCCCAACATCAGCGCGTGGCGATAGAGCAGGACCATGCCGTTCGACCAGACATCGAAATGCCCCAGCCACATCTGTTCGTTGACCAGCGCCAGCACCTCGAACATCGGCGCGCGCTTGTCATCGGGAATGCGGATTTCCGGCAGGCAGATCAGCTGCAGCACGTGATCGTCTTCGCGCCAGATGCAGCGCAGTTGATAGCTGGCCCATGATCCCTGCACTTCGACGGTGATTTCGTCCTCGCTGACATAGTCAAACGGCCAGCCGCGCGCTTCGCACAGCGCGGCGAGCATATCGACCGGGGCGGCGTCTTCGTCACGGCTCATGTGGATGTGGCCAGCGGTCAATTGGGATGCTCCAAATTCATGCACATTGGATGCGTCGAGCAGGGGGCTTCGCACAATGGATGCGATGCGAAGGGCTGCGCATAACTTTACAAGCCTGTTCACACGCTGTGGAAAATCGGTGGGAAACGGCGCGAACCCGTGGTTAGCGTCCGCCCATCGGATCGACCACCTGCCCTGCCGGACTGGTCCACAAGAAGGCATCGACATCGGCCTTGGTCAGGCGCTTGAGGAAGGCGTTGGCTGCAGCTTCCGTTTCAAACGGCCCGGTAAGCAGACGATTGGTGCGGCCCCATTCGGTGATCGAGGGCGATTTGCCGCGCAAAACGTCGGGATTGTCCTTCACCAGACCGCGCCAGGTATAGCCCAGCGCCGCCTTGTCGCGCCCGGTGCCCACCTGCACCCAGATGCGGCTGGGGTTAACGGGCTTGGCGGGTTCCGCCTTGGCGCGCGCGATCTTGCGGACGTCCACCGCGCCCGACGCCGGGACCGGCTTGGCGACAGGAGCACCGAGATCGCCGAAGGCTTCGGCAAAGCTGGCCGCCTGCTTGGGCGGTTCGGCCTTTGGCGCAGGCTTGGGCGCAGGTGGCGGAGCAGCAACGGGTGCTGGCGCAGGTTCGGCTGGAACGGCAGCCACGGGCTCAGTCTTGGCAACCTTGCCCAGATCAAAACTGTTGACCGCGACCGCTGTCGACGCGGGCGTGGGGGTTGGTGCAGCTGCTGGCGGAACCGGTTTCGGCTCTGGCTTTGGCGCAGCAACGGCAACCTTTGGCGGCGCAGCGGCAGGTTTTGGCGCAAGCGCGGGCACTTCACGCGCAGCCAGCGCGGATGGCGTATCGCTCTCTTCGCGGCGCGGGTTGAGCTCGCCCGGCGCGACGCGCGGCGGAGTTGCCACGGCAACTTCGACCGGTTTGGGTTTGGGCTTGTCCTTGGGCCGCGCACCCTTGGCGCCCAGCGGCTCACCGGCTGGCACCAGCGCGGTTTCAGCGGTCGCAACATGGACCGGCGGGGCAAACCGCTGTACGCGCGGATCGTCATGGCCGATCTCGGCAGCGCGCGGAAAATGGCCGAACATGGCGGCAGAGGCCTGCTGTGCCCGTGTCAGGCGCGGCATATAGCGCAGATAGGGAGCGATCCCGGCGGCGAGATCCTGCGGCATCGTCTGGTAGGCAATGCCCACCGCATCATCTGCCCGCCCGACAATCGCCAGACCAAAGGCGCGGATGCGCTGGGCCGCCTTGTCGCCGCGCGAAATCAGCGGTGCGAGGGTAATGTCCATGCCATTGCGATCGCCGGAAATTGCCTGACTGAGCGCCAGCCGCCGCGTGGCTTCATCACTGGGAGCAATGCCCAACGCGGCGCGGTAGTATTTTTGCGCCGTAGCATTGTCTCCAACCAGATCATAGGCAAGCCCGCGTTCGGCATTGAGCCGCGGGTCCATGCCGCCCGCTGCCTCTGCTTCGGCAAACAGCGGGATGGCATCATAGGGGTTGCCGCTGTGCACCAGCGCTCCAGCAAGTCCAGCGCGCACGCGCGGGCTGTTTGGCTGGATCTGGTCTGCCCGGGAGAAGAAACCAACCGCCGCTCCGACATCGCCGAGCGTCAGCGCGGCATTGCCGGCATCGATCAGGGCATTGATATCGCGCGGATCTTTGCCAAGCCGGGCCAGCGCTGCGTTAAGTACCTGGCTGTCTTGCCCCGGCACGGCCTGCACCACTGGCTGCGATACTGCCGGAAGCTGTTGGGCAAGCGCAGGCACCGCTGCATTGGCAAGCAGGGCAGCAACAGCCGACTGGCGCAGGATAATCCGCATCGGAACCTTCATGAACTTGTCGCCCCTGGATTCCGGGCGCGGCAGAGACCCAGACCTCTGCCATCCGGCAAATGAACCCCGGCAGAACAGTCTCGCTCTGCCGGGTGTCCCTTACTGGTTATTCTGACGCCCAAGGAAACGCGGGATCGAGATCGAAGGACCAGTGTCCTCCTCTTCCTCTTCAACCGCTTCTTCCTCATCGCCCTTGCCGCCACGCGACAGGTTGGCCATCCGTTCGAACAGCGTGCTGCCTGCGCCCGAAAGGCGCGGCGTCCGTTCAGCGGGTTCGCTCTCACCCAGCGAAGAATCCGAAACCAAAGGACGGCGACGGGTTGCCAGCGGCGAAACCGGCTCATCCTCTTCGTTCAGGCGGGTAGCCTGGCTGAGCAGATCGTCGGAGCTGTCGTCTGCCTTTTCGGCCTCTTGCTCTTCGTGCGAAGCCGAAAGCTCGAGCGCCTCGTCTTCAGCCTCAGGCGCTTCAGCTTCGTCCTGAGCCTCTTCCGCGAATTCGCTGAGTTCAAGTTCATCGTGCTCATCGGCAGCAGGGGCTGCTTCGGCAACTGGCTCGGGCTCATAGGCCGCAGGAACCGCGGGCGGCTCAAGCGTAACGACCGGCTCCGGCGCGGCATCATGCGGACGCACCGGCCCGCGCGAACCACCGAAAGTCATCGGGCGTGCTGCGGTTTCAGCCATTTCGGCGGTCTGTTCGATCCCGGTGGCAACCACCGAGACGCGGATCTTGCCCTGCAGATCGGGATTGAAGGCGCTGCCCCAGATGATGTTGGCATTGGGATCGACCAACTCGCGAATGTGGTTCGCGGCTTCATCGACTTCCAGCAGCTTCATGTCGTCGCCGCCGATGATCGAGATGATCACGCCCTTGGCGCCCTGCATCGAAACGCCGTCGAGCAGCGGATTGGAGATCGCCCGCTCGGCAGCTTCCAGTGCACGGTTCTCGCCCGAACCTTCGCCCGTGCCCATCATCGCCTTACCCATTTCGCCCATCACCGAACGCACGTCGGCAAAGTCAAGGTTGATGAGGCCCGGCATGACCATCAGATCGGTGATCGAACGGACGCCCTGCTGGAGCACTTCGTCAGCGAGGCTGAAGGCTTCCTTGAAGGTGGTTTCCGCCTTGGCGACCAGAAACAGGTTCTGGTTGGGAATGACGATCAGTGTATCGACGTGCTTCTGCAGCTCTTCGATACCGGCTTCGGCAGCGCGCATGCGGCGCGTGCCTTCGAACAGGAACGGCTTGGTGACCACGCCAACGGTGAGCACACCCTTGTCACGCGCCGCCTTGGCGATGACCGGAGCAGCGCCTGTACCGGTGCCGCCGCCCATGCCTGCCGCGATGAAGCACATGTGCACACCATCGAGCGAGCGCTCGATATCGTTCAGCGTTTCCTCGGCAGCCGCACGGCCAACTTCGGGACGCGAACCGGCACCGAGGCCCTGCGTGATATCCGGCCCAAGCTGGATGCGCTGCTCGGCGACCGAATTGTTAAGCGCCTGCGCATCGGTATTGGCGATGACAAAGTCCACGCCTTCGATTTTGGCATGGATCATGTTGGCAATCGCATTGCCGCCAGCGCCACCGACGCCGATTACGGTGATGCGGGGACGAAGTTCCTCAACCGCCGGGGGTCCGATATTGATGCTCATTTCGCTCTCCAATCACACCCCGCGAAAGGGCAGTCTCATAAATGCAACAATGCCACGCTTGGACTCGCGCAACCAAGGCGGTTTTCCGTGTTGTCCACAGTCAAGAATTCCCGAAGAAATTCGTCTCAAACCCTTAAAAATACTCTTTCAAAGCGCGCCAGATGCGCACTGCCAGACCCATGCCCTTGAAGCGGTGGGTCTCCTGATAGACGGGCCCCACGGAACGGATATCGACCGGGTCTGCGGCAGCATAAAGCACCAGACCCGTCAGCGAGGAAAAGCCCGGCGTGGAGTGGGCATCGACCAGCCCGCGCAACACCGGCGGCTTGCTGATCCGCACCGGGCGTCCGAGCGCCGCCTGTGCATAATCGGCAAGTCCGGTCATCTCTGCGCCGCCGCCAGTGAGCACCACGAGCTGCCCCTTTGATCCTGTAAAACCAAGACCTTTTAGTGCCTTATTCACCTCTTCCATGAGCTTACCGAGTTGCTGGGTAATTACCGAAACAAGCTCTGCCCGGGGGATGCGATTGGCCTCGTCAGCGTGGCGCGCAGGTGGGCCAGCGTCCTCGTCTCCCGGGGCGTTAACCGCCACCATTTCGCGGTGATCCGCCGGGCTCGCGATCGCCGATCCGTGGACGCATTTGAGCCGCTCGGCCTGAAACCGGCGGATGCCGAATGCCGAGGCAATGGCATCTGTCACGTCGCCCGAACCCATCGGGATCGTCGCGAGGCCGAGCAACATTCCTCCGGCATGGACCGAAACATTTGTCACATCGGCACCAAATTCGACGAGGGCGACACCCAGATCGCGCTCTTCGGGGCTGAGGCACGCGTGACCAGCCGCGATTGGCGAGCCGACAACCGCCTCAACATCAAGGTGCGCGTTCTGCACCGCCTCGGTAATATTGCGGATCGGCGCGCCATCGGCGAGCAGCACATGGATATCGACGGCAAGCCGCTCGGCGTGGAGCCCGCGAGGGTTGGAGACCCCGTGCGCGCCATCAAGCGTGTAATGCGCCGGCTGGGCGTGAAGCACCATGCGGCCATCGGGCTGGATCACATCGCGGCCGGCGACGAGCAATTGGTCGATATCGTCCTGCTCGATCCGGCGGCCACCGATATCAACTTCCACCTGAGCGATCTGGCTGGCGAGGCCAGCACCCGAAGTGCTGATCCACACGGTGTTGACCGAAACCCCGGCCACCTTCTCGGCACGCACAACGGCATCGTGCACGGCATCGGCGGCGCGCTTCATGTCGGTGACATAACCGCGCTTCACACCCTGGCTGAGGCGGTGGGCAGAACCCAGTACGACCAGTTCACCGGTCTCGGTAATCCCGGCGATCATCGCCGAAATGCGGGCGCTCCC
The DNA here is from genome assembly GCA_947451145.1 of Sphingomonadaceae bacterium. Lineage (GTDB taxonomy): Bacteria > Pseudomonadota > Alphaproteobacteria > Sphingomonadales > Sphingomonadaceae > Novosphingobium. Next base: position 1,825 of record CANFXW010000011.1, on the reverse strand, counting down.
CACATTCACGGCACCGATGACCCGGGCGATGCGTGGGGCTGCCATCAGTTCTTCTCCGCTTTCTTGGCATCGGTCTTGGCGCTGGACTTTGCCGCTGGGGTGGCATCGGTCTTGCCTGCTTCTGCCAGTTTCTCAGCCTTCTTCTCGGCCTGCTGCTCGGCCTTCTTGGCGGCATCAGCCTTGGCCGCATCGACCGCGCGATCAGGTACGCGAAAGATGATCCGGTCAGAAGTGCGCATATCAAAAGCCGTCGCCTTGCCACCGAGCAGGCGGTTCAATCCGTCAAGCCGCGCGAAGGACATCAGCGCCTTGGCGGCCTGCTTCTCTCCCTCAGGCAACGCGAGCACCTGCGCCGTCTTGAACGACAGGTTCCAGCGCCGGTTACCAACCCATTCGGCTTCGACCACCTGCGGCCGCAGCGCCGGGGCGGCATCGAGCAACGTAGTGAGCGCGGCAACCTGCTTGCCAGCGCCGGGGCCGGAAACCACGAGCTTACCCTTGGCCCGCTCTGGCGAAATCGGATCGAGTTCGTTGCCCTGATTGTCGATCAGCACCAGACGATCCGGCTTGCGCAGCACTGCATGCGGCGTGCGTTCGACGATATCGATCACCAGCGTCTTGGGCAGCTGGCGCGAGACGCGGGCATCTTCTACCCACGATAGCTGGACCAGCTCGGCGCGGATGCGATCGACGTCGAGCTCGGGCATTGGCTTGCCGACATCGCCCTGCACCCGCTCATAAACCTTCAGCTCGTTGAGATGCTTGACCCCGCGCACTTCCACCTTGGCAACGGTAAAGCCGGCGTTGGCGGCAACATTGGAGAACTGCTGCGCGGCCAGTTCAGGAACGCCTGCCGCGCGCGCCACGACAACTGCGATCACGGCTGCGGCGGCCAGAATGGCGAAGAGGAAGATCTTGTGCAGCTGGTCTTCATTGAAAGGCAGCATGGCCATCACGGAATCGAAGATCGACCCGGTCTTGGCGCGGGCATTGCGGACCTGACGCGCGGTTTTCGCTTGCGCAGCCACCTTGCGCACCGGAGCGCCCTTGCGGCGGATGGTTTGGCTCATTTCGCGCCCCCCGTAGCTGCGCGGTCAGCAAGCGCTTCCGCGATGATCTCTTCAACCAGATCTTCGTAAGACATCCCGCAATGCTTCGCCTGTTCGGGCACGAGGCTGAGCGGCGTCATGCCTGGCTGGGTGTTGACCTCCAGCAGGAACAGCCCCTTCACGCCCTGGGTATCATCCCAGCGGAAGTCAGACCGCGTCGCGCCCTTGCAGCCGAGCAGGTGGTGGGCGCGCAGAGCAATGTCCTTGCAGGCTTCGGTGATTTCGTCCGGGATCTGCGCCGGGCAGACGTGTTCGGTCAGGCCATCAGTGTACTTGGCGTCGAAGTCATAGAAACCGGACTTGGGCTTGAGCTCGGTTACCATCAGCGCGCGGTCACCGATCACCGCTGTGGTCAGTTCAAGTCCGCGAATGAACGGCTCTGCGAGCAGTGAGTCAAATTCCTGCCACGGCCCCTTGGTCTCGCGGCTGATCGGATTGCCGTAATTGCCACCCTCGGTAACAATCGCCACGCCGACAGACGAGCCTTCGTTGACCGGCTTCAGCACATAGGGCCGCGCCAGCGGATCGCGCTCGTAAAGCTCTTCACTGGCGACTATCCGCCCGCCGGGCATCGGAATGCCATGCGGCACCAGCGCCTGCTTGGTGAGTTCCTTGTCGATGGCGATCACTGAACAGGCGAGGCCGGAGTGTGTATAGGTGAGGCCCATCAGGTCCATCATCCCCTGCACCGTGCCATCCTCACCCGGGCAGCCGTG